>JAFGCI010000001.1 GCA_016932735.1 Candidatus Aenigmatarchaeota archaeon
ATATAAGGCCTTCATACCGATACCGGTTAAACAATTGTTTGAATTAAACAGTTATATGCTTTAGAGTAAAGTTTCGACTCCCCCCGCTTTCGCGGGAGGAGCCGAGAGGGTGGTGGGGTTGAAAAACAAGATTACTATGCCGCTTTAGCTGATTGTGCCTGAGCCGCCTCTTCAATCTGTTTGAAAATAGGCTCATATTTACTCTTCAGACCGGGATCTTTCTTTAGACCAAGTTTATCTATCTCTGCAGACGGAAGCTGAATAATCAGACTCTGGTATAATGCTGCTCCCTCCTTAGAATTTAAAAGACCCATCGTCTGCTCGCCTACGGGAGCAATAACATAATTACCTTCCTGAATACCCATTACTCTGTAGCCTTCAAAGTCTTTCTGCAGAGCTTTTAAAGAATCGCCAGCGCCACTTTTTTTACCTAATTGACTGAGAAGTCCGCTATAAACATTATCCAAAGCTTCATTTTTCCTGAAATAGCTGCCCTTTTGGAAAGAATAATCACTCATAAACAACACCGCACTCTATACAATATAGATAGAATAAAGCTTTATAAATGTATGCTTTTTTGTTACTTCCAGAAGGTTAATTTTTGTTATTATCTGTTATAGTTCTCTGATTAATAAAAATGTGCGTCCATAATATTCTTACGGGGTAGGTAAGGGAATGTGCGCAAATGCAGAGGAAATGGCCCAGTTTCAGAAAGAGATAAGCATATCCGAATTCTTCGAGAAGAACAGACACCTTCTTGGCTATGACAACAAGATCAAGGCACTTCTGACGATAGTAAAGGAGGCGGTCGATAACGCCTTAGACGCATGCGAAGAGGCACGCATCTTGCCTGATATTTACCTTCAGATTAAGCAGGTTGACGAAGAAAAGTACGAAATTATTATACAGGACAACGGCCCAGGCATAGTCGAGAAGCAGATACCGAAGATATTCGGGAAGTTACTATACGGAAGCAAGTTCCACCGCCACAGGCAGTCCAGAGGCCAGCAGGGGATAGGCATAAGCGGTGTGGTTCTCTACGCCCAGCTGACGACAGGAATGCCGACTGTTATCGAGAGCGCTATAGGCGACGGGAATATTCATAATTATAAGCTTCGGATAGAGGTCGGAAGAAACGAGCCTAAAATTGTCGAGAAATCCACAAATCCGGAGACTGAGGGATGGAGAGGAACAAGGCTGAGGTTCGTTGTGGAGGCCGTTTACAGGGAGCATAAGCAGTCTGTTCTTGAGTACCTGAGGCAGACTGCCATAGCAAACCCTTTCGCTAACATCACTTTTGACTCTCCAAACGGGAGAAACGAGTTCAAAAGGGGAATAGACTTCCTTCCGAAAGAGCCTAAAGCCATACAGCCTCATCTGGAAGGCGTTGAGATTGGCATCTTGTCAAGAATGGCCCATCAGACAGTCGCAAGGACTGTCGAGAATTTCTTTATTGAAGATTTCACCCGTGTCGGAAAGGTAACTGCCGGAGATATTTGCAGCAAGGCCGGAGTCGACCCAAAAACAAAACCAAAAAGCCTCACTCACGAGGACTTTGAGAAGTTAATAAAGGCCATAAAGAAAGTAAAGCTGATAAACCCCCCCATGGACTGTCTTTCTCCTTTGGGCACAGAAGCAGTGATAAGCGGCCTTAAAAAGGAGCTCGATCCCATTTGGGTCGATGCCGTTGTAAGATCGCCTTCCGTCTATAGGGGATGGCCCTTCCAGATTGAAGTAGGTATTGCTTACGGCGGTTCTGTTAAGGAATCAAAGGTCATGAGACTTGCTAACAGGGTTCCGTTGCTATATATGGCAGGAGACTGTGCAATAACAAAGTCGGTAAATCAGATAGACTGGAAGAACTATAAATTATCATCGAAAGATCTTTCAGAAGACCCTATTTCAATCTTCGTTCACATGGTCTCTGTCTGGGTTCCTTTCACTTCAGAATCCAAGGAGGCAGTAGCCTCTTATCCTGAGATTATCAAGGAGATAAAGCTCGCGCTTCAGGAATGCGCAAGGAAGTTGGGATTATTCCTTTCAGGCCAGATAAAGGCCAGGGAAGTCCACGAGAGGAAAAAAACGCTTGAAAAGTATGTTGATGATATTGCTACGGCTCTTTCCAACCTTTCCGGTGAGGAGAGAGCAAAGATAGAGAAGGCCATGATGGAAATGATAAAATGGCGATGGGGAGATATCGATGAGCAAAGAGATGGAAAAGAACCTAAGGAAGATGGCTAAAGAAATTGTAGAGCAGATTTATGCGAAGAAAAACCCTTCAATAGAGCTTCCTGTAAGGACACTTTCCAACGTCTACTTTGATGAGGACGAAAAGCTCATAAAAATGGGCGACAGAACAAGCTCCAGAACATACATGAACATGTCTCATACGAAAAAATTCATGCAGACAATTCTTGTTGCCAATGAATGCAAAAAGATAATAGACCAGGGTGTAACGACCTCTGTCAGGGATCTTTATTACGCTTTAAAGCACACGATAAAGGGAACGCATGAGAACACTTTTGATGAGCAGTCTGAATCGGATCCGATAATAGAGGATCTTGAAGCCACCCTTAACACGCTCAGGGAAGAGCTCAACCTGAAAACAGACAGGAAAGGCTATCTTGCAGGCGGAATAATGATAAATGACAGCGGGGACCTTATCAACTGCAGGAAGATGGGCTCTTCCGGATGGGCTATACCAAGCAATGTCGAGCCTGAAGTGATAAACTTTGAGGACGTTTCGGCAGATTATGTTCTTGTCATAGAGAAAGATGCAGTCTGGCAGCGTCTGAATGAAGACAAGTTCTGGAGAGACCATAACTGCATAATAATAACCGGGAAGGGCCAGGCCGCAAGAGGCACAAGACGCCTTATTAACAGGCTTAACACCGAACAGAAGCTCCCTGTCTACGTCATTGCCGATGCTGATCCTTGGGGATATTACATTTATTCGGTTATCAAGCAGGGTTCAATTAACCTGTCGTTTTTGTCGGACAGGCTCGGAACTCCCGGAGCCAAGTTTTTGGGACTTACCACTCAGGACCTGACGGAGTTTGACATACCAAGAACAGTCTCTATCAAACTGACAAAGGAAGATCAGAAAAGGATAAATGAGCTCATGAAATATGTCTGGTTCAAGCCGAAGGAATGGCAAAAAGAGCTGGAACATATGCTCAAATCTGACTTCAAATTAGAGCTTGAAGCACTTTCAGCGAAAGGAATAAAGTACATCTCTAAGGAATACCTTCCGAAGAAGATTGAAGAGAAGAAGTTCTTACCTTGAGTTTATCAGTTCCTTGGTGTATACCATCGCAAATTCCCTAATTTTTTTTCAGTAACTGTACGCCCTGCATTACAATCATTGCATCTGATTATCGCTTGTTTGAGACCGGCCGCTTTAATCGCTGCTTCTGGACTCACATTATTATGTCCTTCATAGTTAACAATATCCAGATTATAAACATCGTTCCCACTTCCACATCCACATACTTCAGGCAATCCATTTCTACCTAACAATAAAACTTCAAAAGGACAATATCCTAAACCCCCGTTTTCAACCATATTACTATTTTAGAGTGATGATTTAAATATGTTAATACCAATCAGGATGTATAGCTGTGATAATTGTATTTTTCGTTGGTTTCTTCAAAAAGCCGGCGTGCAAAACCTCCGAGATGTCTTATTTTTAATTCGCTTCTATTTTTAGAACCCATAAACTGCTTGTAAGGTATAGGTTTGAACTCCTTTACCCTCCTACCGTCATTATCAACCAATACAGGAATGACGGAAAATACATTCTGCAAATGCCAGGAGCCATGGTTGGATTCCGAGACCTTTCTTATATAAGCCTCTTCAGTTTTTAGGGGAAGACCATAGCCGTATTTGCCTCCAAACATCTTTAGTCTGGCTTTTAATAGCCTTGCACATGTCCTCGGACCGAACTGTGGATACGGTTCTGTGAATCTTCTAGAAGCCAAATCATTGACTATTTCTTTTGCTCTTTCGTATTCAAACGTAGGGGTTTCAGTATATGTATTTTTATGAAAAAAACCGCCCTGAGCTACGTAACAGGGCCTGCCAGTGAGGCCGGAAATTCCATGAATTACATATTTAATAGAGCCTTCCATGTCTAACACGTTGCCATTTATTGATGATAAATAATTTAAACTTTTAAATAGTTTTGTTACTAACAAAAAACAAAATTAATCTTACGTTATGGAAATTCTGTGAACGCAACAGAATTTTTATATAAAAGAACGCTCTTCAGCTTCTGAAACGTGTTTCAGATTAAATACGAAACGAGCCTGTTGCCCTGTCTTTCTGGAAACTTCCATAAAAGGAGGCAAAGCTATTATTGATTCTTCAGAATATCCGCCTCC
Source organism: Candidatus Aenigmatarchaeota archaeon (assembly GCA_016932735.1). Taxonomy (GTDB): domain Archaea; phylum Aenigmatarchaeota; class Aenigmatarchaeia; order QMZP01; family QMZT01; genus JAADIF01. The sequence continues at coordinate 4,383 of JAFGCI010000001.1, forward strand.
TAAAATAAACGGACTGCTGTATACAATTGAAATTTCGCCGGGTTTCCTTCTGTTATGAAAATCTATGCTACGTACAGGAGCAATTATTCTATTATAACTATCTTCTTTTGTAGCTTTGATAATATTTTTTATGACACTGTTAGCCCAGTCATGTGGATGAAAAAAATTAACTTCTTCAATACCATCTGAGTATTCTCCATTATAAAGGCATCCTGACAGAATTTTTTTCTTGTTTTTATCAATTATATGTGCCCTGCTACCGGTTATAAGATTGAGGAATATTTCGTGACTATAATCTGAAGTTACTCTGCCGTTTCCGACATCTCCGAATTTAAGTGTTATATAATCTTCATTAGCGAAGTCTTTTCTAAAGCGCTCTACCACGTTATGAGCGAACTGCCCAGCCAATCTGCCTTTGGCCGTTAAACAACCAACCTGGCCGACATTTGAGCCATATATGGTCCGTGATAGATACATTGAAAACCTCTCCTCTAATTAAGTTTCTGTAAATCGTTTAAAGGCCGAATCATCTCATCCCGCAAACGCCTTACTCTCATCTTCTATGGAAATCCTTAAGGCCATGAATTCGTCCATGTCTTCAAGACCTAATAAGTTTTTATCCCTTCTCATCATAAAATCACCTAATATATCGACCATTCCCCATAAACGGGGTCGCCCCAGTTAGCATTTTTATCCTTTGTAGTCTTTGTTGAAAGCAACCGGTAATCCGTTTCCACTGACCTTATTTTATCATATACAGACCTTGTTACCCTGACCAAAGGTTTCCGGTCATCTTTTACTGCCAAGTCGCATTCCATTTTCACCTCTCCTTTATCCGCTACGACGACGTACTGAATCACCGGCAGAAAGCACAAAAATAATATCGCTTATTCTCCACGGCGAATCAGAAAGAAAGCAGAACGAATCAAATGCCGTTCAGCACTTTACGCCGCAGAGAACGTGATATGCATTGCAGCCAATAATGAGGTCTGACATAGACTTCTTTGTTCCCCACATTGAGCAGCAATTACTCATAACATTGTTTTTGTCGAATAACTCTTAAATACGTTTACGCAGTTACAAGGTACTGTTTAAATTTTTTGACTTTATCTATATAGATATGAAAATAGGAATTTTCGGCTCATCTTCTAATGATATGAAAGAAACAGTCCGGACGAGCGCGAGAAGGCTCGGTTCGGAAATTGCAAAGAGCGGGCATACACTGGTTACTGGAGCCTGCTCAGGGATACCGCATGAAGCTGTAATGGGAGCTTACAGCTCCGGCGGAAGGATAGTTGGATTCTCGCCGGCTACAGACCTTCATGACCATGTAACGAAGTTCAATTACCCAACCGAAGGCTATACACAGATGATTTTTCTGTCACCTGAATTCGAGTATAAGGATGATATTGCCATGTCAGCCAAGTATAGGAGCATATATGCGGTAGCAAGCTGTGATGTAGTGATTATAGTCGGGGGCAGTCTGGGAACAATGGCCGAATTTGCCATTGCTCTTGATGCCGGGAAAGCAATAGGAATCCTGGAAGGAAGCGGAGGAATAACAAACAGTTCAATAGACGCCCTTCTTGCGGATTCTGAAAGGAGCAGGGCAAAAATATTCAGGCACTCGGACCCTTCCACTCTTTTAAGGAAACTAATAGAAGTGGATGAACAGGATAAGCACATCACTTTCTGATACCTTTTAAATAATTCTTTTTCTATATACTATCAGATTTAGGTGTTAAAATGAGAATTTATGTTGCTACGTGCCTTATCGGAAGCTTTGCCTTTGATAAGGATAAGAATATTCTGCTTTACAAGCTCTTCCCAAAAGACGTCGAACTCATTTCCGACAGGCTTGCTGAAGCCGATAGGAAGGAAATAACATCCGAAGAAAGGGAAATTGTCGAGGAGCTCAAGGAAAGCGGGGCACAGGAAGTCGTCTGGGACAAGGCAGACCAGATAGAAGGTATTTCATGCATCCAGAAGGAAGACAATCCGGCCCAGCAGATTCTGAGAGACGAATTCAGGAAGCTTGCAATAGACCTTAAATGGACCAACAGCCAGGCAGAGATTAACCAGATGCTGACAAAGGTCAATATTGAGCTTTCAAAAAAGAAGCTGAGGCAGACCAAGAAAGACATAATACTGATTCAGGTTGTCAACACATATGACAGCATTGAGGAGAACATGAATACCATATCCGAGCATATTCGCGAATGGTATGGGCTTTACTTCCCAGAGTTAACAAAGAGTGTTGCAGACCACCAGAAATTCATAGAACTCGTCGCAAAATACGGAACAAGGGAGAACTTCAGGGAAGACAAGCTCTCTGAAATAGCAAAGAAATCCGCAGGCATGGATTTTGACAGCAACGACATCAAAGCGATTTCGGATTTTGCCGAGACGATGAAGATAATGTACCAGACAAAGGAAAAATTATCACAGTATGTCGAGAAGCTCGCAACAGAAATCGCCCCTAATGCATCCGCCATTGCAACGCCCATAATCACTGCAAGAATGATTTCGCTTGCTGGCGGAATTGAAAGAATGGCCAAGATGCCTTCCTCAACAATACAGCTTCTGGGAGCAGAGAGAGCTTTGTTCAGGCATCTGAAGGGACAAGGCAGAGCCCCGAAATACGGCGTTCTTTTCCTGCACCCTTATGTGCAGAACTCGCCAAAAGCGATACGCGGAAAAGTTGCAAGATTGCTCGCATCCAAAATCAGCCTTGCGGTTAAGATAGACAAATATTCAAAGAAAGACCAGTCCGCACAGATGAAAAAAGAAGTCGCAAGAAAGATTGACGAGCTTCAGAAAACCGCAAAAAAGAAATGAAATAATAAAAAAAGGGACATCTATTCAGACTTTTCAATTGTAGAGGGTTCAGAATTTTCGGTTTCTTCATCTCCGTCCATCTTTTCGAATCTTGTGAAAGAGACGACTTTATCACCTTCATCGAGCTTCATTATGCGGACTCCCTGGGTGTTTCTTCCTATTTTCGATATCTGTTCAACTGGAATCCTTATCGCCTGGCCGTTCTTTGTCATGACAAGAATCTCGTCTGTGTCAAGGACAGGCTTGATATAGACAACATTCCCGTTCCTGTCAGTAGTCTTTATGTTTATGACGCCCTTCCCTCCCCTGTGGATGGTGTTGTATTCCGTGAACTCTGTCCTCTTTCCGTAGCCGTTCTCTGTCATGGTCAGAAGGGATTTCGTGATGTCAGATGTGCATGCTCCGACGACTTCGTCACCTTCGGAAAGTCTGATTCCGCGGACACCGGAACCTGTCCTTCCGATTTCCCTTGCCTCGGATTCATCAAAGCGTGTGCAGAGACCGCTCTTTGTCGCTATCATTATATCGCTGTGGCCGTCTGTTATGAAGGCGTCCCTTAACTCATCGTCTTCTTTTAGAGTGACTGCCCTTATGCCGGAGACCCTCGGACGACTATAATCCATCAGGCTGCTCTTTTTGACGGTCCCTTTCTTTGTTACCATCACGAGGCTTTTCTCTTCCTCAAACGTCCTGATAGGTATAAAGCATTTGATGGTCTCGCCTTCCTCAAGATTGATTAGATTCACTATGGCCTTTCCTCTCGAATATCTGCCTGAGTCGGGGATGTTGTAAGCCTTAAGCCAGTAGACTTTTCCTTTGTCAGTAAAGAACAGTATGTAGCTATGTGTGTTTGTTATGAAGCAGTCTGATATTATGTCGCCTTCTTTCGTCTTGGCTCCTATAATGCCCTTTCCGCCCCTGTTCTGTATTCTATATTCCTCAATGGGAAGGCGCTTGATATAATCGTCTTCGCTTATGGTTATGACGACATCTTCCTCATCTATAAGGCTTTCGTCATCAATCTCTTCAAATTCCATTGCATTATTTATCATTGTTCTTCTCTTATCCGAATATTTCTGCTTCATTTCAAGAAGCTCTTCTTTGATTATCTTAAGAATTTCATTCTCATCGGCAAGTATTGCTTTCAGCTTATCAATAAGCTTTCTGAGTTCTTCAAGCTCTTGCCTCACTTTATCCTGTTCAAGGTTTGTGAGGCGCGATAATTTCATATCAAGGATGGCATTGGCCTGTATTTCGGTAAGGCCGAAAGTGCTCATTAGTCCCTGCCTTGCTGTCGGGACATCCTTTGATTTCTTGATAAGTTCGACAACAGCATCTATGTTATCAAGGGCGATTATCAGGCCTTCAAGTATGTGCGCCCTGTCCTCTGCTTTCAAAAGCTCGAATTCAGTTCTTTTTCTAACGACAACCCTTCTGTGGACAACAAAATTATCAATAATCTCCCGAAGGCCCATGACCTTCGGCTGGTTATTAACCAGAGCGAGCATTATGACGCCGAATGTGCTCTGAAGCGGCGTGTGTTTGAAGAGGTTGTTCAGTATGACGTCAGAGTTCGCGTCTTTCTTCAGTTCGATGACTATGCGCATTCCGTCCCTGTCAGACTCATCACGCAGGTTGCTTATACCCTCGATTTTTTTATCCTTTACCAGCTCTACAATATTCTCTATAAGAGCAGTCTTGTTGACCTGGTACGGAATTTCTTTTATGATTATAGTTTCCCTGCCTTTCTTTTCCTCAATCTCAGCAGTTCCTCTTACAACAAGCCTTCCTCGTCCTGTTTCATAGTATTTCAGGATTCCGTTCTTTCCCATCAATTCTCCGCCGGTCGGGAAGTCTGGTCCTGGAATATGGCCCATAAGTTCTCTTGTGGTAATTCCAGGATTCTCAATGGATGCTACGACAGCATTGCATACCTCTTCCAAATTATGTGGGGGTATATTGGTAGCCATCCCGACCGCGATTCCTGATGAGCCGTTTATCAGAAGATTGGGTATCTTTGACGGAAGGACTAAAGGCTCTCTTGTCGAACCGTCAAAATTAGGAACGAATGGAACGGTGTTCTTTTCTATATCCCTCAATAACTCTTCGGCAATTGAAGCCATTCTGGCTTCAGTGTAACGCATAGCAGCAGCCGCATCTCCGTCAATCGAGCCGAAGTTTCCCTGCCCGTTGACAAGGGGATATCTCAATGAGAAGTCCTGTGCCATCCTGACTAAAGTATCATAAATAGCTGAATCTCCGTGCGGGTGATAGTTAGCCATGCATGTTCCGACAACATTAGCCGATTTCCTGAAAGGCTTATTGTGAAGAAGGCCGTTCTCCCACATTGTGTATAGAACTCTCCTGTGGACCGGCTTTAGGCCGTCGCAGACATCCGGCAAGGCCCTTCCGACGATTACTGACATTGAATAATCGAGATATGATTCTTTCATCTCGTCTTCTATGACCCTATCTATAACCTGTCCGGGCTTTACGGGCTTTATCTTTTCCGGGATTTTTGGAGTTTCCTCTAATCCGTCCTTCTCTACCATTTTCTCGACTTCTTCCATATTCTTTTCAGTCTCGTCTTTGAATCTGTCATCTTCAGCCATCATATCATCCTTGACTTTATATTATCAAAAACATAAGCTGACCAGTTCTCCATCAGCTCCCTTTTTTCCTCAATATTGCCAATAGATTCTAGACCCCCGATAAGCTTGTCCCTTTCGGCAACTTTTATATCAGGAGTCTTTCCATTCAACATAAAGACAACACCGAAGTGAACTTTATCAACAGGTGTTTCGTCGCTGTTTATGAAACCAATAATTTCATAATTATAATCGTCTTTGTATTCAAGTTCCTCGTGGAACTCTCTCTTCATACCTTCTATGAGGTTGTCACCTTCAAGGTGGTTTATGTGGCCTCCGATTCCGATTGAGTATTTTTCATGAAGCCTCGCTTCTCCGCCCCCTTTGGCCCTCTTGTAAATGAATATCTTTCCGCCATGTTCAAAGATGCTGTAGGGAATTATTTGTTTGAATTCCGGATTTGTTTCCATATCTTTTCTTGGCCTGCTGACCATCGATTTCTTTATCACATGGATGAAGTCTGTTTTTTCTTTAGGCACAAAGCCACTAAAAGCCTTTTCGTCATTGTCCCCGAACAGTTTTTTTCTCGGGACGACCATTATCTGTTCATCCATAAAAGCACCTTCAGCACATGCCTCAGATTACAAATCTGAGGATATCAGACGTCAAGGTTCTTGACGAATTTCGCATTATCCTCTATGAACTTCCTTCTTGGCTCGACCTTATCGCCCATGAGCATCGTGAATATTCTGTCGGCCTCGATTGCATCCTCGACATCGACTTTCAGAAGGACCCTGTTTCCAGGGTCCATTGTCGTGCTCCAAAGCTGGTCAGGGTTCATCTCACCGAGGCCTTTGTACCTCTGAATACCAATTCCATCGCCGCCAAGCTCTGTGATTCTTTTATCCTTTTCTTCATCACTGTAAGCATAAAGTTCCGTCTTTCCCTTCTTCAGCTTGTAAAGTGGCGGCTGTGCTATGTAGACATAACCCGCATCTATTACAGGCTTCATATACCTGTAAAGGAAAGTCAGAAGCAGAGTCCTTATGTGGGCTCCGTCCACATCAGCATCGGTCATAATTATAATCTTATGGTAGCGGATTTTGGAGAGGTCGAAATTCTCATCAACGCCCACACCAAACGCTGAAATCATTGTCAGGATTTCGTTGTTCCCAAGGATTTTATCCATCCTCGCCTTCTCGACATTTAATATTTTTCCTCTCAGCGGAAGGATGGCCTGGAATGACCTGTCCCTTCCCTGCTTCGCAGAGCCGCCTGCAGAATCACCCTCCACAAGGTAAATCTCACATTTTTCAGGGTCTTTTGTAGAGCAGTCTGCAAGCTTTCCTGGAAGAGAGCCGGACTCAAAAACAGTCTTCCTCCTGACAAGCTCCCTGGCCTTTCTTGCTGCCTCTCTGGCAACAGCGGCACTTGAAGACTTTTCAACAATTTTCCTCGCTTCCGAAGGGTTTTCCTCAAGATATGTCCCAAAACCTTCCGAAAGGGCGCTTTCAACTATTCCCCTGACATTTTCATTGCCAAGCTTGGTTTTGGTCTGCCCCTCAAACTGCGGATCCCTCATCCTGAGGCTGATTACAGCCGATAATCCTTCCCTTACATCGTTTCCTGTAAGGGAAATATCATTTTTGAATATCTTGTTATCCTTCCCGTACTTGTTTATTATCCTGGTCAGGGCGTTCTTGAAACCGATTAAGTGAGTTCCGCCTTCTTCGGTGTTTATGTTATTGACAAAAGTAAGTATCTGTTCCTGATAGCCGGTGTTGTATCCCATGGCAATTTCTACCTGTACATCTTCCACAGACCTTTCAATATATACGGGCTTGGAATTTACCATATCCTTATTTTCATTAAGGAAATCAAGGAAAGACAATATGCCCCCCTCAAATTCGAAATCATCCTTTTTTTCCGTCCTTTCATCAGCAATCGTTATCTTCACACATTTGTTAAGGAAAGCCATTTCACGAAACCTTTTTGCCAGTATATCGTAATGGAAATCCACCTGTTCCGTGAATATCTCGTGATCCGGCCAGAAAGTAACCTTCGTCCCTGTCTCATAAGGGGATGCCCCAGTGCTTTTTGTCACCATTGCTGTTACGGGTTCGCCTCTCTCGTATTCCTGAAAATAGACATTGCCGTCTCTTTTAACCTCTACCTGAAGCTTTTTTGAGAGAGCATTCACAACGGAGACACCGACTCCGTGAAGCCCTCCGGAAACCTGGTAAGTCTTTGAATCGAACTTGCCGCCTGCATGAAGCTTGGTCATGACAAGCTCGAGGGCCGATTTCTTATAAACGGGGTGAATATCAACAGGTATTCCCCTTCCGTTGTCTATAACAGTCACTGAGTTGTCCTTATGAATTATAACATCTATGCTTCCGCAGAAGCCTGCCATGGCCTCGTCTATGGAGTTGTCGACAACCTCAAAAACAAGGTGATGAAGCCCGCGGACGCCTGTGCTCCCTATGTACATTCCGGGCCTTTTCCGAACCGCCTGAAGCCCTTCAAGAACCTTGATGTCATTAGCATCGTATTTTTTGCTTTTTTGACTATCTTCCGCTATAAAATCACCACGCCAAATCAGAAACTATATAATTAACTATATAGTGTATTAATTAATATAAAGGTTTGATTCCCGGAATAATCCATAAATTGAGAGATAGTCATTCATTAGATAACCTTTATAATATGTGATTGTTTCTGAATTATAGTGGAGGACATAATAAAATAGAATTTTGCCATTCACTATATAAGGTTTCAACGGCGTTTTCAAGTTTGTCATGCCGGTGATTATATATGCCCGTTTCAGAATTTTTTAACAGGAAAAATAAAATAGCAATAATAGGCGCATCACCCAATCCAGATAAGTATTCCTATAAGATATACATAAAACTGAAAAATTCCGGCTTTTCTCTTCTTCTCATAAACCCAAACCACGATTCCATCGAAGGCGATAAATGTTATCCGAGCCTTGAATCTTTACCAAAAATCCCCGATGTCGTCATAACTTTCGTTCCTCCAATAATCACAGAAGGGATTGTCGCAGAATGCAAGGAACTTGGAATAAAGAAAGTCTGGATGCAGCCGGGCTCCGAATCTGAAAAAGCGATAGTATTCTGCGAAGAGAACGGAATAGAAGTTATCCATAATGCATGTTTTGTTGTTGATGGTCTGAAAGAGCGATTCGACTCTACGAACTAATTTAATACACCCTTCCCCCAAATTATTAACATGAACGTCGACCAGATACTGGCAATTGCGATATTTGTATTGATTTTATCATGGTGTTTTGTATTTTATTACAGCCTTTTCTCCGGAGGAGAAGATATACAAAAGTATACAATAGAGACTGTCGGAAACAAAATTCTAAATAACATCTCGGTCGATGCATATACAATACCTGTAAGCTTCACCAGTCCTGCTGACCTCACTCAGGAAGTATTATATTTTGACTACATATGGGAAGGAGGAACAGGAAGCTCTTCAATGGTCTTTGATTCTGGCGGAAACAAGCTTGATTGTGAGCTTTATGATGACTCCATTTACTGGCGGTCCGATTTCTACGAAGGCAGGGAATATAACTTTTATGTAAAATATGCAGCGGCTCCCCTGCCTTTAAACTGCACAAGAACAACATTCCATTCTGCAGAAAACCAGACAAAGGTGATACCTTGGGCAGAAGAGAAAACGTTCATGATTTCTCGGTTCCTGATGGATCAGATGGACTCTTATACATATTACCAGTTCAAAAGCCTTATAGACATCGCAGAAGATTTCAATTTAGAAATTACAACGGACTCGGATACATTTGAATATGGGATACCAATCCCCCAGAACAGGAATGTCTATTCACTTACATTCAAAAGAGAAATCTGGGAGTCCGGTGAAGATGCAGATATACTGATTAGCATATGGTAATCAGAACATAATGTACATTATAACATTACCTAAAAACAGTGTCACAAGAATTGTTATTATAAAAACAGGAGCGAATCTTACCCCTTCCTTAATCCATATCTTTCCGCCTTTCTTCTGGAGTTTCCCGATGTCCTCTTCGGTAACTCCAACCCATTTGCCGTCCATTATGACATCGCCCTCCCGAAGATCTTTGACGTCAATCTGTTTTTTGAATGCCTCTTTCTCAACGGCCTTTCCATAATGGAAAAATATAATCATAAATGATATGAAAAACGGAAACATTATCATCGAAAGAGATGGCTGCATTCCCCTGAAAAAATACATGTAAGATGAAAGAGCTGCAAACAAAAGGAAGAATGAGGCAATCATCAGTTCGATTTTTAATTTGTTTTTCCTGAGTATATTAACAAATTCTTTGTTGATTTCCCTTTTCCTCATACCCAGAATCAGGCTGTAAAAAATCATGTAAACCAGTGAGACTATGAAAAAGTTGAAAATTATCACAAGCGGAAAAGAGATGCCTCCTGTTTCAACCAAAAGCCCTCCACTATCCGGGAAAAGAAATCCCATCCCTCCAAGAAGCCACGCATCGCCGTCGCCCCACTGGCCCGCATAGTAGAGAAGCAAACCGAATCCGAGAAAAGCAAGTCCTGTAGCAGCCATTGGAATCATCGCGTATAAAGCCGTCTCTGTGAAACCCATAAAAGAAATATAGTATGTGACCCTTGCAATGACTGAAGCTATTATTATAGAATAAGGAAGCCAGTCAGGAAACTCTGTATATCTCAAATCAAGATAAGCGCTGTAACCAAATCCTATGACAGCTATAGCCAGAAAAATCGCGATGAAAATCATAATAATCTAAGGTCTGTTATCAGCGGTAAGCCCAAAACCACATTTACATTCTGTTCCTAATAATTGTGAACAACTTCTTATTTTTCCTTTCCAGTCAATGGTACCTTCGTTATAGCTGGCAGTGCCCATATTACATGAAGTTATGCAATTCTGCCTGCAGGAAGACTCATCGGCAGCTCTGGAGCCCCAGTCGCCGAAGATGCCCATCCAGTCGCCCATGCCTTTGTTGAATATTATCATTATTATGAGGGCCGTAGCAAGAACAACAACGACAACAACAACAATCTGAATGGATTTTTCCATGAATAATAATTGGAAAGAACTGATTAATATATAAAAAGAAGAGATATTACCAATCCAGATTGGCAAGGTCGCCTTCAAGATTGTCCATTTCCGAATCGTTCAGGTCTTCCTGAAGCGAATCCATATCCGATATCTCTGAGTTCACTTCTTCCGTTACACTGCCATCTGCCTGAGGGCACTCTTCTTCCCACGTTCTCAGGCACTTTTGTTTTGATTCGCACCATGAATATCCGGCTGCAATAAGACAGCCATGCTCATCTTTGTCACCGCCTATCAGCTGATTGTCGGAGTCATCATCTTCATTTGTAACCGGCTGTTGTGTGCATCCAGAAATTGATAAAATCAGAAATAAGAATATTACCAATACACCAAAAATAACTTTCATAGCATTCACCTTATTATAATTGAATTTAACTCCTATATTAAATTTCAAAAATGAAATGAAAGGAAAATCTGAAGGTTTATTCTTCAGACTCCACAACTTCGTAGACCTCGCCTTCATCAAGGCCTTCTTCTGTTTCCGATTCAACGTCCGTCACGTCTTCTCCAAGGCCGCCGATTTCCTTTATTATATCCTTAATGAAATCGTGGGCGTCTTTGAGCTCTTCATGAGCCTGCCTTATAAGATCTTTCGCCTGCTCAACGAGTCCGATTGCTTCTTCCTTTTCCTCTTCTGTAAGCTCATCGCCTCTCATGCCGTTTGCCTGCTGAAGAATCTCTTTCGCCTGTTCATATTTTTCTTTCGCGCTCACGACCTTTACACTGTATTCATCCAGTCTGGTCTGAAGTTCGGAGACATCTAGACCTTCTTCCGACATTTTTGCAAGCTTTGCATCTATCCTTTCCTCAAGGGTTTCACTTCTTTTTGTTATTCCCCATATGCCTGCATTAAGAAGCTCGGCAGAATGGACTTTTTCCCTGTGCCTTATCCTTGACCATATCTGGCTTATTTTCTGTGCAGCCGTCTGTATTTCCTCTTTGGTCTGTGCGGATTCCACTTCAGCTACAACACCCTCAAGGTCGTTTATCGCTGTATTAAGTTCATTCAGAATTCCGCCGGCAGTCTCTTCTTCCATACCTTCAGATGATTCTGCCTTGTATTTTACCTTCTCCAGATGTCTGATGGCCATTTGTGCAGCATTTATTGTGAATTCCTGTGCACGCTCATGTGCTCTTTGCATAAGCTGTGTGCATTCCTCGCTGTCAACGCCTTCGCATTTTTGAAGTTGTGTTTTTACATCAAGGAACAGTTTCCTGTTTTCATTGTATGCATTGTTCACTTTAATGAATTCGCCTTTTGCATGTTCATAATTCTGATGGGCTTTCTGAAGCTTCTCAGAGGCTATTGTTCTTTTCTGGTATAAGTTCTGGACGGGAGTCTTCTGTAGCTTATATTTCTCCATTTCCTGAATAACCCGGTCCTTGCCCATCCGGACCATTTCCGCCTGCTGGGCTCTTGTCATATGCATGAAAACCTTTGCTTTTTCTTCGCTGAGCGCCTGAAGAACGGTCTCTGCTGATGGGTTTTTCTCTATAAGACCGTCAGCTTTTTTAAGCCTCCATTCGGCAACGGCCTGTGTAACCTTCTGAGCTACGTATGCTCTTTCTTTTATAATCTGCGCCCCTTCCTGGAAAAGCCTGCCGCATTTTGCTCCGGCATCCACGACACCCAAACCTTCAAGATGTTCCTGACACCTTATCTCATTTCTGAACATCTTCTGGCATGTTATAAGCGGCGTAGACGATAATCTGTTTTTTCTTAGAAAATCAGCACAAACACGAAGCCTTGTGTCATCGCCCTGATTTTCCGTGTTTATAGGAGTTGACACCAGTTCAGGGTCAGGAGAATTGCCAGTGTCGTCATAAAGCTCCGGCTGAGCTCCCGGGTCCTGATTGCCTGAACCGTCGGGTGCATTGTTTCCTTCTGCAAATATACTTACAGAGAAAACGCTAAGTGCAAAAACAGCCACCACGAAAATGGCTAAAATATGTTTCATTTTTCCACCTCTCTTTTAGATTTTATAATCATCTGAAATCGGGTTGGGGAAGTTATTATATAAACACGCTTTAGAAAATCATATTTTCAGAATTCTTTCAAACTTTACAAAACTTTATCGGGCCCCGGTTTCTGAAAATAAGTTCTAAAAAGCTTTAATTTAACTCAGGACAATTTAATTTTATGGATAAAAAAATCCTTTTGACTGCATTTATTTTAACAGCTCTTCTTTGCTCAGCCGGAGCGGACGCAGCGACTGTTCACGGAAAAATTTACACGATGGAGCTTGAGCCTGCATTGGATGTTATAATTAGAATAAATACAACACCTCAGCAGACGTTCATATCAAAAGACGGATTCTATTCATTCGAAATACCTGAAGGAAAATATTCAATTGAAGCGGTGATGCAGTCAGAGAAAATGAAATATGCATCTACGGAAAGCATAAAAATAACTGATGATGGGGAATACGTTTTCGATATTTTATTGTTTCCTGACTTAAACGAGGAGATTGAACTTGTCGAGGAGGACTTTGATTTTTCCGATATTATCGAAAAAGATACAAGGGCAGAAGACTATTTATTTACAGTAGTAATTGTCGCGATAATAGTTTTTATAATAGTAGCAGCTTATGCTTATCACAGAACGAAGAAAGTCAGAAAAACAAAATCAAAAAAGGTAACGGACCTCCCCGACAAAGTTCTTGAATTCATAAAAAATGAAGACGGTAGAACGACCCAGAAGGAAATCAGGAAGAAATTCCCTTTCTCCGAAGCGAAGATAAGCCTCGTGATGGCGGAACTTGAAGACAAGGGAATTATAAAAAAGATTAAGAAGGGAAGGGGGAATGTGATAGTCCTGAACAAAGATTAACCTCTTTCATGATAATGGTTATTGTAAACAGTATATCTTTTTTTCTTTTGTCCTGCAAAGTTTTCCTTCTTTTTTGGACCTTCGAAAACTGCCTGATTGAACTGCAACGACCAAAGAATATCGCATTCCTGCCTCAGAGAAAAACTGTTGTCATACGTTTTTCCATTGTTATGAACAGCTGTCCACTGCTCCCATTCATTAACTAAACCGTTTCTCGTGGTTCTATTGATATTGTAAGATTTCAATGCAAGTTCCATTTCCTCCGGCATTCGGCCTTTATAGACAGTTCTAGTTGTCATACAAAATCTCCTCCTCATTAAGCAGTCTCATTATCCGTGTGCAGGTACCCAGAAAGTCAAGTCTCCTCTCACCAAAATTGAGTGAACTCCTCATTCGAATCACAAAAGAAGGTTGGGGCAAATGAAGAGCTCTTAGCAGAGCCCTACTACTACAACGAGAGCTACTACTGGATTGAGAACGAGACTGCAATTTTTGCTCACGTTGTTTGTTATCATAAAATAAAATTAGAAGGGGAAGGTATATATTTGTGTGGTTATCCAAGATAATTTCAGAATAACCCTTCTTCATGCAGTTTCTCAACAACATTCCTGTAGTCAAAAGCAAATTTCAGGTTTTTCGTTTCTTCGTACGAGAACCAACCCCATCTGCTTGATTCTGCTTTCTGGAGTTTTATTTCTCCTGACCATTTCCCAAGAAATCGATATTTCTTCTTCCAGTCTGCATAAGTTATCTTGAAAATGCTTTCAGGAACGAAGTCGAGACCGACCTCTTCTTTTATCTCCCGTATTGCAATTTCTTCCGGGCTTTCACCGGATTCTCCTATACCACCGGGTATTGTCCAATAATCTGGGTATTCAGGAGCATCTTTGCCTCTTTTAATAAGAAGAATTTTCTTATCTTTCAGGATTATACCGGAAGCAGTCAGTTCCATGGGGAAGAATTGAATTCCAAAAATAAAAGTGTCGAGGGCGGGAATTACAGCTTTGCTGGAATCGCCTGCTCCAGCAGAGTGTTTGAACCCACGACCTCCAGATGCCTCAAAAGCACTAAGATATCATTCCAGTCCAGTATGACGACTTATATCGATTTGATCAAGTCGTCTTTCCGGCTTTGGTCATCACTCATGTTTTCATGAGTCTGGCGCTCTACCCCTGAGCCACCTCGACATATCCCTATATTAATATATGAGGTTTTTAAGTGTTGGTTAGAGGGCATGTTTTTATTGAAAGTTATCATTTAGAATATATGAGTTTTGTAAACCATCCGCTGATAAAGGAAGGCGCTTTGCAGTCTCGCGTTTATCAGGAGACGATGCTCGCCGAAGCCGTCAAGAAGAACGTCCTATGCGTCCTTCCGACAGGAATGGGAAAGACGCCGATAGCTATAATGCTCGTGGCAATTATGCTCGAGAAGAAGCCGAAACAGAAAATACTCATAATGGCGCCTACAAAACCTCTGGTTGCTCAGCATTATGAAACTTTCATGGGAAAGCTAAATATCGATGAAGGAAGGCTTGTATTCATAACCGGAAACATTAATCCGGAGAAAAGAGGTCTTATTTATGATGAGCACGATATCATTTTCGCAACGCCCCAGACAATCTCCAATGATCTGAAAACAGGAAAGCTGAGTCTTAAGAACTTCAGCCTCGCTGTTTTTGACGAGGCCCATCACGCCATAGGCGGATATGCATATCCCTTCGTTTCCAAAACATATTTCGAGCAGTCTGAAGACCCGAAAATACTGGCACTTACAGCATCTCCGGGCGGAACAAGGGAAAAGATCGATGAGATTTGCCAGAATCTTGGAATAGAAGCTGTAGAAATAAAGACAGAAAAGGACGCCGATGTCCGCGAATGGACTCAGGAGAAGAAGTTCGAATGGGATGTTGTCGAGCTTCCTCCGAGCTTTAGAAGGCTCCATGAAATAATTGCAAAGTCATACAGGAACGCGCTTGTCAAGGTCTCTGCGATTGGTTTCCGGAAGCCTCTTGATTATGTGACAAAAGGAGACCTTCTTGCAATGCAGGGAAGGATTTTCGGGGAATCGAAAAGCGGAAAGAAGGTCTTCTGGCAGTCTTTCATAGTTGCAAGAGCGATAAAGCTTGACCATGCACTGAGCCTTATAGAAACCCAGAGTTTAAAGGCTCTTGCCGATTACTGGAAGAAAATAAGGACAGAAGAGAAGAATCGCGCATCGAAAATGATTCTGAAAGACCCGGAAATACTGAGGGCGATGCAGATAACTCACGAGATGATGGAAAAGGGATACAACCATCCGAAAATGGGAAAGCTGTTATCACTTGTTGAAACATCAATCCGCGAAAAACCGCAACTGAAAATAATAATTTTCGTAAGCCTCAGAAGTACAGTTAAACAAATTGTTGAGATGCTGGAAAAGGTTGATGATATTAAGCCGGTGGAATTCATCGGACAGAAAGAAGGGATGACGCAGAAAGAACAGCTCCAGCGTCTCAAGGATTTCAGGGAAGGAAAATACAATACGATAGTCGCGACTTCTGTCGGCGAGGAAGGCCTTGACATCCCCGCTATGGACCTCGCCATTTTTTATGAGCCGGTGCCAAGCGAGATACGTTCAATCCAGAGAAGAGGAAGAGTGGGTCGTCATGATGTAGGCCGTGTTATTTTTCTGATAACAAAGGGAACAAGGGATGAAGGATATTACTGGGCTTCAAGGAAAAAAGAAAAAGTCATGAAAAGAACCCTTCACCGGATGAAAAACGGAGACCAGTCAGAAGAAATATTTGAAGATGAAAAACTTGAAAAAGAACTGAAAAAACCAAAACAGTTCAGGATAAGCGATTTCAAATAAATGAAAAAAATTCAGAAAAAAACAGGAATCGGTATTTTTTACTTGAGAAGCAAAGCATGAAAAGTATTTATAAGAAAATCCAACAATAATATTACATAAGGTGAAATGGGATGAGTAAATTAGAACAGGCTTTAGTGTCTCTTGCTGTTGTTCTATTTTTAGTGGCTGTTGTATATATGCCAAACACGAACGCTGTAACGAGAGTAGATGAAGTCAATATATCCGTTACTGTGAATCAGAAAACTCTCGTAGACGTGACACCAACAAGTCTTGTGTGGTCAAATGTCGACCCGGGATCGGAAGATTTGTTGGATGACGACGGTTACGGTTCAATTCAGGTAGAGAACATAGGATCCACTAATATATCTTATGTTTTCTTCAACAACACGTACCCCACAACGGATCCGTTCGGTTCAGGTACCAATGCAAGCTATGACGCAGGAAACTTTGTCGTGCTTAAAAGAAACTCTGAAAGCGGAGTGAATGCATGGGCTTTCCCCAACAGGATGGAATACAATGCATCTCAGCAGATTGTCTATCTGACAGTGCCTGCCGGCTACTATTACGGAAGGTTCAGAAACGCATCACACGAATATTTCTGGGCAGTCGACGCCGGCTCCGGAGAGTGCAATGCGACGGGAAGGGTATTCAGGATTGGTATCGACGAGCATAACCAGTCGGCTACAGGCTCCGTTGACTTCACAAACGCCGCCCAGTACAGGCAATATTCGCTCGACAATGCGGATAATAACAATGCGTGGGGCTGGGCCGCAATAAACGTCAGCAATTTAAACTGGACGATGTGTGTTGCAGTAAAGAATACATGTGACCAGGCGATGTTCTACAGATGGAACATAGACGCCCCCGGCGGAAGCGAATGCGGCTATGCGGAGAACTTCACGTCATCAACACTAACCCCCGGAGCATGGATTCTGGCCAATATAGGTGTCAGGGTTCCATACGGAGTCCACTGGGGTACAACCGGTGCGGTTCAGGGAAAAGTCACTGTAGTGGCATATTCAACATACGCAGCATAAGATTTAAACCCTCTCCTTTTTCTTTTATCTCCTTATTTACCCGTTATTAATGAAGCAATGAGCATGCAATGCGCTCATAATATTTATAAGGGGCTTTAGCGATAATATTACATAAGGTGAAATGGATGATGAGGAAATTACTAGCTCTTTTAGCAATAGTGGCTATTGGCATGGTGGGGGTTTATACTTTCCCGACAACCGAAGCGGCAAACACAAATACAACGAACACAGCAAACATTTCGGTGACAATTGCGGCTCTGACGCTGGTCGATGCTGCACCGGAAAAGCTGGTTTTCAATGAAACAGCACTTAATCCGGGAAGCGTTGGAACAGGTTCGGGCAACCTTTGGCTTAAGGAAAGATACAACAGGCCGGGAAGCATACAGATAGAAAACATTGGTTCAACGAACATAACGAATATCTGGTTCAATACGACTTACGAGTCTTCGAACCCGTTCGGTACAGGAGACCCGCTGAACTACGACTCTGCTAACTTCGTCGTAATATCCAAATACCAGGCAGAAGATTACTACTTCGTTAACAGGGTGGACTACAATGAAAGCACTGCTCTTGTATACGTGAACACGCCTCTTGGATGGAGATACGGAAGGATAAGGAACACCACATACGAGTACTTCTGGGCAGTCGCTAACCAGACAACGATGCCGGCATGCAATACAACAACACTGAGAATGGGTATTAACTACCACTCGCAGACGGTTGATGGTTCGCTTAACTTCGACTCAACAGAAGGCGCTGTTGAGGACACAGACTACGATGAATACACGCTTGTCGATGCAGGATGGACTGGCGGCGGAAATGTCGGCTACGCAAACATAAATGATGCAGGCAACCCATGGAATGGTTATTGTGTAGCTGTATGGAACTGCGGTGAAAAGGTAATGCTGTACAAGTGGAACAAGGACGCACCCGGAGGAGGTACATGCGCAAATGCGGATTACTTCTGGGACAACACAACAGACGGAAACCTTTATCCAGGCAATTCGACAATAGCGGATGTCCACGTAAACATACCATACGGCGTCATGATGGGTACTGCAAAAGAAGGAACATTAACCATCTTAGCTATGAGCGACCAGGCCACATAAATAATATAACCTTCCTTCTTTCTCTTTTTCTCTTTTATTCGCCTTTTAGTTTTCTCTACACCCTTCCGCGGAGATAAAAGAGCCGGCTATTGTAAAATTAAAAACTATAAATGGGGTCTTGATTAATAATATAATCATGAACAACTTGGACCTTGAGAACGCTGTTGAAGTATATAGTAACATGTTCAAGCGCGTAAAAACAGAGATGAAAAAGGCAATCATAGGTCAGGATCATATTCTAGATACTTTAATGAGAGCCTTAATCTGCAACGGTCATGTTCTTGTCGAGGGCGTTCCCGGAGTTGCCAAGACACTGGTTGTTTCTGTCCTTGCTGAAACAATAAAGGACGTCATTTTTCAGAGGATACAGTTTACACCGGACCTTCTTCCAACAGATATAACGGGTGTCACGATTTATGATGAGAAGAAGGGGGAATTCTATATAGTAAAAGGTCCCGTTTTCGGGAACATAGTCATAGGCGATGAGATAAACAGGACTCCCCCGAAGGTTCAGTCTTCGATGCTTCAGGCGATGCAGGAGCGTCAGGTCACGATAGGTAAGGAAACATTTGACCTTCCAAAACCTTTCTTTGTCATGGCGACTCAGAACCCTGTAGAGACAAAGGGCGTTTATCCTTTGCCTGAAGCCCAGGTAGACCGTTTCCTCTTCAAATCTCTTATGACATATCCAAAGAAAGAAGACGAAGTCGATATAGTTGAAAATAATTCGGATAATAAAGAAATGGCTGAATACGGAATTGAGCACGTAATAACGCTTAATGATATACTTGAAGTTCAGAGGATAGTTAAGGATATATACATTTCTGACGAGCTGAAAAGATATATACTCCATATTATCGATGCCACAAGGAAACCAAAGAAATACGACATGGAAAACGCACCCTACATGCAGTGGGGAGGGTCTCCGAGGGCTACTATTTATCTGGGGCTTTCTTCAAGGGCACATGCACTGCTCAACGGAAGGACATATGTTAAACCCGAAGACATCAGAACTGTAGCCAAGGAAGTTCTGCGCCACAGGATAATCCTCAATTATGAAGGAAAGGCAAAGGAAATAGGGACAGACGATATCATAGAGGAAATAATTAAGAAGGTGCCTGTGCTATGAAGGCTGGAAAGAAAACGAGAACGAAGAAAAAGAAGCCTGTAAGAAAGGTTACCAGAAAGGCCGTAAAAAGAAAAAAAACATTGAAGAGAAGGATTGTAAAAAAGAAACAGCCAAAAAAAAAGGCACCCAAATCAGGAAAGAAAAGAATCAGGCAAAAGACCAGAAAAAAGAGAGCAGAGACTAAGGCAGTCCAGACATTCATCAATAATAAGCAGGAAAATAAACAGGCAGAGACAGTTATGCAAAAGGAATATGCAAAACACATCCCGACAGATGAGGAACTATTTCTGGCCGTCAGGAAATACAAGCAGAGGATTGAAACAATAAAGAACGAAGTCAAAAAGGGAATAATAGGACAGGACGATGTAATTGACTCCATCCTTAAGTGCATGGTCTCGGGGGGCCACGTGCTTCTTGAGTCGGTTCCCGGGCTTGCGAAAACATTCACAGCTATGCTTCTTAACGAGACTATGGAAAACAGCGTGTTTAACAGGATACAGTTCACACCAGATCTACTTCCGACAGATATAACAGGCGTGACTGTTTATGATAAGATAAAGGGCTTCTATGTAATGAAAGGGCCGATATTCGCGAATCTTGTTCTCGCAGACGAGCTAAATAGAACTCCTCCTAAGGTACAGTCTGCGATGCTTCAGGCGATGCAGGAACGCCAGGTCACTATAGGAAGAAAAACCTATGATTTGCCAAAGCCATTCTTCGTTCTGGCAACGCAGAATCCACTTGAACAAAGGGGCGTCTACCCGTTATCCGCCGCCCAGATAGACCGTTTCCTGTTCAAGATATTCGTCGATTACCCGGAAGAGAGTGATGAGTTCTTTGTCATGGACCAGAATAGCAACATGAAAAAAATCGAGGATTATAATATCCAGAAGGTCATAGGCCCCCAAGAGATAACAGAGATTCAGGACGTAGTCAAATACATTCACATATCCCGCGAACTGAAGGAATATATTGTAAATATAGTAGATGCAACCAGGCATCCGGAAGAGCATGGACTGGCCGAAGAGAAAAAATATATACAGTACGGCGGTTCCCCGAGGGCGAGCATTTTCTTATGCCTGTCGGCAAAAGCGACGGCTCTGCTGAACGGAAGGATTTTCGTAACCCCGGAAGACATAAAATCAGTTGCCAAAGAAGTTCTCAGGCACAGGATTATCCTGAATTATGAGGGAAAGGCAAGGAATATAAGCACCGACGATGTCATTGATGAAATAATAAAGAAGGTTCCCGTCTTATGAAAGAGAAAAAAGAAATCATGCCTGCCGAACCCGATAAGTCGGAATCAAGAAGATTGTCATCGGTTCTGGGCGTAAAAATCAGGGGCCATGGCGACACGGATGATCCCAACCTAATCATGAAAGGACTCATCAATGAAATTGATAAAGAGGTAAAGAAGCTTGTTGATGTCTTCAGGTTCATGATGAAATACCAGATCCTTTTCAAGGGAAGCGGTATAGAATTTGCAGGGTTAAGGGAGTACGTGCCGGGTCAGGATGATGCAACCAAGATTGATTGGAAAGCGTCGCTACGTTCTAAATCTTTATATGTAAAACAGTATGAAGAGGAAAGGGACCTTTTTGTCCATGTGCTGATGGATTCCTCAAGCTCTATGTTCTTCGGTACGCAGAACAGGACTAAATATGAATTCGCCAACATAATTGCAGGTGCAATAATATATGCATCCGTTGAAACAGGCGACAACACGGGATTTTCGATTTTCAATGATAAGGTGGTCGCCAACCTCGAACCCTCAAACGAGAATACACAGTACTATAAGGCCCTGAGGCTGATGATTGACCACAAAAATCAGCACGGAAAGTTTGATATGGTTGACGCCCTGACTTACGTTCTTAATACTGCCGACCCAAGGACAATCCTTTTTATCGTATCAGACTTTATAGGCCTCAAAGGAGAAGAGTGGAAGGATGTCCTGAAGATGCTTGGGGGAAAGCTGGACAGGATAATAGGAATCATGGTAAGGGATATAAGGGACGATGTATTGCCCAAAAACATAGGATATATGAAATTAAGGGACCCCTTCAGCGACAGGATATTGGTAATAGACTCGGATGCAGCCCGCATCAAATACGAGAAACTGGCTGCAGAGCAGGTGAAAATGATAGAGGATGAGTTCAGGAACACGCGGGCAGGATTCTTCAAGGTATACACGACGGACACCTTTGTAAGACAGCTCATAAAATACATAGAGCTCAGTGAAGGATATTGATGTGATAAAATGAAGCTTATATTCACCTATGAGTACCTGAACCTCCTTCTCATACTTGTAGGCCTTGTCATAATACTCTTTCTGCTTTCAAAGAAGTTTACAAAGAAGAGGACAATGATTTTCGGAAATTATGAAACGCTTGAAAAGTCAATGGGTAAAAAGATATTTTCCGTCAGCATAGTTCCTCTTATTCTCAGGATAATAGTTTTTGTGCTTATCATTATAACGATATCCGACCCAAGGCTGGTATATGGACAGTATATCGCCAATACGGATTTTGTCATGGCAATCGATACATCGTCTTCAATGCTCACCCCGGACTTCACGCCGAACAGGCTTGAGGCGGCAAAAGAGGTTTATCTGGAGTGGCTGGACAGCATCGAGAAGACAAAGATAGGCATCGTGACCTTTGCCGGTCAGGCCTATGTTAAGACGAGCATCACGGAAGATTCCAACGAGCTCAAAAAGATAATGAGGAGCATAAAACTGGAACAGCCCGCAGGGACAGCCATAGGGGATGCATTGATTACGAGCACATCGCTCCTTTACAGTTCTGAGCGCAACAGGACAATAATCCTGACAACGGACGGAATAAGCAATATGGGAACCAATATTAACGAATCCCTCAAGACCCTTAAAGAAAATAATATCAGGGTAATTGTCATAGGAATCGGGACCAAGCAGGAGAATGTAACTGTTTACGATAATACTACAGACACGAATACCACCTATTCAAAATTCCCTGATCTTGACGAAGAGTCTCTTCGGATGATAGCAAATGAGACCAACGGCATGTATTTTGTTGTTTCCAACAAAACATCACTGAGCGAGGCAATGAAGACCGGAATCAAATACAAGGAGGCAGTAATAAGCCCGACTTTCTATCTATTGCTTTTGGTTTGTTTCGTCCTTCTCATTGAATGGGGCCTGGAGATTACGAAATACAAACCTCTTCCATAATAGAAGCCACATGTTCGTGGTTAATAATGATTTATTAAAGTGAGAAATACAATAATAAATAAGCTCATATATACTGGCGGAGAATCTTTATGGCCCACGATTTAGCAAAGATATTAAATAAGGCGTATAAGAAAGGCGGAATAAACAGAAGGGAGTATGAGGCAGGAATAAAGGAAATCAAAAGACAAAGGGGAATAGTTAACAAAAAGACGATTACAAAGGTAAAGACAGTAAGAATAGCTGAAAAAGAAATTGTTCTGGGAGAAGTGAAAATAATAAAAGATGCAAAAGGACCCAGAGTTGTTTTTGATACGGGAAAAGAACAGGTGCCGCTTAATTTTGATTCAGATAAGGTAAATTTTCCGGCCAGCCTTTTTTATGATGCTATCCGGATGGGCAACCGCTATCCTGGATTCGGATTCTCCGGAATGGCTCCTATGATGATGCCAGTACAGCAAGAGGGACCCGGAGTGCCTATCAACCTTAAGTTTTCTTCAAGTCAGCCAGCTCAGCAGACGGAACCTCCTGAAGAATTTGGAGATGATGAATCCGGGGATTTCGGAGAAGAAGAAACCATGGAGGAACAGCCCGAACCGCAAAAAGAGGAACCTCCTAAACAGCAAATAAAGCCCCAGCCTCCTGCCCAGCAGAATATTCCGGAAGCTCCGAAAGCGCAGACTCATGAAGAAGAAAAGAAATACCAGGTCGAAGCGGAAGGGCCAAAACAGGAACCGGAACAACAACAGGTACAGCAGAACGGACAGCAGATAGATATAAATGTCCCAGGAAAAACATTCGGTCAGAACGTGGAATTTCTCGGACACAAACAAGAGCAGCCTCAGGTACAAAATAGCATCAAGGAAGATGTCAAGCTAATAGACATGAAGAAGGAAGTCCCTTTAAAGGAAAAGAAGGAAGAAAAGAAGAAAAAGAAGGAAGAAAAGAAAAAGGATGAAGATGAAGGCGGTTTCTTAAAAAGATTCCTGAAGCCTCAGAAAAAGGAAAGCAGGAACGCAAAACTGGAAAGGATAGCAAAAGAGAATCTTGAAAAAATAAAGGAGATTTCAGACAGCAGGACAGCAATCGTAAAGGTGGCGCATGTCCTGAAAGATTTCCTTGAAATAAAGATGGAAATTCAGTTCTCAACTACATATGGGGAACTAATAGATATCCTTAAAGAAAAGAAAGGGATACATCCAGACATAAAGAAGGAGATAATAGGATTTTTCCGGAAGGTCAACGAGTGCGAATATGCACGCGGTTTTGAGGGGGAAAATTTCTCAGATTTCTATAAGAGCGCCCGCAGGATAATAGAAGAAATGAGTGACTGAATATGGACAGGCTGATTTTCATTTCTTTGATTTTCGGGGTCATGTCTTTTCTCATATACTTTGCCAGAACAAGGTTCTCAATTCCGGACATCCTGGAAAACCAGAGGCAGGAGCTTTTCAATCTGGCCGGCCTTGTGAACGGCCTGAATAATTCTATAGACATTAATGAAGGGGATAAAAATTGAAGGCTACGAAAAGGCAATGCCCAGAGGTCATTTCAGCAATTATTATTCCTCGGGGGCATTGGGGCTTATAGTATTCCTGATAATAGCTACATTCATAGCTCCCCTGACTCACGAGTCTTTCCATATAATGGTTCTAAAGCAATTCGACTGCCCTTATACTTTTTCAATGTACCAGACATACGAAGCAGGAATATTCGCCGAGGTGACGCCTCTTTGCGCTTTAAACGACCTGGAAGCAGTAGTCTTTCTTGCCGCGGGGCTTATGGGAAACATTTTCATTGCAATATTCCTGTCCATTTTCACATTATATGCAAGAAGGAGAAAGCTCCTTATATTCGCCAATCTGCTGACATTCGCCATGATAGGGTTTGCATCAGATCCACTGTTCTACTTTTTTGCAGAAACAGGTGACATCATTACAATCCTGAAGATAATCGGAAGGAGTGAAAACCTGTACATGTTCAGATACATGGGCTATCTTCTCGCATTATCGGTTTTCATGTATTTGTGGTCTCATCTTTCCTTTACAATAGAACACAAATCCAAGCTCCAGCAGGAGTGGGAACGGATAAAGAAGCTGAGAGAAAGAACCGAAAAGAAAGAAACTAACAATAAAAAGAAGAAATCCAAAAAGAACTCCTAAATTCTTATTTTATGCATATTTGTTAAAGCTTCATCCAATAGAAACTCAGCAACAGACCCCCCGTTACCGGAAATTGTATTCATCGCTTCTGCTGTAGTGTAAACGTTTAATCTTAGATATTGGCGAACAGCGATTTTATCCAGTTCTGGCAAAGACTTATATCTACCCAATCCAAATAACGTCCCTGCCACTGTAGAGCAAATTTGTGAAGCATTCATATCAAATCAGAAATATATAATAACCAAATACTTAAATAACTATCTATAAGTGGTATCGTTTAGGTTTCCTATTGTATATTTACACCTATAAATATAGAAAATCCAAATACAGACTAGGGTGATTGATGATGTTGGAAACCACAAAGAATATGATTAAGGCCTTCGTCGGGGAATCCCAGGCAAGAAACAGATACACAATGTATGCCAAGGCGGCCGAAAAAGAAGGCTTCATACAGGTAAGCGACGTTTTCCTGCTGACTGCAGAGAACGAAAGGGAACATGCAAAATGGTTCTTCCGGATGCTTCAGGATGTCAAAAAAGAAGAAACCGAGGATATCGATGAGCTCATGATAAACGTTCCCGCCGATTTGAAAATCGGGAACACGAAGGAGAACCTTCTTGATGCTATAAAAGGCGAGCATGAGGAAAACTCGGGCATTTATCCTGAGTTTGCAAAGGTCGCCGAAGACGAAGGCTTTCCTGATATTGCTGCACGGATAAGGTCAATATCAAAAGCGGAAGAGCATCACGAAGAAAGGTATACAAAGCTTCTGGATGTTCTGGAGAATAATACTGTATTCAAAAAACCCGACAAAAGATACTGGGTCTGCCGGCAATGCGGTTACGTCCATGACGGGAACGAGCCGCCGGAGAAATGCCCATCATGCAGTCATCCGAAAAATTATTTCAGCGTTTTATGTGAAATTTTTTAGGAGGTTGATGAAATGGACAAATGGATTTGTACGGTCTGTAATTATGTCTATGATCCTAAGAAAGGGGATCCGGCGCACAATGTAAATCCCGGAACGGAATTTGAAGATCTTCCGGAAGACTGGGTCTGTCCTCTTTGTGGTGTCGGAAAAGATATGTTTGAAAAGGTCGATGAGACGCCTGAGGCAGACTTCGAAGAAGATGAAAGTTTTGAAGAAGATTAGGAGAATTTGAATGTTCGTAAGAGAAGTGGCGCCTTACTTATATGAGGTTGGGGCGAGAGATCCGGGAAGGAGGCTTTTTGATGAGCTTATACCGCTTCCTGAAGGCACAAGCTATAATTCATATCTTATAAAGGGCAGCGGAAAGACTGCTCTTATAGATTCCGTTGATCCCACAAAATCGGAAATCCTTCTAAAAAATCTTAAGGATGCTGGTGTTTTCAGGCTGGATTATATAATATCCAACCACGCCGAGCAGGACCATTCAGGAACTATTCCGGAACTGCTTGAAAAGTATCCCGATTCAAAGGTTGTCACTAATGCAAAATGCAGGGAATTCCTGATGAGCCTTCTTCACATAAAGGAGGAGAGGTTTATCGAAGTAAAGGAAGGCGATACGCTTTCTCTGGGCAACAAAACATTGGAATTCATCATGGCTCCATGGGTTCACTGGCCTGAAACTATGCTCACATACCTTGTGGAAGATAAGATTCTTTTCTCATGCGACTTTTTTGGCTCGCATTTTTCAACAGACGAGCTTTTTGTCGAGGACGAGAAAAAGGTTTATACTGCGGCAAAAAGATATTATGCGGAAATTATGATGCCCTTTCGGAAAATGATAAAAGGCCATCTGAAAAAACTGGAAGGATATGAAATTGGAATGATAGCTCCAAGCCACGGACCATTATACCAGAAGCCGGAGTTCATTATTGACGCATATAAAGACTGGGTATCAGATGAAGTCAGAAACAATGTCATAATAGCATATGTATCAATGCATGGCAGCACAAAAATATTGGCAGATCGTCTTGAAAGGAAACTGAAAGAAAAAAATATCCATGTAAGGAAATTCAACCTCACGGATTCTGATATAGGTGAGATTGCAATAGAGCTTGTGGATTCGGCAACTATAGTTCTTGGTTCCCCGACAGTACTTACAGGACCGCATCCATCAATAGTCTCAGTTGCCTATCTTGCAAACGCCCTAAGACCTAAGACCAAATTCGCGGCCATAATAGGCTCTTTCGGCTGGGCTGAAATACAGTCGGAAAAGATTAAGGCTCTTATTCCGAATCTCAAAGTTGAACTTCTCAGTCAGGCAATTGCAAGGGGTCTGCCCACAAGGGATGACCTGGAAAAAATCGATGAACTTGCAGAGCAGATTTATCAGAAACACAAAAACTCCGGCCTTATCTAAAAGTTGATTTTTATGAAAGAGATAATCAGACTTATAGAGGGTCTAAAGAAGGATCCAAAGATAAGGGGGCAAGTGGATTCGAAGATGGGACAGTTCAAAAAATACAGGAAGATGCCCGCTGATGAGATTTTCAAACAGCTATGCTTCTGCATAATGACCGCTAACTTCAATGCGAAAAGGTCAATGGAAATAGAGGAAAGAATAGGAGATGGATTCATCTGTTTTCCGGAGAAAAAGCTGGCATCAAAGCTTAAGGAATACGGCCACAGGTTCCCGAATGCGAGAGCAAATTACATGACCTGCAACAGGAAACACAAAGAAACTCTTAAACAAATGATAGACACGAAGAACGAGAAAGAACTCAGAGACTGGATTGTTAAAAACATAAAAGGCCTTGGATACAAAGAGGCAAGCCATTTTCTAAGGAATATTGGCTACGAAAATTTCGCGATAATAGATTTTCATATCATTGATGTTCTGGTAGGTTATGGTCTTATTGAAAGGCCGAAGGCCATGACAAGAAATAAATACCTTGAGATAGAAAAGATTCTCGGAAAGATTGCAAAAAGAACCGGTCTTTCTCAAGGCGAACTCGACTTCTATTTATGGTACAGCGAGACGCAGAAGATACTGAAGTGATTTTTATGTTCGTGAGAAAATTGAAAGATTGCAAAGAAATCGTTGCCGGAGATAATTGCATTCTGAGAGAACTTCTCGGAAAGAAAGATAACATTGTGAATTACAGCTTGGCAAAGGCGATAGTGAAACCGGGAGATATAACCTACAAGCACAAACTGAAAGAATCTTCTGAAGTCTATTACATTCTCGAGGGAGACGGACTGATGTATATTGATAATGAAACAAAGGAAGTCGGATCGGGTGATACAATATACATCCCACACAATTCTGTTCAGAGAATAAAAAATACAGGAGATAAAAATCTGGTTTTTTTGTGCATAGTTGAACCAGCATGGTGTCCTGAGGACGAGAAAATTCTAGAATGAATTATAAATATAGCCTTAATCAATAGATTAATATGCCTCCAAAGAAGACAGCTAAAAAGAAGCCGGTCAGAAAAGCGAAGATGACTAAAAAAACAGTTCCCACGATAGATGAAAGAGTTGACCATTTCTCTGAAGAAGTTGAGCGGCTCGGGAAGAAGTTCGAGAAGAAAGTCGACGAGCATGGCTGTAAAATGGATGGCTGGTGCAAAAAAACCTTCGGGATTTTCGGACCTCTTCTTGGAAGCATATTCGGGATTATTATTCTATCGATAGCTGTCTGGGTTCTTGGTTTCATAGCACCCCAGACGGGTATGGGTTTTCTTGTAAGCCTTCATCTATTCCTTTCTGTCAACATCGGGCTTTTCTTTGTGCTTATGCTGTTCTTTTCCTATGCAACATACGGCTCTGAAGTTCATCCTAAATTGTACAGGCCCATATCTCCGATTATAACGGCGCTCGGCGTAACGGTAGCCTTCTGGTTCCTCAGTGAGGCACTCGACATTGCAAATGCATCGATACTAAATTCGAGATTATCTGAATTATCATTTTACATAAGCCAGAACCTTGGATGGCTGTTCTGGGCGGTGCTTCTTCTGGGATATCTTATACTTATAGTCAAAATCTCGACAGGCTGCTGCAAGGAGATTCCTATGAAAACAAATAAAGGAAAACCTCCGGTAAATCTTGAAAACAGGCTTTACAGATCAGGAAAAGACAAGATACTCGGTGGAGTCTGTGGCGGCATTGCTGAATACCTGAAAATCGATCCGGTCATCGTCAGGTTCGTCTGGATACTATCTATATTCGTTTATGGGATAGGCGTCTGGCTCTACATAATAATGTGGATAATAATGCCCAGAAACCCTAATCACAAATGGAAAGATTAGTTCTGATATTGTCGAGTAAAACCCACAACCTTTTAATATATTGACGATTCACAATACTCTAATAATCTTTTGTTTGGTGGATTAATGTTATCTGAGGAAAAAGGTAATTCGGGCTTCACGCTAAGAGCGTGCATTATTGCTGTTTTGTTGACGATCTTTCTTTTAGCGACGTCTTCGTATATCGCTTTAAAGATTGGAGCGCTTCCATGGCCTATCATATTTTCCGTGATAGTAGCAGGAGCATTGCTTAAATTTCTTTCAAAATTCATGAAAGGGACTAGCGTTCATGAGATAAACGTTGCGCAGGCAGGCGGAACAATTGGAGGCTTGTTAGCTTCCGGAGTTGTTTTTACGATACCCGGGATATTGTATCTCCAGCAGCAGGGAATATCATCTGTCTATCTCCCCGAGCCATGGATACTTGGAGCAATATGCGTTGTTGCAGGAATTCTGGGCGTTCTTTTATCAGTTCCCACAAGAAGGATGTTCGTTGAAGAAGAAAATCTTCCATATCCGAGCGGAACCGCGGGAGCCGAAGTTCTCAAGGCGGGGGAGAAAACCGGAAAGAATACATATTATATTGCTTTTGCATTGACACTAACGGGAATATTTGTTCTGTTCAGAGACCTTTTTTTCCCGGCAGGATTATCAATACCGTTCGCGCCTGAACTTGGATTGATACTTACACTTTATCCGATGCCTATGGCCATAGGAATCGGTTATATCTTAGGCCATAAGGCATCTGTTAATTCATGGTTCCTTGGCTCGGTCTTGGGATGGTTTGTAATGATACCGGTTCTCGCAGGAATATACGGCATAGACGCTGCAACCGGGTCAGGAATAGCAAAGGACCTTGGAATGGGGTTCGTTCTCGGAGGAGGGATAGGATTCTTTGTGTCATATATAATACCAAGAACGAAGAAGATTTTCGCTCCTATGTTTCAGTGGAAAGATAGCCCGTGGTTTACAAAATACACGCCATTGTTTTCAGTAATAGCGGTTATTGTATTGACGCTTGCAGGAATCCCGTTTCTGGCATCGATTATAACAGTTGCGGGAACCTGGGTAATGGTTACAGTTGCAGCAATGATGACAGGCGAGACAGATATAAACCCTCTTGAACAGTTCGGAATAATTATAGGATTACTGTCACTTGGCATATTCGCAATAATGAGCATGCCTTTGGGATTTTTACCTGCATTCCTCATAGTATGTTTTGTTTCAATAGCAACTGCTATTGCAGGAGACATAGGACATGACTATAAATCAGCAAAAATCATAGGGACAAAGGCAAAGGATATAATAAAAGTCGATATGCTGGCAGTTATTGTTGCAGGAATACTTGCTCCGGTAGTTCTTCAGGTAATAATGACAGCTTACAGGTCGGATTTCTTTACTCAGGCAATGCCGGCTCCACAGGCCCAGCTCGTCGCAGGAAGTATCTTCGGCTTTGCAAATCCAATGATTTTCTATGCAGGCTTTTTGATAGCGTTCATCTGGATATTAATTGAAAGCATCACGAAAAAGAAAGCGCCCGTCCTTCCAATGGTCTTTGGGATAGGGCTTTTCCTTGGACCTGTTCTTGGAATACTTCTTGCAATAGGAGGCATTATAAGATACTATTTAGACAAGAAGAAAGCCAATGTTTATGCGGCAGGGGTTGTTATTGCTGCCGGCATGATGGGTGGTGAAGGTATTGCAGGGTTTGGCGCTGCTGCGCTTTTCATAGGCGGAGTTCCCATGGGAACGGCCTTATGGTCTATGATGATATTGTTCATTCCTATACTCCTAATAACGTTTTATTTCTGGAAAAGAAAAGGTTATAGTGGATGACATAACTTTTTAGAATATAGTCATTCACTATATTTCAACAGCATTTTAATTTCATTGTGCTGGTGATCATAATATGATTATAGCCGGAATTGATATCGGGGGAACGAATACGCATACAGTCCTTATGAAAGGCACAAAGATTATATCAAAATTCACTCTTCCCGGAACAAGCAATACAATAGCCAGAGAATGTTTCGGAGATCTCCTTAAAAAAGCGAGTATCGAAATCAGGAATATCGACAAAATCATAGTCACCGGAGGCGGCTCAAGAAGACTTGACAGGGACATTTTCGGAAAGGAATTTGTCAATGCAGAAGAAATAGAATCTCTGGGGTTGGGAGGAATATACCTTTCCGGAAAAAATAGTGTCTTCGTAGTCAGCATGGGAACCGGAACAGCATTTGTCTCAGTAAAGGATAAAAGAATAGAACATCTTGGCGGAAGCGGTGTCGGTGGCGGGACACTCTGGGGACTTTCAAAACTGATTCTTGATAAATCGATTGATGAAGCCGAAAAACTTGCAATGATTGGAAGCTGTCAGAACATTGATATGACAGTCAATGACATAATCGGGACGGATTTATGCAAGATTCCGAAAGAAGCAACAGCAGCAAATTTCGGAAAACTTGACGGAGAGTATAAGGACGCCGATTTGGCATCGGGCATGATTAACATGGTTGCAGAATCCTTGGGTGTCATGGCATATTTCGCTTCAAAGACGCAGAACCTTGAAAATGAAATTCTTATCTGCGGGAGAGTTATTCTGAATAAAATGATAAAGGAGAGGATAACAGAAACCATCAGATTGTTCGGAGGAAGAGCAATTATACCAAAAGATGCCGAATATTGCGGAGCGATAGGTGCTGCTCTTTCCTTATACTAGTTACTCATATCTTAATGCATCCACCACTTTTAGTTTCGAAGCATTTATTGCAGGAAGCAATCCTGATGCTATTCCCAGCAACGTACTGAAAATTACCGCTCCTGCAAAAAGAGCATAGTCAGGAATAAGAAGTATTTTTATGAAGCCGAAAGTATTGATTAATGTTATGAATCCAAAGGCCATAGCAGTTCCCACAATTACCCCGATAACACCTCCGAAGAATCCAAGGAAAGCGCTTTCCAGAATGAAAAGAGAAAGTATCTGCGAGTTCTTAGCACCTACAGCCTTCATTATCCCTATCTCTCTTGTTCTCTGAAGAACAGATGTGTATAGAGAATTCATGATTCCAAGAGCCCCGACAAACAAGCTAATAAAAGCTATACTTAATACAACAAGATCGATAACACCAAGAAGACTTCCTATTCGCTCCTTAAGCTGTTTAGGCGTGATGACACCCATGTCATCCCTGCCTCTTGCCCTCTTAAGCTTCTGCTGGACTTTCTCGACAATAAGGTCAATATCCGCCCCAGGAGAAACTTTTGCGACAGCGGCAGTGACGGCCTTTGAATCTCCAATGCTATCGCGGAGATCATTTATCGGGACATAAATTATATTGTCTTGTGACTGGGTTCCCTGCTCTTCGAAAATACCAACAACCGTGTATTTATCTCCATTTATCTTTATCGTTGTGCCGGCAAATACGTCTTTATCAAAAGTGTCGTATGCCACTTTGTAGCCTATATTGGCGACACGCCTGTCATTATTTTCCATATATCGGCCTTCAAGCAAATCCATTTTAAAATAATCCTCAGCTGTCCTGTCGCTTCCCCTGTCCGCGCCCACGCCGCTTATTGATAGCCTTTTTCTCTCTCTTCCATATTGGACTTCGAAAGTGCTTTGCAGGATGGCGTCTACGGATAGAATCTGAGGAATGGATTTTATGGTTTCTATGTCATCGGTTGTCATGAAGCCATATCCCTGAGGGCCCTGCTGGCCGGAAGACGCTTTAGGGCCTATCAGTATTTCATCTGCACCGAAGACGTCGAGCTGCTGAGTTACCCCGGCCTTAAGGCCGTTGCTAAGAATTATTAGGGCAACAAGCGCAGTTATTCCTATAACTATACCAAGGACTGTCAAAGACGAACGAAGCTTCCTTTCCTTCAGCTGGACCCAGACGATATTTGCTGTTCTTTTATCCATTAATGTTCCCTTAGTGTGTCGATAATTTTTTTCTTGGAGGCGGACCATGCCGGTATAAGCCCGGAAATCAATCCCACAAAAAATGCAAATGCAAGAACGCCAAATACATTAAGCGGAAGTATGTAAACCTTTAGCATGGGATAGCCCATTTCGATGGCTACAAAACCTATGACAAGTGAAAATATTATTCCTAATATTATGCCAGCCAGACCGCCAAAGAATCCAATCAGACCGCTCTCAAGCATGAATATCTGAAGTATGTCACTATTGGTCGCTCCGATTGACTTCATTATCCCGATCTCTTTCTCCCTCTCAAGTACCGATGTAAACATATTGTTTGCAATCCCGACTGCGCCAACTATAAGGCTGACTGAGGCTATCGCAAGGAGTATGCCCTGCGCAAGCGCCATTATATTATTGAATTGTTTAATCAGCGACTCAGGAGTCATTGTGATAAAGGTGTCCTTTCCTTTCTTCCTTTCAAGGGCGCGTATAAGCCTTTCTTCAGCGAAATCAATATCAATCCCGTCCTTAACTACAGCATCAATAGCAGTCACTGTTTCTGAAGAATTGAGTACGGTTTTTGCATCTTCATAAGTTATTATAACAGATCTGTCATCCTCTACCCCGAGCTCCTTGTAGATGCCTACAACAGTGAATTTATGGTCGTTTACATAAACGGAATTTCTCAGCTTGATAGGCTTTTCAAAGAAATCATCGTCATATGCAATCGAGTAGCCTAATATTGCTACACCTCTCTCATCTTCGTTGAATGATCTACCCTCTACAAGATTTTCCTCTATTCTGTATTCCTTATTTATGGCATCCGCATTCGAGCTCGGGAAAGACTGCACCATAAGATACAATTCTGTACCTCCGTATTCCACTTTCTGTGCCTGCCTTACTATGGTCGGGACGACCATTTTGAAATACGGCAATGATTCTATATAACCCACATCGCTTTCGAGCAGCTGCTGTGTTATCTGGGTGGGGTTGTTGAATTCAGCCATCACAAAAATCCTGTTTCTTCCAAACTCATCAAAAAGTTCATTTATTGCTCCGGAAACTCCTGCCGATAAAGATAACAGGGTAAGAATGACAGCTATTGATATGACTATCCCGAAGATAGTGAGCCAGCTACGGATGCTTCTTTCCCTGATTGACTTCAGTCCCATTTTTACATATCTCGGCTTTATCAATTCGACCACTTAATTAAATAAAATAAAGGGAAGAGGATTACTTCCTCTTGCATTTTTTCCTGCACCTTCTTCTGTACCACCAGAATCCTACAAGTCCGATCACCACTACCCAAATTAAAGCAGTTGCACTGTAATCCACTGGTGCCATAAGACCTATTTCTGTAGCCTTTTCATGGGAATATAATTTGTTCTGCAGGCTGAACTTCT
Source organism: Candidatus Aenigmatarchaeota archaeon (assembly GCA_016932735.1). Lineage (GTDB taxonomy): Archaea > Aenigmatarchaeota > Aenigmatarchaeia > QMZP01 > QMZT01 > JAADIF01. The sequence goes on from JAFGCI010000001.1 coordinate 38,828, forward strand.
CTGAATAGACCTTGTCGTAGCTATCCCTGTAATGCAGATTGAAGACTAACGGAACAGAGTTCTTATCGCTCGGATATATGAATATATCAAACTGGCCGGTTTCAAAGTCATCACTTTCAAGATTGCCGAGATATGACTTCGGAGAACTTATTATGTCGTAATCATCAGTATCGACCATTTCAAGGACTACGAAATTCAACATGTCTTTTCCTATGTTAGAGATGCTGACCACAACCCGTCCCTTCTTGCCACCCATGAATAACTCTGTGTCTTCCAGATTGGTAAGGTAAGCAGGTTGAGCTGTTACAGGAACGCCAACAAATGTGGAATCTGTATACTCTGTTGAGAATTTATCATAGTATGTGAGTATCACCGGAAGCTGATTTACTTTGATATCAGTGTCAGCATCAACGAAGAATTTGAAAGTCACGTCCTGTGAGCTTTGCCCTGATATCCTTTTGATTATTTTCTGGTTCGTTGTCCCTACTGGTGTAAAGCCTGTTCCTGTGGTGTCGACTTTGACCTTTACGTTGTCGATGAACCCTGTTCCCTTGTTGTCTATCTCTATCTTCATCTCAAACATATTTCCAAGCTCGACCTCTTCGGGCGTTATTGTCACCTGGCCTATCTCAGCAATGCCCTGTTTTGACTGTATCCTTATAACCTGTTCATTCGAGCTGATGACAAAGTCTGGTTCGCTTGTTTTCCAGTATTTGAGTTTTACCTTATTCATATAGCCTTCCACGGCATCCTCGGCGACCCTTGCTTTCCAGTAGATTATCGCGCCGTCTGTAAGTGTCTGGTAGCCGGTCAGAGAGCCGACGCTTTTTCTGGCGGTTTCGCTGGGATCCAGGCTGAAGGGGTAATTATAATCAAGCTCAAATGTGTAATCGGTGCTTTTTGAAGCCAGGTTGTCTATCTTCCATCTGAGCTCTACATAATCTCCGGGCTCTACCGGATCCGGAGTCTGGCTTATGAAACTTACGCTTATCCTCGGGTCTTCAGCAGCTTTCACGCTAACTGTCAGTGATAACAGCAGAACTGCCAGAACCGTCAATAAAACAATCTCCTTTTTCATTTCTTCACCTCAGAATTATCTTTATTATTGATCTTTTCTTCCCATTCCATTTTGATTTTTATTGCCTCCTCGAGTTTCCTGATAGCACCGTTTTTGTCTTTTTCTGTATTGATTTTTTCATCGACTATCAGCCCGTCAAACAGGACCACGGTCCTGTCGGCGAGTTTTGCAAGATCATCATCGTGTGTGACCATTATGACAGTCACATTATTTTTCTGGTTAAGTTCTATAAGGAATTCAATTATCTGCTTTCCTGTCTTGCTGTCAAGATTGCCCGTAGGTTCGTCAGCTAATATGACCTCTGGGTTGTTTGCAAGCGCTCTTGCAATAGCTACTCTCTGGCGCTCTCCTCCAGAAAGCTCTCCCGGCTTATGATCTCTTCGGTGATCGAGCTGGACAAGTTTCAGAACCTTTTCAATCCTTTCTTTGGTTTCGCTTAATGAGACGCCCTGAAAAACCAGAGGCATCGAGACATTCTCGTAGACAGATAATGTGGGCATGAGATTGAAAGTCTGGAATATAAATCCTATTTTTCTTCCGCGAACCTGTGCCAGTTCGCTTTCTGACATGTCGGCTATATTTTCCCCGTCGAGGTAGATATCGCCCTTTGTCGGGGTATCTATGCATCCTATCTGGTTTACCATAGTGGATTTTCCGGAGCCGGATTTTCCGACAATGGAAAGGAATTCGCCTCTTTTGACTTTGAGCGTAATGCTCCTCAATGCCGTGACTTCAACTTCATCGAGCTGGTACGTCCTGCCGACATTTTTCAACTCAATTATGTAATCATTTTTTTGCATCCTGACCATCCTCTAACTTCTTAATACATTCAGTAAGAATCTTTTTAGCCTTTTTCTTATCCTTCTGCTTTTCAAACAAGTGGCAGATGCGGAATGTTAAAAGGATATCGTCCTTTCTGAATATATTTTCATAAACACCGAATTTATTCATGAGCTCCTTGAAGCCTAGTTTTATCTGGTTTTTAATAGCGTTTCTGCCGTTTTCATTTATCTTATATAATATCTTTTTATCGGACTTTCTTGATTCGATTAAACCCTCTTTTTCGAGTTCCTTCAGGGCCGGGTATATGGAACCGCAGGAAGGAACGTCATGGCTTTCTGTTATTTTGCTTATCTCTTTCCTGAGCGTGTAGCCGCACATGTCCCTATCTGATAACATGAAAAGTATCAGACGCTGAACGGAACCCTTTCTTCTGACCATAATCATAATATTGAATTTGATAATATAAATATATCGTAATACGATACAATCGATTCTCGATAGTATCGCTATCCGATATTTATTAAAAAATCAAGAGCTTATCCAGAGCCCATGAATGTTGCAGTATTCCCTTGCCTTAAATGTTCCTCCCTTTATATTGAATTCCTTTTCAGGCTTCTCTCCCGGTTTAAGATATTTCCTGAGAACCCTGTCTTCGGTGACGACTTCAATGAATTCAATGTAATGATCTTCAGTCATCGGATGGCCGACGGAACCGACCTTAACTTTTACTCTGTTCTCATCAATCTTCTCAATTACAGGAACGTGCTTCTCTTTTGCGGCATCGACTGTGTTTTCTTTCATATGTTTCATGGGCTGGCCGCAGCATACAAGCTCGCCTGCCCCTTCATGAACAACCTCGACAACATTCCCGCATATTTCGCATTTGTAAACAGCTTTAAATTCTGCCATTTTATCACCTCTATTGATTATCAGCGTTAATCTTCTCAAGTTCTGTGTCTATCGCGTGTTGATTGAAACCGATTATTATTTTTCCGTTTATCTCTATCTGAGGGACGCCCATCTGCCTTGATTTGGAAAGCATCTCTTCGCGGCCTTCCAAATCTTCTGCTACATTTATTTCCGTGAATTCAATGCCCCTTTCTTCGAGATACTCTTTTACCCTGTAGCACCACGGGCATGTCGGAGTTGAATAAACCTTTATCTCTGTCATAATCTCTCCTCCGAAAGCTTTAAGTGGTCTGTTTCAACCTCTACAAGAGCATTAAATATCTGCTTAATTCTGGGATTAGATGATTCTGAAGCGGCCTTTTTATAGAAATTAATTGCTCTCGCTTCCCTTGCATGGGAATCCTTAAGGTCTTCTTTATATTCAACAGAGCATTTATCAGTTCCCTTAGGGATTGAATCCAATTTCAGTATTTTCTTCCAAATAGCCGCATGCTCTGCTTCAACTTTGCCAAGAGCCTTGAAAAGTTTCTGACCTTCTGCCTCTTTCACCTTTTCTGCAGCGCAGAAATAGAACGCAGAATTGCCGATTTCAACTTCCAAAGCGTGCTCTGCATTTGCCCTGTCTTTATCATTAAGCTCTACATCAAAGCTAGCGTTCGCGTCTTTGAATTCTTTTATGAATTTTCTTTTTGCCCCACAGAACGGACAATTGGCAGGTGACTCATCGCCTATGTAAGGATCTCCGCAAATTTCGCATCTCCATAGATTTACCATATAATCACTCTCCTTTTTTCTTGCATTTTTTGCATGTTCCATAAAATATTATTCTAACGGATTTTGGGAAGAACTCTTCAGAATCTACGCTTTTCATGGCCTGCTCTGAAAGTTTCTTGTTAAATATATCAATCAGTTTTCCGCATTTCGTACAGACAAAATGCTGGTGGCAGCAGGTATCGCCGTCAAACCGATACTCCTTTCCTATCTCAAACCTTAATATCTGTCCTTGCTCTGCTAAAAGATTAAGGTTCCTGTAAACAGTTGCTAACGTAATTGCGGGAAGGTCTCTTGAGACAGCTTTGTAGACCATCTCGGCGGTAGGATGCGTCTTAACACTTCTGAGATATTCAAGTATCTTTAGTCTCTGGCTCGTCATGCGATTTTTCCCCATTTATATCTCCTTTATGTTTTATTAATAATAATTATTATTAATAAATATAAATTACTAATATATAAAGATTTGCATTAAGTCTATAGATATATCCTGAACTTAGTCAGAAAAAAATGAAATAAGAAAAAGAAAGGGGGTTAATAAACAGGAATGTTTCCGGTTGTTCCCGTTTTCAGTTCTATCTTCTTGACCGATTCCAAATCTTCGATATTATTTATCCTCAGAAGGTTAGGAGATTTGGTGTATAGCAGTTCCTCGATGTATAGACTTCTTTCGACCTGAGGAGACCAGTAGTTGGAATTGTCTGAATGGTCAATGAGGCCGCGAAGTACAATCTCGTCTTCAGTTATATGGAAGACGAACGCTCCGTTGTAGCCTTCAGAACTTCCCTCGCCGTTGTAGCCTTTGTATGTGTATGAATATGCGGGGATTACGAGAAGCTCCTTCTCTTTCGAGAAAAGGAACGCATGATGGTCGTACAAAGCGGTTGACTGCGCGTATCTTTCATCAGTCACGAACTTTGCCGTCTCCTTAGGACTTACTACATTAGTCACATCAAAGATGCTTATCTTCAGTCCTGTCGTTCTTCCGGTTTCGGTCGCATCCTGACCTATACCTATGATATGGTTGTCATCATACGGATGCAGGTATCTTGAGAATCCCGGAATCTTTAATTCACCAAGATTCTGTATGTTCCTCGGGTTGCTAAGGTCTATGACGAAGAACGGATCGACCTGACGGAACGTCACCATGTACAAACGATCGCCCATGAATCTTGTCGAATAAATCTGTTCGCCTTTTGCAAGTCCTTCCAGCTTTCCAATTATATTCAGTCCCGAATCGAGTGCATAGACATTATTCTGTGATTCGATGGTTTCCGAACCAAACTGCGACCATCTTCTTGAGACGGTCGTTGCAATCCTGAATACATTATCGTTCTCGTCCATTGAGAACTGGTTCATTATATGTCCCGGGACCTTTCCGTTCGCATCAACAGAAATCTGCCCGTTGTCGTATCCGAGCTTGTTAACTACAGTGTATTCGAAGTAGTCATATTTTGCAAGCTCCGCCTTCAGAAGGATTTCGGCCTGATCCTGCATAGCTTCCTGCTCTTTTTGTGTGAGATAGTTTGCATAGTTCTGATAAATCTCGAATATCTTTGCATCCTTCTCATACTGTGACAGTACATCATTGTCTGTCTGTTTTATCTTCTCTATTACAGTCCTGTCAGCATCCGACAAATAAGGCTCCATGAGCTGCATTATAATCTTTTTCTGGATATCCCATTCATTTATCTGTTCGGTGTATGTGATGTATATGTTATCGTGAGACATGTATAAGTTCTGGTTGTATTCCACAAAGACTGCCTTTGAATCTATATCATCGGATGGGTTGGCAAGATTTATTGCATGGACTGTCATAAGATGAGCATTCGTGTAAGGGATGTCAAAGTAATAGATGTCTGAAACAGGCATTGATATCTTCTCTTCGCCTCTGACGATTATGGGCGTCGGGAAGTCCGTCCTGTAGTCGGGCATGGAACTTGAGACAAAATATACATAGTCGCCCTTCATTCTTGCACGGAAATAATTTCCTTCAAACTTGTACTCCTTCGTAAGGGTTGGATTCTCCCTGTCAGAAATATCATATATGTTGAAGTAAGTCATTCCGTATTTGGGGCGAAAATCAATCTTTCTGAAGAATTCCGCGTTGTTGAAATTTCCAAAAACAGAAAGCTTATCTCCGTTTATGAAAAGGTCGCTCGGGCTGTTATCGAACTTTATAGTGGAAACAATCTCCGCGTCCTCTCCTGGATATGCCTTTATGATAAAGACTGTGTTTCCCGTAATCGTATAAATGTAGTTGCCGTCGGTTTTTATGATGTCAGCTTCATCAACACCTTTGACCTGGACGTTCGTTTCAGAGTAGTCCCATGAAGAACCGGATTCACCTGCCTTCTGAATTCCGTCCGCCAAAGGAGCTGCAGTAGGAGTTGCCATGGAATCCATTGCTATAGATTCTTCCATTACTCCTGTGCTTCTTGCGAAGCCGCTTCCGCTATAATAATAGCTGCCGCCCTGATTGGATTTCACGAAATTCGTGAACTCATCAACCGTTGAAAATTGTTTCGTATTCACGGGGGAAATTGGGTCGAAGCTCGACGAACTGTATGTGCCCCGTTGCAGCGCAACAGAAATAGGGTTGCTGATACCCGGTGTTGTCAGAATGAACGCTGATACAGCAAGGACTACCACAGAAAAAATGGCCAGCCCAAGGCTCGCAGCATTCGGCTTATTATCTTTACTCATAATATAATCACCTTCATTGTTTAAACAGATTGCATTAACCTGCTAAATAATAGTTGAATTAAGATTAATAATCTCTTTTCGTTTTATTGCGGGATTTCCCGAAAATAAGACCAAGCAAATGGCATGATTTAAAAAAAGAAACATACATACTGTTATTATGGCAAGCGACATGAACAAGGCGAGGATTGTAATCATTATAGGCATTATAGCAATCATAGCTGTCGCAGTTTTCGGCGGAACATGGTTCTTTTTCACAAAGGACAAAGCGGTTCCTGTATCATGGGATGTTGCCTCAATGCTTCTTCAGGAAGGGAATGTATTGACGGTCATGCGGACCTCCGAGGGAATATACTTCGTTGTAGACGCCGAAAGAACTATAGTTTCTCAGGAGCCTTACGAAAACGCGCTTGAATCCGAGCTTTCGAAGTGCGGAGAAAAATGCAGCAGGACCGAATATATCAGGCAGTGATCTAATCCTCAAAAACAAAAACCTCATCTATCTTAGACTTGAGGGCTTTCGATATATCATGAGCCAGTTTAAGGGACGGGTTGTATTTTCCTTTCTCCAAAAAGACAATGGTCTCCCTTCTGACCCCCACAATCCTTGCAAGGTCGTCCTGAGTCATGCCGAACCTTGCGCGAAGCTCCTTTATTTTTGTTTTCATCTATACGTCGCCCTTCCGAAGATAGTACCATCTGAACGCAATCATTGTCACCGTCATGAAGAAGAACACCAATCCAAGGGCGGCGCCTGCCGGCATTGTTACCAGCTTCGTATAGTCTGCCCAGTAAAGCAGAGCGACAAAGACGAATGTAAGCATCCATGACCACGCCGTTCCATAAGCTCCAAGCTTTACTGTCCGCTCGTCTTTCTGGTAGGCTTCCGGATGGCGTTTCCTGAACAAAGTCAGTACTACAATGAACGCTAAAATAAAGAACGCGCTGGACATCGACACGTCATCTATGCCTCGCCATAAGAGCATGACAAGCATTACCATTACCAGCAGAAGCCGGACAGACATCCATTTGATTTCGTCTTTCATCATATCGCCTCGTAATATAATGTTAGAAATTTATAACTTTATGTTATATATTTATCACTTTAGGTATATAAAGTTAGCGGAAAGAATCAGGACAAATTAAACAATCTTTTTCTGGTCAATTCGAGATATTCTTTCTCTGTGTCTATTCCAATGTACTTTCTTCGAAGCATCTTTGCAACAACCCCGGTTGTCCCTGAGCCATTGAAAGGATCGAGAACCAAATCCCCCTCATCAGTGCTTGATTCAATTATCCTTTTCAAAAGTTCTATCGGCTTTTGCGTCGGATGCTTTCCATGGACTTTTTCTCTTAACGGCGTTAACGGAATTGACCAGACACTTTTCATCTGTTTTCCTTTAGGATTAATCTTATCAGAATTCCAGTCCTTCATTTTCTGATAATTGAACTTGTGCCTTCCGTTCTTTCTTGCCCAGAGAACAGTTTCATGACTGTGAGCAAAATACCTGCAGGAAAGATTCGGAGGCGCATTTGGTTTGAACCAGGAAATCTCATTTAATATCTTGAATCCCAGAGTCTGCAATGCAAAACCAATGTAATAAATATTATGGGGTGTTCCTGAAATCCAGATAGTTCCGCCATCTTTAAGGACTTCCCTGCATCCTGAGAGCCACTTAAGCGTGAAATCGAAATTGTCCTTAAAGCCGTTGGACTTATCCCATTCCGCCTTATCAACACGGACCATCTTACCTGCCTTGCAGGTAATACCGCCATTGGACAAAAAGTAAGGCGGGTCCGCGAAGATCATGTCGATGCTATTGCCTGCAATCATAGAAAGTATCGTGGTGCAGTCGCCCAGATAAAGGACGATGTCTCTTTCCCTGTAGAAGATTTTATCAATTAAAACCAAGATACATCGATCCGATCTTGATCAGGATTGCTTATAAAACATTATCAAGAAAATGTTAAGGAACTGTTAAGAATTACTACATCCTTATTATTTTATATTCTCCTCTCGAGTTGAATTCCAGCAAATTTTTATCTCTAAGAATTTGTAACTGTTGCCTTATTTTTGCTTTTATGTTGTTGTTTGCAGGATGCAGTTCTTTTAGATAGTCTTCAAATTTATACACATCTTTCAGAATAAATTGTTCTTTTCTCAAATCTTCAACACATTTCAGGACATCGGAAGTCCATCCCCTAAGTTCAGGTCGTTTTTCATTAAGGAAACTCATTCTTTTCCATGCTTTGTTGACTTTCTCTTTGGATATTATTTCTTCATTTCTGATTATTGGTATCCTTCCATCTTCAGGTATCCTATCAAGAAGTATATTACACCCTACCCATTCATTAGACCTCCCCTTTGGTTTTGTAGGGTTTCTTTTCTCAATTATCGAAAGAGAAAAGAAAAAACGTGGTACCATGAAAAGATTTTTTATAACCCATTCATCTCTCGAGTAATGCATCAGAAGAAAATTTGGAATTCTGTTTGCTCCAATAGAAGATGTCATAGTATAGAATTCTCCATCAACAACTCTTTTTCCAAATTTTGTTTTGGAAGCTTTCAACTGGAAATCGTTTCTACATTTAGGGCAGATAAAATCGAGAACTTTTGTATTATTTTTCAGAGACTCTACATTCCCATTAAGACAACAAGGACAATACATTTCAGAAGAGAACCAGTTTTCAGAAAGTACCCTGATTATCTGGCTCGGGCTTTTGTAGTGCTTCAATACATCATCGTCTAAAATAGAAATCTGCATAGTTTAGATTTGTTTTACTTGTTTAAGATCTTTAGAAAATCGTCCGTCTCGGATTTAGATGCCGACTTTGAAAAATCTTATTTTATAAACCTTCAACCTAAACCACAATCATGTCAAAATATTTTTGTAATGAGTGCAGGAAACCAATAACAGAGGACGAGTTCCTTTTTTCAACTGGCAAATACAGGAGACCCCTTTGCAGGTTTCATCAAAAAGAAGAAAAGAAATCAACGCCGGAGGCTTTAGAACTTGGAAAAGCATTGAAAAGTAGGGGTGTTCCAGTTGAATTGGAGAAATTTGACGGTTTCAAGCATATTGATATAGCAGTCTTTGATGCTAAAGTTAACATAGAGGTTGATGGCGTACAGCACAATCTGAAAAAGGAGCAGGCTTTGGCTGATCTTAAAAGAACATTCTTTTCTTTCAAAAAAGGTTTTCTTACTCTCAGAATACCCAACATACTTGTAAGAGATAAAAAAACTCTTGAAGAAACTGCCGATTTTATAACAGAATTTCTTATTGAAAGCAGAGATCAATTAGAATAAAACCCTCAATAAATGATACTTATGAAATCCAAAGAAGTCGATGAGTATATTGAAAAGCAGAAATCTCCCCAGAAGGAGATTTGCAGGAAATTAAGGAAGATTATCCTCGCGAAGTTCCCGAAGGCTGAAGAGAAAATGAAGCTGGGCGTTCCGTGGTACGGAAAATTCTATATAGTGAGCCTTAAGGACAGCGTCAATCTCGGCTTTTCGGTTGAAGGGCTTCCGAAGAAAGATGCGGATAATTTCTCAGGAAAAGGAAGAATGATGAGGCATCTGAAGTTCAGAGACGTAAAAGAGATTGATGAAAAGAAGATTTCAGGACTTCTGGAGCTTGTCGATAAGAAAGCGAAATGCGGAAGCTGTTATAAATGAATATCCGCAATTCTAAATTTCCTCAACAATCATTGATGAGAAATCAATCGGTTCTACTACCTTTTCTGGTCTTGGGGGCGGAGTATACATCATTTGTCCATCCGACATTTCAACCTTTCCATAAGGTTTCATTTTATCAGGATCAAAATCTTCTCTTTTTGAAAAGGGAAGGCAACGCAGTACTCCCCCGTTCGCGTGCAGGAACTGGTAGCCGGGATATGAACCAATTATGGGTTCGTCCTGATGAGATGCCTCGGAGATTTCTTTGAAGAATGGTTCCATGTTCTTCGGTATGTCACCAGGGAACACGCTTGAAAGAGTTACTGTCTTTATCAGGCGTAGGGGGCCCGTGAAATAATGATATTCACCCCAAAATTTGAACTGCGGATTATTTTTCCAATTCTTCTTTTCATCGTTTTTGACCTCGCTTACCTGCGGACCGAGAACCTGATCACCGTAATGCTCAAAGTCGCGGTTCATCTCCTCAGTTGTCGGATACCTGAAATGAGCATCTATTTTAGCTAAAACACCTGCAGGCTCTTTTCTTCTCAATGAATACTGTCCTATTCCTGCAGGACCTGCATGAGACATCCATAAAGACGGATGGGTATTCTGCTCGTCGCATGAGTTTTCAAGTGTCTGGAAACCCTTTGCTGCGTATATGGCGACCGGTGCAAAAAGGTTGGCTCCTGCTTGGAATATGCTGTACGTAAATATAGCAGGTTCTATCTCATCCATAATGATTCTTGCTCTATCTATTCGGCTCATAATATTTTTGTTATCACTACAAAGTTTTTAAATGGGTATTGTTCAAAGAGTTACCGTCTCTTCTCTACAATCAGAACAAAATCAATATCCGCTGCCGGAACGGAATTCGGTATAATCGATACTACCTCTCCGTTCATGCTGTTTAAGAACTCTTCCAGTTTGTACTGGTCCTTTGCCATCTTTATCTCAAACTTATGAACCCTGTATTTTGATGCCATTTTATCACATCCCCCTTTACACAAATTGTAAGTAAGATTGATAAAGAGATGAAAAGAAAAGTTCATTACCCGTAGATCAGTCCTTATTCTTTCCGCCGGAGCCCATGAGTGCGAGGGCGACGAGCGCGAGAAGTATGCCGAAGAATAACAAACCAGTCCACAAGCCTTCTCCTGTCTGCATGAAAACATAAGCCAGAACGAACATTACTGCCGCCACGACGAAGAGAATAAGCCCGATGAGCTTTGACGTATCCATTATTCTAATTGGATGCTCTTAGTTATAAGGATTCACTTTTCACTATTCAGCTCTCTGGAAAGCCCTTATATACGATTTGGGAGAATCATTTTTTGTGGTGAAAATGTATAAGGATTTTTGGGAAGAGGAGTTTTAGCTGGAAGCTGCGAATCTTTTTATTTTCCCACACCCCTCCTTTAATTATGAAAGGAAAAACTGTCGTTGCTTTTGCGTCCAAGAGCGGGGTAACCGAGGAAGCCGCTACCCTCATTGCTAAGACGCTTAGAGATAATGGTATTGAGACAGAACTTGTAAACCTCAGGAAGGACAAGAAATTCATAGCTTCTGCATATGATAATGTTGTCGTTGGCGGAGCTGTAAGGTGCGGAAAGATTTATGGAGAAGTCGAAAATTTCTTCAAGAGAAACAATCTGTCAAAAAAGAAAGCCGGTTTGTTCATTGTAAGCGGAGGCGGCGGAGACCCCAAAGAGCATGACAGCGCCCTGGAGAAATACAACGGGAGTATAACCCGCCAGTTCTCCGATGTAAACTTCGTATCAAATGCTGCTTTTGGTGGAATGATGAAGATTTTTGGAAAGACTGTTTTTGATAACAGAGACCCTGAGAAAGTCAGGAAATGGGCAGAAGAGCTTTCCATCAAGCTAAAGAAATAAATTTAAAGAAAAAGGAAAGAATCCTTCTTATTTTTTCATCTTCAGATAGAAGTTCGTCTGCGCGTTCGCCGAGAAGACTGTCACATACGCCAGTCCCACAAGGTATACAATTGCCGCTGGGACTACTGTCCATCCGTTCATGATAAGCATCGACAGAACTTCAATCCCGTTCGAGTTCGCCTGCATCGTCATCATTGCAGGAAGCATTATCGACCATATCGTAGCCATCATGGGTATCATGAATACCATTATGATGACCCCGCCAAGGATCGATGTCAATATCCATGCGATGAAAACGTTTACTGTCTCCTTCCTGAAGATTCCATACGATTCTCTTAGAGCCTCATCAAACTTCGATTTCTTTGCTATTGCTATCTGCATCGCGAAGAAGAACATCAGGCTTACTATTATCGAGAATACCCATCCTACGTAAGGAACCATGCTAACGATTCCGGAAATGACGCCTACGACTATTCCGACCCCAAGAATAGAGCCGTATCTTTCTTTTGAGACTTTCCAACTCTTATCATATTCCTTAGGTTTTACTGACTGGTGTATGAGAGCGCCTACTATGTATAGCCTGAGAAGCGACCAGATTATGAACACTAATGAAATCATGCCCACCATTCCAGCAACCGAGGACGCCATAAGAAGCGCGTTGATGTTTCCCTGCACAAGCTGCTGTATCGCAAGAGCGTTCGACATAAGATATGAGAACGCGAGCAGGAACGCCACTGCGTCAAGTACCAGTACGGGAAGCCATCTCCTCGGCTCCACACCGAAGCGAAGAGCATCCCCTAAAATCTTTCCATATTCAACCATTCATCCACCTTTCTTCTTTTTATCAAAGCACCAGTTGCGCTGCTTTATTCCCCAGGTAGCCCACGAGGCTCCCAATATGGCCGTTCCTATGAGAAGCGAAGCTATCGCTACGGCAATATTCTGGTAGATATTATAATCTATTGCATAGAAGAACAGCCACAAGATAATGAAAACGACCCATCCGATGGCTACTATTATTGACAGCCCGACACGCCATCCGAGGCCCTGTACATCTGATTCTTTGTCCTTTTTCATATTCTCCCCCCTTTAATCACTATTTTTTGTCAATATAAGTATTATATATACACCCCAAATGAAAATATTATATATGGATATAAACGCGTTAGTAGAGAAAATAAAGTCATATCTTCTGAAGCCCGAAGAGGCATTTGAAAAGGAAAAGAAAACTGGGCTCGTAGATGCCCTCAAGTATCTGCTCATGGTCGGAACCATATTGGCGGTATTATCGGCCGTGATATCAGCGGTTACCGGAGGAGTCATGGGGCCAATGCTCTTCGTGACAACGCTTGTGACAATGTATGTAATGCTGGCGGTCGGTTCTTTCATAGGGGCCATTATTTTGCACATATTCGCATTAATATTCGGCGCAAAGAAAGGATACGAGCAGACATATAAAGTCACTGCATATTCAATGACACCGACACTGGTTCTTGGATGGGTGCCCGTAATAAACTTCATAACAGGTATCTGGACCCTATACCTCGAATATCTTGGCCTTAAGAAGCTTCAGGATATGAAAAGCAGTAATGCCATTCTGGCAGTGCTTGTCCCCGTGATAATAGGAATGATAATAGCGGGGCTTTCAGCCATGTGGCTTATGTCGTCAATGACTGCACTAATGCCGATGGCGGGAATGTCAGGATTGCCATTTGGGCCTTGATTCCAATCTTTTCTTTTTTATTTTCTTTCAGAATATCTTGAACTTGCTCGGCTTTATCCCCTCGCTCGTTATCTCGAATTTCACTGACTTTCCTTCTGGCAATGACCTATGCTTTATCAGCGTTGCCTTGCGCTCGCCGCTTCTTCCGGTAGGCTCTAAAAGTATTATTGCTTTAGACCAATATCTGATGGTGTCTCCGCCTATTATCCGTGACTCGCCCGTGTCCCAGTCCTTGTATATATGCGACGTTATTATGACGGGGGAATTCTTTTCCCTTGAAATATTCGAAAGTATTGACAGCTGGATTGAAAGCTCTTTGTTTGCCTCGATTGTTTCCTTCTTCGGGTCTGCGCACTCCAGACGGTAGAGGGCGACAACAGAATCAACAATAATCATTCCGCTCTTCAGTTTCTCGATGTCTTTTATGACGTCCGACTGCTCCTTGTAATTCTTCGGATTGAATATCTTTATTTCATTCAGGAATTTTTCAGAGTGTTCGCCGGCAACCTGTTTCATTCTCTCGGGAGACAATCCTCCCTCAGTATCCACATAGAAAACCTTTCCGCCCCTTTTAATGAATTCAACAGCTGCAATTATGCATATGTTCGTCTTCCCGACTCCGGGAGGCCCGTAAAAATTCGTGAGGGCGCCGTTTTCGACTGCGCCAATCAAGTCAGATAAAGGCTCAGGTAATTTAAGAGTCATGCTATAATTTTGAAGGGCTGTATTAAAAATAGCTCAGAATCTGACATTTGCAGGATCCTTTCCGTATTTTCTTATAACCTGATGGCCCGTTACGGATGTCGTGTCTTTCATCTGATAGCCAAGCTTTTCGACGGCAGTTCTTATTGATTCTTCATCCGGCCCTTCTATTTCGATGAAAGGTGGTATATCGGGATATTCGTCTATCTCTATCTTTACATTTTCAAATTCGAATGAGGTCCTCTTTTTCTCTGTGTGCCTGACGATGACAAGACCGCATTTTTCAAGTATCTCCATCATTGTCTCGGGGCTCCCTAAGCTCGTCTCTATCTCTCTATGTATCTTGAATTCATCATTTTTTTCCTTGGCGCACTTGTATACTATTTCCTTTTCTTTCTCAGAGTTCCTGACACGAAGGACTTCGTGTATCTTCTTCAGCCTTCCGTCAGGATAATCATAGAAATTATCGACTATAACCCTTTCATCGGTCTGCTCACCGCCAAGGTTGAGAATCTTGTCAGAAATCGCTTCCTTGTCTATCTCCAGAATTTTGACCTCAATCTCTCTCATGGTAAAAGATTGTATGGGATAATTATAAATAAAAGAAAATGGAAGGGTTTATGCTTTCTTCTTTTCCATTTTTTCGATTTCTGTTTTTCCTAAAGCGGCTGCTCCCAGAACAGCATTTGCCTCGCTTGCGAATTCTGTCGGTATTAATATCATCAGGGAATTCTGCTCGGCCCCTATTTCCTGCCATGTCTGCAGTTGGCGAAGTTTCAATGCGTTTGGCTTGCTTGCTATGATATCTGCCGCCTCGGAGAACTTCTTTGCTGATTCCATTTCAGCTTCTGCCTTTATCAGCCTTGCCTTCTTCTCTCTTGAAGCCTCTGCTTCCTTTGCCATGGCTCTCTTTAACATTTCAGGGAGGATGACATCCTTTATCTCGACCCCGCTTATTTTAATCCCCCATGGATTGGTCGCAAGGTCGACTATCTTCTGGATATCTTTTCCAATTTCTTCCTTTCTTGTTAAAAGGCGGTCAAGGTCGGATTTTCCAACGATATCCCTTAGCGTTGTCTGTGCAATCTTGACTGATGCTGTCGCAAAGTCTTCTACATCCATAACAGCTTTTTTGGGGTTATCTATCTTATAGTAGATGACTGCATCGACTTCTACGGGAACGCTGTCAGAGCTCATTATCTCCTGCGGCTGGACATCCCAGACCCTTGTCCTTAAGTCTGTCCTGAAAAGCTGCTCGAAGATAGGGACCATGAAAAAAAGTCCCGGTCCAGCCAGCCTGGAGTAGCGTCCCACCCGAAGGACAATTACGCGTTCCCATTCTGCTGCTACCCTGACAGACGCTGCAATGAATATCATCAGGATGAAGCCCACGATAGCATAACCGAACTGTGCAGTGAAGAAAGTGGCTACTAAAGAGAGGAAGAATACCAGAATACCGATAACTCCCCCAACCGGCGTAGCGCCGCTCTTGTTGCCTGACTCAAAACTGTAGGCTCCTGAGCCCACAGGTGCTAGTTGACCTTTCATGCTAAAAATTTAACATTGCGGCTTAAAAGTTTTTAATTCTGTATACAATCTTTAAGCATGTCACATGAACTCAATAAAGATGAACAGAATTTTTTACTAAAGCTTGCAAGAAGAACAATGGAATCGTATCTTAAAGACGGGAAGATGCCAGAGGTTGATGAATCGGGTTTATCTGAAAATCTAAAAAGGGTTCAGGGAGGGTTTGTAACTCTTAACAAGAACGGTGAACTGAGAGGATGTATCGGGCATATAATCCCCCACGAGCCTCTTTACAGATGCGTGATTGACAATGCAATCAATGCGGCCTTTCAAGACAATCGGTTCCCACCCCTAACTTATGACGAACTGAAAGATATAGAAATCGAAATTTCAGTTCTTAGTGTCCCGAAAAAACTTGAGCACTCATCACCGGAAGACCTCTTAAAAAAACTGGTCCCTTTGAAAGACGGTGTTGTCCTTAAATCGGGGTGGAAGCAGTCGACGTTTCTTCCGCAGGTCTGGGAGCAGTTGCCTGACAAAACAGAATTTCTGGAGCAATTATGCCTGAAGCAGGGTTCATCTAAAAACTGCTGGAAAGATGCCAATACGGTGGTCGAGATTTATCATGCTCAAATTTTCGGGGAAAACTGACGCACTCCCAGATATTCAAAGATCGGGCATGGTGGCGTATCCACTTCTTCCCTGAAAACCGGCCATTCGTGAACTGTGTGTTTGTTAACCGCCGCACTTCTTTCCAGGGCGGCCGCGCAAAGTTTCCTTATATCCACATCGACATCCATTAAAGCTAACCCTCTTAAAGCCATCCAACCCCTCGCTAATTTAACTCTAATGATAGTTATCTGAAGGTCATTTAAGATTTATTATATATATTTTTGACAAATGTTATTTATTATTTTTCTTTGATATCTAAAAATCAAAAAAGATTAATAAAATTCTAATGGGTTATATTTCCGAATGTTCAGCGCCGTTACAAAAAAGAACTGCAAATATCAAAACGTAGAAAGAATATTTTTATAAATCATGTAAAGAACACTCAATTATGCAGGGTGAACCGGGGATATGGACCTGTGCTCGATGTGGTCACCTGAACACGGATATGCTGAACATAAAAAACGGATTTACATGCGAATGTTGCAGGTCGGTATTTGATGAAATAGAAATGATATGAGCTGAAATCCGCTCATGATGAAAAGCTTTTTCAGACGAAGTTTTACTTTTCTCTTCTGCTCTTTTTGGCTGATGACGTGAGACCCCTGTTTGCTCTGCCTTTATGTTTTCCGGAAGCTACCCATTTCCTCTCTTTATCCTTTTTAACGGCCGGATGGGATGTATCGGCAAGTATTATCTCATACCATTTGTGTCTTCCGTCTTCTGTGAGGTAGTATGAATTAAGGACTTCCATGTTAGGATATTTTCTTGAGGCCTTTTCTTCGGCCATCTGCTGTTTGGATTTGTCAGGAGGAAAAAATCTACCAGCCGTTTTTGGTCTTCGTCCACCGGCAACTTTTGGCCTTTTTCTGGTCCCTTTAGGAACCTTTGCCCTTACGACGACAAAACCCTGTTTCGCCTTGTAGCCAAGCCTTTTTGCCCTGTCGGGCCTTGTCGGCTTGTCAACCCTGACAACAGTTCCTTCAGTTCTCAGTTTGATTAACCTGTTCTTCCAGACATCGCCAAGGTTTTCCTTAGGTTTTTTCCATATCTCTGTAAGATGTTTAAGCATATACATCACTCGAATGTTCTATATTAATCGAATATAACATTAATAAAGTTAATGTATATATAGATTCCCGCCCGATTCTTATATTCGTGCCCCTCAATATGTAAATATGAGCGTGATTCCATGAAACCAGTTATTCTTATCAATTTCAAGACATATGAGAGCGGAGCAGGCCACAGAGCGCTTGAGATAGCGAAGATTGCCGATAGAGTTGCAAAAGAGAAAGGAGTCAATATAATTCTAGCTGTCCAGGCAGCCGACATCAGGATGATATCAGATGCCGTTTCTATACCTGTATATGCCCAGCATATAGACCCCATCGAGCCGGGAAGCCATACAGGATGGACACTTGCTGAAGATGTGAAGGAGGCAGGAGTGGAAGGAACCCTGATTAACCATTCCGAACACAGGATGGAGATAGACCAGATAGAAAAGGCTATAGATATTGCCAAGGAGGAGGGCATGAAAACGGTTGCATGTGCTCCGGACGCTGAGGTCGCTGAAGCCATAAGCGTTTTCGAGCCTGATTTCATCGCTGTCGAGCCTCCGGAACTGATAGCAGGCAATATATCCGTTTCGGAAGCAAGGCCGCAGCTTATAACAAAGACCATTGAAATGGTAAGGAAGATGAATAGCAATATACCGGTCCTTGTCGGTGCCGGCGTAAAGAAAAGCGCAGACGTTTCAAAAGCGCTTGAGCTGGGTGCTTCAGGAGTCTTACTCTCTTCGGGGGTCATGAAGTCAAAGGATCCCGAAAAGGAGATGCTGGAGCTTATTGAGGGATTGAAGAGGTAACTGCATGTTTAAGAATTTTTTGTTTCCCAATTCGAGGATGAAATATGTGAAAAAGAACCACGAAAATGAATGCAAAGATTGCGGTTGCATATTTTGCAATATAGCTAAAGACGACCCCAAAACACCGACAAAAAAACTTTATCAGGACGATACTTTGATGGTTGTTATGAACATATACCCTTACAACGTCGGCCATCTTCAGATTGTTCCGGTAAGGCATGTTGTGTGGTTTGATGAACTTACAAAGAAGGAGAGAGTTGCGATTGTTGAGATGATAAACAAAACGGTGAAGCTCATCAGGAAAGTGGAAACCCCTGTTGCGATGAACATAGGACTCAATATGGCAGGGGATTGCGCCGGAGGATCTATAACGCATCTTCATGTCCATGTTGTCCCAAGATACAAAAGGGATTTCGGCTTCATGGAAGTCACGAACAGCACGAGGGTTATCGTAGAACCTATCGAAGAAACGTATAAGAAATTAATGAAAAATGCAAAAATCCTGGGAGGGAAATAATATTATTTCTTTATCTTCACGAAACTGACTACTTCCCCCTCTTCTTTGTTTTTTCCTGAAGACTGCTTGACTCCCGGCCTCTTTGACTCCATTATTGAAACCACTTTTACAGCGACAGTTGAATAGACGACAGTCGCTAGGATGACGACAAAAACTATGCTCGATATCATCTCAGCTCCCGGAATTCCGTATGTCATCGGATATTGTGCGAGGACGGCCGCAGCAAGGCCTCTCGGAACGGTTATCCTCATTATATTCCTGTCAAGACGTTCAAGCTTCATGTTCCTTGTTCCAATATAAACCACTGCAAATCTCAGAAGTATAAGGATAGCAGCGGTCACGAGACCATAGACTATATATTGTACATTTATCACTGATATGAGTCCCAGAAGCACGAAGAAGAAAGCTTTCATAAAGAACGTTATTTCAGACTGGAACCCCCTCATTTTTTCATCCAGTTCAAGCTTCTTCCTTATTTTGAAAATACTCGTGAACGTCTCTGCATTTCCGAGAACGAGGCCGAAGACAAGAGATGCAATCGCACCGCTGCCTCCGTTAGCCTCGACAAAAACATAGATAATCAACAAGACACCGAGTGTCAGCATGTAATCGAAAGGCTTTCCTCTGAGAATTCTAAGCATGTAGAGCCATACTATTCCTACAGAAAGGCCGACGACAGCACCTATTGAAAACGCGCCGAGTATGCTCTGTATGGCTGAAATCTGGTTGCCGGCTGTCGGTATTATTAATCCCAGAAGGGCTATTGCAATGACAATTACCATGGGATCTGTTATGATGGACTCAATGTCAAGAAGCGACCTTACCGATTCCTTAACTTTGACTGATTTGACAATCGCATCTACTATAGGCAGGCTCGTTCCGCCTAGAACAGCGCCGATAAACAACCCCGTAAGGATATCAAGACCAAAGAAAGCCCATGAGAATATTCCTATGGAAATCATAGAGAATGCAAGCCCCAATACGGAGAACAGCATGGACCTTGAGAAATTCTTGACGGTCTGGTAAAAGTCCATGTTAAGGCCCGCATCAAAAAGTATGAGAAGTATAGCAGCCGCTGCAAGGAAGGATGATATTGTGACATACATAGATGTTTCAACAAGACCAAAAAGAGGGCCGACAATCAGGCCGAAAAGCAAAAGCCATATAACATCAGGAATTTTTGTCTTGTAGAAAATAAGCGAGCCTATATACCCGACTACAATAGTGACTCCAAGTAAAGTAAGAATGCTGAAAGTGTCAATCATAATAGTAATATGGAATTCGTATATTTAATGTTTGAAAAAAGAAAGATTATTTTAGCTTCAGTATCACGACATGGCTTTTTGTCATATCCTTGATGCTTTCTCTTATTCCTTCTCTCCCGACTCCGGAATCCTTGTCCCCGCCGAACGGGAAGAATCCAAGCCCATGCGATGGCGACGTGTTTATGCTGACAGTTCCGGATTCCATTTTCAGCCCGGCATCAAGTGCCTTGTCAATGTTCTGGGTGAATATGCAGTTATCAAGTCCGAACTCGCTCCTGTTGGCAATTTCCAGAGCTTCATTATAATTCTTGACCCGATAGAAAGGGACAGCAGGTCCGAATGTTTCTTCCCACATTATCCTCATATCAAGGTTCATGTTGTCGAGTATGACAGGCTCTATGAAAAGCCCTTCCCTCTTTCCGCCGCGAACCATCTTTGCTCCTTTCTTTAGGGAGTCGTCAATTAGGTCTGTGATTGTTTCAAATGCCCATTTGTTTATGACGGGTCCGATTTTTACATTGGGATCTTTCGGGTTTCCCATCTTCCATGTGTCGAGCTCTTTTGCCGCAAGTTCTATTAGTTTGTCCGCGACACTTTCCTCTACAAGAACCCTTGAAATGGCGTCGCATCTTTGCCCTGCATAAGTGAAGCTTCCCTTGACGATTTCCTTTGCGGCAAGCTCAAGGTCTGCATCAGCAAGGACTATGCATGCGGCCTTCCCGCCAAGCTCCATGTGAAGCTTTTTCATTCCGGATATTTTTGCGACATGCTTTCCTGTGTCGGTGCTTCCTGTGAATGAAATCATGTCAATCTTCTCGCTTTCCGCAAGATGGTCCCCGATGTCCTTCCCTCCGCCGGTTATCACATTGAATGCGCCTTTCGGAAGGCCGGCCGCCTCAAATATCCTTGCAAGAAGCACCAGTGATATGGGATCGTCTGATGCCGGCTTGCAAATAACGGTGTTACCCGCAGCAAGCGCCGGTGCGATTTTACATGTTCCTATGTGAAGAGGGTAATTGAACGATGAAACAGCAAGAACGACGCCTAAAGGCCTTTTGAAAAGCAATCCAATCTTCCCGATTTTATGCGGAGACATGTGGCCGTCCATCTCATCGCCGAAGATGTACTTGCATTCTTCCGATGCATATTCAATCCTTTCAGCCGCCGCCAGGACTTCATCAGTTGCGGTGAGAAGAGGCTTTCCGGATTCTTCAACAAGCATTTCTATGATGTGATCTTTATGATCCCTGATTAAGTCGGAAGCCTTACTGAGAATTTTTGACCGCTCGACTGCAGGCGTGTTTGCCCAGACTTTTTTCGTGTTGAATGCTGCATCAATTGCGGAATCCGCATCTTCTCGTGTCGACTTCTGAACCCTTCCAACGATGGTTCCGTCGGCAGGATTGAGAACATCAAACGTCTTCTTTGCTGAAGATTCAACCCACTCACCGTTGATGTAATTCTTGTAAATCATCCTCCCGTCAGCCGACGAAGGAAACTTAATAATATCCCAGAAATTTTCCACAGCCATCAAATCACCTTTCTTTATCAAAAATTATCGATGCAAGTTTTTTTGCAACATAAACAGGACTTTTATTCTGCCAGATATTCCTTCCGACAGCCATTCCGGCCGCTCCCGAATCCATTATGTCGGCGGAATCCTTGTAGAATTTATCCAACGGTTCAAGCGGTCCTCCGGCAGAAACAACTTTGCATTTTCCGGCAGCCCTGACGACTTCGGTGAAACTTTTTTTGCTGCCCGTGTAATGAATCTTCACTATATCAGCGCCAAGCTCAAGTGCAACCCTTGCCGCGTATTCAATGGATTCAAAACTGTCCGGCTTCAGAACAGATTTTCCCCTCGGATAAGACCAGATAATAAAAGGCAGTCCATAATCTCTCGCCTCTTCTTCAATCTCTCCTGCTATCTTAAACATTTCATTTTCTCTTTCGGAACCAACATAAATAGTATATCCGACCGCATCTGCCCTCATATCGACTGCATCCTTTACAGAAGTTATTTGTGGAGCGAACGGCTCTGTTTTCGCAAGGGAAGTCTTGCCGTTAAGCTTCAGTATGAGCGGAACCCTTTTCATATAATTCTCGGAATATTTTATCGCGAGGCCTTTCTGGAGAATCAGCCCTGTTATATCCATCTTAGTCGAGAGGTCAATAATGTATTCCGGATCAATTGTCTTTTCATCAAAATCATCGGGCCCGTGTTCAAGGCCCTGATCAAGAGCCAGAAAAAAAAATTTTCCGTTCCTGCTTATCTTTTTCATCTTAAGGCTTTTATCATGCTTCTTGCCAGACATGGTTAATTATTGATTTACTTCCCTATTAATTTGTTCAGCTCGTGCCATCCGAGAAGCCTGTTCTTTGAGCCATAATGGGTAATTACGCTTTCCGCCTGCGCACGTCCTATTTTCAATGCAAAATCAATATCATTGCTTCTTATATAGCCGGCAACAAAACCCGATGCAAACGCATCGCCGGCTCCTGTCGTTTCCAAAACTTTGATCTTTCTGGAGAGTATTGTGTACATCTTTTTCCCATCGAAAGCCATAGCTCCCTTATGCCCGAGCGTTATGACAACTATGCCTCTGCAGGACTTCTGAAGAACGTCGGCCATCACCTGGAGGCCGTTCTTCTTTGACAGAATTCTTGCTTCCTTGTCATTCAGAACAAGTATGTCAGTGGCATCAAGTATTGCCTTTAATCCCCGAAGACCTTTTTCAGCAAGATGCGGGCTCGGGTTGAACGCCACCTTTATCTTTTTTCTTTTCGCGTAGCCGGCTAATTTTTTCATAGTCTCAAACGACTCATCAATCATTGTTGCGAAGTAGAGCCAGTCTGTTTTAATTTTGCTTACTTTGACCTCGTCGGGTTTAAGACGGTTGTTTGCGCCCCGGTGGACGATTATTGTCCTATCACGGCCTTCTGCGTCAAGTATGACACTGAATCCGGTAGGCTCCTTTGTCTTGGCCACAAAAAATGTATCCACTTTATCCTTTCTGAGGTTTGACAATATCATGTTTCCGTTTTCATCGTCTCCTATTTTTCCTATGAAAGCAGTCTTAAAACCCATTCTTGAAAATGATACGGCGGTATTAGTTCCTCCGCCCCCCACATCAAAATGCACGGCCTTTGCCTCTATCTTAGAGCCGAATGGAACTTCAACTATGCCCTTCTGCTTTCCCTTTCTGAAAAGGTCGGAACCTGTATCCACGAAAATATCGATGGTTGCAGAGCCCATTGTGACAATATCATATTTCTTCATTGCCATTGCCTCATCCTGTTATCATATTTGTAGGCTCTGGATAATAAATCAAACCAGAAAACTTTCAAAATTATTGCGTACAAATAAGAAGTAAAATATAAAAGCTTTATATGGAACCCCGATAAAAATTATCTAAAATAATGGTTAGGTGTTGAGATGGCAGATGTATTGGAAATGTTCGGCGGCAAAGCCGGTCTCGTATGGCAGGAACTTAAAAGGAGAAGCCCTCAGACAGTCAACCAGCTTACTTCAAAGACTAATCTTAGCAAAGACGATGTTTTTGTCGCTCTCGGCTGGCTTGCGAGGGAAGGGAAAATAAATCTTGACGACAGCAACAAAAGCCCGAGATTCGGCCTTATTGAATAAAATAATCATTCAGCGTTTTTGCTTATTTTATCATAGTGCAGACAATAATATTTTTCCTTTCTAAAGGGAAAGTCATAATATTTTTTCGAATCTCACTGTCGTTTGCACTGATTATCTTTACATTGCCGGGCATCTCCAGCCTGCACATTATCTTTTTTCTGTAATCACTCTTCGCATCAATCTTTATCCTGATTTTATCATTCTCAGAAGTTATGATGAAATCAGTCGGGACGTTATCTATCTTCTTTCCGATGATTTTCATCTTGTCCCACCCTTCAGGAATGGAAGGCTTCAGATTAATTGTCAGATTTTTTGAGTCGTACTTTATGCCGAAAAGGTATTCTGTAACGGCTAGAAGATACATCGACATAGACCATGCCTGCATTCCGCATCCGAGAAGATGGCCGCTATCAGAACTCATAGTTTCAAACATCCCGCCGAGAGTGTTTCTCCTGACGTCAAGAGCGAGATTCTTCAGGTAATCCAGTCCTTTCCTCTGGTCGCCATACTTGAAAGATGCGCATGATGCGATTCCCGTCGTCATGCCCCATACAGAGCCGTTATGATAGCCATCAGGGGAATAGTTTGGAGCTGTTCTTGACCACGTTGAAACACCCCAACTACTCTCGAAATGTGTCCTTATCTTTTCAAGAACAGCAATGGAGCGGATTTCATCCGTTTCATTGAATAATATATGAAAGAGGGGATTTGACGTGTCCAGATTTGATATTGAAGGATGGCTGTTAATTTTAAGGGAGTCCGCATAGTATGTTTCCTCTTCATCCCAGTAAAGGCCATTTAACTTGCTTTCAATCTTCTGATGGTATGGCTTCTTATAATCACGGAAAATCCTGGACCACAAAGCCTGCACTTCTATAGCAAAATTCCTTTCAAGGGTGTCCATCCATGTCATTTTTGGGTCGTGGCTGACAAGATCATTTTCGAGTTTCACATCATTTACAATGTTTTTTAAAGCGAAGTCAAAACTCCTTTTGAAAATCTCGTCTCCTGTCCTTTCATAATAATGAAGCGATGCAAGTATGAAGAGGGGATTTGTGTCGGCAAAACCAAATTCCATCTTCCCTGAAGTCTCAATCTTTGAAGGAAGTCCCTTCCTCCTGAATATATTGAGAATGGTTTTTGTCTTTTCAAGCTCGTCAATGCTTGTCAGGCCGAAAGAAGCCAGAAAAGAGTCACGTGCCCAGTATTCCAGAAACCATGGATATCCTGCAAAAATCCCCGAAACGGTATCTGACTGATGAAACAATGAATTGAGCGACCATCTCGCCCATGAGAAGCCTTCATTTATCGTCTCGTCAGGAGTCTCGATGTAAAGCTCTGTTTCCTTGTTTTCAGCTTCTTTTATTCTCTCTTTCAAAAGGTCCTGCCACCCGTTGTAAGCCTTGTCAAAATGCTTCGTAAGGTTCGTGTTGGATTTGAAACTTCCGGAGAAAACGAAAGGAACATCAATGGACTCTTTCGGTTTCAGCTGGAAGCTTACTTTGTATTCACCCGGTATGTAGCACCTGAGTCTTTCTCCGGGAGAGTGTTCTCTGTAATAAGGATTTTCAGTAAACTTCACATCCTTTCTGAATCCGGTCTTTCCTACACCAAACATGAGATACCATGGTCCTGTCAAGGCCTTTACGATAACAGAATCCCTTACATGGTTGAAATGTGTTTTGTACACCCTTTCGTGGAAATTCTCGAATTTATTTCTCATATCAACAGCCACTTCGGGCATTATAGACAAATCTATTTTTTTGTCCGACTTGTTCTCAAAACGAATTACAGAGACCATAGTTCTTGAGGCGATTGGAATGAAGACGGACTCTTCAATGGAAAGCTCGCTGTCGGCAAAATAATGAGTTGCACCCCATTTGCTCAGCCTGAAGCTTTCACAGTTATCCCACCCGAGCCAGAATTCGCGCCCGTCGGAGGATATTTTGTAAGAATAATAATCAATGAATTTCAGCGGGGGGCTCCAGAAGCCGCACCATTTCGTCTTATGGCCGGTGTCTGCATACCTTTGCATGAAGGCCTTTGTGCTTGAGAGTATGTAGTTTCTGTCTTCAAATTCCTTCCTATCAAGAGTAATTCCCCCCATGCCTAAATGTTTCTTAATCCTGATATAAAAGCATTTTGAAATTCACTTGTCTTTCGACTTGAAAAACAGCCAGTTCTTGTCCTTGAAACGGAGTATAGTGAATCTTCCCTTCAGTTTTTCTCCATGTATTATTGCAACTATTTTATCAGCCTTGACGTTTTCCTGTTCCCAATATCCTCTGTCCCATAACTCGACCTTTCCGGCTCCGTAAGAGCCTTCCTCTATCTCGCCCTCAAAATCCATATATTCTATGGAATGGTCTTCGACTTGAACAGCCAGCCTCTTAACGCCTTCTTCAGTCGAGGGGCCTTTCGGGATAGCCCACGACTTCGCGACGCCGTCCAGTTCCAGACGTAAGTCGTAATGAAGATGGGTTGCGAAATGCTTTTGAATACAGTATCTGAGTTTTTTCATAAAGAATAATTATTTCGGATATTATTACATATTTGGATAAAGGTAATTGTTTGTTAGTTCTTTATGAGTTTGTTCTATATAATCTTCTAATAACCCATTTTCTTTTGCTTTTCTTGCATATTCATCTAAGTAGAGGTTATTCTCCTTATCCAATAGATATGTACAATTCAATACCGTGAAGAAATCTATTTGATTTCCCATTCTATCAAATTCAGACAGTTTGATAAGGAAAGAACCATTCTCCGGTTTATTTAACTTAAAATAAAAATTCAATTTATAATTACTATTACTTGGGAGGATGGGACTGAACTCGTCAAAAGATAGAAAACAATTATCATTGAAGAACCAACATTCATGATGGTTATCCATCCTAATTAGCATATTTTCTGAATACATATCAATCGTATAATAAGTTGGAGAGTTTCCGAAATTATGAAGCATCATAGAATAATTTGAAACTTTATCTGGAGTTAGTATTGGACACATTGCCGTAAAGGAAAGATGGGGTTTATTTTGTTCAACCTGCAGTCTAATATTTGCTGTTTGTAAATTTAATTCATAGGCAGAGTAATAGAGTTGTGAGCCAGAATAACTCAAACCAATAACTATGATAAATATTTCAATAATTTTCAAGAAACCTGAGTTATTATCTGCCCAGTCAGATATTGTTTTAATTAATGTATTGCCTTTCTCATTATCTTTATTCCTGACCATTACTAAAAATTAAATTGATGCTATTAAAATCCATTTAAACCCCCCTCACAAATATCAATCATGATTTTTGACATCGCCTGGGAGTTTCCACCCAACTATGTCGGCGGTCTTGGCGTCTATCAGGCGGAAACGTTCCGGATTCTTGCAAAGAGATTCGATATTGCGGCAACGGCAGTTTTCCAGCCGGAAGATGAGAAGGAGATAGATAAGGTCAACAATATTGAAGTCTTCCGCATAAAACATAACCCGAAAAACGACAGCATCTACAATCTTTTTGTCAGCCAGAATCAGTTCTGGTTTACAGAGGGAGGATACTACGAGTTCAATATGCAGAGCATAGAACTTGCATCCTCAATGAAAAAAATTTCACTCGTCCATTCCCATGACTGGCTGGGGATGTACGCGGGTTACATTGTGAGCCGCCACAGGAAGGTCCCATGGGTCGTAACAATACATTCTCTTGAGAAAGGACGGAACAACAACCCCAATCCATGGGTTATGGAAATAGAGAAAATAGGCATGAACGCCGACAAGATCATAGCGGTGAGCCGCGAAATCGAGAAGGAGCTTCTTGAAATGGGGTTCCCGAAAAACAAGGTTGAGGTAATATACAACGGCATAGACGCCCAGAAATTCAATGCCGGCATCAGCGGCCGCGACATGAAAGCAAAACTCGGAATAGACCCGGAAAAGAAAGTCATATTCTTTGTCGGCCGTCCTGTAAGGGAAAAGGGCATTGACAGCCTTCTTGACGCTTACAGGAAGATAAGAGAGAAAAGGGACGACGTTGTCCTCGTCCTCCTTTCATTCGGCGAAATCCCGAATCTTCCTGATGGAGTTAAACACATCAACAAATTCGTCAGAGAGGACGACAGGATAAAGATGATATCGATGGCTGATATTTTCATCGTCCCTTCTTTGTACGAGCCTTTTGGAATAGTGACGCTTGAAGGAATGGCCATGGGAAAAGCAACGATAGGAGCCCGCACAGGGGGTATAGCCGAGGTCATAGAAGACGGGAAAAGCGGACTGCTTTTCGAGCCCGGAAACGGCGGGGAACTAGCTGAAAAGATTGAATCGCTTCTTGACGACATTAGCAGGAGAATGAAACTCTCGCAGGAAGCCGTAAAGAGAGCCAGGGAATTCACCTGGGAGAAAAATGCTGATAAGGTCGCCGCAATCTATGAAGACCTTATGGGAAAGCCTGTTACTTATTAATTATTTCTGCAAATAGAATTCATGGCTGTCGAAACGAAAACGATTTCTGTCCATTCTGAGGGGGAAATGAATGTAATAGACATTACTGCCAAGATTGATGAGGTCATCAGAAAATCAAAAATCAATGAAGGCATCGCAACTATTTTCGTTCCAGGCTCGACTGCATCCGTTTCAACGATAGAGTTCGAGCCTAACCTTGTCAAGGATATGAAGAATGCGATGGAAAGGCTTTTTCCATCGGACATCAAATACAATCATCATGAAACGTGGGGCGATGATAACGGGAAAAGCCACGTCCGCGCGACTACGATGGGCCCTTCGATGACAGTTCCGTTCAAAGACAAAAAACTGCTTCTCGGTACATGGCAGCAGATTGTCCTGATAGATTTTGATGTCCCTGCAAGGAAAAGGGACATTGTTGTCCAGCTGATGGGAGAATGAAATGAAAGAGGAAATTTTTGATATTGTTGATGAAAACGACAATATCATAGGAAAAGCGACGAGAAGAGAAGCGCATGAAAGGGGACTGAGACACAGAGGAATATCGATTTTTGTATTCAATTCAAAAGGCGAACTTCTCATCCAGAAAAGATCAGCGGGAAAGGATATATGTCCCGGATTTTTTGCAATATCCGCGGCAGGTCATCTTTCAGCCGGTGAAACATATGATGAAACCGCGAAAAGAGAGCTTGAAGAGGAACTGGGAATAAAAGTGCCTCTTGAGAAACTTGGAAAATACTGGCAGGATGTAAAATATCCTGACGGAAAAGCAGACAATGAAATAGTAATGGTATATAAGTGCTTGTGGGACGGCGATTATTCCATACAGGAGGAAGAACTCGAGTCGGCATCTTTTATGCCTTTTGAAAAGGTCAGAAAGATGATAAAAGAAAACGCGGAAAATTTTATGCCGTCTCTCGAAATAATGATATCTTTATTCTTCGGTGATTCAAAGGCAGAGAATTCGGGGCTCATTTGGAAAGCCTGAAATACAGTCTCCTGTTGCTCTTTCCCTTGTTCTCGAGCTTTACGAGCTCGACCTTCCCGATTTCTGAAGTGTTCTTTACGTGCGTTCCGCCGTCTGGCTGAATGTCCACATCGCCGATTTTTACCATTCTTAAAACATCAATTCCGGGAGGAAGGCCTTTTGCAAGCTTGCATAATTCCGGATTGGCTTCGACTTCTGAACGGGGCATAGAACTGACGGACACATCAAGATTCCTTGATATGGCTTCATTCGCCTTTTCTATGTATCCGGCAAATGCATCTCTGTCAAAATTCTCAAGGTCAAAGTCGATTCGCGACTGCTCGAGCCCGAGCTGGTTTCCTGTGATGAGTGCTCCGGTTTCCTTGTTTATGAGAGTGCTTACTATGTGCGCTGTCGTATGCATTCTCATGTGTTTGTAACGCCTGTTCCAGTCTATGACACAATGGACAGAATCGCCTTCTTTGAGCCCGGGCTTTCCGACCTCGTGGCTTATTTCGCCTGAGAATTTTCCCACAAAAACAACAGGAAATTCTTCCCTGTCTCGTATAATTGTTCCTGTATCATAAGGCTGGCCGCCCGCATTCGGATAGAAGGCTGTCCTGTCAAGAACGATGAACTTGTCGTCTTTAACCGATACGACCTTAGCATCAAACTCCTTTAAGTAAGAGTCATTCATGTAAAGAGCTTCCGACATTAAATCACCTCACACTTCACAATGGGTTTCATGAAATAAAAGTTATACCTTCATAATCCTTGACTGCGGAATCTGGCTTTGCAGGATTCCGTCCTTCAGGAATCCGCATCCGAGTATGTGGTTTCTCCATCTGACGATGACGTACCCTTTCTCAAGTTCCGAATCCGTTTCAATACATGTTCCTCTGATAAAAAGCTCTTTTTCTTCGTCATTGACATCGAACACATTTTTTTTGGCTCTGCTTCCAAAAACCTGAAGGAAATTGGTTGTCGGTTTTATAGTTCTTCCGTCTCTCTGGATACGCCCTGCAACAATCCCATAAGAATGGGTTTTCCCGGGGAGGTTTTCTTCCAGGGCGACCTCTTCCGTAGTGACGTAAACCCGCTTCTCGTCGGCTATGAATACAAGACCTCCAAAGTCCTCTTTTGTAAACCCGAATCTGTCTTTTATGTAGTCAATGAATTGTTGTTCCATAAAATCACTTCATTTTGTTTTTCAGCTCTATTTTGAATATTTCCCGCTTAAAGGCTATTGCCTTTTTACACCTTCTTCAGTTTTGCGACAAAGAAACCTTCAGTCCCGTTGTCCTGCGGCCACACCCTGACACATTTTGAAACGCGCTCATTATAGGTGTATCTGTCCCAAGACGTGAGACCCTTTCTTGTCTTAATTCCCTTCAGTTCTATATCTTCGAGCTCAATGCCTCCGATTTTGAGCGCATGGTCTATTACCTCTTCATTCTCCTCCGGGGAAAGGGTGCAGGTCGAATAAACAAGAGTCCCGCCGGGCTTCAGGCATGAGATTGCCGAAGCGATGAGGTCTTTTTGCAGCCTGCACATCTTTATAACAAGCTTCATGTTCCACCTCTTTATGACTTCCCATTCGCGCATTACTATCCCTTCTCCTGTGCAGGGTGCATCCAGAAGAATCTTATCAAACCTGAGCTTTGATTTCGCAAAATCCCTTCCGTCAAGATTAGTTATAACAGAATTCAGGACACCGTTTTTATCGTTGTTGAACCGAAGCAGTTTAATGCGTTTATAATCAGATTCATTTGCTACAAGAACTCCCTTATTTTTCATCATCGCTGCAATCTGTGTTGTTTTGGAGCCGGGAGAAGCGCACATATCAAGGACGGTTTCCCCCGGATTCGGGTCAAGAACCATTGCGGGTAACATTGATGCAGGACCCTGAATATATATGTAGCCCATAAAATTCTCGAACGAATTTCCGACTGATTTCACGTCGGTGAAAAAACCGTTCTTTGTCCATGGAATTCTCTTTGTTATGATGCCGTTACCTTTCAACAATTCTAGAGCGTCTTCAACAGAAATCTTAAGCGTGTTCACACGGAACGATTTTTTGTAGTCATTTCTGCAGCACTCTTCAAATTTATCGTAATCTCTCCCGAAAATTGCTTCAAACCTTTCCTTCATCTTGCCTGGAATTTCAGGCATAGAATGCAGTTTTGCTCCCATGGAACATTCTTGTGGCGATGTTATTTATTTGTGTCAAAAGGGAACAGTTTTAAATACGACTTCTTTAATAGTTAAT
This sequence comes from Candidatus Aenigmatarchaeota archaeon, assembly GCA_016932735.1. GTDB lineage: Archaea > Aenigmatarchaeota > Aenigmatarchaeia > QMZP01 > QMZT01 > JAADIF01. The sequence goes on from JAFGCI010000001.1 coordinate 70,251, forward strand.
ATGGTTGGGACCGGAAGAATTCTGCTAATCACAAAGGATTTCAATATTCAGGGGCCTTCCAGCTATGTAAAGGACCTTTCTTTCTTCATGGCGGGCAGAGGAACGGATGTTCATGTTGTCTGCTATGGCAACGAAGAATGCGACTATGACCTTGGTGAGAAAATCCACGTCCATCAGGTCAGGTTCATTCTGGGAGCCAATAACACATACAACTGGCACATGCTTATGAACAATGAGCTGAAGAGGAAATCCAGAGAGCTTATGGAGAAGAACGACTTCGATTTAATACACTGCATTGACTGGACAGCCTATCCGACGGCTATAGGAGTTTCCAGAATGTTCGACAAGCCTTATGTCATTACCTTATACTCGACCGAGAAGGAGAGAGGTCTTGGAGTTTACGAATCTGGTATGATATCAGACATTGAGTGGATGTCAACATATGACGCTGGATATATAATAACTCTTAATCAGGATACGAGAAATGTGTTAATTCATGATTATGGAGTGCCTTCCGGGAAGATAACGCTTGCAACCGAAAACGGAAAAGACCCCTATGAAGAGACGGAGCATGTCTACGAAAGAATGCTAAATAACTGAGATGAGAAAATGAGAATACTTATGACAACATGGGAATATCCGCCAGACAAGGTAGGCGGTGTTGCATCCCACGTTGCAGACCTTTCAAAAGCTTTAGTGAAGATGGGACATGACATACACATACTCATCCCCGGAACTGAAAAAAAGGAAGAGCTTTACGACAAGGGCATAACAATGCACAGGATGGAACCTATACACAATGTGACTGACATGACAACATGGTCAACTGCTATTGCACACAGAATGGAGAAAGAGGCAATAAAGCTCCACAAACAGCAGAAGTTCGACATTGTCCATACGCATGACTGGATGATGGTTCCGGCCGGTACAGGAATAAAGAAGCTCCTGAACGTTCCATTGGTCTTTACAATCCATTCAACCGAGCATGGAAGGAGCGGAGTCCATGACCCTTATACGAAGATGATAAACGACCTTGAATGGTACGGGACTTATGAAGCGAACAACGTCATAACAGTAGGAAAGGATTTCTGCAGGGAAGTCCAGTCGCTTTTCAGGGTACCGGATGATAAGATACATTATGTTCCGAACGGAGTCGAGCTTGAGAAATTTGACAGCCCCAAACTGAATGCAAAAAGGGAGGACTTTGTCGGAGACTGGGAGAAGATGGTTTTATTCTGCGGAAGAATGACATATGTAAAAGGAGTCCACAATCTGATAGAAGCGATGCCTTCTATAGTAAGGGAACATCCCGACACAAAGTTCGTTCTTGCAGGAAAAGGGCCTGACCTTGAAAATTACAGAGGAAGGGTCAAATCGATGGGCATCGCCGAGAAAACACTTTTCCCGGGATACGTTGATGATGACACACTGGTCGCCCTCTACAGGATGGCAGACCTTACAGTGGCTCCATCACTCTACGAGCCTTTCGGAATCGTCGCCCTTGAAGCAGCTGCGGCAAGAAGACCTACAATCGGCTCTTACATAGGCGGGCTGAAGGAAACAATAGTCCATGAACATACAGGCCTTCACACATGGGCAGGAAATTCCGGCTCGATAGCCGACCAGGTGAACAGGATGCTCTGGGACGGGAGCTGGAGGAACTGGCTCGGAGAGAACGGAAGAAGATACGTCGAAGACAATTTCATGTGGAACAAGATAGCTTACTGGACGACGGGAATTTACGGTAAGACTTTGGGAATATGGTAAATCATTTCTTTTTAGAATTAGCCTTCTTAACGGGCGGGTCCTTTATTGGGACTCGGTTATGGCTGCTGCATTTATTCTTCTCGACAAGATTCTCATAGACCTTTTCCTTGAAATCCAGAAGGACGTCTGTCAGCGTCCCGAAGCCCTGTTGCGGGTGGTCGAAGTATGAGAAGTATTGATGGACATCGCCGTCTCCCCACCATTTCGTGCATATGTTGTGAAGGTGGTCGGAGCACTGAAGAATCTTCCATATCCTTATCAGCTCCTTGTTCCCGGTCTGCTTCACCGGGCCTTCAAGCCTCTTCAGCTCTCCGTGGAAAGTCTTCTGGACCTCGTTTCCGAGCCATGCGGATACGTCCATTTCAAGGTCGGCCCATGAGATGCTGTTCATCTCATAAACGTCAAACTCCCCTTCAGGCTGGTGGTCTTCTATGATTTCAGAAGGCGTTCTGAATCTAAGGTGCGGATAATCGTTTATCTTGTAAGGGAATGCATTCAGAAAGTGGAAGATTCCAGTTTCTTCCCAGTGGTGCTCCCCCCATGTCTCATAGTCCATGAAGAGGTTTATGCACTGGCCCGCATTGCCTGCGACCCAGCCTGCATATTTTTCCGCTGTCAGAGGCCATGCATCCCACCATCTTGCAGAGAATCTGTAGCCGACGTCATCGGTAAGATTCCTGTTCCTTAAAAGGACTCTTATTTTATCATCAACATAATAAGGAGGTTTATACACATAATTTGGAGACTTCCATCCCAATATCCCCGGATGGCCTTCCGTGAATATTCCTTTGTATCCGGCTTCGGAAGCCGCCTTTGCTATAACATTATTGTATATCAGTTCTGTGTTGGTCATAACCTTCGGCTTTACACCGAAGACCGACTTCATCAGTGCGCTGTGCTCTTTTACCTGTTCAATGAATTCGCCCATATCATGGCTCATCGCAGCCAGAGAATGGTAGTATGTCTCATCAAGGAACTCAACACATTTCTTGGGGAATTGTTTGAAGAGGTTAATCAGTTCAGGATGCCATCTCTCAGCCTGCTCCATCCAGAGCCCCGTTATCGAAAACGCGACCTTGAAAGGTTTCCTGCTGTTCTTGAGCTCCTCGACCGAATGGAGGATGTTGTATGTTGCCGGATAATAGCACTTGGAAGCGACCTTGTCAAAGACCTCCTTGTTGAACTCATCAGAAAAATACCTGTCATAAAGCGTCGGTGAAAGTCTGTCTACGCCGAATTTTTTCAGCCTCAGAGGCTGATGCACCTCGAAAATAAGTGATACGTCAGGCATAGATAAGAGATGCATGGGTGCTTATTAAAGGTTTCGGTTTTCAAAACCACTATTATAGAGCATCAGACTTAAATACGAATTCAGATAAATCTTATAAGTATTTTTGCTGAGTTATTCATAGGTTGGGGACATGCCTATAAGAAACATAATTTTCGACTGGTCAGGCGTCATCAGCGATGACTTCTTCGCCGTTTACAAGGCGACGATGGAGATATTCAAGAAGCTTGACATGAAGGAAATCACCTTCGAAAAATTCAGGACCGAGTTCTGCCTGCCTTATATGGATTTCTACAGGAAAAGGACAAGCGAGGTAGACAAGCTACTCATAAACCAGATTTTTCTCGAGATGTATGGAAAGAAAGTCAGGGCAAAGCCATACAAGAATGTAAAGGACGTGCTTACTGAGCTGAAATCCAAAGGAATAAAGATGGCAATAGTCACCTCCCAGCTGGAGCCTTTCATAAAAGAGGAGATTTCAACGTTCGGCCTTGATGACATTTTTCATCAGGTTCATACGAACATAGACGATAAGGTAGCAGACCTTGGAAAGCTTCTCAAAAGGACAGGCTTTGAAAAAGATGAAACCGTCTTTGTCGGCGACACACCGCATGACGTAGCGGCCGCGAAGAAGGCGGGCCTGAGGATGGTTGCAAGTGCATACGGCTATGTAGATAGGAAGACAATGGAAAAGGAAAATCCCGATTTCATTATTGACAGCATAGAGGAACTGCCTCGTATTATTCTAAAGTGAGCTCTTTTTAAACAGTTTAGCCTATTATTTGTTATTATCAAGAGCCTGTGGCTTAGCTTGGATATAGCGCCGGATTGCGGATCCGGAGACCGCGAGTTCAAATGTGATCACCGAAGTGAAACGTCTTCAGTGATACTGAAGATCTCGCCAGGCTCGTATAACCGAAATCTCACTGAACAGCAGCGAGCACACAAGAAATCTTATAAAGATTGAGTAGAAAATAGTAGAATAAAAACCAGCTTCTGTTGATAGAATCAACAGAAATACAAATATGCGGGGATACCCAAGCGGTCAAATATCAAAGGACACGCATTTTATGCGTGTCAAGAGACTAAAGGGGCCCGGCTAAGGACCGTGTAGCTTAGTGCTTTCAAGGGTTCGAAAGGTTGGAAAAGGCGATATTCCATCGCCAAAACTCAAATTGAAATGATATGGGTTAAAATACCTGAGATTCCCTTTCCCCGCATATATTTTTATACTTCATTCACGAAGATAAGGCTGTCCGGCCACTCCTTCTTTATCTTCCCGTTCTCCATGTTCATTGCAGGCATATAGTTGTGATGGACCCTGACCATTCTGTCAAGGTTTGTAGTTATAATGTCCTTTATGCATTTCTGGCCAAGCTTCTCTTCAAGGAAAGGGACAATCTTTCCGTTGAACTCCTCAACAAGGTCTTCCCTCGTTTTTGCATCGAGTATTATTATCAGTGCCAGATGCCCGTCCTTTTCGCCCAGATATGCAAGTGAGATGTAATGCGAATTGAACATCCTCCATGTCGGGTCCTTTTCCAGCGTCTCATAATACGTCTGTCTCGTGATGCCTATCTTGAACTTTATTACAAATAGTGTTTTGGCGCCGAATACCTTGAGTCCGAACTCTCCCTTGTCAATTGATGTATAGTATCTGAGAAGTTTCTCTTCCTCGAGTTTCTTCCTTTTTCTGTTCACGGTCATTACGGGTATGTTAGTCCTTTTTGCTATCTGGTTGTCGCTCGCCCTCGGGTCCCTGATGAGCTCGCGGATAATCTTTACTTCCTTTTCATCTAACTCTCTCATTTTATCACAATATTTAAATAGATGTTATATTTATAACCTTTTTCAATACATCGGAATATATAGTTGCCTAAACAACATCTTCTTGATGATAGAATCCATAAACAGAAGCTATTGCAGGTTTGCGAAGGATTATCTCCTTTCTCAGGCCAGAAGTGCGAAAGAGTCAGGCGTAAGAATATACAGGCCTTCAAGAGATGAAAGATTGAGTTTTTATCAGACACTTTGTAATGAATATCCTATAAACAGGAAAGGTAATCATAAAAGTTCATGCTGGAGAGTTGATATTACTGACCATACCATACCAGCAGAAAAGTATGGAAAGGACCATGTAACTCATATTGTCTGCAAAGGCAGGATGCATCTTTTCAACGGTTCCACTGAATGTGCAATGTTCCTGATAGAGAAGCCTCCTCAAAACGGACACAAGGAATATGGAATTCATTTCCATGTCGGAGGTGCCGACGAGACGCTTTTTTTAAGAGAGCCGAGAGAAGGAGTTCATATATACTCCATTATGTCCAAAGGAGCAAAAAACCTGCCGAAAATACTTGCAAGCGCAACGAGAATGCTAAATAATTAGGTTGCCATATTTTCTACATTTTTATATATTTGCATCAATAATGTTATCTAATATTGGGCCCGTAGCTCAGCCTGGATGAACATTTGCATGTTCAGGGCGTTTAGAGCACCGGCTAAGACGGATATGTCTTTGGTGAAACTTTTAACTAGGAAGTTTGTCGACATCATTCGGAAAGACAGCTTGCTTCAATAGAAATAAGCTGTCAAACCATTTGGTGGATGAAAGCGGAAGATATCCGGGTGTCGCGGGTTCGAATGCAATCGCTGAAGCGAAACGTGTTCAGCAGATGCCGAACATCCCGTCGGGCCCATAAACTTTTATGGCAAATTCAGATTTATTTAGTATGGGAAAAGACTTACTTTACAAAGACCTTGCAAAATATTATGATGTTATCTACTACTGGAAGGATTACAGTAAAGAAGCCGGACTGTTGGTGAAATTGATATCAAAATACAAAAAATCAGAAGGGAAAGAGTTACTTGAAGCCGGCTGCGGGACAGGTCATCACCTGCAATTTCTTAAGGACAATTTCAAATGCACCGGAACCGATATCAACCAGGAAATGCTCAATGTTGCAAAGAAGAAAAATAAGGATGTGACTTTCAGAAAAGCCGACATGATAGATATGAAATTAAACAAGAAATTTGATGTAATAATTTCCATGTTCAGTTCAATTGGTTATGTCAAGACTATAACTAATCTGAAGAAAACATTGCAGAATTTCTCTGGCCATCTTAAATCCGGGGGAGTTCTTATAATAGAGCCTTGGTTTAGTCAGGATCAGTTCACTAACAGTAAAACACAGTTAATTAGTTACGAAGACGATAAAATAAAAATCGCACGAATGAGCAAATCAAAAAGAAAAGGAAACATCTCGATTCTTGATATGGACTACCTTGTTTCTGAGAGTGGTGAAGATACCAAACATTTTAAAGACCGTCATGAACTGGGTCTTTTTGAAACAGAGAAAACACTGGAATTGATGGAAAGCGCCGGTTTAAAATCCAGAATGTTAAAGAACGGGTTTATGAAAGGCAGAGGAGTGTTTATCGGTGTAAAGGAATAGAGTACTTTTCTTAATCGGTTATCTCTGTCCCTACGAATTTCTTCCCTTTCAGTGCATTTATCAGATTATCAACATTCCTTATGTCCAATGCAATGGTTCTTATATTTGAACGTTTCAAAAGCAGCGCAGCCTGAGGGTCTATTATAGACGATGTCCCCGCAACGAATGTATCGTTGCTGACAATTTCAAAAAGCTTTTCGTAGCTTATTTCGTCAAACTTCTTTGCCTTCTTATTCTTCCTCGGGTCTGAGTCATATATCCCGTCAACAGATGTTCCTTTTATGAGAAGGTCCGCTCCAATGTAGTCGGCCAGCTGGACGGCGACCGCATCAGTCGTCTGGCCTGGTGTCAGTCCTCCCATGACAAGCATCTTTCCGGAAGCAAGTGCTTTTCCTATATCCTCAAATCTTTCCGGAGGGAACGGATATGCAATATCATGGAAAGCTGCTATGACAGACATGGCATTGAGCCTTGAGCTCTTCACACCAATAAGATCGAGAGTCGTGTTTGATAATCCGAACTCCTTGCAGGCGGCTACATAGTTTTTTCCTAGAACGCCTCCGCCGGCAACAAAATGAACCTCGTTTTTTCCTTTCAGAAATTTCCTGACATTGTCCGATAATTTCTTCAGAAGCTTCGTGTCCGGCTTCCCGTCAGGACATAAAACAGAACCGCCAAACTTAATTACTACTTTCATAATTATCTGAGAAATAATGGGCGAAGTGGTTTAAATTAGTGGGTTAAACTTTTCCTGGCCAGAAGTCGCTTCTCCCGTGTCTCTGCTCATAGACTAATATATATCCTGTCAATGCAACAGCGCCTACAACTTCTCCGACTTTATAGCCTCCGGCTGCTCCTGTTCCCCAGCTGAAGACGCCCGCCACGACAGCTCCGACAGCGCCGCAGATTTCGGGAGCCCATCTCATTATCGTTGATACCCTGTCTTTCTCATCGATGCAGAAATTGTACTGACTGTTCGTATCTATTTTGTCAACATAGACTATCTGGCCCCTTATTTTGCAGTCCTTTATCTTAAGGAGGTTCATGATTCCGTCATTTTCTGTGTCTGTATCCATGAGAATTATTTTTGGGTCTTCCTTTATCCCTACAGCCCACTTGATTTTGTCCCATGTTGTGTCATATTCCGAGACAGTGATTGTGTCGACTACACCGTCTTTGCTTGTATCGATGAAACTGATGTCATACCTCGAGTCTTCCTTTGCCCAGAGCTTCAGTTCTGAAGTCTCTGTTTCAACGAATTCGGGCTCATCGTTGTCTTCACTACCGATGCCGTCGTATGGAGTCAGACCTACACTTCTCGAGAAGAAGATGTTGTCATTCTTCTTGTAGTATGTATAAAGATAGCAATACCTGTCCATGGCTTCCGTGTCGAATGTTCCGGAAGTTATCATCTTAGTCTTATCATTGCCAAGTATATCGTCATAAAAATTCTCATTTTGTTTGTCTGTAATGTGGCTGAGTCTTTCCTCGCCGTCTGGAGTTGCGGGGTCTTGTATATAGGTCGTTCCCTGATATTCAAACCATACCATCTTTCCTTCTTCATTACATTCCACATCCTTAAGGATGTCTCCCTGAGGCACGATATTTTTCATCTCGATCCTGCAATTAAGGTTCTTGTGCCTTATGTGATAGGAGTCGCTGTTGTATTTGCTATTGAACTCAAAATAGGCGCTTTCCAAGCCGATGCACAGTTTGATGTTCTCTACGGACTCCTTTGCCAAATCCCTCTTCTCGCTTTCAGACATCTCCTGCCACTGCTTTGTATTCACGCCGTTGCAGCAATATGTCTTTTCATCTCCGTTCTCCATGAAATTGTAAATGCTTTCCTCGTCTAAAGGCACATTGGGAATCTCTCCCAACTTGTATGCGACCGAGTTGCATGCAAGAAGGCCGTTCTTGTATTCGCCTTCCGGAGGATTGTACGCAGCACACTTGCCCTCGCCGCCGACTTTAACTGTATAATCCCCCAAGACGCTGTTTTTTAATGACAGGTCTATCAAAGCATCTTTCCCACCAAAACTCAGATTATAATATGCATTCTCAGCATTCATGTCTGCATCCATCATTTCAGGAGGCATCACCAACCCTGTCATTTCCTGAACGTCGCATCGCGTGGTCGGTTCGATGCTCATCTTCAGGAAGTCCATTGCTGAACTACCACAGTTAGAAGCGCCGGCAAGGTTACTGAAATCGAAAACAAATCTTATTCCCGATATGGGGTCCCTTATGTAGGCTATATCAGTATTAAACATTTCAAGCGACGTATCATCCTTGACCAAATCCCAGTTGCTTATCCCGAACTGGAAAATACGCAAAGCTTCCACTCTTTCTTCTATATATTCGTCGTATCGGATGTCATTGCCTTTGCTCTTTTCCACTACATCAATGCTGATAGGTTCTGGTGCGCCGTCCAGCTGGACATCTATCCTTTTTCCACCGCTCTCTATACCTGTAAGCTCGACAATCTTGTTGCTTATTATATCCCTGTCAAGTATGTCACCGTTTATAATGGCTCTGTAGCAGTCTTCTTCAGCAGATATTGTGTCCTCCTCGTCTGGTTTTTCGCAGTTGTCGACGCTGGATGCAAGCTCCCTGAGACCTCCGAAGGTCGTCCCGAAATATCCGCATTTTACAGGCGCGAGCTTTATTTCCAGGTTAGCATAGCATGGGGATGCGAGGTAGAAAGGCTTCAGAGAACTTCCGATGAAGTCTTTTGTTTTCACGAAAAGCTGAGTCGGGGCTTTTGTTATCACAGAATTTTCCTGAAGAGTTCCGACGACAGGTATGCTGACGACGAGCTTGTTTGATTCGGGGGTGTTTCTCTGCGTCCTTGCATCCATGACGCCTATTGCATATGCGGTCAGTGTAACAGCTCCCCATCTTCTTAATCTGTCAGACCAAAGCCTTAGAGCCTCTTTGTGACCATCAATGAAAGCATTCGCTATTCTGTTAAGGGTGGTTCCTGAAAGCTTGGCGGCTTCCTCAGCGACTTCGCCGCCGATTGTCTTGGTTCCTATAAGTTTGCCTGCTGAATCAAAACTATTTACTACATGCTTTGTCACAAGCGAACCGTCAGGACTTCTTAGCACTGTCTTATATATCTGCCTTGTCGTCATGCCGTTCTTCCCAAAAAGAGGCATGAATGTAACATCGACAACGGTACCAAGCCCCTGCTTTTCTATTGCGGAGAGGGTGGATTTGGAAGCCATTTCTCTGACAGCCATCTCACCGAGCTGCCTCTCGTTGACAGTGGCTGGAAGGAACCATATGCCATGAGAGCGCGCGAATTTTCTTCCGAGTCTTTTTACTTGTGCATCTGTCATAGTGCCGATATATTCTTTTGTGACTTTCTCAACGGCTTCATCCAGGACTTCTGCATACCCTCTCTGAAGGAAAGCTTCTCCCAACTCCTTTGCAGCTCTTTCCTCTGCTTCTTTAACCAGTTTATTAGCTGCGCTTGAACCCATTTCTCTGCCCAAAAGCTTCACGCCTTCTTCAAGAGATTCCCTGGTTCCGGCTTCCGCCAGTTCTTTGGCAAGCTTCTTCTGGGCGGTCTCCGCACCAGTCTCTGCAAATTCCAGGAGCGCAATCTTGAGGCCTCTTTCGAAGATAACGTCTTCACCTATCTCTTTCATAGCTTTTTCTGTAAGTTCTTTTGAAAGATACCCTACGAATAGTTTGCTTTTTATTGGCCTTGTTATCAGTTTTTCGGTGAGTAAACTGGCACCGTTCCTAATAATCCCCGGAGCAGCCTTGAGTCCTTTGCCTATACCTTTTATTGTGCCGCCGACGCCTATCCATGCAAATCCTATATCAATGATATTAGATACCCACTGGGCTCCTCCGGACCATGAGTCGGAAGCGTCCTTCGGGAATTGCTGCCAGTAAACAAGATAAAGTGGGTCGCCGAACCCCTTTATCCATGCCTTCCAGTCGCTGACTTCCTGCGGAAGGTAGAAATTGCTCAGAGTGCACTCATAAACAGCGCTGTCGAACCCCGTGTTTATGAACTCGTCCCTGTTGTCATTCTCCCTGTATTTTATCTTGAAATCCTCTCCAAATGTGGGGTGCAGATAATGGACATCTATATGGTCGTCATCAATCCCGCCGAGTTTTTTGTTGAGTTTCGAAATTACGTCTTTTATATCTTTCGATTTCAAGTCCACAGCGCTTTTTTCAGAATCTGATAATTGCTGATAGAATATGGTATTCTCGATATTTTTCTTGACTTCAAGCTGTCTGAGGTCCGAGTTCATATTAAGAGCGAGGCCCGTATCTGAGAGGACAGAATTTATCTCTGAAAGGTACTGCTCTTCATAATAAATACCGTCAAGTGCGTTCTGAAGGACCTTCAGCCCCTCTTTGTATCTTTTGTCATGCGTCAATCCATTTACTTCTTTCAGTTTTTCCTTTATTATATCGTTAAGCGGATCTGCTTTAATCAAGGCCGTGTCAAGCGTCTCTAAATTTGCATATATTTTTTTCTCTTCTTCCTTGTTATGACCATTTATAACCGTTCTAACCATATCTTTATTATCTGTCCACCACTCCCATTTCTCAGAAACCGCATCAAAAGTATACCAGACATTTTGCTTTTGATCCTTGCAGTTCAGATTATAAAATCTGCAGTCTTCTTCGTATTCAAATTCAGGATATCCACTGAGCGATAAGCAGTCCATTTCCTGTTCTTCTGTATACAAAATAGGACCCTCAGAGCTAGCCATCCCTGTTATCTTCATTAAATCAGAAGAGCCGGATGTTATCATGCCTACAAGGCTCAGAGGGGGTCCTGATGTCACTCCGCTGCTTGCAAAGAACATACCTGTCATTTTTCCTGATGATGGCAGCCAGGAGTCCTCCTTGTAATTAAACACCCTTTTTTCGCATCCACCGACAAGCTCTCCTGTAGCTATTGACTCTATTATGCATGCAAGATATGTGGACGAATCCATAGAAACGATGTCCTGTTCTGTATATTTGATGTCCGCTAATCTGCATTTATCGGGATTTTTTTCACAGAAAAGGTTTGTGGCATTGGCAATAGTGCCAAACATATTGCCTAGCATGGTACCGACAACCAGTATGCATATAATCACTAATGCAGCACTCATCATTATCCACATGTTTTCGGAGCCTTGTGCTTTCTTTCTCTGAGAAGAAACGATAATCATAATAATTAATTGTCTCAGGCGATTATAAATATCTAAAAGGGCTAACTATATAATAAGTCATCTGCAACAATAGTTTAATATGGCTGTGATGGAGTCGGATGCGGGCAATACCACGGGATATGTTATCTGGATACTTGTCGGCGGCGTTATAACGGCTTTGCTGGTGGGAATATTTGTTTTCAGCTATATGAAAGAGGTCGGACTCATATAGAGGCGGATTCAAATGCTAAAAAGCGATATTCATAATAAAAAGGGAATGGTCCCCATATGGATAGTCGGAACAATAATATTCTCGATAATGGTAATTGCGGCTGCAATTTTATTATGGCCCAAACTTTTTGAGCTTTTGATGGGGCTGCGCGGTTAGAATTAATCTATTTAAAATTCTTTTTAAGTTTCCTTAATTAATATTTTTAAATGCGAGGCATCTTAGGACCGCTTCAGGAGACGATATTTTTAGGTTTCAAGATAATAGCTTTCCTGCTGCTTATCGTGATAGTTTTTAATCTGATTACAGAATACACCGATAGCGTATGTGTGGAATCCACTACTCAAAGCATTAACGACTTGATAGATGAAATAAAGGGGGATTCAGGCAGTGGATTTGCGACAATATCAGTCAATAAACAATGTATAGATGCTGTTGTTATAGCAGACAAACAGCCTAATATAGGAGCCTGGACAGAAGTGAAATGTTACAGCGACCAGAAAAATGAAGGCGGCACACTCTTCATAACATATTACAAAGATGCCGGCTTCAGCGAATATATATCGAGTGTAAAACGCGCCGACATAACTGAAATAGTTTCTCATATCAAAAGAAGCGTTAAAAACAAATGCCAATATGCACCGCTGATTCTAACTTATGCGTCATTTGATGCCGTCAAGGCGGGCGATGCAAAGCTGGAAATAAGGGGATCAGGCTCGAAAACTTACAGCGGTGTATATCTCCCTTCTGACAAAAATGAAGAAATAACAAAATACTGCATCCACTATACTATAAAGGAAGAGCAAGAAAGGAACGTCTTCCAGATAGACAGTATAACGAGTGGTGAATGTTAGAAGTTGATTGAATGGATATAGCATTAAGGAAAACAATAATAATGGCAATCACGATTATTGTCTGCTTGTTCAGTATAACGCTTGTAGCCATGGATAAGATATCGGAACTTGCTCAGGATACTCCTGTATCAACATTCGATGTAGGCACTCTGCTATCGAAATCATTTACCGAACTCAACAATATTGACAAAGCGCAGAGGTTCATAAATTTCGGATTTCTTTTCAAAATAGAGATTGAACCAAAAAAATCCGGCTTGGAAAAAATGAAGCAGTATGAAATAAAAGTTGTCGCTGTTGACAATGAGAGTGAAAAGGAATATGGAGAGGAATTCGAACAGGAGATAATTTCCAATATCATAGGTTGTGACGGAAAGAAATGCACGTTTTTGTGTTCGGGTGTCGGAATAAAAAAAGACGAAAAAGGAATATGTATACAATGCTATGACAAAAGAAAAGATGATATCACGGGCAGTTGCAACGAAAAGGATTTCAGGTTCCATCCCTGCCCTTACGCAGACAGGCAGGAAGAACTGAACGAAATCAAGAATTATATGGAAGAATATTCCGATTCAGATGTCTCTGGCCTTTCAGACGAAGAATTGCTCGCAATGTTGAAATCCATTGGCCTCAAAGAGACTTCTTTAAGGCACTGTAAAGATGGTATAGTTATACTCGGTCTTACAGGAGACATAGGTCTTATGCAAATAAACCCGAACGCGCACAAAGACGGGAACTGGTTTATACTTGAAGAAAACATAAGAAAAGCTAGGGACATACTTGTCGGAAATTTAAAATTCTTTAATGGATATAAAGAGCAGAAGAGGCTCGCATTTGCCTATTACAACTGCGGAAATACGGTAAAGAAAGCCATACCTGAGTATGAATCGATTCATGGATCTGGAAGCGCCAAAAATATGGAATGGAAGGATTTTGAAGACATACTGGCCAAATATTGCCGTCAGGGGGATACAAGTTCAACGACTGTGGATCATGTAAATTTGATTGTGGACAACTATATGCAGAAATTTATTAACAATCCGGGTTGTTACGATTTCGTGTGTGTGTGAGTGATTTTATGGAGATACTAGACTTGTTTGCTCTCATTCTTCTGATAACAGTTGTAGCTGCGGTTGTTACCGCTTCTCAGATAGATTACGTATCAATAAAAACCATTCAGACGTCCTCTACACAGAAAATGCTTATTGTTGATTACAGTAAGACCGTGGAATCCTGTCTTCTTCAACTCTGTGACGGCAAGTTCATAGATGCAGAAAAACTGGACGAAATACGTGACGAAAGCGACGATATAGATGAAATATGTGATATGGATTTATTGAAAGGCATGTATGTAAGGTTGGAAGCGGTCAATTCGGACAGAATATGGGAATTTGGAAAGAGTAAAGGAGATAAAAAGAAGGGCAGCCACATGTCATGGATAAACATAGGATTCAAAGAAATTGAAAAAATACAGAAAGAAGGGGACTTTCAGATTGAAAGCGGGGACTATGAAATAACGATACGGAAAATCGACAACGGATTGCTCGAGAAGGACTCTATACTGCTTTCTTTTAAAAAATTGTCCACAAACGAGGCTTTACAGGAGTTCAATGTTCAGGAGAAGGAACAGATAAACGGGCTTTATGAGGAGGCATTGAAAAACGACGAAGATTTCAAAAAATCATTCATTTTACGCGTGCCGGAAGGGGAAATATACAACACGGATAATTTTTTAGTTGAAGGGTATACATTCAGAAAATTCGGAGATTCGTACACTGTGGGCAGAGGAAGGCCTTTATGGTTTGATGTAGAAGGTGACAGTTTGACAGATGTGGGGACGTTATATGTCGAGATATAAGAAGGGAGCTGTGCCAGTAATACTACTTATAATAATTTTATTGGCTGCAATGATTATTGGGAGCCTTTTTTTACGCTCATTTGCCAGTTCCAACACTCTGGGCAGGAGTTTATTGAGAGACCAGAAAGTAATCAGGTATTATTATGATACAGAAAATATGGGCACCATGGTCCTCTCATTTCTTAACACAAAGCAAGGCGAAATGGACTATGCGGTGCTTCTGGGTGCAATGGGAGCAAGCAACTTCCCTCTTCAGAAGAAAAATGATATAGAGAAAACTTTGGAGCAGATGGCGACTGCAATGAACAAGGAAAAATGTTATATTGTTATCAGAGGCGCGGAAAATACAGAGACATTAGGAAAGAGCTCTTCGGTTCAGTCCTCACCGAACGCCGGATTTTCTGAAAGAAAGGAGATAGAGGCAACAATAAACAACCTTCCAGTTAAAGGCGATACATGTATAACATCCCCTTTCGGCTGGAGATTCTGGTGGACGACACATGATTATTCCAACGAGGATGGAAAAAGATGGCAGTTCCATATGGGAATTGATTTGGGAAGCAAAGACCAGGAAGTGGTTTCTGTTGATGAAGGGATAATAGATTATATAGAAAGTTCATGTGATGAGAACGTTCCCCATACATGCCTTCAGGCCGGTCAGGAGGATGTGAAGGGATGCGCCTGCAATAGCGGATACGGTAATACGGTTGTAATTGCCCATGGAGAGAAATCAGAAAAATCGGTATACAATAAAATAAAGAACAAGGAAGAGAAAGTGACCGCATATGATTTTTACACAATATACTCCCATATGAATGAAGTAAAAGTAACCAAAGGACAGTCTGTCTCGGCCGGAGATGTTTTGGGAACAGTCGGCAATTCTGGAAAATCTACAAATTATCATTTACATTTTGCTGTCAGCAAAGCTCCATACGAACCTGAATACAGAAGCAGCCCATTAAACTATTACAACCCCTGTCCATTATTCTCCGAAAATTCCGGATTGAAAGAAATCATTTCCAAGAATAGCGGAAACTGCAAATCCTGCGAAGCCGACTGTATGGAGAATGTTCTGGACCCGGAGGCAGATAAAGACGAGATTGAGTTATGTGCTTTGAGTGGGGGAATAAAAGAAGCTACATACATACCACTTGTGGATGAATATAAGACAGGTACAGTTGAAATAGCCTGTTATTAAGTGAAAATAATGTCAAGACAAAGAAAGGGAATGGGAAACATGGTAATTGCTTTCGCGTTAATAGTCATATTGATATTTGTCTGGACCCCTACAGGAAAACTGAAAGGCGAAACTTCCAATGATTACATTACAATAGTCAGAGAAGACGATACTAATACAGTCCAGAACTCCCTGGACCTCGCCAAAAAGTTTTTAGAAACGTCTCTAAACTATGCTGTCTATCAGGCAATAGAAGATACATCTATCATGGAAGATGAACAAACACTATCTCAGCTTATCCTAAATAATCTAAATATATACACAGAGTCCGGGAAAAAAACAATAGCCTCTATGGGAAAGGAAATAAATCTGCTAGAATTTAAAAAAATAATTTTAGAACCTCGTGGGAATTACATGCAAATAAAGGCCGAAGCCGAGAAAGAACTGTCCTATGAAACCAAACTGAATGAAAACGATATTTTATATCAGGAAAAAAACGCCGATTTAGATATAATCCTTCCTTTTAGTATTTTTGAAATGAAAAACGAAGCCCAGAGCATTTTCGATTCGGTCAAATCAAATTCATGCGGAGGTAGAAAATATGACAGCGAATGCGGAAGATATTATTGCAAAGCATCATCCGTTATGGAAGATACCTGCAAAACCACAATAAAAGTCGAATATAGAGAAACGACTTATCCCGTTTTAGAAAACGACAAAGCAGTGTTCAAGAATCTTGGCCTTACATTCACCTTTAAAGAATGATTCATACAAAACCAAAAGCCTCTGCAGCATTCCCCATCTCAGGACCGCTCGTATCCTTCCCGGCAATGAAGCCATTTGAATTGGCTACAAGTCCGGACCTTACCCACCCGGAGCCGAAATTAACAGTTCCCGTATCAACAGGAACTTTCAGGACATCTTCAAGTCTTTTCTTTTCAGCATCCCTGATATTTTTGTGTACCAGACATCCCTTGTTAGTGCATACTCCAAGCGAGCCTACAAGGTTTATTTCATCTATCGTTCCGGTTTTGACTGTAACCTTCAGAAAGTCGCTTATCTTTTTCGAGAATTTTTCCAGTTCATCCGATATTATGCATCCGCTGTCATTGCAAAGTATAAGATTGCCCAGTGCCGTGTATCTGGTACTTAGGACAAGGACGTTGGTTTTTCTTTTAAGTAATTCAATCTCTTCTTCATCCAGTTTATCTGAAACAATAACTCCTCTGGAATTTCCGGCAACGAAAATTCCCGCAAGCTCTGTTCCCAGAAAAGTTGTCTCAATAACATCGACTTTAAGAACTGCTTTCAGGATTTCGGTATGTTTTGCCGAGGCACCCCTTCCGATTATACATAAAGAATCGGATGCGAAAGAAAAAAGACCTATGAAGGAATTGCCCTGAAAATCAAGCCTTTCAATCCTTTTTGGCGTCATCTTTTACCTTCTCGGATTTTTTGTCAACCTGAACCTGCTCTTCAAAATTCTCTTCTGCAGACTTCTTCGGAGACTCTTTCTTTTCTTCGGCGGCTTTTTGAGGAGCAGCCGTTTTTGATGCAAGCATCTCCTGAAGTTTTGATTTGGTGTCCTGCTTCTTTATTTTTCTTATCTTCTTTTTCTTTGCTTCTTTTTCATCAGGCAACATGATTTTCGCGGTCTCGTCGTCTATCATTACCTTTACTTTTATTTTATGCGCCGGATTTTTGACTCCTTTTTTCAGTACATAGTGATTAACGCCCTGGGAAACCTTTACTTCTGAAACATCACCCAGATTCTTCTCAAAATAAGCCCTAAGGTACCTCATTGCAGCCCGGCCTCTCTTGGGTCCGGACACGTCTCTGAAGCCGTTCCTGAGATTGACGATATACATTCTCTCCTTATCAGAAACGTCTGTCTTTGCCATATTTTCACCGGCTTCATACCTTCAGATTCTTTCCCTTTCTCCATTTGGGAACGATTATCCTTATTCTTCTCGACCTTGCCTTCTTGAGGCTGAACTTCTTGATATCAGCCCATCTGGGAGCCGGTCTGATTTTTGCTATTGCACCAAGGCGGAGCTTCTTTCCACCTGTCTTGTTTTTAGACATATAATCATCATTTTCTTTTAATCCTGAAATTCTGTTTTTCTCCTGAGAGAAGACTTAAAACCTCTTTCAGTTTCTCATCGGTTACCGGGCGCAGGAGTTTTCCGCCCTGCTGGATTTGTATTATGTAAAGTTCAGCTTGATTTGCAATTGCCGGATTTACCGACCTCACACGGGCGAGCCTTTCATACGCCTCTTTTGTAAGAGCCTTCATCAGCAACTGTTTTTTTAATTTCTCGAGTTTTTTCATCTCTTCCATTTTTTCCATGTCTTCTGCTGAGTACATAAAGCATCATGCGGATATGGATTTGATGCTCTTTGAAACGAATGAACGTCCTTTTGGTGTTAGCATTCTACCTTTACCTTTTTCGGTCTTGACAAGTCCTGCCTTTTCAAGCTGCTGAAATATGTTTCTTATGATGGCTCCCGAAGCCTTCTTCTTGTGCTCCGGTGCGGTTCCGTTGTTCTTTCTTCCCCCGTAGACCTTTCTTAATCTCTCCACACCAACGGGGTTATTCATGTATAATTTTCTTAAAATCGAGGAAGATCTTACATACCACCAGTCCTTGTTTTCGGGAACTCTTTGCCTGTTTACGCCTGTCTTCACGTATGCCGACCATTCAGGAGGCTTCATCTCTTCCATCTTGCCAAGGTCCGCAGAAAGCTTTACTAAAAGCTTATCAACGGACACATCTTTTGCTGAAATCATAATTATTTCCTCTGCTGATTCCATGCGCACCAAAAGGCGCGATGCCTAAAATCGCTATTTTAGGTACTATATTAATGCAAGCATTTATATTTATATAGGTTATAGGGAGCGTGTTGTCTATAAACTGTACTTCATTGCGTCCAGAACCCCTTCCAGAGCCAGTATATAAGCCGCTGTCCTCATGTCAGTTTTGTGCTTTTCTTTTTTGTCCATGACGTCTTTGAAAGACTGCGTCAGTATTTTATCCATCTTACAGGTATATTGACCGTCAGAATCCTTTTCGGGCTTTTCAGGACTTCAAGAATATCGGGCGCTGCATCTATGTATTTCGAAGCCTTCTCGAACTGTTTCAGTGAAATCTCAAAAGCATTTAACTTAGACATTTCAATCCCTCCGGTGATAATATATCTAAAATAAGATACATAATTATAAAGATATATTCATATGCCTTAACATTCAGATTACCATTTATGAATGTTTAAAATCAGTCAAAAAATTTATTCGCTCTTTTCAGGAGCGGCTACAGTTTCAGTCTTTTCAGGTTCTTCTGCTTTTTCCATTGCCTTCTCGAGGGCGGGTGTCATGGCATTTTCCGAAGGCTCAATTACTTTTATCCTTCCGATTTCACTGAATTTTACAGGATAAACCTTATTGAGCTGCTTCTTCATTTTCATCTGGAAAGAGCCTTTGATTACTTCCTGCATTAGATCGTTGAAGGTCATTTTCTTTATCTTGTCATCAATGAACTTTTTTGTATTGTTTATTATTTCCGACCTTACAGCACTGCTGACGTTCCTTGTCATTATCAGAAGAGGTTTAATCCTTATTTCCCATCCATCTTTGGTCTTAACGACGTGCGTTATTTCTATTTTGTCCTTTCTTTTTCTGACAATCCGCGAAAGGTATTCGTTCATGCACTGCATTCCGTTGGGAATGGTTTGCGCATTGCTTCCTTTGACATCAGCTATCTTGAATTTAAGCCATACAAAATATTTAGACCTCTCTCCTGTAACCTCAGAAACAGGAACATTGATATTCCTTCCTATAAGAGAGGCAGGGTCTGTGCTAGGTGTCTGGTAGATTACCTTGCTCCCGAATTCCGGAGGCGTCATTATATCAAACCAGTCCTTTCCCTTCCATTTCTTGACTGACTGCGCCTGGCTCATCTTCTTCTGTGGACCTTTTTTCTCAGCCTGTTTTGCCATTTATCATCACAAATCTTTTTCGGCACTGAAGCCGTCTTCAATTATCTTGTTATTATCTGTTTCACCATTACAGGATGAAATAGTACTTTCATTAATGGTATCTGTTATATTTAAATTTGTTAACTCATCCTCTACAATTTCCATAAACCTTTTTTCCATATCTTTCGGGATTCGCGCCCCTGAAGCTCCTGCATGGCCTCCACCTTCGCCTCCGCATGCAGCTGATGCTTTGGAAATAATTTCCTTCAGGTTTATCGGGCCTCCGCTCAAGGACTTATCCAATCTTGCCGACACTTTTATTGTGGAATCCTCGCTCGCGAACCCTATAAGAGGTTTCCCGTCGGGAACCATATGTGAATGATTGATGATTGACATTACATTAGAAATTATGTCCTGCGGTATCTTTTCACCAGCCATTACATAGACAGCATTGCTGAAAATGACTTTGTCTGTTCTTTGTTTAATCTGCTTCTGAACCCATCTGACAGAATTGCTTATGCTTCTCTTGTAAGATATTATTGCAGACCTCACATCATCAAAGACAGACTCATCATTCATGCAAAGCCTGACACCCAGGTCTGGCTTCCCGGTCTTTCCGCATGAATTCAGCATAGTGGCAAATTCGTTAGCATCCCTGAACTCCTCATTCCTTTCAAGAAGTTCATAGACATCCCCAAATATTTCCTCGGGATTATCATGTTTCCCATTTATCCTTGCGACGATTATTCCTGACGCAAGATTTTTTTGCTCATCTTCGGACAGGTCTGATATCGTTCTCCATGAGCCGTCTTCCCTTTTCAGGTTTATCATCATGTCATTGAGGAACGCGATTGACTTTGATTCGGAGCCTGTTATACCCGGTATGAAGGGGTCTGTTGTGTATTCAAGAGCCTTATGAAGCGGTCTTGTGTAACGTCCCCAAATTCTTAACCCCTTTAGCAGTGCAATCTTTCCGGAATTCTGCGCATCTTTCAGAATCTCCCTGTTCATGCCGTTTAAGCCCCAGTTGTCTCCGACCGAGTCAATCTGTGAATCCCCGATTGCCCCGATTATGGCAAGTTCGCTCAGGTCTATATTATTATTGTCAAGAGCTCTTGCAAGAATATAAGAAACCCCTGAGCCCGAGAGGTTCTCGCCCATTCCGAGCTCCAGCGAATTTATGTGAATTATACCTTCCCTTTTGATTTCGCCCTGAATCTGGTGGTGGTCGCAGATTATGATTTTTGAATCCGGAAGATATTTCTGAAGATTATCAAGCTGTCCCGAACCCATGTCGGTGATTATGTTAAGAGAATATTTTTCCTTTTCGAGGCCCTTTATGAATTCTTCTTCCAGCTGTCTGAATATGGAAAGATGGAACTTCTTGCCAAGACGCTTTAGCGCAAGAGAAATTATCGCGGCAGATGTTATACCGTCTGCATCGTAGTGTGATATGACTCTTATTGTATCATCATAACCCTTTATCATCTCTGCTGCTTTTCTGGCTGCAGCTACCATCTCCTTTAGGCCTTCGATAGCAACAGCGTCTTCTATATTTTCCATGGAATCACAAAGAATTACCTTTAGTTATAGTTCAGTACGATTAAATATTAATTCTCTCGTCATTCTCCTGTGACTTGGAAACATATGGGTTTATAAGATATTTCCATATAGAAAATCTATGAATTTTTACAATCGTATATTTTGGGCAGTGTTTATAATAGCAGCTGTTGTATCCATTTTTATAGCTCTCGGAGACCTGTTCTTTTTTGGCGTCATTTTCTGCCTTTTTGTCATACTTGCGGGCATTGCAAAGCTTGAGCAGGATAAGAACAACAAGGAAATCATTGAATCGTTCGATACAATCGATGACGAGATGAGTAGCCTTGCAAGGAACTTCGAGAAGAGCCATCTTTACACCAGGGACACCAGGGACCAGACAGATTCAAGAATACAGAAATTCGAATCCAAAAGAATTGAAACGGAAAAGAAAGTCGAAACCATGTACAGGGACATCGTCAAGAAGATAATACAGATTGAGAACTCACTTAACAAGATGGGCAAGGAAACCAAAAAGAAGTGAGATTATACTTTTCTTGTGGCGCGTCTCCACTGTGGACCTAAGCCAAACCATGGGTCATCCCTTTCCCGATCAGCGTTATTTATCATGTTCATGGTTTTATGAGCTATACTTTTAGCGTCTTCTAAAGTTTTTTGAGGCGTGCACAAAGCACCATCTCCGGGATAATGAGGAACAAATTCACCTACTATTGTCTTATAAATAGGTACGGCTGTTCCTCCAATTTCGTATTTCATAAATAAGCCTTTGTCTGCCAGTTTTCTGGCCTCCGATTCAGTGCCACAAAGAACACTAGTAGCTTTACCATCAATAGAATATGTAAATTTTCCATCCTGTTGAGAAATGGATATTAACTGACCATACCGGTTTGAATATATGATGTCACTGGTAGCACTTCTTCTATTTTTTATTAACTTTGATCTGCCGAAGAGATCGAGCTGTTCTACTGTACTGGCCATGTCACATCAATTTATTATTTAACTTATGTATTTATAAATTAATTACTACATAAGAGGAACAAAATATAATTAATAACTCTTTGCAAAATAAACCGCATGCTGTGAAGGCTTCCCGCATTTTATGCATTTATCCCCTATTTTTGGTTGGTCAAAAGGTACGCACAAAGTCTTGATTCCCTCAGTCTCAAACTTAATTAATTCTTCGCATTCCGTTTCCCCACAGTGTGGAGCGAGGATTAGCTTTTTCTCTTTTGCGAACTTGGTAAATTCATTCCAGTCTTTTGGTTCAGCAATGCTTTCTGTGAGCCATTTTTTAGCTTTTTCAAAAAGCGATTTCTGGATTTCTTCCAGAAGATTTTCGATGGTCTTTTCCAGATCATCGAATTTTACGAAAAGCTTCTCGCCTGTATCCCTTCTTACGAGAACGGCCTGATTCTTCTCGATATCTTTTGGGCCAATTTCCAGCCTTATGGGAACGCCTTTAAGTTCCCAGTGATTGTACTTCCAGCCGGAGCTGTACTCCTCCCTCGCATCCGTTTTGACTCTGAAATTATCAAGAGATTTTTCAATTTCTTTTGCCTTTTCAAGGACTTCTTTTTTGGATTTTTCAAAAATTATCGGAACGATGACAACCTGCACCGGAGCTATCCTAGGTGGAAGAACCAAGCCCTTATCGTCGCTATGAGTTATTATCATGACACCGATTGAGCGTGTCGTGAAACCCCAGGAGTTCTGCCATCCATACTGGTTCTTTCCGTTTTCATCAAGGAATTTTATATCGAAAGCCTTCGAGAAGTTCTGGCCCAGAAAATGTGACGTTGCTCCCTGAATGGCCTTTCCTATCGGAAGAAATGTTTCGACGCTGGTCGTGTAAGCCGCTCCCGCAAACTTCTCCTTTTCGGTCTTCTTTCCTTTTATCATCGGAACAGCGAGCAAGTCTTCATACGTCTGTCTATAATATTCAAGTATTTCCAGAACCTCTTTCTCGGCTTCTTCTTTATTCGCGAAGACCGTGTGGCCTTCCTGCCAAAGGAATTCTCTGGTTCTGAGGAAAGGCATGGGATATTTGAACTCCCATCTCACGACATTGTTCCACTGGTTCAGCCTTAACGGGAGATCGTTATGTGACCTGACCCATTTCGCATAAGAATCATACATTATAGTCTCCGATGTCGGGCGGACTGCCAGCCTCTCGGACAGTTTGCTGTCTCCCGCGTGTGTTACCCACGCAACTTCGGGCGTGAATCCTTCAACGTGTTCCTGCTCTTTCATCAAAAGGGATTCCGGAATGAACAACGGAAAGTAAGCATTTTCGACTCCTGATTTTTTGAATCTTTCATCAAGAAAATCCCTAATCATATCCCACATCGCGTAGGAATAGGGTCTGAAAACGATGCATCCGGATACCTTCGAATAGTCGGCCAGTTCGGCCTTCTGAATAAGCTGTGTGTACCATTCACTGAAATTGTCAGTTTTCTTTTCGGTGAGGCCCTTCAGATTCGTGGAACTGTCATCGCTTTTACCCATGAATTAACCCTCTTGATTTATTACTTTTAGTAGGTTTATTAGTTAATACATTTATATACCTCTTTGTTATATAATTTACGTTATCGCCTTCAGGATTGGATTACTTATATAAATCTAACCTGCATATTAGGTGATACGCTTAACAGACGGTCAAAAACAAAACACACCGAAAACATGATACACCGTTCATATTCAATAGATGTGAGCCTGAAGCCGTTAGAGAGGCATCAGGTTTGAAGTAGGCAAGAACAGACTCAACCCAATGTGAAATCTTATTGAGAGATTTAATAGGAGTAAATGTGCAAAGCCAATAATTCCGGCTGATCCCGCCGGAGACTACTGCTATTCGGGTTTGACTAAGCCATGTTAGTTTCGGGTGCTTGCATCCGGGGCAAACAGCTCAGTAACACGTAGTCAACTTGCCCTCAAGTCTGGAATAATCCTGGGAAACTGGGGCTAACGCCGGATAGGTGAGAAATACTGGAATGTTTTTTCATTCAAAGATACGCTTGAGGATAGGACTGCGGTTGATTAGATTGTTGCCGGGGTAACTTCCCGACATGTCGATAATCAATACGGGCCTTGAGAGAGGAAGCCCGGAGATGGATTCTGAGACAAGAATCCAGGTCCTACGGGACGCATCAGGCGCGAAAATTCCACAATGCGCGAAAGCGTTATGGAGAGACCCGAAGTGGATTCGCTAAGCGAATTCTTTTGCCAAATGCAAAAAGTTTGGAGAATAAGGGGTGGGTAAGACGGGTGCCAGCCGCCGCGGTAATACCCGCGCCCCGAGTGGTAGTCACGTTTATTGGGTTTAAAGCGTCCGTAGCCGGTCTGTTTAGTTTCTAATGAAATCTCACAGTAAACTGGGAGAATGGTTAGGAATACTGGCAGGCTTGGGACCGGGAGAGGCAAGGAGTACTGTAGGGGTAAGGGTAAAATGTGATGCTCGCAAATGATTGCTCATAAACAATGCAAGCAAAGCTTACATTCTTATAATCCTTACAGGACTACCAGTGGCGAAGGCGCCTTGCTAGAACGGATCCGACGGTGAGGGGCGAAAGCTAGGGGAGCAAAGGGGATTAGATACCCCCGTAGTCCTAGCTGTAAACGATACCCACTAGACGTTGGATATCCTACGAGGGTATCCAGTGTCACAGGGAAACCGCTAAGTGGGTCACCTGGGGAGTACGGCCGCAAGACTGAAACTTAACGGAATTGGCGGGGGAGCACACAAGGGGTGGAGGCTGCGGTTTAATTGGATTCAACGCCGGGAACCTTACCAGAGGCGACAGCAGAATGAAGGTCAAGCTGAAGACTTTACCAGACAAGCTGAGAAGTAGTGCATGGCCGTCGTCAGTTCGTGTCGTGAGATGTCGCGTTAAGTCGCGTAACGAACAAGACCCGCGCCCTATGTTGCGACCTTTTTATCTATAAAGAGGGCACTCATATGGGACCGCTGCTGAAAAAGCAGAGGAAGGTGCGGTCGACGGCAGGTCTGTATGCCCTGAATCCTCTGGGTTACACGCGGCCTACAATGGGTAGCACAATGAGAAGCAACACCGAAAGGTGAAGCCAATCTCTAAAACTGCCCCTAGTTCAGATCGAGGGCTGCAACTCGCCCTCGTGAAGCCGAAATCCCTAGTAGTCGCAGTTTAGCATACTGCGGCGAATACGTTCCTGCTCCTTGCACACACTGCCCGTCAAGCCATCTGAATGGGGTGTTGGTGAGGCTTCTCCAACTTGGAAAAGTCGAGCCAGTGCTCTGTAAGGAGGGCTAAGTCGTAACAAGGTAGCCGTAGGGGAACCTGCGGCTGGATCACCTCCTTATATCTTTCATTCACGAGTATCCTCTGGATACAGTGCCTTGAACCTCACGGTCCAAGGAAGTACACAAAATCGGGTCGAGTCTGAAAAAGTGGTTAATAAATATATGGTTCATGTGAGTACATGCCCGCCACTATCAATATAATCAAGCAGGATATCACAGCAAACCAATATAGCAGTGTTAACCAAATCATTATGGGCTGATAGATCAGTGGTACCTCCTCTGCGCAATCAGGGAAGCCCTATTTGCATAGGGGGAACTTTAGATCGCTCGCTTTGCAAGCGAGAGGCCGTGGGTTCAAATGCATGTGCACTAACATGCAATGCCTTGAAAGGGATTCAAGGAGCCTTTCTCAGAAAATGAATATTCCGGAAATAAATCAAATTAAGGATGTTTGGAATTCCCACTCAGTCCATTCTTGCCTGCACTTATAAATTTAATGTAACTATAATGTTTACAGCCCGTAAGGGCATTCACAGCAAAGCTGCTTTCAGAGTGGCCGTAACGTTTCGTCGGTCATGCGGCGCGATTGGAAAGATACCAAGTGTATCTCTATTGCGTCTTTTTCTCTGAATGCAGTTTGTTCATAATAACCAATTCATAAAGAACCTGGATCGTGATGCGCAAAAGGATCACGGTCCTGCGAGAAGGAAGGTAATGATCTAATAGCGGATCCGTTAAAGGCTCAGGCCTTTGATGGTCATGCACATATCACAAACGTTCAAATCCCGTGTGCATCATATCGGACCAAGACTCTAAAACCGATTTGACTGCTTATGCAGTCTTTCCGGTGAAAGGTATGATGATGTGAACACCGTTTGAACCTCCTAATGATCGGCATAGGCAGATTCTCCTGAAATTGGAAAGACATAGAACTTTGCACTAAAGTGCAAGTCCTTGACAACGCCTGTAAACGGCTTGCCAAGGTCAAATCTATGTCGAACCGATACAAAATATATATGCGTTGGAAAATGCGCAGATGCAAATCTGTGCACTTCCGATGTAAGGACTAAGCTACGCTGTGTGGTGGATGGCTTGGCTCAGGTACCGATGAAGGACGTGGCAAGCTGCGATATGCTTGGGGTAGGCGCATGCAGCCCTCGAACCCAAGATCTCCTAATGGGACTTCCCAACTTCGGTTGTTCGCACATGCGAACGGTGACGCGGTGGACTGAAACATCTTAGTAACCGCAGGAAAAGAAACCAATAGGTATTCCCTTAGTAAAGGCGATTGAAAAGGGAACAGGACAAACCGAATCTCTTATGGTAACACAAGAGAGATGTGGGGTTTGGACTACGGCTATGCCTAACTCTCCAAGTTGAAGTGAGCTGGAATGCTCTGCGAAACAGGGTGATAGCCCCGTAAAGGTAAGAGAGAAGGTAGTTACGTGGTATCCAGAGTACTGCTGGTCGAATATCCAGTAGGAATACGGGAGTCAGACACTCCTAATCCTAAATATAACCTGAGTCCGATAGCGCATTAGTACGGTGACGGAAAGCTGAAAAGTATCCGTAAAAGGAGCTGAAAAGAGCCTGAAACCATACAGTTATAGGTTGGCATGGCGAAGCGTAAGCTTTGTTATGCCGTCCGTTTCGAAACACGCGGCAAGGAGTTTATCTTCGTGGCGAGGATAACATTATGGTATCCACAGCGAAAGCAAAAATCCCGCAGCTTGCAAGGGGATTGGGTGTGAAAGCGCCCGAAGTCACGGGGATAATACCCGAAACCGGTCGATCTAGTCCTAGGCAGGGTGAAGTCAGGCGAAAGCCTGATGGAGGCTCGCTACCGCAGATGAGACACAAATCTCTCGGGTGACCTGGGACTAGGGGTGAAAATAGAGATCGACGGCTTGGATAAATAGAAATAAGCCGTCCTTCCTTTCGAGGCCAATCGAGATCGGTAATAGCTGGTTCCTCTCTAAATGAACTAAAGTTCAGCCTCGGCAGAGGCAGATACAGGGGTATAGTTACTGATTGAGCAACCAAGGATAGAAATATCCAGTTGCTCTGTCAAACTCGGAATCTTGTATCGTCGTAGAAGCCGGGAGTGCGGATGCGGGGTAAGCTCGTTATCCAAGAGGGAAAGAACCCGGACTAAGGTTAAGGTCCCAAAATGTTGACTAAGTGAGAAAAGGCGTTGTTGTCCACAAACAACTGGGAAGTTGTCTTAGAAGCAGACACCTTTTAAAGAGTGCGTAATAGCTCACCAGTCTAGGTCAGCGGCCCTGAAAATGCACGGGACTAAGTCAACTACCGATACCTTAGATGTCGAAAGACATAGAGTAGAGAGGTGATCCGATGGGGCAGAAGCTTCTTCGTAAGGAGGAGTGGACCTGTCGGTTATAAGAATCTTGCTAATAGTAGCAGCGCAAGTGAGGTGAGAATCCTCACCATCTGAAGGGCTAGGGTTCCTCAGCAATGATTATCAACTGAGGGTTAGTCGATCCTAAGGCGTACCCTAACCGGAGTACGCCGAAAGGGATGCAGGTTAATATTCCTGCACTGCACAAGTACACGCGGCGACGCAAGTTACATTCCTGATTCTTCGGGATATGCGGACCATGGAGACATGGCTAAAAGTTCAAGCCTGTGGAGTGTCGTAATGACGAGAAACAGGCGAATGCTTGAATGGCCCTCTACGAGGGTTCTGCAGACTTCTGGAGACATTGAAAAGGGAATGCATCGGATTTTGTGCATTCGTACCGAAAACCGTCACTGGTGCCCCTCGCTGAAAAGGCGAAGATGTATCGGGAGAAGTCAGTTTAGGGAATTCGGCAACATTGGCCCCGTAACTTCGGGAAAAGGGGTGCCTAGCATCCTATTTAAGATAGGGCTGTTAGGTCTCAGTAACAAGGGGGGTCCGACTGTTTAACAAAAACGTAGGGGAGTGCTAATCGGAAACGATGTGTATACTTCCTGAGGCCTGCCCAGTGCTGGTAAGTTAACCCGGGTTTCAACTCGGTGAAGCTCCAGTAAACGGCGGCGGTAACTCTGACCGTCTTAAGGTAGCGTAATCCCTTGCCGATTAATTGTCGGCCTGCATGAATGGCTTAACGAGATCCCCGCTGTCCCGAACTGACGCCCGGCGAACTGAATTGTCCTGTGCATATTCAGGAGACTTCCAGTGGGACGAGAAGACCCCGTTGAACTTTACTGCAGTCTGTTGTTGTGGTATGATTGTGACCGCATAGCGTAGGTGGGAGCGTCGCACCAGCCCCTTCGGGGACTGGGAAGGCACCAATGTAACACCACCCTTTCGCTGTCATATCGCTTACCCCTTCGGGGGGACACCGGCAGATGGGCAGTTTAACTGGGGCGGTATGCCTCTGAAAAAGTATCAGAGGCGCTCTAAGGTCGACTCATTCGGGTCGGAAATCCGAAGAAGAGTGTAAGGGCATAAGTCGGCCTGATAGTATCCTGTGCAATAAAGGATGCTAACGCGAAAGCGCGACCTAGCGATCCGCTGTGCCTCATTTCTGGAGGCCAGCTCTGACAGAAAAGCTACCACGGGGATAATGGAGTCGTGGCAGGTGAGAGTTCATATCGACCCTGCGCGTTGCTTCTCCGCCGTCGGCTCGGCTCCTCCTGGGCGTGCAGCAGCGCCCAAGGGTGGGGGTGTTCACCCATCAAAGAGTCACGTTAGCTGGGTTAAGTACGGTGCGAGCCAGTACGGTCTATATCTACTGGAAGTGTTGGTTGTCTGAAGGGAAAGCGCGTTTAGTACGAAAGGAACAGCGCGTTGTGGCCACTGGTG
This sequence comes from Candidatus Aenigmatarchaeota archaeon, assembly GCA_016932735.1. Taxonomy (GTDB): domain Archaea; phylum Aenigmatarchaeota; class Aenigmatarchaeia; order QMZP01; family QMZT01; genus JAADIF01. The sequence goes on from JAFGCI010000001.1 coordinate 99,669, forward strand.
GATCAGTTGTGAAAGCATTGCTGAGTAGCTACGCCATCGCGGATAAGGGCTGAAAGCATCTAAGCCTGAAGCCGCTCCTGAAAAGAGACAGCCATAGCTCTATCTGGCAGGCAACTGTCGGTGCGAGCTGGAGGACCCTGTAGACGACAGGTTTGATAGAATCGGGATGTACGCACTAAGGTAACGAGGTGTTCAGTCTACGATTACTAATCGTCCGACCAGTCCTAAATATATTTCATTGGTCTGGCATTGATTCGTCAATATCTTTCCGAAGTAAGGAGAATCTGACCTATGCCCTTCTATTTTTCTTTTACTATGCAGTGGTTATTTAAATATTTAGTACAATTTCTAACTATGGATGAAAATTATGACCTTCTGGAGTTAGAGCGTAATGGTAAAAAGGTTAAGTTCAAAGTAGGTGCCTTTGAACCTAGAATCGGTGATTATCTCGTTGATAAAGGTGGAGAACTGCATAAGGTTGAAACAGCAGGACAGAGAAGCACACCTGATGGGAAGATGTTCTACATAGAAACCTCAATGGAGCCAGGCATACTTAGGAGAGTCCACCCCAAAATGAAATTCGCAAAATTGATAGATTGATAATATAATTTTGGTTTTTATTCAACAAAAAAGTATAAAAAAGTATTTCTCTTAGAATAAAATATGCAGTCTAATACAAATGTCGTAAAATACATAAAGGACGGAAGGAAAATACCTTTGGAAGTGGGGACGTTTGAACCTCAAAGAGGAGACTACCTTATTGAATGCGGTAATGTCCTAAAGATAGTGATGGTCACCCACAAGAGAACACCAACGGAAGCTATACTCTATGTTGAGACAGAAGACGCTCCCGGAATATTAAAGGAAATAAAAAGAGGAATGAAGTTTGGACGTTCTCTCAATTGAACCTGAGACCACCGCCTGAATGGGTAGTTCTATCCTTCGGTATCTTTGGTAAAAGCCACGCCAAAAAAGCATCTTCGCTTCTTGTCTGAATCAGCACTTTTCCCGGGCCCTGCAGATCAACAACCAGCCCCTCACCGCTGAAAAAGGTTGATTTTAATCCACCAACTTTTTTCACATTAAAGCCTATATTAGCAGTGAAAGCGACGAGATGACCTGTATCAACAGTCCATATCTGCCCTGCCTTAAGTTCAACTTCATGAATGGCTCCGTAGCTTGATAATATCAATGTACCTGTTCCTGAGGCCTTCAGCATGAAGAGGCCTTCGCTTGCAAAAAAAGTCTTAGCTCCAGTCCATTGTGTGTCTATTTCAACCCCTTCACCGGATGCTACATAAGAGCCCGACTGGACAAGCAATGTTTCCCCTTTCATCTGTTCGATTTTCATATCGCCGGGCAATGAAGGAGCCAGTGTTATGGTTCCGGGGCCGTTAGCTGCTGTGAACGTGTTTATGAAAAAGCTTTCCCCTCCAAGGAAAGACCTTTTCAGCGCCTTAAGGATACCACCTCTTGCCTTGGTCTCTATCGAAATAGTAGGATCCATAGAAACCATTGCTCCTCCTTCTGCATTTATTGACTCTCCCTGTGCAAGTGTAACCTGAGCCAACGTATATGACGGATGAAATAATGTCTCTGTCTGCATAGTAAAACCTCCTCTGAACGAATGGTTAATTTTTGTTTTCCCTTTTTAAATCCTTCGGGAAATAATATATTCACTTTGTAGCTACCCAAGCTGTAATGTTAATACGAAATTGAGTCTCTGTTTCCAACGGAAACTGGCTCATAAAAGAATAAATATTAGCAAATGAACAATATAGAAGCTGAGCCGGATAAGCAGCTTTCCCTTAGGGGAGGAAGCTCCGCTCACCCAAAGACCTTTGAGCATGTATATTGGTTATTTGTGGAGCATGCGGCTTCGCCGCCATGAAACACGATTTGCCATTATATTTGTGAAAGGCATAATGCGTCACAGCAATGTGGATGGGAGAGATTCCATCTGTAGGGAGCAGAAACGATACCGTTTCCGGTTTAATGATGACCTCGTAAGAGAGAAGTTCCCGGAAAGCGGATGAAACGGCTTTACAGCGCATGGGTGCAAGGCCAGTATGGCCGCATAGACAAATGCTGCGACTTCCTTCGCAAGAATCTTTGCGGGAAGTACAGAAAGCGGGCTATTTCCGGGACAGCGAACAAATAAATATGCATTACGCCAGTGATATATTATGTCAAAAAAGAACCAGTCAATGATGCCCCAGTCAACCGCAGGGCTTATCAGGTATTTCGATGAATCAGAGGCTAAAGTCAAGTTCAAACCGGAACATGTGGTCGCTTTCTCAGTAGTGATAATAGTCCTTGAGCTCGTTTTGAAGTTCATGTTCTGATTGCTTTTTATTCACTGATTACATAGATAGATATTGCTATGAAGATTTTCTTAGGACCTGCAGGCTCTCCATCGGTGTCAGGCTCGGTCATAGACGGAATAAAGGTAGTCAGGCAGATTGGCCTTAATTCCATGGAAGTTGAATTCACTTTCGGAGTCAGGATGAGCAACGAGAATGCGAAAGAGGCCGGAAAGATAGCCAAGAAGAACAATGTCAGGCTGTCTGTTCACGCTCCTTACTATATCAATTTATGCAATCCCGAGAAGCTTGCGGACAGCAAAAAACGCATACTAGACTCCTGCGAAAGAGCGCATCATATGGGAGCAACCATAGTTGTCTTCCATCCGGGATTCTATCAGAATCTCAGAAAGGAAGAAGCCTTTGAAAGGGTAAAAAGAGCATGCATCGACCTCGAAAAGACAATCAGAAAGAAAAAATGGGACGTCATCCTGGGCCTTGAAACAACCGGAAAGCATACGCAGTTCGGGAGCCTTGACGAAATCATCAGGCTCAGCAAAGAGATTAAAGTCTGCGAGCCTGTTGTCGATTGGGCACATATATATGCACGAAACAACGGGGTTATTGATTACAGAGACATCATCAGGAAAGTGGCGAAGCTGAATATCGATGTTATACACTCGCATTTTTCAGGAATAGAATTCTCTGAGAAAGGAGAGAAAAGGCATCTCCCGATTTCATCTGGAACCCCTCCATTCGATAAGCTTGCTGATGCCATTCTGAAAAGCAAGCATGACATCAATATAATCTGCGAATCCCCTGAACTTGAGGACGATGCCCTTTTGATGAAGGATATATTTCATCATAAAAGATACAAACTCAAATAAACCATCAATCATCCTTTTATAAATAATTAGCATAATTCTATTAAATCTCTGCGGAGGTAGCAAAACGGCCATGCGATCGGCTGCAGTATCGGTAAAATGAGACAATATGTCGATGAAAAGGCAGTTACCGATTTAAGGGGGTTCAACTCCCTCCCTCCGCTTTCTGTTTATGCTGCTATGGAGTCTTCGGGTTTTGCATAGTCCCATTTTCCTGATTCCTGGGCTTCTCTTAAACTTCTAACACCTAAACCAAGAGCAATATCTGAGATAAATACGTCACCATCTCTATTGGTGTATCTTGTCCATGCATGACCTCCCAAAGGAGTTTGGTTTCTATTTATTCTTGCTTGTCCTTTTATATGACCATCCTTTTTGGCTTGTTGGAGTGCAAAAGTATTTACAAGAGACAGATGCCTGCATGATCCCACACCTTCATTAACAAAAATATCCAAATCTATTTTTGCATCCTTTGGGTTATTTGGATCAATATCGTATTTTCTTAGAATTTGGTCTACATACTCTTCTCCTTTTAAAGGAAAAGATTCATCTATTACACTATATGCGGCATCAAGAATAAGACCATTATTTACCCTTCCGCCTAAGGTTGATGCATTTAGAATCTTTCTGTACACTTCAAGCAATTTACCAGATTCTCTTCCAGAATCGACGACTATTGATTCTCTCTCCCCAGCACCTAAATATATGCCACCGTCGACAAGACTATCTCTACCTATAACACGTCTGGGCGTGCCTGCATTGTAATAAGGGACTCCATTAAGATATGTGATTTTGCCTTCCATCCTTCTTATGCACTGCCCCGTTTTATCCCAACTACTAACCATATATACTATTTAATAGTAGTACTTATAAAGCTTTTTACTCTCAAATAACAAACAATTCTAATTCCCATTTTTAGTGCATTTGTCGATTTTATAACCTTGGATTGTTTATAAGCACTCTGAGATTGATTTACGTCAAAAAGCGTTTCTTAACAGTGTTATATTTCAAAACCGCTATGTTAAAGCCGTGCCAGAAACCGATATACAACGACGACCAGTTAACTTTTTAAATACTCTGGTCCAACCTCTAAAATTATTACAAAAAATCAAACGGAGGGGGATTTAAAATGAGAATATGGGAGGACGAAGAGTTCTAAATGAACTCCTAACATTTTTCTATTTCTTTTACATTAAGAGACTTACATCAAGTAACATCAAACAAAAAGAAAGTGATTTTGGCAGGCCATTTGCATGACCTGCCAAAGGAGGGTTTCCCTTTTCAACGAGGGGGTCGTTTAAATAAGGGAATATAAGGTTGGAAATCCTTCATCGGCGGTCTCATGCATACAAAGGTATTCCGAGTTCCTTGGAGAATTCCTTCGTGTCCTTCTTCTGCTGTTCCACAGGACCGAGTATGTAAGGCGATTTTACGCCCGTGACGATTGTTATGACCTGAAGTTTTCCCTTGAAGTTCGGATCGACCCTTGCGCCCCAGATTACCTGGGCCTGCGGGTCAAGCTGTTTGGAGACATATTCTCCAATTTCATTGACTTCCTCAAGCTTAAGGTCTTCTCCACCTGTTATATGAATAAGCGCGCCGGAGCCTCCCTGGTAGTCCACCTCTAAAAGAGGATTTGACATCGCCTTATGGATAGCTTCTGCTGCTCTCTCCTTTGTGTTAGCCTCGCCGAAACCGCATGTAGCAACACCGCCGGAGTTCATTATCGTCTTGACATCTGCATAGTCAAGATTGACCAGCGATGGTGTCGAAATGGTCTCGGTCACACCTTTTATCATGGTTGATATAAGGTTGTCAGCCACAGCGAAGGCCTGCTTTAACGGAAGATTTCCTGCAACCTGAAGAAGCCTGTCATTCTCGATAACAATGACAGTATCGCAAACCTGCCTCAGCTGGTAAAGACCGTCCTCTGCCCTGCCTATCCTTGCGCCTTCCGTCTTGAAAGGCATCGTGACACAGCCGATTACGATCGCACCAACTTCTTTTGCAATCCTTGCGACAACCGGAGCGGCGCCTGTTCCTGTACCGCCACCAAGACCGGTGACGACATATACCATATCTATTCCCTTGAGTATATCTCTCAATTCTTTTTCGCTCTCTTCAGCGGCTTTCTTTCCTACATTCGGGAATCCGCCAGCACCAAGGCCTCGAGTCAGCTCTTTACCGATAAGCATTCTCTTTCCGGCCTTGGTGATGGACAGATGTTTTACGTCTGTATTGATAGCCACTGTGTCAGCCCCCCTGATGCCTATCTCAGTCATCCTGGAGACCGTGTTATTGCCTGCTCCACCTGCTCCCACTATAAGAATTCTTGCCCCCTGAACGGTTAGACCAAATTCCTTTTCTATCTCTTCCGGAGTCATCTCATGGTGGTGGTCATGTCCTGTTGAATGAGATTCCAGATTTCTTGTATTTTCAAACGCTTTCTGAACCAAAGATTCCATACCTTACCCCTCCTATTTTAACAGTAACATCGGATTTTGCTTGCCCATTCCTTCGGACTTTTGTTTCAATAAATATATTTTGCATTATCCAAATGTTTTTATTGCTGTAACAGCAATTACTCTATTAGAAATAATATTTCAACTACCAAGCTATTGAATCGCACTCAATCTGGATGGGGGTCCAAGTTGACTGTATAATTCAATTCACTTATCAGCGTTGGGGGACGATGATAAGTAATCTTTACAACCATTTTTAACCGATTATGTATTCATTTATTGCTATCTATGGTTTATAAAAACATTACTCAGAACATCGTTATAATTTATTTTTAGTAGTCAAATATTTTGATTGTTACCTGTAAATGACTCTCTATGAAGTTTAATATATTTAAATGTTATGTGCCATATGATTATAACAACTTTATATATATTAACTACAAAAGATGCTCTATGAAAACAAGAGACAAGAACGAGGTTCTCAATGGTCTCATTGAGGATCTGTACAAGAAGGCTATGGAAAACGGGACGCCTATATGGAAGGCCGTAGCCTTAGGTCTTAACAGGCCGAGCAGGAAGATGTACGAAGTCAATTTGTTCTTGATTGAAAATTTTGCTGATAACGGGGGGACTGTTGTTGTCCCCGGTGCTGTTCTCGGAAACGGTGAAATCAAGAAGAAGGTCACTGTAGCCGCTTTGAAATTCTCTGGTTCGGCCAAGGAAAAGATTGAGAAGGCTGGCGGAAAATGCATCGAAATCAGGGAATTATTTGAAAAGAACCCGAAAGGAACAGGGGTTAAAATTCTTGGATGATTACTATGGCAACAAAAAAGACAGACAATAAACCAAAGACCGAAAAGAAACAGGTGAAGACAGACGTCAAGAAAACCGAAAAGGAAAAAGTCAGATATATTGATGCAAAGAACTGCATTGCGGGAAGGCTTTGCTCCCAGGTCGCTAAGATGCTCCTGAAGGGCGAGAAAGTTTTCGTGTTCAATGCAAGCGATGTTGTTGTTTCAGGTAACAAGGTATTCATTCAGCAGGATTTCCTTCATGAGACAGTAAAAGGAGACCCGTATCATGGTCCTTTCTATCCAAAGGAAAGTGAGAAGATAATCAAGAGAATTACGAGAGGAATGCTTCCAAAGAAACCCAGAGGCATGGAAGCTTTAAAAAATCTTAAAGTATTTAGTTCACTACCTGCCGAATTCAAAGACACGAAGACAGAGGTTCTTGAAAAGACCGTAAATAAACTCGAATGCAAGTATTCAAAACTCGGGGACATTTCGAAGTTCCTTGGAGCCAAGTGATTTTTATGACCGAAAAGGAAAATCCAAAAACAGAGGCAAAGAAAGAGAAGACGGAAGCAAAGAGCCATCCAAAGGAAGAGAAACATGTAAAGGAAGCTCCAAAAAAGGAAGTTAAAAAACCAAAGAAAGTCCCGACTCCTAAGAAAGAGAAGCCAAAGGAAGAGAAGCAGGGGAAAAATGTCATTTTTACAGTAGGCAAGAGAAAGGTAGCTGTTGCCAGGTGTACTATAAGACCGGGTGTCGGCCGCATACTTGTCAATTCAACTCCGGTTGAGCTTATCCAGAGCGAGGTTGTAAGGCTCATGGTTTCAGAGCCGATGCTTATCCTTGGAAACGACAAGTGGAAAGCTTATGATTTTGATATAAACCTTAGCGGCGGAGGCGTGATGGGACAGGCAGAAGCTGCCCGTCAGTCTATCGCAAGAGGACTCGTCGAGCTTTTCGGCAACGAGGTAAAGGCAATATTCCTTGAGTACAACAGGGCATTCCTTGCATACGACCCGAGAAGGACAGAGCCCCACAAATCGCCAAGGTCTTCGCAGGGTCCAAGAAGATACAAACAGAGATCCAAGAGATGATATTTATGGAGTACGCACGCATTAAACTGGCTGGAAGAGACCATAAGAAGCTTGAAGAGATTTGCAAGGAAATTCAGGAGATTGCAAAGAAGTACGGAACCACAATCAAGGGACCCATTCCTCTTCCGACAAAGAAACTTAAGGTGACCACATTAAAGACTCCATGCGGTGACGGAACAGGCCACGGAAACGCTACTTTTGACAAGTGGGAGATGAGAATCCACAGGCGTGTAGTCGATATAGGCGCGAACGAGCGTGCATTAAGGCAGGTCGTGAGAATTCAGATCCCTGCCGATGTCAAGATTGACATTGAGATGAAAGAGAGATACGAGCATAAGTAAACACTCTCTTTTACCATAAACATTTAAGTTTAACTACCACTATTTAATCAGAAATTGGTGATATTATGGCAGATGATGGTTACGGATCAAACTATCCGCATACCCAGCAAGTTGCTGGAGATCAAGGCGAAATTCTTGAAAATATCAAGGAAAGAGGTTTCCCTGTAAGTTTTAATGAGAAGGCAGAACCAAAGGATTTAATGGTCATTGGTTATGAACCAAATGCCAACGGCGGTTTTGATGTTACTGTTCAAAGAAGAGTAAAAGGCAGTGATGGGGGGCGTTACGTATCTCTTGTGGGCACAGGAAAAACATTTTATTTAAAGCCAGGTGAAATGATAAGGTTTAAGGATAATCTTTGCCTGTTATAAATTCTTATTTTATCGTTTCTGTTCCAGTAAATAATTCATCTAAGAGGCCTTTCAAAGACCTTTTCCAATACTTTCTTATTATATTCAAGCTTTGTGGGATGCTCATTTATTCCGGTGTAAGGAGTTTTGAGGCCGTTACCCGTTACTATGCAAATCACATCTGTATCCGGCTCAAAGAAATCCTTTCTTCTAAGGATTCCTGCCAAAGCAACTGCTCCAGCCGGCTCCGGGAATATTCCTTCCTCTCTTGAAAGCGTCCTTCTGGCTTCCAGTATCTCTCCGTCCGAGACTGAGTCTGCCCAGCCACCCGATTCCTTCAAAGCCTTAAGCGCCCGGTTCCCGTCAAGCGGGGCTCCGCATTCTATTGCCCCTGCAATCGTTTCGGGTTTTCTTAAAGGTTTTATCTTTTCTTTATCATCAAATGCCTTAACTATAGGAGCGCATTTCTCTGCCTGAAACCCAATAATTTTAGGAAGATGCTTTATGAACCCGACCTTCTTGAATTCAATCGCGGCCTTCCACAAGGCAGAAAGAAGGATCGCATTGCCGACAGGACAGACCACATACGAATCTTTCATATTGAAGTCCATCTGTTCGTATATCTCGAATCCGACAGACTTCGTTCCCTCTCTCCTGTGGGCGTAGTCTCCCAGAAGATAAACCCCGTAGCTTTTGAATGCAATCTCGGACATCTTCTCAGCTTTTGTGTAATCGCCGTCTATCTTAAAGACGTTCGCACCGTATGCCATTATCTGCTCAATTTTTACGCCGGCCGCATCCTTTGGAGTGAATATGTCACAGCCGATGTTTGCGACGGCGCAGTATGCAGCAACCGACGCGCCCATATTACCGGTTGAAGCGCAGACAGCCCTTTTCTTTCGAAGGTCGAGAGCTTTTGCAACCTCAACAGAAGAGCCGCGATCCTTGAAGGAGCCGGTCGTGTTGACCGCTTCATTCTTGAACCATAAGCGAAACGGAAGATTGAATTTTTTTTCAATATTTTTCGAGCGCAAAAGGGGCGTTCCGCCTTCGCCTGTCGTGACAATATTCTTTACAGGATAGAATTCCATGTAGCGGAGATGGTCGAAGTTCCTGCTTTTCAGCTTGCGGATGGAAACAATCTTCCTAAGCTTATTATAATCAAATATGATTTCGACCGAGCCTCCACACTTTGGACAGCGGAAGACCTGCTCTGTCAGAGGAAACCTCTTTTTACAGTCGGAGCATTCCATTCTTGTCTCGTGCATTGTTATCTTTTTAATACTTAGCCAGACCAACTATTAATTGATTAGAATGTCGATTCTTGAGCTGGCCGCCGGAATGATTGACAAGCTTCCGCAACTATTCCAGCTTTTCTATATAATTGGATTCATTGTCATGGCATGGTTTTTCGGGAACATTGCAGTAAAGTCGTTTAAGAAAAAGATGAACTATGCTGTCAGGTATGGTATATCTTTTGCCGTGGGGTTTGTCATAGTCTTTTGCGCATCCGCAATGAACAATGTTATTATATTCACTTCAGGGGGATTCCTTGATATGTTACAGATAAACCTTCTAATAAACGGCATAATAGCAACGATAATAGTTTCAATCGGTCTTTATCTCGTTTCAAGTAAACGAAAGGAAAAACCACTAGAAAAGGTCATTGAGGACATGCAGAAGAGAATAGACAAGATGAAAATAGCGCTGGCCGAACATAAAATCCGGCTGATTTCAGCAGAAGACGCAAAAAAGAAGGCGACAGAGCTTGTCGAAGGGTATAATGTAAAGGACGCAACGCTGAGAGAGGATAAATGGGACATAACCATGGAGAATCTGGAAAAGAAGAAGGCAAATGTTTTCATAGACCCTTATGACGGCTCTTATGATATAGCAAAGGATGAATCTTACTTTAAGAATAATATTTCGGCAATCATAGGAATCATAGCCATATTAGGAATCGTGGTCTTCTCTCTGTTCAATTTCACAGGTTTCAAGCAGAACGATATGTCGGAAATGATTACCGATTTGGGAATCCCTCCTGAAGATGCTGCAATGTTCTTCAGGGAAAGGAACATCACCGGGGATTGCGTGAGCGCGATGTCTATAATGGCAAAATATGGTATGAACATGGAAGAGCTTGAAATATATGATTCAGAAGAAACCAGGCAAATGATAGAAGAAAAGACAGGAGAAAGGGTTCTTAAGATGTTTGTTGCGCCATATGAAGGAAAGGATTATATCATGTCTTTAAGCCTTCCGGAAGACGCCGACCCGTCAGATGAGCAGGCGGTCGGTAGCAAGACGAATATCTGTGTCTCCACCGAAGACAAATTCTGCGATTGCCTGAGATAATCACAAGAAGCAATTAATTGTTTTCTGGATTGTGTCTGCATTGCAGAATGAAAAATGCAGAATAAAAACAATTTATATCCCGGACGCAAATCAGAATACAGAGGTGGACAATATATGAGGATTTCATTGTTATTTTTAGGCCTTTTAGCTGTCATTATATTTATTTCAGGATGCGCTGAGCAGCCAACGAGCGGAGACGGAATCACAAATTTTGATGAGTGTACAGCTGCCGGAAACCCTGTCATGGAATATTATCCGAGACAGTGCAGAACTTCCGATGGCATAACATTTACAGAGGAAGTCATCGAGCCCCCAATGCCCCCGGAAGATGAAAATGTAAAAGCGGTAAACATTGCAAAAGGGGCCGCTTCCGGGCTTGATTCAACAATACTTTCAAATGAGAATACGACCATGAAAGTTAAGGATACCGTCCGGCGGGACTGTCCAGGATGCTGGATTGTAGAACTGGAATATAGCCTGATGGAGGAATCCAACCGCGTCCAGAAAGCAACAGTGAAAATAACCATTGATGACTGGAAAGTTTCTGATACCTCATACAGCCAGATAACGGATGTAGCATTCACCCCTGAAGAATGCGTCTCGGAAGGCGGAAGAGCTGTCAATACCGTGGGTGGCGAAGGATGCAATGAAGACGAAACCGAAATCGGTGACGTTGTAGGATTCATTTCACCGAATATCTGCTGTGTCCCGACCAAGACCTACTGTACAGAAGAACAAAGAGGTGTACAGGCATGCACAATGGAATACCGTCCTGTTTGCGGGTGGTTTGATGAAAGCATACAATGCGTAAAATATCCATGTGCAGACACATATTCAAATCCGTGTATGGCATGTTCTGACGAGAAAGTCGAATACTGGACAGAAGGCGAATGTCCCCAATAAAATACAAAAATAAGGTGAAAAGGTGAAATGGGATGAGGATATAAGGCTTTAGCTAATAATATATTTTTTATATCTTGTATAAATCGGTAATTTATCTACAAAAAGTGTGTAGGAATTATCCAAGAGCAATCCTGTAAATCTTCAGAGTTTCCTTCTTTCCGATCTTTACAAAAGAACCTGCAGTCTTCCATCTTGCTACCATCGCATTTGCCATTTCCTCAAACTTCGAATCGTCTATATTCAGTTCCTTTAAGGTCGTTGCTACTCCGAGATTTTTATAAAAACCTCTCAGTGCCTCAATCCCCTCAAGAGCTTTCTCCTCATCTGAGCCTTCCCTTATTCCCCAGACTTCTTCAGCGAACTGGGCAAACCTTCTTACATCGTTTTTGTAAACGAATTTCATCCATGCAGGATAAAGGACGGCAAGACCTGCGCCATGTGCTACGTCATAAATTGCGGAAAGTTCATGCTCAAGAAGATGGGTTGCCCAGTCTTCCTGCCTCCCCGTCCCGAGGAGTCCGCAATGAGCGACTGTTGAAGCCCACATCAGTTCCGCGCGGTAATCATAATTTTCCGGGTTTTCCATAACCAGCTTTGCGTTCTTTATTATAGACCGCATAGTTGATTCGCAGAGTTTGTCTGTCAGGTCGACATTTTTTGTGTTGGTAAAATATCTCTCGATTATGTGCCCGAGCATGTCGACAATACCATAAGCGGTCTGCTCAGGCGGAAGCGTTTTTGTGTATTCCGGATTGAGAATCGAGAACTTCGGTCTTATTATATCAGATTTGAAACTGAGTTTTCTTGAATTCTCTTCATTTGTTATCACCGTAGCAAAGCTGGCTTCGCTCCCTGCAGCCGGTATTGTTAATATCGTTCCTATTGGGAGAGCTTCTTTCGGTTTTACCGAATCGGTGAGAAAGAAGTCCCACACATCCCTGTTTGAAGGGACACCAACGGCAATTGCCTTTGCAGAGTCTATAACGCTTCCTCCGCCAACGGCGAGGATAAAATCGATTCCTTCTTTCCTGCAGATATCAATACCCTTTCTCACAAGCGAAAGTCGCGGATTGGGAACCACTCCGGAAAGTTCAAAGACTTCTATCTTTTCATCATTCAGTAAAGAAACAACTTTTGCATAAAGGCCGGATTTCTTTATACTCCCTCCGCCGTAATGGAGAAGAATTTTTTTGGAATAGCCGGCAACTTCCCTGCCAACCTTCTCTTCGGTATTCTTACCGAAAATTATCTTAGTCCCGCACCAGAAATCGAAATTATCCATGTGAAAAGAATTGTAAGGGAATAATAAAAAAGTTCATAGCTTCGCTGATATGCCTGCGACGAAATTATTTCTTCTAAAATCGGTTTCATACCTCAAAAAACCGGAGGTCTTTTTCCATATAGGAAAATGAAAATAAGACTCAAAATATCCTGAAAGTTCTTTCTTTCCTATACTGCCATTGTGTGGAATTCTTACGCTTGCAAACGGATTCAAAAGAGATCTGCCTAATTTTATGTCTGCGTTGAATGTAAAATCAGTTCCAACAGAACTGAAAGCAAGATCAGTATAGCTCCAGTCATTAGAATATCGAAGGCCGTAATATGGGGAGAAATTAAATCCGCCCATTCCATTGCTAATCTTTAATACAGTTATTGCAGATAGTTTTCCGTCTGCCCGTCCGGCAGATACAACCTGTCGGGTTGCAAATGAAGATTTTTCTCCTTGTTTCATCCTAAAGTCTACAGGGCCGCCAAATTTTATTTCAGCTCCTCTGAACCGTGCCGAATTGACAAAAATGACTCTTGGCTGGAACTGTCCGTTAACATTATATGCGGCCTCTATTCCATTGTACAGCGGCTTAATTTCCAATCCTCTTTTAGCCGCCCCGCCTTTATCTCCTCCGTAAAGAGGCGAAAGAGTTGCCAGTGTATAAAGCCCGATGAGAGGCAAGAGACTTCTCATTTTTCTTCGTGGATATTTTCCGTACATAATCTTCACTTTGGTTGATTATTTTCTTAAAAGTAGTATATATTTATATAATATAAAATTTATATATAAAATTTTTATCTTATTCAAGAATAAACAAATATATATTGAAATAGATAAAAATATAACCTTTTAATGTAAATATAAAAATATGATTCTGGATTCGCTTGACAAAGCTCTGCTATATGAATTAGAGCTGGATTCTTCTATTTCAGTGAGCAGACTTGCAAAGAAACTCAAACGCTCCAAGGAAGTTGTTGGATATCGGATGCAGCGTTTGGTTAAAGAAGGGATACTCATAAGATGCAGCGCTATAGTAGACATGTCGAGACTGGGTTACCTGACATTCAGGATTTACATCAGATGGCAGAACATGACCGAAGACCAGAAGAAGGAATTCTGCAAGAAGCTCGGTGAAAACGAAAACATATGGACTGTTGCCAGAGTGCACGGAAAATGGGATATAGGATTTTTTATCGGCGTGAAATATTCTGATTCGATAAGGAAATTCCACGAGCTATGGTCAGTAATCCAGCTTGAATACAAGGAAAAAATAGCAGAATCGAAAATCGCAATTTATGCACCTATTCATAACTTTAACAAAAGATTTTTTATTGAAGGAGAAGGAAAAATCATTGAAAGAATATACGGAACGGGAGAACTCGTCGAACATGACGATATGGATGAAAAAATATTAAAGGTCTACGCATCCGATGTAAGACAATCCTTTACCGAAATTGCAATGAAACTGGGGTTATCGGTAGAAACCGTTAGACAAAGAATACGAAAATTAGAAAAGAAAAAAGTCATTGCTGGATACAAAGTAGATTTGAATATGCCAAAAATGGGTTTTCAGGGTTATAGGATAGATTTTATTCTAAATTCGACAGTCAGAAACAAAGAGATGTTTGAATATATGAAACGCCATAAATATTTTTATCAGATAAACAAACCGATAGGTGGAGGAGACTTCGAGACGGAAATAGTTGTAAGAGATCTTGCACATCTTCTGGAAGTGATAGAAGAGGTTGTCTCCCGTTTTAGTGATGTAATAAGGAATTATGAATATATGGGATATTCTGGATTCCCGAAACTGACGATGGTTCCTGATTGATTACTTAATTTTCTTTTCAATTTTTTCCAGCCTTTCTTCAATCCTCTTGACAGCCTCGTACTGCTCGCTGAATCTGGGATGACGGTCAAATGTTATCGCGGACTCTGCAGGATAAGACCCTCTTTTCATGTCCTGCCATCCGATAAAGACCGTCAGGAAAAGATACACTGCACCGAAAAATATTGCGAAAATCCACATGTTGGGAAACATCTGTTCAAGTAGCGGAACGTTCTTGACACCCAGCTGGTATACAACGACCACAAATGTAGTGAGGCTTACAATGAATGAAAGATAGTTGCCATGACCTCTCCTGAAGTAAAACCAGAGCCTCCAGAACAGATTGTTCTCTCTTTCGTTCATGATATATAATTAAGCAGATTGATATAAATCAGATTCAAAATTAAAGTTCCCTTAATTTATTTTACAGGTTCAACACCGGTTAATTCTTTCAGATGTTTATTATAATCGTCTGCATCAGCTATAATCAGTATGTTGGGGGTTCCGGATGCGATTACAAAGTCGCGTCCTCCTCTTAACTTAAAAGGTATTGTCAGCCTCCCCTGTTGGTCGGTTCTGAGCAGGCGATACGCGGAGCATAATTTCAGGGAAGCAATAGAAGGTTCCTGTATAGTCAGATATTTTTCAGTTATAACATCTCTCATATATCTACCCGGAACAAGCTCGAAAACATATAATCCCCCGTTGGTTTCTTTAATCTCCCCCTTCATGAAATCAGGAATTGGCTTCCCGTAGAGGCTTATTCGTTCTCTATTGTCTAGGCCTTCGATCTTTCTTATACTTCCAAGAAAAGCGGCCGGAACACTAAGTCTGCCTTTATCATCCACGCTTCTCTGATATGCACCTGAAAACGAATAATTCAGGGAAGATTGGTTGCACATGAAGAAATATTCACAATAACATTTAAAAATTTACTATTATAAGGTGGTTTTATCATCCGGGTACAAATATATTATATTTCGTTGTGTGTATAAATGGCTATGAATATCGCAATACTATCCAGCGGTCGGACAGAAGGCAGGAATTTTCACAAAAATATACTGAAAGGTTTCGATATCATTATCTGCGCTGATGGAGGTGCCAACAATGCAGAGCTTCTGGGAATAAAACCGAATTACATAATCGGCGACATGGACTCCATAAAGCCCGAAGTCATGGAAAAATTCGAAAAAGAATCAGTGAAAATAATAAGGGATAACAATCAGGGCATGACCGATACCGAGCTTGCAATCAGGCTTGCGCTTTCCCTCAAACCAAAGAAAATCATCCTTTTGGGATGCATAGGAAACAGGTTCGACCATACAATAGCTAACACACTTTCTCTGGATAAAATCCCAGACGAAATTGATGCTGTAATTGCCGATGACAAAAATGAAATTCGCTTGTTGAAAGGTGGGGCTTTAAATATTTCCGGGACCAAGAACGATATAATCTCCGTCATGCCTTTGACCGAGGTGAAGGGACTGAGCTATGAAGGGCTTAAATGGGCCGTCAATGACAGAGATTTCGGCTTCGGCTGGTTCGGAGTTTCCAACAGGATGACCGGGAATAATGCAAAAATTTCTGTTGATAAGGGAAAGATCCTTGTTATAAAATCAAGGGACTGAGATGGACACTATAAATCTGTCGCCTATTGATTCGGGTATAATAATCGCATATTTTGCGATGATACTCGTTATCGGCTATTTCGTCAAGAAAAGGATAAAGAATACGAACGATTACTTCCTCGCCGGAAGACGACTGACGCTTCCCATATTTGTCGCGACGCTTGTCAGCACGTGGTACGGCGGTCTCCTAGGCGTCGGTGAATTATCATTCAATTATGGTTTTGTCAACTGGGTGACGCAGGGAGCTTTCTGGTATGCAAGCTACCTTTTCTTTGCGCTGTTCCTTGCTAACAGAATCCAGAAATCCGGAATGACGACACTTCCTGACCAGCTGGAGAAATTCTACGGAAAGAAGTCGAGAGCTTTGGGAGCATTCTTCAATTACATAATGGTGACGCCTGCTCCATATGTCCTCTCGCTTGGGATAATATTCAGCCTCTTTTTCGGATGGCCCGGATGGCTCGGAATAGTTTTCGGGACAATAATCACGATTTTCTATACTGTCAGGGGAGGCTTCCTTGCTGACGTTTACACGGATTTCATCCAGTTCGTCCTGATGTGCGTCGGCGTCGCGATGATAATACCTTTTGCAGTCTCTAAGTTTGGCGGGATTGATTTCCTTGTTGCAAACCTTCCTGCGACGCATTTCACACTGACCGGAACATGGACGACGCAGATGATACTTGTATGGGGCTTCATCGCATTCTGGACGCTTGTCGACCCCGGTTTTTACCAGAGATGCTACGCGGCAAAGGATGACAAGATACCCAGAAAGGGAGTCATAATCTCGGTTTTCTTCTGGATGCTTTTCGATGTCTGCACGACATTCACCGGAATGTATGCAAGGGCGTCCATGCCGGGAATCGACCCACTGACAGCGTACCCGGTATTCGCCGCTTCGGTACTTCCTGTGTTTTTGCAGGGATTGTTCTTTACAGGAGTCATAGCAACCGTAATGTCAACAATAGATTCGTTCACTTTCCTGGGAGCGATGAACATATCTCATGACATATACAGGAAAATCATAAACCCGAAAGCAGATGACAAAAAAGTCATGAAGGTCACAAAGGCTGCGATAGTCATGACAGCACTTATCGCGCTTGTCATGGCTCTGTTCTTCGAATCGGTGGTAGGAATGTGGTATACAATAGGAACGATAGGAATAAGCGCACTTCTCGTTCCGATGATGGCGGGATTCTTCTGGAAGAGAAAAAAGCCGGAGCTTGCCGCTCTTGCGAGCATGATTCTCGGCACTCTAACATCAGTCGCATGGCTTGCTTACGGATGGATTAACATGTATGAGGGATGGCCGGTGTATCTTTTCGATATAGAGCCGCTTTATCCGGGGCTTCTGGCCTCTTTCGTAACATTTATGGCAATTTCATTATTCTATAAAGAGGGATTGAAAAAATGGATATGACTTATCTTCTTCTGGCCGATGCTTATGTCCTGATAATAGCAGTTTTCGTAATGGCCTACTTCGTAGCCAGGGACATTTTCAGAAAATAGCTACTTATAATCGCTGTGATTAGTATATTCGCTCTTATGTACATATTCACTTCTCGTCGAATACTCACTATCGGACAATCCATCCAGTCCGCCGAAATTGATTTTATACCTGTCGTCTTCAAATCCTTCCCGGGTATCATCCTCTGATTTTCGGACTTCCATCTCATATGGTGAGAAATTGTCTTCAACATAAGGTATTTTCTGTGCTGCGAGGCTTGAATGGAATCTCCAGACCTCTTCTCCGGTTTTTTCATCGACTGCATATGCCCTGCAGTCTTCGCATCCAAAAATCACCTTACCGTCATGGTAATGTGGGCCGCACCAGACACAGTCCTCTGTCTTGAATTCCCACTTCAGTTTTCCGGAATGGTCAAGACAATACACTCTTGATGCGGAAGATGATGCGCATATTGATTTTTTTGTGATGAGAGGTTTCGGAGTTCCGAATCCCCACGGTTTCATCTGTCCCTGGAATCTCCATACCTCATGACCTGAATCCTTGTTTATAGCATAAATGCATCCGTCTCTGCATCCTATGATAATCATGTTGTTGAGAAGGGCAGGAGTGGTTGAAAATCCTCCCCCGCCCTTGAATCTCCAAACCTCGGCTCCTTTGTCTACTGAGAGAGCATATACATACCTGTCATGGGAGCCGAAGAAAATTATTCTGTCAACAATCAGAAACTTATGGGAATTCGTGATGTTGCCGTTCGTCTTGAATCTCCAGATTTCCCTGCCAGTGTTTTTATCAATACAATAAAGATATCCGTCAAAACATCCGGAAAAAATTTTCTCTTCAAAAACCGTGAGGTTTGTCGTGATTATGTCCCCTGTTTTGTATCGCCATTTTTCATGGCCGGTTTTTTCATCGAGAGCATAAATATAGCCGTCTCTTGAGGCGGCATATACAACCCCGTCCGAGACAGCACAACTGCTGTCGGCTATTCCACCAGTCTTGAATTTCCAGACAACGTTTCTAGTGTATATTTCAACTGCATAAATATAATTATCGTAGCTTCCGAAAAAGATAACACCGTCATGTATTTGAGGTTCAATAGTGTTTATGCATCCTGTTGTTTTGAATTCCCAGACTTTCCTCCCGTTTTTCGGGTCGAGTCCGTACATGTAATAGTCATTGCAGCCGAGGTAGATGACACCTTCATGCTCCACTATTGTTGTATCAAGGCCGCCTCCCTGCTCATATGACCAGAGCCTCCTTGCTAAAGTCGGGTCCTTCTGTTTTATTGTCATCAGCTCGGTTTCGAAAGCATCAAAATCCATTTTTACTCCCTAGTAATTAATTATATCGTTATAATATAAATATTGTGTTCCCCTTAGGGGGATACATATAAATCAGAATTTCAAATAATCATTATGGATACTTCTATTCTGGAAGAAATTGGCTTAACTGAAGGAGAAATAAAGGCTTATCTGGCATTGCTTACTCTGGGCTCCAAATCAACAGGTCCAATTGCCAAAGAATCGGGGGTCTCCCGATCAAAACTTTATTCAGTTCTTGACAGACTTGAAAAGAAAGGTCTTGCATCACATATAGAAAAGGACGGAATCCGTTTCTTCCAGGCCGTTGAACCCTCCAAGATAAAGGATTATCTAAATAAGAAAGGAGCGGAGCTAAGAAAACTGGAAACAGATTTTGACAGGTTTCTTCCTCAGCTTGAGGCTTTCCATGAAAAGGCCGGTAAAATCCAGTTGGTACGTGTTTATCAGGGATTTAAGGGAACGCAGATTGCCCACGAACATCTGTATCTTAAGCTAAAGAAAGGCGACATTTTTTACTATTTCGGCATTCCGGGATTCCAGCCAGAACCCCATCACAGATACTGGATGAAAGATCATGAAAGAAGAATTAAAGCAGGAATAAAATGTAGGCTCCTCTTCAATAACGATACAGATGAAGAAGTCATGATAAACAGGAACAGTTTCAAAGATTCCGATGCAAGGTACATGCCGACCAATCTGAAGACGCCTGCATATTATCTCGTTTACAATGACACCCTAATGATAGCAATAGCAAGCGAAAACCCCATAGCTATTGAAATAATAAGCCAGGAAATCGCGGACTCGTTCATATCCACAGTTGAATACTTCTGGAAATTAAGCAAGCCCTTTGCTCCAAAGAAAAGGAAATAAATTTACCCGGAGACAATCTCGACGAGTTTTATCTTGAAGTTAAGTGCCTTTCCGGCTAACGGGTGATTGAAATCGATTGTCACTTCTTTCTCGCCGATTTCTTTTATTGTTCCCGGAATCTGCTGTCCGTTAGGAAGCGACATCGCAAGCATCATCCCCTCTTTAAGCTCTTCTTTAGGCAGATGTTCTCTGGGAACCTTTTGCATAAGTTGCGGGTTCGGGTCTCCGTAAGCATCCTTTGCTTCAATATGTATGTCTTTCTCATCATCCACTTCCATACCGACAACAGCCTCATCAAAACCTTTTATGAGCTGGCCTGAGCCTACCTCAAATTCGAGAGGATGGGAATGGCCATCATGAGTCGAGCTGTCAAAGACAGTTCCGTCATCCAAAGTTCCGGTGTAATCAACTTTTACTTTATCTCCTTTCTTTACAGGCATAATATCAACTCCTCAAATTATTTACCGAAAAAACAAGTGTGAGAGAACCCGCTTTGCCGATATATTCTAATTACACGGGTTTATTTTATTTAAGTGTTTGGCTTGTTGTGGAGATTCTATAAATGAATTATAAATCTCTTCTGATAGAATAAGTTAAGTATGAATGAAAAAATCATAATAGCAATGACCCTGATTTCAGGAATGTTCATTATTTTATTTTCAGCCAGGGCGGAAATCTATCCAAGCGAAATCGGCAAAATGCTATCAGACTTTGAAAATGAAAGGAATGTCATAATTAATTTTGGAGGAGCAAGTGACGACTTTCCGGATGAGGCCGAATTCAATAATGCAGGAAGAGAGCTGTATCTTATTAACGAAATGGATAAGAAAGGTCTTCCGGATTTCAATGTATTCGTCCTTTATGCCAAGATTAATGGGCAGCCCACAATCGGATATTTCCATTCCTATAACTGCGACATCTTTACAAGAGTAATCAAAGGTCTCAAAGAAGAACTTGATACAGAACCTTCGGAAAAGGACTTCAAGGACATTCTGGAAAACCTGATAAACAGAACAGAATATGTCTTGGATATTGGGGGAGAAGAATGTCTGCTCAATGTCTGCGAGTTGATTAAAAATGGAGAAGATGAGAGATACGAAGGTTTTAATTGCGAAAAGAAGGGAGCTAACGGTAAAGATGACAAAGACCCCCACAAATGTGTAAAGGGGGCAGAAGAGATACTATGCCTTTATGCAGAAGCCTACAAAACCGGAGAAACAGAGACTTTTATTGATTACGGGAAAACCGTTTTTCTTGTAGATGACAGCGACTGGAGAACGACCCTCTCATTACTGCCTATTGCCGTCTATCATACATATGGTAATCTAATTGAAATAGCAGATGACGGGATGAAAAACAACGCAAGACTTGCAAGCATTATTTACAATCCTTGGATAGTCTATCATAAAGAAGGCAACTCTGTGGATATCGAATCTGTCATGCACCTCCTAAAACAGTTGAAGTATTCTGAACGAACAAACCCCGAGGAGATAATCATTATAGCCGACTCCGAAAAGATAATTTCAAAAAACCTTCTTCTAGCCCTTTCTGACAAAAATGTCGGACTGGGATTCGAGCCGGGGAAGATAAAATTCGTGAAACCTGAAGATTACAATATTTTATGGGCTGAAACTATAAGCGGTATCGGAGGATTCCTCGGTCAGAAAGAAAAGAAATACGATTCCGTTGTGGTTTCCGATGCAAACGATTATGAGGCAGGACTAATGGCGGCGCATTTTGCATCCTTCATGCACATGCCTTTGATTTTTGTAGATCCCGGAAAAGACGGTTATGAAAAGGAACTGGGAAGGTACAAAGATACAGAAACTGTCTATATTGTAGGCGATTTTGATGATAATTTCAAATTATTGATCAGGGGAACGGACATTCTTAAAATGGAAAGAAGAGCTGTTCAAGATTCTGTCATATCTTACAGCAAGGAAGGGCTGGTCAATTACATTTCAGAAACTCTTAATGCAAACAAAATGATTCTGGTAAATCCGGCAGATATAGAAACAGAAAACTGCGAAAATTTTGATTTCACTACATCTTTCGGCACCGTTACCAATGAATACTGCGGAGATTCGATAAATGCACCGCTTCTCGCGACATTCAGGAACGAGATAATAACTTTTACAAACACAGAACCTGTCGGTTATGATATATCCTTACCAAAATGTGAACATTCTGATTTGTCTTCATCGCCCACGCAATTCATGGATTCAGAAGGTAAAATATATTCTTATCAAAATGATAAAATATCTTTTTTTGATACGAAAAATTTTGATAAATGGCAGACAATAATCAGTGGAAACTATTTTGTCAGCTTTTCAGTATCTCCCGATAAAAAGACGATATTCGGAGTCGAAAAGAAAACTGGGGAGATGAACAAATATTCATTTTATCCGTTAAGTGATATAATTTCTAGAGTGGTTGGGATAAAACCAGAATTTACCATAGAAAATGAAAAAGCAATATTCAGTTACCTTTCATTTTCCGGCACAGGTAAACCTGGATTTGTAATCGATAATCAGAGAAACATTTACGGCTTGTATGAGGAAACGGAGACAAATGAAGGGGAAAGCAAGAAATCGATAAAACTGGTAAAAATGAACGAAATGGGAAACGAAATAGGAACTTTCAATTTAATATCAGAGAAAGACGAACTGGTCAAATTCGCCACGAGAGAAATAGAAAACAGACTGAGCGAAGTTGCCGAAGTCGTGGGTTATTACCCGGACGCATTTGACCTGAAAATGGAGAACCTGAAAATAAATTCGTATCTCCGGCCGTTAAAAGACTCACTTTTCGTGCTGTACGAGTTCATACTTCCTCCTTTGGAAAAAGACAGAAAAGACAACATCATTGTTACTCTTTTTGAGAAAATCACTATACAGGAATCCGGACTGAAAAGGAACATGTTTGCTGGCTCAAATATAGAGTTCGGCCCTGAAAAGCCGTTGTTTGTAGAGACGGATGAAGAGGGTAATGTTTTTTTCAGAAGGGAGAGCGAACTCATTTTTATCACAAATAATATGGAAAAACTGAAAAAGTATTCAATACCCCTTGAGACGGGATTGCCGTTCTCCATGACATCTCTCTGCTTAAAGGGAGATAGGGCTTATTTAGTTTTGGACGATGATATAGTGGTTGAGCTTGAAAAGGAATCTGTTTTATCGGGAAAGGGGTTCAATGCTGAAAGAGTATTCAATCCAAAAAACTGCAGATACGGACCGGATAAAATAGGCATTGATGAAAAATCAAAGAAAGCTGAAGATAAGATCCTTTATGAAATTCTTGAAAACGTAAGAAGCGATCTTGAAGATAAGATGGAGGGAATGGAATACCTTACTATATTATCCTCGCCGAACCATATACCTCTGAGCTCTTACGTCCTTTCAGATATACAGGGAAACAATTACAGGATACCTCTGGATTCTGTATATTCGGACTTCAAAATCAACGAGATTGAAGACAGAGAATCCTTCGATTTCATGCCGGAACTAAAGATTGGTGCAGACGGCATTGAGGATGTTGCTGTTGGGAGGATATTTGGGATAACAGTTTCGGATACCTCGTCTTACCTAAATAGGATAATGAGCTTTGAAAGAAATGGTATGATGTATTTCCCAAATGACGAACTTCAGACACTGGAAACTTTAAACTCTATAACGATTTTCGATGCCGTGAATACAGGAAAATCAAAAACCACGTCATTGATAGAGCCTATTAAGAGTCTTTACGATATTAAATGCTTCACTTCCTCGAATAAACAAGAAAATTGTAACTATATAAAAAGAGGCATGTTGCATCCTAATGAGATTAATTCCAATATATATTTGTACACAGGAACAGGAAAAACGAATGAACTCATATACGCCGGAATATCTTCTGAAAATATACCGCCTCTTCAATCCACTATAGGGATAAGCGGAACTTCCCAGACGAACGACTACTATTCCTCATATAGAGACAGCCTCTTCGGAGCGAATATTATAAGGAATGGAGGTTCCAACTTCGGCTCCGTGAGCAGCACGATGGGAAACAAATTGGGAGAAATAATATTTTCAAATATTATGTCCGGAATGGATTTGGGGAACTCTCTGAAATTGGCGAAAGAAAAATCAAAAACAAGGGATATTATCCTGACAAATTTCGTTCTTTTCGGCGACCCCGTAATGAAGCCTGCATTAAAAAAAATAATTGATTTGGGTGTAAAAGACCTTGATGACAACCTTTGCATCAAGGGAATATGCGATATGTTTGCCCTTACAGGAACCTCAGTCCCGAAAAGGGTTTTCAGCGACGGCATAGTTGTTATAGACCCAGGACATGGCCATGGAGATCTTGGAACTGTCGCCAAATTAGACGGAAATGTTATTTTCGAGAAGGATGTGAATCTCGAGAATTCGAAGATGCTCAAAAAGGCTCTGGCCAGGAAAGGCATCCAGTCAATCTTAACCAGACACGATGATGGCTTTTATCAGGCAGATCAATTCGATTATAAAATAGGAATCGCCAACGAAAATCCAGACGCTGTCTTTTTCATAAGCATGCATATGGACGCTACCCCATATTCATTTAGCGGAGGAAACGATGTAGTGGACGAATGCCTGGAAAAAACTTCCTGCAGCATAAACGACGAGAAATTCAATGAATGCCTTATCAGTTGTGGAGAAGAAGCGGGTGAGAAAAAAGCAAGAAAATGTATACAGAGCGAAGGCTATAGCGTCTTCTACAACGAGGATGCTGACTCGCTTTACTATAAAGGAGAAGACAGGAAAGATGTTGCGAACGAAATTTTTGAGAAGCTTTTCAAACTTCAATCAGAAGAAGATTTTCAAAATTATAAGCCTCATGCAGGCAGGTTGAAAGCAGGTCCGAATGAACAATACATCAATAAAGGGGGTTTGGGCGTTCTAAGAAAAGCGAAAATGCCGGCAAACCTAATAGAGGTCGCCTTTCTTTGTAATGATTATGATATGAGCCTTTTATCAGATACTGAGAAACATTCAGCAATAATCAGTACAATAGCATCAGGAATAGAAGAATTTCTTTTCGGGGATAATGCATGAATTTTAAAGCCTCTTAACGACATGCTTGGACCCGCATGCCTCGCATTTTAAGAAAAGGAACCTGTCTTCTTTCATTATTTTTGTATCCGGCTTCCCGCAGTCCTGGCAGTACACATATTCCTTGAGGTAAAGCTCAATCTTTCTTGAGATTGCATCCTTTGTGAACTTTCCCTGAAGAATCAGCTTAGGTCCGGAAAGC
Organism: Candidatus Aenigmatarchaeota archaeon; assembly: GCA_016932735.1. Taxonomy (GTDB): domain Archaea; phylum Aenigmatarchaeota; class Aenigmatarchaeia; order QMZP01; family QMZT01; genus JAADIF01. The sequence continues at coordinate 124,815 of JAFGCI010000001.1, forward strand.
TCGCCTTTTGTTGCAAGCTCTTTGAATAAGAATTTCTGGAGATGCTCAGGCTCTCTTCTGACAGCGTTTGTTATCTCTGTGAAATTGTTTATAAGTGTCCTTGTCCCCATAAGGAAAGCTGAAATCTCCGGAACCTTGAAACGTTCCGAGGCGTCCGATACCTTCGGTATCTTCTCTATAGCCCTGTCGAGCATCTTTTCGTAATCCATTGCAATCTTCCTTTATGTTGATTCCTATGCTTTTATAACTTCTTGAGACCGAACCAAACCTTCTTGCCCATAATCTCGATCTGGTTTGGAGTTATGTTTTCATCGGGATTACCAAATTGTATGACTTCTGACCCGGTGTTTATTTTCAGTTGTTCTTCATGCCTTCTGAAAATATCAACCGTTTCTGGATCGGAACCCACATTTAATTTTATTTTATCAGTTACAATCAAACCTTTCTCCTTTCTCTCAATTTGGGTATATCTTGAAAATTCTCTTATGAAAGCTTCATCTTCAAGGACATCACCCAAAGACAATTTTCCGCCTTCAAACTCATTCGAAGCTCCGGAAACCTTTCCGACCGAGAATTTTTTCGAGTTTCCCATTTCGCAAAGTATTTCCTGAAGGTTTTCAACAGATTTTTTTATGTCCTCGTTAGACGTCTCAACAATGACTTCCGATACGGGCCATTTCAGTTTCACTTTATGTTCCTGTCGCAGGGAGTTAGCGGATTCTATCATAACTTTGACAATCTCCATCTGTTTTTCAAGTTCGGCATCTATCAATCTTTCATTAGGTTCAGGCCAAGTTGAAAGATGGATTGAAACAGGTTTGTTTGAATCGCTGTTGCAGAACATTTTCTGGTAAATCTTCTCGCTTATGAAAGGCGAGATGGGAGCAAGTAGCTTAATGACATTTTCCAGAACATAGAATAACGTGAATTGCGCTTCTTCCTTGTCGGGCTCTTCATACCATGGCGACATTCTGTTCCTGATAGTCTTTATGTACCATCGGGAAAAGTCATTCAGGGTGAAGTCTCCTAAAAGTCTTCCTGCAAAATTAAGCTCGAAATTTTCAAGATGATTAGTGAACTGTTTTATCACTGAATTGATCTTTGAAATTATGTATTTGTCCTCTTTTCTGAATTTAGACAAATTAAATTTCTTATCGATGAGCGACGGGTCTGCCTCATACATGTCTATGAACATCGCGGTGTTCCAGAGGACGTCCAGTACCCTTCTCAGATCCCTTGCAACCTTGAGGCTGAAGTTCTGTGTTTCCCAAGGAGACATTCCCCAGCAATAATAATATCTCAGTATGTCTGCACCAACATCGTTCAATGCGTCTTCCGCATAGACAACGTTTCCAAGAGACTTTGACATCTTATCTCCCTTCTCGTCGAGAGTCCAGCCGGTCATGGATACCGATTCGTAAGGGCTTTCATCAAAGGTTGAAGTGGCCATGAAAAGAAGCGCATAGAACCATCCCCTCACCTGGTCCTGCGATTCGCAAATCATGTCCATCGGCCAGATTGCTTCAAATACATTTTTGTTCTGGTGGGGATATCCGACAGAAGCCCACGGCGAGATTCCGGAATCGAACCATACGTCCATTATGTCGGGAATCCTTGACATATTCTCCCCGCACTTGCATTTGATATGAATCTTATCCACACTATTCTTATGGAGATCTTCGCCGACCTTATCAACAGCGTTTTTCTTCAGCTCTTCCCGGGAGCCTATGACCTTTATCTCCCCGCATTTCTCGCATTTCCAGACGGGGGCCGGTATTCCCCAGAAACGTTGTCGGGTTATTGCCCAGTCGGGAGCTTCCGAAAGAACTTTGTCCATCCTTTCCTTGGCAAATCCGGGAAGCCATTTCACTTTGCTGTTGAATTCGAGCATCTTTCCCTTTATCTTCTCGACATCAAGGAACCACTGCCTGCTCATTCTGAATAGAAGCGGAGCCTTGCACCTCCAGCATAATGGGTAGCTGTGTCTTATTTTGACGGCCTTCAGGAGAAGGCTGTTCTTTTCAAGATAATCAATGATATGTTTGTCCGCATCCTTTGCGTACATGCCGGCGAACTGTCCGGCACCTTCAGTGAGCCTTCCCTGATCATCAACAGGCGAAAGCTCGGGAAGGTTATATTCCTTTCCAATCTTATTGTCAACATCTCCGTGGCCGGGAGCTATGTGAACCATTCCGGTTCCGGTGTCCATTTCGACTATATGGCCGAACTCGTCGCCTGAGTCCTCCTTGTCTCCTTTGACAAGCATTTTAGACGCGACACGTTTCTTCATTATAGGCTTTGACATGATGACCTTCCTGAAATACTCACCCGTGGTTTCATGCTGTATTGGAACGTCAAGAACGGGCTCATAAACCCAACCCTCCATGTCTTTTCCGATAACCCTTTCCTTCACAGTAAATCCCATCTCAAGTTCCGATAGAAGCTCTAAACGCTTTTCCGCAATCCAGAAAAATTCTCCCATGACCTCGACTTTCACATAATATTCATCCGGGTGGACGAGGACTGAAACATTTGCCGGAAGTGTCCACGGAGTCGTGGTCCAGACCAGAAGGGATTCATTGGATTTACCCTTCAGTTTGCATTTAAAGAAAATTGAAATATCATCAAGCTCTGCATAAGAATCGGAAACTTCGTAGCCTGTCAGGACGGTCTCGCAATGAGGGCACCAGTAACCCGGCTTGTAGCCTTCGAAAAATAAGCCCTTCTCATACATCTGCTTGACGGTCCACCAGCCGGATTCGAGATAAGAATTGTGGTATGTCATGTAAGGCTCCAGCCACCCTCTCCATGCCCCCATTTTCTTGTAGGTATTGAGCCAGACATCCTTGTTTCCGACAGCCATCTGCTTGCATTCCTCAATGAACTTGTCAAGGCCAATCCTTTCCGTAATCTCCTGCTTGGATTTTATTCCAAGCTTCTTCTCGACAGCATTCTCTATCGGAAGGCCGCCGCAGTCGAATCCCGGCTGCCACCACGACTGGAATCCCTGCATCTGCCTGAATTTGGACCATATATCCTTAGTCGTTGTAGTCTTCACATGGCCTGCATGGGGAACCCCGTTCACATAAGGTGGGCCGTCCAGAAGGAAGAACTTTTTTTTGCTTTCTTCTGGATTGAAACTGACGATGATTTCCGGGATCCCTTTCTCTAACCAGAATTCTAAAATCTCTTTCTCAATTGTCTTGGGATCGTATTTTTCCACGGAAACCAACCTCCTTTTCTGGCAATTAACCTTGTGTTTAGGTATAAGTTAATTGGCTATCTATATAATTTCCTTATATTTCAGTTAAGCTGTTTGTCCGGAATATAAGGCGTTCTATAATATATTCTATCTGTAGAAATTTGCCGCCAATTTTTATAAATAACAGCCAGTTAAGACTGGGTAAGTAAAGAAAAGAGAATGAAAGGGTATGATTTTTGAGCTTTCGGAAATCAGAATTCCTGGATTTTGCTTGCGACGAATTCCTTTATTTCCTTCTCATCCGGAATAGCGATGCTTTTCTTGAATCTCTTCGTTCCGTCGGGAAGGAAGAAACCTCTTGATACAGAGATGAACTCGTTTTCACCCTGGTCGGATTTTGCGTGCTTTCTTGCAACTTCAATGAAGTTGTTCTTTCCGAATTTTACTTCTTCTGCTTTTACTGTCTCGAATTCTACCATTGTAGTCACCCCTTTTCATTGGACCTTGCCGGGCACGTTTAGGTTTTTTGTATATAAACGTCCCCTTACTGGATGCTTCAGGCATCGCCCGAAGATTCCAACTGAAGGTCGGGTTGGTTGATTAATCTATAATGAATATATATATATAATTAACGGTTAATGTATATACCAAAAATGTAAAGAAACTTTAAAAATATAGGATGAAAATAAGAGGTATAGCCTTGGACAGGGCTGGCAATGACATTGTCAGAAAAAAGTTGACAATTAAATTTATTTAGTATATTAGGAGGAGAAATTATGGCAGAAAAACCGCACGTTAATATCGTAACCATCGGTCACGTAGACCACGGCAAATCAACTCTCGTCGGGAGATTGCTTTTTGACAGCGGATCTGTTCCCGAGACGGAGATGAGAAAGCTTAAAGAGAAAGCAAAGGAGCTCAAGAAGGAAACTTTCGAGTTCGCTTTTGTTATGGACAACCTTAAGGAAGAGCAGGAGAGGGGCGTTACAATAGACCTTGCTTACAAAGGATTCACCAGTGACAAATACTATTACACAATCATTGACGCTCCGGGCCACAGGGACTTCGTCAAGAACATGATTACAGGAACGTCCCAGGCAGACGCAGCTATCCTTGTCGTCTCAGGCAAGGACAGCGTTCAGGACCAGACAAAGGAGCACATTTACCTTGCGAGGGTTCTTGGAATAAAACAGGTCCTTATAGCAATCAACAAAATGGACGCAGTTAACTATGACAAGGCTCAGTTCGAAAAGGTAAAAGGCGATGTCTCAAAGGTTCTTACATCAATCGGCTTCAAGGTAGACGAAATACCATTCGTGCCTTGTTCAGCATATCAGGGCGACAACATCGCAAAGAAATCCGAGAATATGCCTTGGTACACAGGGGACACAATAATAAAGACACTTGACAGCATCATAAAAGAGCCCGAAAGGCCAATCGACAAGCCTCTTAGAATGCCAATTCAGGACGTCTACAGCATCACAGGTATCGGTACAGTCCCTGTAGGAAGAGTTGAGTCAGGCGTTCTTAAGCCAAACGACAAGATAGTTTTCATGCCTTCAGGCATCGCAGCAGAAGTAAAGAGCGTAGAGATGCATCACAAACAGCTTGAGAAGGCTGTTCCGGGAGACAATGTAGGCTTCAACATAAAGGGCGTCTCGAAGAAGGACCTTGGAAGAGGAGAAGTTGTTGGACACGCAGACAAACCACCAGCATCGGTCAAGGAATTCACAGGACAGATTGTTGTCTTGCAGCACCCGACAGTCATGACTGTCGGATACACACCTGTCATCCATGTCCACACTGCACACGTTTCCGGTAAGATTACGGAAATCGTCAAGAAGATGGACCCAAGGACAGGCGCTGAAGTGACAACAGACAAGGACATACTGAGGCCAGGCGATTCTGCAATTGTCAAGATACAGCCATTGCAGCCTCTTTCAATAGAGAAGAACGACGAGTTCCCAAAACTTGCAAAGTTCGCTATCAGAGACATGGGAAAGACAGTCGCCGCAGGCGTTTGTATAGCCCTTGTTCCGGTTGATAAGAAATAAGGGTACATACCCTCTTTTTTTAATTTATTTTTAGCCTCTTAGTCATAAGAGGAGCCAGTCTGAAGCATCACACATGAAAAATAATTTACCATTAAATGTCCAAATTTTATTAAATCAGAAATCGGAGCCAGTCTGATTACTCAGACATGAAACTCAATTTGCCATTAGCTATCCAAACTTTATTAAATCAAAAAATATATTAGTCACTATGAAAATCATCCTTATCACGGGAATACCTCAGGTCGACAGGGGTGTTCTGATTGAAATCGTGATGAAAAGGCTCAACAGTCCCCAGAAGGAGCTGGATTTCGTTAATTTCGATGACATGTCAGATATCATGAAGAGCATAATTAACGGAAAGGACCTCTCAATAAAGCAGATTTCCGGAATGATAGATAAGATGAACGATGAGTTCGAAAAGACGGTAATAAAGGCCATGAAGAAATGCAATGGTGTTCTTGTTGTCAATTGTTCTCTTACACTTAACACGGAAATGGGCATCTTCCCAGTCCTGAGCAAGGAGTTCTTTGAATCATTCTCACCGGAACTTATAATCCTTGTGGAAGGATTCCCGCTTGAGCTGACCAATAAGGATTCCGAGATGAAAGCCATTGAAAGACATCAGGATATAAACAGGACTTATGCTTTCGCTTACAGCGCTTTCTCACACTCTGCGATAGACAGGTTAAGGGCAAAAAAGGGAAAGGCCGACGATGCCGCAAGGAGCATCACCATATCTATAAGGAGCGTAGTAACAGGTTGATATAATGTTCGGATTATTGCCAATAGAGGAAATATTAGTGTGGGGTCTCATAGTCTCCCTTGCGATGGCATTTGTTTACAGGCTCTTCATCAAGCCGAGCGAGATGCGGTCAATAAAAAAAGACATAGAATTCTACAGGAATAAGATAAAGGCGGCAAACAAAGTAGGCGACACCAAAAAATCCCAGGAACTTCTAGGAGATATGATGAAGGTCAACCAGAGAATGTTCGGGAAGAACATGAAGCCAATGATGGCCTCAATGATTGTGGCCGTAGTCATCCTTGGCCTGATAGGACAGGAGCATGCGACACTTGTCGTCCTGCTGCCGTTCTCGATACCATTCGTGGGAACCGAGCTCAACTGGCTATGGTGGTACGTCCTGACAACCCTGCCATTGTCAATGTTCTTCAGGAAGATGCTCGGCGTCCAATAGCCGGATGCCCGCCTCCCCAGACGGGAATCATAATAAAACTTTTAAATTGCTTTTATCAAATTACTTGTATCTCTAAACCATATAACATGTAGACCATATAACATGTAGACCATATAACATGTAGACGTGTTTCATGCCGCTGTTAGCGGCTGTCTCCAAAGTTAAGAACGACAGCTTAGAACAATAGAAACAGGCTGTCCATCCAAAGAATGGGCCGGTGGTCTAGCGGTTATGACGCTGCCCTTACAATAGACTGGCTGCTAATATCGATTGCAGAAAGCAGCCTTTCCATTTGAGAGGCAGATATCGCAAGTTCAAAAGGAGCATGACGGCTTGCTTAAAGCCGTCTGTCCGGAGTCTCTTGCCCGGCCCATAATTGGAAATCCCATTGCTTTGCAATGGGCATCCTGCAAACGGTTATCTCGCCATAAAATGGCGGGCGTCCAAGAGTTAAATTCCATTGCTTTGCAACGGGCAATATAAAATTATTTTTTTCTAATCTACAAAGGTATGAACTTGATGAACTCGAATCCTTCTGACGGGTTGACACTTCCCGCATAATCCCTTGAAGTCCCGTCTATTATCAGGTTGAACGAGTTTATGTCGCCTCCATCAGCAAGATTCCTGTTAATGCCTTCGCAATGTTCCTTGCTTGTGCCGAATATCATGAAATTGAAAGGTATCTCCCCATACATGTCCGTGTTCTCCTGCAGGAGCTCCTGATATTTCTCCATGAAAGAATCCAGCGTTTCGCTGACAGGAACTATGAGAAAGACGTGGCCGTATTCCCTGTTATAGACCTGTACTATTGTCGCTTTCAGTCCGACCGACTGATAAAGGCTTGCAAGCAGGACCGTGTAATCGTCGCAGTCTCCGCCACCGATATCTATTGTCTCATTCGGCCACGCAATATACTCATCACCGGCCGGATCGGATACGTACGAAACTTTCTTTGAAACGAAGCTGTAGATTCCGAAAATCTTGGCTGCTACCGAATTAGGGTTCCTGAATTTGGATACTGAAGCAACTGCAAGATTCCTGACGGACGCGGGATCCATCTTCTCTTTGAAAAGATCAGACGAATATATCGGAATCTTTTTCGCATGCTCGATAAATACAGGAGAGAAGGTTATGCTCTTCTCAACATTGGGCGTTATGTTCCAGAAGCATGTCCATCTCTTTGAAAAGCTTACAGGGGAAACGCAGTTGCAGAATCCATCCTTTATGAACCCTGTCTTTCCATCCTCCAGGCAGAGCGTTTTGCATTGCTCTGCCGTATCCGTTGTCGCGAGTATGAGCGAGTCTTCTATGTATTTCAGTTCATACGCAAGCAGTATGAATAGAACAATGATTATTAAAATCAGAAAAATTGTCCGTTTGCGCATATATAATCACCGACATAACAATTTAGAAAATGTCGTTGAAATATAGTGAACGACCGGATTCTAAAAAGTTATGCCATTCACTATAGAATATATTATGCCCGTTTAACTAATAAAAAATCAAATTTCACGGAATCTGCCCTTTATGTCTTTGATTATTTTCGAAAAAAGCTTTTATTGAATAATTAATAAATATAATCTATGCCAGCCATGCTCATGTCGTGGTTTTAGGCTTTTTGGGTATATTATGGCGGGGGACAGGTTCTTGTACAGGAAAAATATTCTTCTTTTAACAACGTTAGTCGCTTTTGCTTTGTCGTTCGCCTTCATGGCGCAGGCTTTCGATTTGGAAGGAGCCTATTTCATCACAGCCGAACAGCCGAAGAATTCCGATGGATTGGGATTCTTCAGGATAGGGACTCCGCTCGACGCGGACGTCAACATAAGCTTCAGCTACCCGATACCGCTCAGCCCTGGAGAGGCGGATCTGACAGCTGTTGTATACAAACCAACGAACATATTCACGAACATGGAACTGCCATGTTCTTTGAATTCACAGACTGGGTATTATCCAGTCAATGTCCAGCACAGATACTATGTCCCACAAGATGTGTGGTATCAGTATTATAGAGCTGGTGGAAGATTCAATTACCAATCGAGTGCATGTATAAATGGATTGGTCCATGTGTTTACAGAACCCTTTGAAATGAACACAATATCCCTCGGCGACATAATCAAGGCAGGCGACATCAACGGCAACCAGATTGTCTCCGGCAACCCGCCGACATACGACTTCAAGGAGTATTTCTTCGACTTCACCCTGAACCTCACATACGACAACGTAAGCGAGGAGGGAATCGACTTCAAGTACAATTACACGAGGGATATAGAAAAGACAGAAATGAGTAATACGGACGACTTGGAAGTGGCTTTGCCTACCGGAGACAATAAATATCATTTTGAAGACTATGATAACTATGTCGAGTATAGAAATTTATTAGCACCCCCCAAAATAGTTTATCATGATACCGACGACGGGGATTCAAATGAAGTATTTGATTCTGAAATATATGTATACTCAGAAACAGTGAAAGCTGTCACTTTTTATGTTAGAGGTTATAATGATGACTCAACTATAGACGACAAAGCCGCAATAAACATATATCAGGCAGGAAATCCTACCGCATTGAGCAGTTCTGGTTGGAAGGAGCACAGTCCTTTCTATCACAGTTTCACATTCCTGCCCGGAATCGAATACAGAGTCCAGTTCAGGCTGAAAAATAGAGCCGATCATGATAACGAACATGCACATTTTGAAGTTCAGATATCCAGCCCTTCCATAACAAACCATAACCAAATATGGAGTGTCATAAATTCGGGAATTTTCAATGTTGATATAAATCAGGAATTCTGGAAGATTACCCAGCGCCAAGGCATATTTGATGCAAACAATAACCAGCGGCTTGATAATTATTGTTCGGGGCCTCAGGATTTTTATGTAAAGGCCGCTACCGGTATTAAATCTGAAAGTTGTGACGGAACGGATGTCGTCATAACAGCAACCAATCAGGCCGGAGATTCAGACGATAAAGTGGCTCATATAGCAAATGGAGGATTTTTATTCTTTAAACAGGACGATATGAACGATACAAGCTATCATTTCGAAACTGTCGTAAGAACAGGAAAAGCCCTTGAAATAGAATTTGCTGTCATGGTAAATTACGGAGTTTCGGTTTATGTTGACGGCGACCTTTCCAAGGGATTCAGGATAGGATGTCCTTCCGCTGAAGACTGTGCTAACCAGAACTACTATACACCGTCAGAAAAGCTAAACATACCGGCCGGTTATCACAAGATTGATATCTACCTTTTCTGCAAGGACGGGCAGAAATGTTTCCTTGAGATGAAAGCCATAGAGAAAAATGGAAACGCGCCGGAGATATTTTTCAAGGATAATTTTGATGAGATAGGAAAACCCGTCGACAGCAATCTTGAAAAAAACCCAATCGAAGCAAATTCCGGACAGGCCGTCACATTCTCAACCGAAGACGGGCTTGTCGATGTTGAAAGGAAAGAGCCTGTTTATTTTGAATCAGGCCTTTACAAGGATCTTGAGCCTGTCAAAGCTGATAATGTCGATGAAGCAGATGACAGGATCCAGCTTTCAATGAGGCTTGCATGCGGCGAGCAGATTTACCAGCCGTGCAGGGACTTCGGAAAATGGGGTGCCTGCACCACCGATAACAACGGCTGGATAAGGAACAGGATACTCCATGAGAATTACGCCGATTACGAATTGGTGGAAGACGATAACGGGGACTATACAATAGCCAAATTCACAATAGAGCCCTTTGACCATCACAGCCTTGATTATACCAACAATGCAAATGCACCGAACCAGCCGGGGCAGCATAACAGGACAGCTTACGGCGGTGAATACATCGGCGGAATATACGAGTGCAAGATGAACTGGCCGAACTACGAGACTGAATGCCCGGACCCCACCTACCAGTACAGCTTCAGCGGCTTTGAGTGCTGCTACCAGAAATACACAGAGGCTGACAATAAGCCGACAGGCCCTGTCTGGTGGTCCGGAATATCCAAGGATCCCGATACTGGAGAGCAGGTGGGAACAATCCATATAAGGGACTTCAAGGAATCCACCCAGACGTCGGGGGAAGCCGTCATTTACATTGTCAATTATCTTCCATATGGAGGCTACACTTCAAAACTCGATGCAGAGTACATGAACTTCTCCATGTTCGACGAGCGCCCGAAATTGTGCGCGTATGTAACCAAGAAGGTGTCCCTTCCGCATGAATATCTCATAACTTTCAACAACACACATACATGCAATAAGGTGTCAGCGACGGGAGACTGCTGCTACTGCGACCCCAACTCGGTCTGCACGCTGAACTGCAAGAACAGGGAAGACATAACGGACATGTATTATGCTACCTCCCTGATAACGGCGAACAGCCTGAGGGCGTCGAGCTTCAACCTCCCCTTCACGACAATGGGAAGCGGATGGTATCTTGAGAACATAAACGTCTCCGTAATAGTCGACAGCGATACGGGAAGCAACGTGTCCGTTTCCGTGGAAAATACGAGCGCCACGAGATGGAAGACGACAGCGGAAATGAAAGAAGGCTCGCAGAGGCTCCTTCAGGAAGGAAACTACACCGTTTCCGTCAATCTTCACCACGATTTCGGCTTCAATGTCTCCGACGACAATCCGGGGACATATTACGTAAACTTCACCCTGGATTACATCAATTTCAGCAAGAGGACTTATTCAGACGCCGAATTTGATTTCGGCAGCAATGAGATGGGGAACAGCTCATGGGAAATATACCTGAACCAGTACAATCAGGACGACTACCCCTCAAGCGTCAGGGACCAGTATGTCTCCTACTCTCCCCTCAAACCGCAGGAGATTGACGTTAAGAAGATATCGTTCTCGGGAGAGTCGGGAAGCATAGTCGATTACGGGAAGAGGATAAGCTTCAGAGCGCCTCCCAAGAACCAATATGAATGTGAGACAGCCGCAGAGTTCGCGGCTTATTGTACAACATGCAGTGGAACATCAACGCGGGGTCACTGGGACGGCACGAAATGTGTATGTAGTTATCCTTCCGAATCAGAAAAAGGCATTTGTTTTGAAGTTGATGTACAAGCTGGGTGTAATTCTAATTGTTGTGTATGCCCAGAATCATTTAATAATCCGGTGATATATTGGAATCGTAATGTATGCCAATGCACCGAGTCTAGGGCAGATAACAAACCGCCAACAATAACAATATTAAATGAATCTGGAAGCACAATAAATGATAACACGGCAACTATTAAAGGCACGGCATACGACTTAGGAGGGCTTGCAGATATTAGAATTTCTATTGAATCTACAGAACAACGACAAATTGCAACTCTTAATGACTTGGAAGAAGGCGAATATGAATGGGAAGCGGAGTTATCGTTCTCATATCCGGCTACATATACCGTTTCAGCTACAGCAACCGATTTGGGACGCAATACAAATAGTGTTTCAATCACAATAACAGTTTCGGACACCGCCTTCCCTCCGACAATAACAATAAACGCGCCTGAAGAAGGGCATGAATTCTTCACGACAACAACCAAAGTGAATCTTGAAATATCAACAAACAGGGACGCTTTATGCAGGTACTCTACCAGCGATTTGGGTTATGATGAGATGGAGCCGACACAAAACTTCACAGAGGAGAATCCTACAACAAACTTCAAAGCAGAAGTGCCTGTCTACTCGAACCAGAGATATACATACTATTTTGCATGCACTGACGGAACAAAAAGCCACACATCAGCAGACAATTCGCAGGTTTCCTTTGATGTTCTCGGGGTTGGAGGCAGAGAGCCAATCGACTTGGAATGTTCCGAAGAAATTGTTGATGAAAGCACATGCACTGTGGACAAGTGCAACTGCGGGCCTGACGGCGGGATACCAATCTGGAACGCGCACAGGGGTTGCATCTGCACCAAATGGGACAATGTCTGCAGGGACGTGACCGACTGCAAAGAAGACAGGAACGGCGGGCCTAACCAATACCGCTACTGCGACACGGAATACAATATGTGCTATGACAATGAATACACTTCCTCGAACCTTAAGCTTGCCGGAGGCACGGAGCCTCGGAACAACATTAATTTCACGGCTTCCGAATGCACGGTAATAGGCTCCGAGACGAGGTTCATCTATGACTGGAAAAGTCATCCCGGAACTTACGACGATTTCGGAGCATGCGCATCCGACGGGACCTGTCCGGACGGCGGCATCTGCGCATTTGTGAATGAAATAGAAAGCAGGTGCATCCTTCCGAGGGGCGGGTGCTCCCTCGGTTTGCAGGTGTGCGGCCCCGGCTACAGATGGCTTTATGCGGAGAGCGAGGAGGAGCCCGTGTACAACAAGCCAGAAACCTGCAACCGAATTGACGACGACTGCAACGGCTGGATTGACGATACTGTCAACTTCACCACAATGTTCAAGATATCCCTCGAGCTTGCCGGAAGCGGAATAGGAAGGAGCCCGCAGGAAATCACGCAGTGCCAGTGCTTCAACGGGCTTCCCCCTGAAGAGGAAGTCTGCGATTCCATAGACAACGACTGCGACGGAATCATAGACAACGACGTAAAATACGTCCTCAGGAACAACTGCACAGAAGAGGTCTTGACGATTATTGATATAGGCAACCCTCCCACAGGATACAGCCTTTATGATTTTGCCTACAACAAATATTACAGCGATGAGTGCACCATTACAAACGAAACAATACGTGAAACCCAGAACCTGACTGTCAACCCCTGCACTGACGAGGTTTATGAATGCATGCAGCTTGGCAAATATCACACAGAAATAATTTATAACAACGACACAGATGAATATGAATTTCCTTATAGATTTGAAGATTGCACTACACAATTATGCCTTGATGGCTGTATAGAACATGGATATAGTTCGGTCCCCAACGATACAGCGCAACTTGAATGCGAAACCTATTTCGGTAGTGCCAGCGAATGCTGCTATAAGATGGGCTATAATACAAATCCGCCTATACCAGACAATGCTCTCCAGAATACATACGAATATTGCGCCGAGAAATATTATAATCCTTACACATGCATCCCACTTGAAGAAGAGATGTACTATGTCCCCGGAGAATTATGCAATTGTGAATTCACTGGAACCATGTATGATTCAGGCGGAATAACACAAGAATATCTGGATTTCATAAAAAAGGTGGATTCAAACAACGAAAGCTATTGCTCATCTTACACACCTTTTAGCACCGAATGTTGTAACGGCATAGACGACAACTGCGACGCGCTTCTGGACAACACGGAATATCCGGAATTGTGTGCATGTTACGGCATTGATAATACAACCATCAGAGACGAAACGTGGACTATAAATGACATGAATTGTACAGGAAGGGACGAGAACTGTGACGGGACTATAAACGAGAACGCATTATTTTGTAATTGTACGCAAACATTAAACCTTCCAAACGCTACGACAATAAAAGAAGCTTTGATTTCTGATGAAAGTTGTAACGGCATAGACGATAACTGCAATAATGAATATGATGAAGATTTCCCTGTCAACACCTCTTGCGGAGGAACCAATGTAAGCAGGTGTTATGGCGGAGTGTATGTGTGCAACGCTACGGGATATAATGCTGTTTGCAATACAACAGCAGACATATCGGAAATAAATACAGATGAGGGATTTTTTGGTACAGCGACAGGTGCTGATCTTAGAATACCTGAAGTTTGTAGTGGGGAAGATAGTGACTGCAACGGGACAGTCGATGACACTGCACATCCGGAGCTTTGCAACTGTTATAATTATGAAAACTTGTGGGAGATTCAGGACATATGGGAAAACAACACAGACGACAACTGCAACGGAATAGACGACAACTGCAACATGAGAATAGACGATGAATCCTTCAGTTGCGCATGCACGAACAAGACAGAGTCAGAGGTTGTCCAGATAAAGACTGTCAACGAGACCTGCGACGGCATCGACAACAACTGCAACGGATTTGCAGACGAGACATATTCCGATATTGGAAAGATGTGCGGATTCGGCGCGTGCGCAAACGGCGTGATGGTATGCGATGTCTACGGAATGAGGACTGTCTGCAACACGACAGTCGATGCGGCAGACACTTACAGCGGAATCGCGCAGAGCTTCATAAGCGACGAAGTGTGCGACCTTGTCGGCGACGAGGACTGCGACGGCTCAATAGACGAGGGATGCGCCTGCACCCCGCAGGGCATAAAGAAAATATGCGGATACGCGTCTGAGCTCGTCTACAATAACAGGCAGCACATCGACAGCATTTGCAATGAGATAAGAAGCCAGCTAAGGAACATGGTATCCAAGTCTTCCTCTCCGGGAGACATGAAATACAGGAGAACAATCAAAATAAAGAACAGCAATAGTTATGTTGTTAAGGACTATCCGGTCAGGGTCGACCTTTCGGTAATAGGCTCGACAAAGATAAGAAGCGATTTCGGCGACGTCAGGGTTCAGGATGCAAGCGGAAATGAGCTTCCGTGGAGAAGGGACGGCGGTTCAATCGTGTTCAAATCGAGTCTCCTGAGCGCCGGAAACAACAAATATACATTATATTACGGAAGCCCTGTCAGGACATATTCCGAGAAGTCAATGACGGAAATATACGGGCTTGAAAGATATCAGGAGACATTCCTGATGTGCGACTTCAATTACAATACACAATGCAATAAGGGAAACATGGTTCCAAGGGCATCTGACGTTTCAGTATTCAGCATCGGAAGATATGAAGCGGCCATGCTTTTCAATTCAACAAATCACACTCTGCGATACGCCTCATCCGCAAACATAAACCTCAACAGAGGAACAGTCGAGATGTGGATAAAGACATCTTCTTCATCAGGGACTCTGTTCCATCTTCCTGCGGCTGCAGGTTCAATAAAGCTTGAGATAAATGCGGGAGCCGCTTCTCTGGCAAGAGACTCTTCTGTAATAGCAAGCGGCGGGTCGGTATCAGACGACCAATGGCATCATATAGTCGTTGGATGGGATAATCTCATTGGAATGAGCCTTTATGTTGATGGGAACAAAGTCGGAGGATCTGTAGTGGCATGGACTCCGAACAACATGGGAACCGATATATTCATAGGTTCCGAGCAGGGCGCTGCAAATTATTATGCAGGTCTTATCGATGAGCTCAGAATTTCAAAGACAAAGCTGAGCGACGGCGAGGTAAAGGCAGATGCACGCCTGCTCGGAGGAAGCATCTCACCATCCCTTGCTAACGAAGAGGACATGGGAAGTGTCGGCGGCGGTTCCGGACAACTGACTGATTCAGAATTATATTATGAATGCCTGGAAAGGCTGGAGAATGCGGCAGGCGCTCCCGAGAACTCAGACAACGAGAACAGCATCCTTAGCCTGTGCTCATCAATGATAACATGCAACAGCGACTTCAGCATTGATTCTGCAAGCGTCTGCAGGGTCGGAGTCCAGAGCTGCAGCTCATCGGGATGGAGCGATTGTTCAGGAAACGTCGTCCCGCAGACAGAAGTTTGCAACAGGAGAGACGACGATTGCAACGGTTTGACTGATGATTTCCTTTATGCACAGGATACATGTGCATGCTACAACGGGAACCCGCCGAACGGCCCCGAAGAGTGCAACGGTGTGGATGACGACTGCAACGCCCAGGTTGATGACGGCTTCGGCGGCAGATGCGCCTGTTCAAGCGGCCAGAGAGCGCAGGGAGATGAGCCGAGGATATGCAATGGAATAGACGACAACTGCAACGGGATAATTGATGAGAATGTATCCAACTGCGCCTGCGCGGACGCAACATTCGCTGAAATAAACCAAAGGGTTGGCACTGAGAGATGCAACGGCATTGACGACGACTGCGACGGCGAGATAGACGAGGACTTCGCTAATGTGGGAAACACATGCGGGGGAGACCAGAACAGCGCCTGTTATGGCGGCTACTATATCTGCAAAGCGGACGGAACAGGGACAGTTTGTTCGACCACTACAGACGGAGTCCAGTTGCTGGGCAACCTTACCAGTATTGACCTGAGGACAGATGAAACATGCAATGGAATAGATGACGACTGCGATGGTGAGAGAGACGAGAACATTCCTAGGTGTGCATGTGCTGACGGAGCCCAGAATACGGGCGGATATGAACCGCAGGTCTGCAACGGAATAGACGACAACTGCAACGGACTTATAGATGAAGGAGTCCTGAAATGCCCGTGCGCAGACAAGACTCTTGAAGACGTTGAGAGCTTCATAACACCTGATTTGACATGCGATGATATTGATAATGACTGCAACGGGATTGTTGATGACCAGTATCCTCAGCTAGGAGAAGTATGTGGCGGCAACCCAAGGAGCGCATGTTATGGAGGCAAGTATGTATGCAGTATCGATGAGGTTTCAGTTGTCTGCAATACTATGACTCCGCCTGAAAATTCCTTCACCGGAAAGACCATAGACAGAAGAAGTGAAGAGAGCTGCAACGGAATAGATGACGACTGCAATGATGTAATAGACGATCTGGCCGGCAGCAACTCAAACAGATATTGCGCCTGTTACAACGGAATGCGCCTTCCCGGGGAACTCGTGGAAAGATGCAACGGAATTGACGAGGACTGTGACGGCGTGATAGACAACAACGTCCCAATGTGCGGATGCTCAGGCGTGAGCACTATGATAAGCAATTCAAAGCTTGTCCAGACAATCGACGGAAAGAGAGCGTCTTCTGAAATCTGCAATAACATTGACGATAATTGTGACGGCGGCATAGATGACGGCCTCGGAAAGTCATGCTATTGCACCGGCGGATACAACGGAACCGCGCTTGGAAGGCCCGAATTCTGCAATGCAGTTGATGACAATTGCAACGGGGTTATTGATGATATACCAAAGCCGTATGCATGTGCATGCTATAATGGCGCGCACGGGGCAGGGGAGCTCACAGAAATATGCAACGGCATAGACGACGACTGCAACGGAATAGTCGATGAAGAATATCCGGAGAAGGGAGCTTTCTGTGGCGTAGGTATATGCACGGGGGGCATGTACGAATGCTCCCAGGACAACCTGACGACAACCTGTTCCGGTAACAGGAGAGCGATTTCAGCCGCCCTCGAACATCCGTCATACTGCAACACATATGACGACAACTGCAACATAGCGGTAGATGAAGGATGCGGCACGAACGCATCTGTGACTAACAGAAGCTGCGGCAGCGATATTGGTGAATGTTCTTCCGGCCTTCAGCTGCTGGTCGGGGGAAAATGGGGCCCATGTATGACAATAGGCCAGAACAGGCTCAAGGGGCCCGAAATAGAGGTTTGCGACAGCCTTGACAATGACTGCGACGGTATAATAGACAACATAGGCGGAAAGACATCCACAGAAACAACAAGATGCGGTTGTTACGGAGGTGCCCAGCCTTCGACTGAAGAATGCAACGGCATCGACGACGACTGCGACGGGACTATTGACAACATCGGCGGAAAGACGTCTGTTGAATCCACTAAATGCGGCTGTTATGATGATGAATACGGAAGAGGAGCCAGCATTGAAAGATGCAACGGAATAGACGACGACTGCGACGGTATAGTCGATAATGTCAAGGAAGAAGAGTCTGTTGAAGCCACGAAGTGTGGATGCTACGGAGGACTTGTCCCGACGGCCGAAAGATGCAACGGCATTGATGACAACTGTGATGAGCGCATAGACGAGGATTTCGTTGAACTGGGAAAAGAATGCGGTATCGGTTACTGTTCAGGCGTATACATATGCAGCCAGGACGGTCTGCAGTCCGTGTGTAACGGCAACACTCCCACAACAGAAATATGCGATTCGATAGACAACGACTGCGACGGCAAGATAGATGAGGGCTGTTACGGCAGTGAGCTAACGAGCTGCGAAAACGGAATCAGGGACGGTCGTGAAGAGGGCATAGACTGCGGCGGTCCATGTCCGGATGAATGCATGGGAACGCACGGACCTTCTGTCGATGACCTCAATACAAAGAAAGAAAACATAAAAAGCACATGGTTCACTATATTCCTTGTAATGGTTGTTCTTATTATAGGCATAGGCATCGTCCTGCAATTCGGCCTGAAAACCAAGTAATATTTAAATATAATTCCTGACATAAACCTTTATAAAACGTCAGGAAAATCTAGTGAAAGGCATCATTCCGGATATTTATGCCTTCCACTATAATTGATATTTATTTATGGTTAACAGTACAAATATAGTAGAAAGTCCTGTATTCGGGACATTCAGCAAGAATATAGGATTCGGTATAAAGGGGTGGATTTATGATTATACCCGTCAGATGCATGACCTGCGGAAAGGTCATCGGGCAGGAATGGGAAACCTTCAGGGAAAAGATAAAGAAAGGTGAAAACCCGAAGAAAGCATTGGATGAAGCAGGATTGGAGAGATATTGCTGCAGAGCCGTGTTTATAGGCCACAAGGACCTTATTCAGGGCATGAATAGATTTATATAAAATATTCTCATAAGGTGCCAATATTATGAATATAAAGAAATATCTGAGAGTTCTTCAGGTCGCAAGAAAACCCAGCAAAGAGGAATTTATGGCTTCTTCCAAGATATGCGTGCTTGGAATAGTTATTATAGGTATCATAGGATTCTTGATATTCCTCGCAGGCGTATTAACAGGAATTTGATGTGAGATTATGATTTATGCTGTCAGAACAACTTCAGGAAGGGAAAACATAGTTATAGACCTTCTCGAGGATTCCATAAAGGCCAGAGGATACAACATAAATGCTGTTGTCCACCCGGCAGAAATCAAGGGCTACATATTTATAGAAGGCAACGTCGCCGACATACACAAGGCCGTTCATGGCGTCATGCATATCAAGGGCGTTATAGAGAAGCCCATATCAATAGGCGAGGTTGAAAGATTCCTTGTGACAAAGAAGAAGGAACTTAACATAGGAATGGAAGACATCGTCGAGATAATAGGCGGACCTTTCAGCGGCGAGAAAGGAAAGGTAAAAAGAATAGATGTTGTGAAGGAAGAAATCACAATAGAGCTTCTTGAAGCCGCAATACCGATTCCTGTTACGATTTCAATAGAACTTATAAAACTTATTAAGAAGAATGAGGGTAACCAAGAGTGATTTTTATGGGTAAAGAGACTATAGAACTGTTAGTTGAAGGTGGCAAGGCCACCGCAGCGCCCCCGTTAGGACCATCGCTGGCGCCATTAAAAGTGAATGTGGGTCTCGTGGTTGCGGAGATAAACAAAAAGACAGCAGAGATGGCCGGGATGAAGGTTCCCGTCAAGGTTACAGTCGATAAGGATACTAAAACATTTGAAATATCCGTCGGCACACCGCCCGTTTCAGCCCTCATCAAGAAGGAACTGAAGCTCGAAAAAGGCTCTTCGGAGGCCGGAGTCGCAAGAGTCGGCGACCTTTCAGAAGAGCAGGTAAGAAGGATAGCAAAAATAAAATTCGGTTCGGATGATAAGAGATTCACTGAAATGATAAAGGGAACGGCAAGAAGCATGGGCGTGACAGTGGGTGTCGGCCAGGTCACAGCTGAAGAAAAGGCAAAAGAGAAAGCCCACAAGCAGGAACTTAAGGACGGCGATAAAACAAAGGAAGAACCCAAAGCAGAAGAGGCAGCAAAAGAACCTGCTGCTAAAGATAAAGAAAAATCCAAAGAGAAACCCAAAGAGAAAAAGAAATAATATATGTGATGTTATGACTGTTATAAAATTACTGAATAAGCCGAAGCTTGTCAATCCGATATTCATTGAAGGCCTTCCAGGAGTAGGAAACATCGGCCGGGTTTCTGCGGGTTATCTTGTTGAAGAGCTGGGCGGAAAAAAATTCGCTGAGCTTTATTCGGAATGGTTCTTTCCGTTCGTAATGCTTCATGACGATCACAGAATACATTTACTGAAGAATGAGTTCTATTATGTAAAAAAAGGGTCACACTGCAACAGGGACATGATAATACTTACAGGCGACTGCCAGTCATTGTCGCCTCAGGGACATTATGATGTAAGCACGAAAATACTGGAATTTGTGAAGAAATTCGGAACTAAAGAGATAATAACCATAGGCGGTCTGGCCACAGGCGAGCTCGATGACAAGGAGCAGAAGGTTGTCGGGGCGGTCACTCATGATGAACTTCTTAAGAAATACAAAGACAAGAAACTTGATTTCAATGCAGGAAAAAAAGTTGGATATATAGTCGGTGCAACCGGCCTTCTGCTTGGAATAGGCGCTGAAATGGATATGAAGGGCGTCTGCCTTCTCGGGCAGACTGCCGGATACCCGATAATAACGGACCCAAAAGCAGCTGAGGAAGTCCTTATTGTTCTTTCAGACCTTATCGACATGAAAATGGACATGAGCAAAATCGGTAAGAGGGTCACTGAAATGGAAGAGTTCATAAAGAAAGTCGAGGCTCTCCAGAAGAAAGCCCTTGCTGAAATAACAAAGCAGAGCAAGTCCGGAGGCGCAACCAAAGAGGACGAGACCAGATATATAGGGTGAAATTATTATGAATAAGAAATATACAAGATACGAGAAGACAAGGATTCTTGCTGCAAGGTCCCTCCAGATATCGCAGGGAGCTCCAGTGCTTGTAAAAATACCGGCGGGAACTACAGATCCCCTGAGGATAGCAGAGATTGAATGGGAGAAGGGAGTAATACCGATAGATGTCAAAAGAATAAATTAATAACCTCTCTTCTTAATATTTAACCAGTTTTTCCCAATATATTATCATGATTAAAGACATCAGGATATACCCATGGAAGACATATTCTGACACAAGTTATGTTCTCACCAAGATATCCACCCCCGATTCTTCTTATTCAACGATAACAGCCCTTTCAGATGAATTTATAAAATCAAAGAAAAGGCTTTCATCCTTAAGGAAAAATCTGGCGGCAATGGACGAGGATTATTGGGAATCAGCCGACGAAATGCTTGAGGAAATCAACGTGAAATCCGATTCTGACCCCGGCCTCCTGCTCGGAACATCACTATCGATGTGCAAGGCTGCCACCAAGGGAGATCTCTGGATGATTGACGAAGTTAAGCAGAATATGATATTCCCGAGGGTATGGCTATCCGTTATAAGGGGACGTGTTTCCGGAAGTGGTTCCGACTGGAGGGATTTCATGATTCTGCCGGAAAAGGTAAAGGATACTTTGGACATGCAGGACAGGTTAATTGGGTCATGGAGCGAAATAGGCGAAGAGCTTAACAGGAAGAAGACTCTAGCGGGAAAAGACATTGAGAACAGGTGGATATCCTCAATGAACACAGAGCAGACGCTTGAATTATTATCCGGAATATGTGCGGAAATGAATCTCAGCCTCGGGATAGACTGCGGTTCCTGGAGGCCTTCAAAAAACAACATATATGACTACAGGAACGAAAAGAAGAAGCTTACTGAAGAGAAACACAAAGATTTTCTGAAAGAGATGTGCAATAAATATGCAATAAAATATCTGGAGGATCCATTTGTTCCGGGTTCGTATGACCTGTTAGAGGAACTGAAAACAGGGCTTAAGGCAGAGATATCAATTGATGTGCGCAATGAGAACTCCTTCCAGAAAGTGCTTGAGAATAAGAATGTAACCATATTAGACAATTCCCCTGATTTGTTCTTCAATTTTTCCGGAATTAAAAAATACGTTAAATTCATTTCAGAAAAGGGAAAGAATGCAGTCTTTTCTGCTCCTGAATATGCTATTCAGGATCCTTGGGTAGCCGATTTATGCATAGCACTGAAGGTTCCGTTCATAAAAGCAGACCCTTCAACCGGGAAAGGCGTCCTCAACCGCCTGAGCGAGCTTTGGCATGACGTCCCTAATGAAGTCATCTGATTCTTCCTTTTCTGTCGGACATTTTCTGTATCTTATTCCTTCAATAAGAGGTTCATTATTATGATATTTTCTGAAACAGGTTTCTGATAAAACAGTATGCGTACATTCTAAATCATAAAGATTTTTAAGTCTTCTTGCAGTCTTTGGAGAGTATATCTGTCCGTGACATATCATAGAACCGCAGTAACACGTTGAACATAGCTCTGCCATTAGTAATCACTCAGAAGTACTTATTTTTAATTCATTTAAATGTATGCTTATAAAAACAGTTTTTCATAGCATAATTTCCTTAATTCCGGCTCTATATCAGAGTATGATTTTCCGCAAAGCATTCCGCCTGCGAGGAATTCTTCTTGTGTTACTTCAACGATGCAGAAATCTGGCATCTCGAAAGAATTTTTATCTTCTTTGGTTTCGAACTCAAAATCAGCGACTATAAGGCCCTTTAGCGCGTCCTGATAGACATCTATCTGGGATTCGATTCCGTTAAAATCATAGTAATATCTTATTTTCCTGAAGCTTTTGCCTTCAAGCTTCATCAATTCATCATATTCTTCTTTAGAAAGGACGATCGTCTGCTCTTTCTGGCAGGATATGTCGTTCTCGTCCACCGGGCATTTCTTTGTCATCTCTAAAACTTCCCCATTCTTCCTTATCCGAAGAACAGGATGGCGGCTTCCTTTCGGAATGAAAAGGTCTATTATTTCCCCTGATTTGCATTCTCTGAGGTCGTCCGGTATGTATTTCAGAAGAAAAGTCCGTTCCAGTTCTATCATTAGAAATAATTGGAATTAGGAATATAAGAAAAAGAAGAAATTATTTCTTCTTCACCAGTTTCTTAAGCTTCATAAGAGGCCCGCCACCCTTGTGTACGGCATAAACACTTGCCTGTCTCTCATATCCGGGCATGTACGGGCTCTTGAACTGCACGATTGTCTTCTGGCTCCCAAAAGCCTTTTGCCTGCCAATTCCCCGACCTGATGATTTTATTTTTGGTATTTTGTCCTTTATGCTATTCAGCATATTCTTCCTTTTCGGACCAATCGCCCTGTAGCCGGACCTCATGCTGTAACTTCCGTGTTTCGGTGGCAGGAGAAGATACACTAGAATACCACCGACTATGACAACGATTACAATTCCCACTATCCAGAAAGTTGTATCTGTCAAGGCGAGTCCCAGTATCTGCTGCTTCTCATTCTGTAAATCGGAGAACTGGTTATCTATCTCGCCAAGCAGGGCGTCGACTTCTTTCAGAAGCTCGTTTGCCTCCAGATAATATCCGGCGGCCAGCTTGGTCTTTATGTCTTCCAGCATCCTTCCTATGGTTACAATCGACCTGTTGAGTTTGGTGTAATTATCAGAAGCCACACCCCCCATATTCACCGTGCTGAAGTCTGCCAGGAATTCGTTGAGCATTTTTACATAAGTATCATATGTTGTATTAATCAGGAGTTTTGTCTCTTCGTTTGGCTGTATTCTTATTGTGATGTTATATTCAACAGATGCAGCCGTCCTGTCCTTGTCGTAAGCAATGAAGGTTATATTCCCAGTCCCTATATCACTTGTCTCTGATATATTGACATCAAGCGTTGAACTGTATGTCATGAATGGCTGGAGTATGTGGTAGACACCAGAAGGTATGGGGATATTGACGCCCCTGAGGATTGATGTTGCGTTTATCTTTACATTCGAGGTGACGTTGCCGATGTTTTTTATCTTGAATTCTATAGTACCGTTTTCGCCCTGTTTTATATCAAGAAATTCTGTTATCTCCATTATTTTTAGTGCATAGTTGTATGTATCCAGAACACATTCGTGGTTTACTGCTGAGTATCCAGCAGCGCAAACCAGTTCCAGACACGTCCCGCCTACGCAATGATAATTTGAAGAGCAATCGTCGTCCTCATCACATTCATCCGTTGTGGATGTATCGCCTGTCGTTCCCGTATTGTCAGTAGTCGTGCTTGAGCTGCTGTTGGTGACCGTTATTATTTCGTAATCAAGGTGTGTGGAGTTGTAGAATATCTGCTGGGCTGAAGCGTTTCCATAAGCATAAACCACCGACAGCCTGAAGTCGCCGAGTGCTGTCGCCTCAGCATCTAAAGCATTGTTTAAATCTGGTCCGCATTCCATGTTCTGCCATGTCGAGGAAGAGTTGGGCAATGTATTATTATAATAGCAATAAAGATTTACAGTGGTCTCGACTTTATAGCTGGAACTGTTTGACTGGATAAATGCTGTCACATTTGATATGTCTTCCGTCCCGTCATTGAGAACCTGCACATATATTGTGTCGGTATTTCCTGAAGGGTATGAAAGCGATGTATCGACCCCGTAAAAGGCGACCTGAAGCTGGGGAGCGATTATATTATAGACGTTAGTGTCATTCGCCCATCCTGAATAGTTGCCGCATCCGTATGTGGCTGAAATTTCTATCTTAGTCGAATGATTTCCGGATTCTGCGACCCTCCTCTCTGTTATAGCATAGTCTTTAAATTCAAAATTGTTTAGCGGTACTGTATAATTAATAATATATAAGCCGTTGCCACCCCCGCCAAAGTATGTGACATTCGCAGTCCTGTTCCAGTCGTCCCTTCCTGAATATGAATCGTATATTACAGTAATATTTGAAGTATCAAGGCCGGTAATGGCCGTCCCATTGGAAAGCTTAACGGATATGTTCAATGTTACTGTGTCTTCGGGGAGGACGGCTGAGCCGTATGTTATTACATCAATAAGAGTGACATTGAGGTCTGTGGAGATATATTCCACCCTTGTATTGTTTGAGCTGACCCCCAAAACCTCATCTCTTTCCATTGTCCAGTTGTCCCCATAGTCGGCGGTGGCATTTATGGATGTATTGCAGTTCCTGGCTATCAGCCCTGTATAGTTTATATAAGCCTCTTCTCCAGGATTAAGAGACGCAATTGTGACAGAGGAATTTGTCGTCGTATAGTAAGAGAAACTGACATTAGTAACGTTCGTAACCGGTGCCGTTCCTATATTTTTGACGATTACGGTTGCATTGAATTCCTGCCCTCCGTAAGGAGATCCGGGAGTTATTGTTATATCGTATATGATAAGGTCTGACCTGTTCCCGACATACAGCGTCCTGTTAGACGATGCGAATGCTGTGTTATTTTCAGAGTCGTAGCACTGCACATTCCATATGTATGTTCCGTTATGGTTCGTGCTGTTGTTCATGCCGTCAACAGAGAATGTCGTAAGCGTGTTGTTTTCCATGGTGGAATTCGTCTGGTTTATATCCCATGCGCCACCTGAAGAGTTCGTAAGCCAAAGGCTACAGTTTGCGAATCCGGAGAAGTCGGTAGCCGTGAAATTGAATGTTACTGCATTCCCGTCATCGTCCCACCAGCTATCCGAAGTGTTGAGGACTACGGAAGGCGCCGTATTGTCAATTACGATTGACTGGTTCTCCGCTGTCGAATTGCCGTTTCCTGCAAGGTCAATCATTGTTATGTTTATGTTATACCTGCCATCCGCGGGTACTGTCGAAAGCGATATGTTCTGGGTAGTCGTATTTGTTCCGGCTGTTATGTTAGATGTATTGGATGCAGAATAAACAGAATAGCCCGTTGCGTTCGTTATGTTGATTATGAATGAAGCGGGATTTGCTTCTGTATAGCTGAAATTCATTGTGAAGTTTATAGTTGAATTTATAGTCTTAAGATAGGCCGGCGTCGAGTTCGTCGGCGAGTTAACCAAAAGCTGTGCGGGCGTGTTATCAATTACAAGCGATCCGTTCTCCCTTGTCGAGTTTGAATTTCCCGCCCTGTCATAAAGCGTTATCTCTATATCATAGTTCCCGTCGGCAAGAAGTCCGGGATAGTCCATTGATACGTTCTGAGCCTTTGATAAAGATGAGCCTCCTGTTATAATGCTTGAATTTGTCACATTGTGAACACAGTCCCCCGTGCTGTTGGTTATGTTTATCCAGTACAAAGCCGGATATAGCTCCGTATAGGTGAAATCAATTGTGAAATTGATGTAATTGCTTACGTTCTTCTGATAGGTCGGTGTTGCGTTGAGCGGTGAAACCATCGCCAGAGACGGCGTTGTATTATCGATTGTGACCACCCTCGTTTCAGAGAACTCATCTGCAGTTCCGTCGTCGTCTGAATCGCATCCGATGAACCACGAATAAAGCGTGTTGGAAAGCGTGGAATTTGCTGTTATGTTTGTATTCGTTGCATTGCCCGCTGTCGTGTTTCCATATGGGGTTGTTACTGAGTCTACGAACAATGTGCAGTTGATCGTTGTGTTGTATTCCGACAGGAATGTGAAATTGAACTGCGGCTGAGTGTCATTGATGTAGCTCATGCTGGCAGGGTATGTAAGGTTTATGGAATCTATATACGGGTCGAATGATATGTTCACCCAGTCAGTTCCATTAAACATCAATAGGGTAAAGTTCCATTTGCCGTAAAGCGGCTCTGTCATGTTTATTTCGACCATGAAGGGATATACGATATCATTTACAAATGGCAGGTTTTCTATGATGTTCGTGGTTATCTCCGTGCAAGGTATCTGGCTGCAGTTGTATATGGTGAAATTGACATCAGTTGTTCCGAAGGTCGCGCTGTTGTTAAATGTTATATTGTATACCCCATTAAGCGTGGCATTATTGCTTGTCATATTGATATATGCAGTGCATCCCGGATAGCATGAGTACGAAGACTTATCCGAAACGAAAGTCACATTCCAGGGCATTGCCGTATAAGTAAAACCTACCGCAACGCTTGCCAAACCAAAAACCAAAAAACAAACAAAAACCAAAGTCGATATTGAAAAGTATCTCGAATTAACTATCCTATTCCCCACCATTATCCCACTCATCTCGTTTATTAGATTAAATTTCAGCCTTGTTTTATTGATGTAATTTAACTGTTATTAGATTATCATTCTGATTTATATATCCGATACCCTGAGGCTGTCTTTGAACCGAGGACATATATTTATTCGTACCCTGACATAACATATTCCATGACGTCCGGGAAACAGACGAGGGGAATGAAATTCGGAGTTTATGAAGGAATCGCAGCTACTATAATGTCTACAATAGTTTCAGCTTTCTTGGGAGTTTACATAGTCTCTTTGGGAGGCACGAACACTGATGTCGGATTTGCTCTTTCCTTTCCTGCATTGCTGACAGTTGTTGCATATATTCCGGCAGCCTACATGGCCGAGAGGGGGATAAGCAGGAAAAGGATATCGGTAGTAACATCACTTCTCTCCAGAATGCTGTGGATACCGGTTGCCTTTGTTCCGCTCCTTTTTTTTGGCGGGACGATTCCGGTTCTCATGGTAATAATGCTTGCTACATTATCGTCATTTCTGGGAGCTTTTATAACACCTTCGTGGTCTTCTCTTATGGGGGACATCGTACCCGCAGGGGAAAGGGGAAGATATTTCGGCTCAAGGAACAACAAATGCATTCTTTTTTCATTGGTTTTTGTGTTTCTTTCAGGTTTTATAATAGACTATCTGGGAAGCATTCAGGGATTCTTTTTCTCATTCATAATGGCAGGCATTGCAGGAATACTTTCCTCGGTATTCTTCATGGGTTTCCCTGACATAAGATTCCCCATTTCAGAAAAGATTAACATAAAAAGAGATATAGAATTCATCCTTTCAGATAAGAAATTCAAATACTTCATAATATCATTTTCCGTCTTCCAGTTCGGGGTTTCCCTTGCATCACCTTTCTTCAACATTTATCTCGTAGAGTACATGAATGCCCCATATATATGGATATCTATTCTCATTCTTGCAGGAGGAATAACCAAGATTGTTTTCCAGAAAGGATGGGGCTCCCTCTCGGACAGGTTCGGCCATCTGCACATATTGCGGATAACAGCTGTCGGAGCCACATTCATACCGTTCTTCTGGATATTTGCGCCTTCCCCTGAATTCACAGTTCCGATTGAGATTCTCTCCGGGCTTTCGTGGGCAGGCCTCAATCTTGCAAGCTTCAACTTCCTTCTTGAGATAACGAAAGGAAAGAAGAGAACCATGGCCTCAGCGATATTCTGGACATTTACGGGAATAGCGCTCTTTCTGGGACCGATAATAGGCGGTCTTATAGGAGATAATTTCATAGGCCAGACAATATTCTACATGGACAACATAGAAATCATATTCTTCCTTTCGTGGATTTTCAGGGGAATCGGAACTATCATGCTTCTTAAAGCTCTATCAGGCGTCAAGACCGACCCGTATTTTTCGACACGATACGTGACAAATGAAATAATGAACATAGGAGTATCCCATCTAACACAGCCTTTCATGATGCTTAAAATGACAAGCCATCATGCGACAAGAAAGAGTATCGGATTCCTTTTAGACCATGTAAAGAATGCCATAAATGAAATGAAAAGGATGAAGATTGAGATTCCGGTTGGTATCAGAAAAGACATAAATAAGATAGGCAGAGAGATAAGAGCCACAAGAGAAAACCACAGCCATCATAAAAGAAACATAGAAAGAAGGGAAATGAGAATCATTTACAGGCTCCACAAGCTCAAGCAAAAGAAATGAGACGGATTACCTCTTTATGACTCCGGGAATCTTATCCGACTCTATCTTTTTCTCTTCGCCGGTTTTCATGTCCCTGACGGTGAAGCGGCCTTCTGCAACTTCCCTCTCGCCGACAAATATTGCATAAGGTATGCCCATTGAGTTGAGATAACTGAGGTTTTTGGATATCCCTCTTTTCATCAGGTCTGTCTCTGTATTTATTCCTCTTTCTCTGAGTCTTGCTGAGAGTTTTAGCGCATCCGGAAGGTTCTTTCCTATGGGAATAATGAAAGCCTCTGTTGTCGTCTTTACCGGTTCTGTCTTCCCTGATAATTTCATTGCTTCATAAATCGGCTCTATTCCGAATGAAACTCCTGTTGCAGGATAATTCTTCTTTCCGCCAAGATACATCCCTATCATTTTGTCGTATCTGCCCCCGCCCGCAACCGATGAAGTTATCTTTGAATCCTCAAGATAAACCTCAAAAACGGGTCCTGTATAGTATTCAAGTCCTCTTGCAAGAGAGAGGTCTATTCTAAGGTTTTGGACTCCCATGGACTCACAGAATTCAATCAGTTCCCTTAATTCTTTGATGCCTTCTTTTCCTTCTTCGGTCTTTACGAATTTCGAAACCTTATCGAGTATCTCGCTGTTAGTGCCCTTTATGTCGATTGAATCGAGAAGCTTCTTTATTTCGGGCTTGTCAAATCCGAGGTCGAGAAGCTCGTCACGGACTCCGTCTCTTCCGATTTTGGCAAGCTTGTCTATGGAAATTATGGCTTTCATTGAATAATCCTTGTAGCCTGCATATTCAATGATTCCGTTGAGAAGTTTCCTGTTATTGGCCTTTATAACGAACTTGAAATCCATTTTCGTGAAAACATAATCAAGTATGCTGATAATCTCCGCATCTGCCAGCATCGATTCGACGCCGACGATATCGACGTCGCACTGCCAGAATTCCCTGTAGCGGCCGAGCTTTATCGGGCCGTCCCTCCAGACAGGCTGCATCTGGTATCTTTTGAAAGGCATGTTAAGGTTGGGGTTCATTCCAACAACCTTTGCCATCGGAACGGTGAGGTCGAATCTCAGGCCGAGAGACCTTTCACCCTGGTCGGTCAGCTGGAAAATCTCCTTTGCTACATCGGACGCTTCTCCTGCGCCGAATTTGGCAGTGAGAACGTCGAGTCTCTCAATTGCCGGGGTTTCCAGCGGAGAGAATCCGAACAATTCAAACGTCTCCCTGAGCATGTCCATTATCTTCTGCCTCGGGATCTTGTCTTCCGGAAGGAAGTTTCTGACACCTTTAGCATCCATGAGTTCGAATTTTTCTTCTTTTAGCATAACATCACTTATGAATTCTTTTTAATCAGGCATTTTAATAAAGTAACATGCCTGCTAATTCGACATTAATGGCCTCCGTAGCTTCATATGTAATCTCACTGAACAGCATTTTCAACGAACTGGCCGGCTGGGGCTACATAGGAATTTTTCTCATATCTCTCATAGGGGCGGCAACCATCATCCTCCCGTTACCTTCCTTGTTTTTTGTTTTTATCATGGGAGCAGAATTGAATCCGATTCTTGTTGCATTGCTTGCCAGCGTCGGGGCAGCGATAGGAGAATTCACAGGATACGCGCTTGGTTTTGGAGGCTCTTCCCTTTCAGAGAAGAACAAGAAATGGAAGAAAGAAATAGAGAAGACGGAAAAGCTATTCCAGAAATACGGGGGGTTCTGGGTCATCGTCTTCGTAGGAGCGACACCGCTTCCCGACGATGTTGCAGGAATAGTCGCAGGGCTTTTGAAATATCCGCCAAAGAAATTCCTTCTTGCGACATTCATAGGAAAAATGATACTGCACCTTATTGTAGCGCTGGCAGGATTCTATTCCATGGGCTGGGTAGTAAATGCCATCGGCGGATTGGGTTAAATCAAAGAATTAGTTCTCTTCTTCAAAAAGGGAAATTCCATAGAACTTCTCAAGCCTGTCCAGCACGGAATCTTCCGGTCTGAAGCCGCTTTCCGCCCTTTTGATTAGCGAAAGCGGAAGATTGAGCTTTATTGCAACATCTTTTTGCATCATTTTCATCTGCTCTCTTTTTTCCCTAAGTATCTTTGAGAAGTCGGGATTTATTTCCTTGGGCTTGGCTTCCTCGACCTTTATTTTCGGAAGAGGAACATGCCTCCTGATTTTAACGTTCTTCTTTTTTCTTCTCAGTACCTTCCCCAAAGTAGAGCAGTTGTTGCATGTCTCCAGAACAATGCCATCAATTGATACTCTGTTGGCCTTGTCTATTCTTCGTCCGCAGACCTCACATTCCGGCATAAAATAGCACCACTATTGGGATTTCAGCTATTATTTTTTTGTATATATCCTTACAGATTCTATATTCCAGACGCCGGTGCCAGAGAATGATATCACATTGTCACCCTGAACAAATTTTGTAGCATCAATAAACATTGTTGTGTGCCCTTCAACTGAAACGGGGCTGCTGATTTCTTTTCCATTGACAGCCACAATAAGGGTCCCTTGTTTATCGATTTCTGTTATGTAAATGTCCAGGCTGGCGCCGTAACGGCTTAGGTATGCATATTTATCCTGCGGGATATTTATATTCTTATCTACCCTGGCGCTTCCGCCCTCAAAAGTAATCACGTTCATCTTGGTGTTGTGCATTGTTATAATGCCGCCTGTCGCTTTAAACGACATGAGATTTGTGCCTGCTTTCAGGTCTGCATCCGTATACCCGATTTCAAATTCGGCCCTCTCGCCTATATTATTATCATTGTAAACGACATCACCATTCAGTTTTATGAGTATTGAAGTTTCATCATCGCCGGTAGTGAAGAATGAAAACTCTCCTTTGTCCCATGTCTCAATCTCTTCGGTTGTAAGGACAAAAGGGACAACCTTCTCCGGTCCGTATTCAGCATAGACTTTCAGGTTCTCCAGCTCGTAGGAGGTCGCAGTCCAGAACATCCAGCTGGGCGCCGCCGAAATCTCAATATAATTCTTTTCCATAATCCTTTCGCTCGGTATTTCTATATCATAATGGTTGAGGTTCGCCACGTCATTGAAGATTTCATAGCCATTCCAGTTTATCACGAGATTTCCAAGCTGGTTAGTCTTTTTCAGGTCGAAACCGACCTTCACCGATTTCAGGCTTGTTCTGACCTCTTCTACAGTCGTATCAATGTCAAATCTCTCGGAATGAGAACCCATCACTCCGCCCTGGATACCGGTTTCCTGAAGGGTTACGAAATCATATTTCTGCGGCGTTCCCAAATCAAATGTGCCGAAGCTGACAACCTTTGCAATATTATTTCCAAGAAGGCCGACACTTCCCACAGAAAGATTGGCTATCTCAACTTCATTGCCTGTGCTGCCATCATCAGACATTATATCAGCCAAAGGAGCGCTGAAAGCGAACAATAAAGCAAATATTACAACAACCGCAATCAAAACATAAATGAACTCATCCATGACATCGCCTCGTGTTTTATATTTTGTGAGATTGAATTATAAATTAAACGTACGCCTGTACAGTGAGTTATATGAAAACCATTAGAAAAGACCTTCGTGAAGGCGTCATAAAACTCAAGGTGGAAACGCCCAGCGATTTATGGCATCTGGAGAAGATTGTGGAGCCCGGTGACCAGGCAAGAGCAGCCACAACGAGAAAGATCATAATCAACAGGGGCGGAGACCTAAAAACCGGCGAAAGGAAGAAAATGATTCTAACAGTCGAGGCCGAAAAGATGGAACTCACTGAAAGCGCTTTCAGGATTACCGGACCCATAAAGGCGGGTCCTGAAGACATTCAGCTCAATTCATATCATACACTCCAGATTGAGATTGGAGACGAGATAGAGATAAAGAAAGTATGGAAGAAGCATCATCTTGACAGAATAAAGAAGGCTCAGGAGACCCAGCCTCTTGTCCTCATATGCATCCTTGACAGGGAAGATGCTGACATCGCAATGCTCAAGGAATCCGGGATAGAGAAACTCGGAAGGATAAAGTCGGGGGACCCTGAAGCGAGAGAAGAATATTATGCGGAAATAACTGCCTTTCTGGAAAAGGAGGAGGGATACAGCGCGCTCATTCTTGCAGGGCCCGGATTCGAGAGGGAGAATCTTCAGAAATACATGAAGGAGAAGAAGAGCCCGCTTGCGGGAAAGGCGCACCTTGTGCAGGCATCCTCGACCGGATTGTCAGGCATCAATGAAGTACTGAAGTCATCTGCGACAGCCATAATAAACAAGACGAGGATTGCAGAGGAATCTCAGTACGTCGAGAAACTGATGGAAGAGATAAAGAAGGAAGGACTCGCCGTTTACGGACCCAAGGAAACAGAGGAAGCCGTCAATGCCGGAGCGGTCCAGACACTCCTTGTTTCAGAGAGCAAAATGAAAGATTACGAGATTCTTATGAGCACTATTGAAAAGCTTCAGGGAAAGGTCATGATTATCGGGACAGACCATTCAATGGGAGAGCAGTTTCTTCATATGGGAGGAATCGGGGGATTCCTGAGATACAAGCTGAAATATTATAGTGGGTGACATAACTTTTTAGAATCTTGTCATTCACTATATTTCAACAGCATTATTTGATTTATTATGCTGGTGATCATAGATGATTAGATGGATTACCTGACTGCAAAGCAAACCGAAGAGCTTGACATGCTCGCGCAGGAAAAATACGGCATTCCGGTTCTTTTATTGATGGAGAATGCGGGAAAAGCTGTTTCTGAGGAAGCCGTCGAAAGCTTATCCGGAAAGGGTAAAGTCGTTCTCGTTTGTGGGAAAGGAAATAATGGCGGAGATGCGCTTGTCTGTGCAAGGCATCTCATCGAAAATGGCCTCGACTGCGAGATATTCCTTATAGGAAATCCGGAAGACCTGAAAGGAGAGCCAAAGACCAACTATGAAAAACTGAAAGCTATGACTATAATCAGAAGGCTATCTTTTGAAAGCATGGAATTCTTTGAAAGGGAACTGACATATGCAGAACTAATTGTTGATGCAATATTCGGAACAGGATTATCAAGAGAAGTGGGAGAGCCTTACAAAACCATTATTGAAAAGATAAACTCTTCGGGAAAGCCTGTGTTGTCAGTTGATGTGCCTTCCGGTCTTGACGCAACGGCAGGAGAAATTCTCGGAACCTGCATCAAAGCGACAAAAACGGTAACATTCACACTACCAAAGACAGGTTTTGTCAAAAGGGACGGTCCTAAAGTTACCGGAGAAGTCATTGTCAGGGATATCTCAATCCCAAAATCTTTATTATTGGAAATCACGAAGATTTAGTTATGGGACTTTTTTCTAATAAGGGCGAGATAGAAGAATTGAAACTGAAGATGCCCATTAAAGCGGAGTTTGTTGCTTTGGTATCAAATACCCTCAACGAGGATTTCGAGGAAGAATTGCTTGAAGGAAATTACATCATGATTTCAAAATCAAAAGTAATTGCAATCACTAACCCTGAAGTTATAATTCACAGAGACCCCAACCAGGTAGAGGTACAAAAGGAAAACCTTGAAGTAAGGGGTGAGAATCTTGTAGGTCTTGGAGAAAGCTGGATAAATAAGGAAATATTGGGGAAGCTGATAGAGGCCTTCGTACTTTATGAAAAGAATTACAGAATGTTCATCAATCCGAGAACGCCCTTTCCGCTCCTGATAACCACATATGACGGAAATGTTAGCATTGCACCTGTCGTAGCCTGACTTATTTAAACCGTCCATACAATCCCTAATCATGATACCGGTCCATAGGCTTCTCCTTAAATTCCTGGGTGACAGGCAGACAGATAAAAGCGAGTTCGAGATAGTCGTTGCAGATCCTGCCGGACGGCTGTCATACTATAATCTGGAAGACGTCATGGTGGATGAAAGCAATCCGGAGACATTCACATTCATCGATGAGGATGACAGCTTCATTAAGATATCGTATTCGGATGTCAGGAAAGTATTAAGGAACGAGAAGCCGGTCTGGGAGAAAGGGTAAATATCTACAAAGGTTTACCTTTATACCTGTCGTCAATGTCTCCATGTTTTCCCATTGTAACTTTCATTGCATCTCTTGCTAAAAGAGTTGTTGTTCTAAAGAAGAACCTGCTTACAGGCTTCATTTCAGACTCTATTTCTCTGATGTTATTCAATTGTTTTCTGGCAGCCTCGAAAACAGTCTTCTTGCCATATTTTACATCAAGATTCATATGATATAGAGCTGCTCCTGCCTGTAAAATATTTCCTGCGCCAACATAAATTCCTGCCAGTATGCCGGCAATTCCTAACGGGTGCATAATTAACTACTGGAAAATATACATATATTCACAATTCAATCGATTATAAAACCTTTCCAGTATAATATAATTGGATTATGAAAGGTAATGGAAAGCATTTTGCGTATGTCTGGGGAGACTTAATTAACGGTTACGCTAATTTATTAGTCGTTGGAAAAGAAGGCCCTTTCGAGACAGGTACGGAGGAATCAATAATAGCGGAAGTGAGAAAGCTGAAGAGTAAAGGATATAAAATCTTTATGGGAGAAAGACCTTTATATGGAGAAAACGGAAGAATAGAAAAAACAGAAAAGGCGACACTATCATCACGTTTTGATTTAGAAATATAAAACCGTATTGGAACACTTTATAGTCTCGGATATTTATATATGAAACCGGTATGCACAGTTCCTTATTTAAATTTTTATTTTAAGTACTTGCATGGGAAGAGAACATAAATACATTGTGACCTTCAGGCAGACAAGAGAAATGTATCTGCCGTCTTTCTGCCATCTGGTAAGAGAAGGAGCAACGCAATCCGGCTACATATTTGAGGGATTCTCCGGATTCGTGCCAGACCCATCCAAAGGAATATTTGAATTTTATGTCTCAGGTAAAGCGAGGCCGGAAAATAACAAACGACTTAAAGGAAATCTGGCGATTTATGGAGTAATAGAGAAATCTGAAAAAATCCAAAACCCCTTGAAAGAATAAATCAAAAATAGCGAATTGCTTAAAAAGGCTAATTCTCTTAATAAATACCCATGAAGAGCGTCAACACAGGAATATTCCATGATTCGTCAGGAGAGCTTCTGTCGCTTCTTGGAAAGAAAGGCACGATGACAGATATCCAGTTCTCAAACCGAAAAGAAGGGGATGTCTTCTATGCCTTCCTTGAGCCGAGGGAAGACAAGCTCTCGGCCAAGTGCCAGATTATACAAACAATGGACATCGCGGTACTCTGCATAGACCAGATAACATCCGAAGTGGGCGAAACAATACTGCTTCTTGATGCGATGAAAAAGAATCTCGGTATAATGATTCTTTCAGATGTGGTCGATAAAGAAATGCTTTCCAAAGTTACAAAGGGCACTGTGGTTTCCGGCTATAAAGAGGTCGGAAGGGACTTCAACCAGATAATAGAAGCCATAAACTCTTTTGAAATCAAGAGGAATGACAGCCTGAAAAAAGTCGTCGAGGTGGACCAGTTCTTCAATGTAAAAGGCGTTGGGACGGTAATCCTTGGTTTTGTCAAACAGGGAACCATCAACAAGTTCGACAAGCTGAAGATGCTTCCTCAGGGAAAAGAGATTGTCGTGCGTTCCATCCAGATGCACGATAAGGACTTCGACTCAGCAAACGACGGATGCAGAGTTGGCCTAGCCCTTAAGGGCGTCGAAGCTGAAGAGTTCACTAAAGGAACACTACTTTGCGAAGACGGAACCGCTGAACTCGTAACGGAAGTTCAGATAGAATTCAAAAAGAACAAGTTCTTTTCTGGAGCAGCCGAAGCGGGAAAAGTCTTTCATGTATCCCATGGAATGCAGTTTCCGCCACTTAGTATAAAATCGATTGATGGAAACAAACTTGTCTTAGAATCAAAAAACAAGATGGCAATACGAAAGAATCAAAGAGTCGTTCTGATAGACTTGAATGCTCCTAAATTACATTTGGTCGGGAGCGGAAAAATACTATAACTTCTTCCATACCATCGATTTCTTTTCGGGAGAGAACCTTCCTTCGACCTTCTTCTCCCCGCGAAGCTTGATGAGAGCGAAATTAACCTTGTCCATGCATTCGGAGCGGCTGCCTTCCTTTCTGAGAGTGTCCTCAATTTCTGTCGTTGTCTTCTCTCCCTCATCGAGCAGCCTCATGATTATTATCTCGATGTCCTCTTTGCTTAAAGTCATATGGCATCTTTATAGCTCAATAATATATGAATACTTATATATTATGATGTGATTTCATAGTCAATATGGCAATTCGCTTTACATTTGATTCATGTTTGCAAAGCCAAATGTGAAGCTCTCCATATTGATTGCTAGCTAAGCAAAAGCATAAACTAATCAATTAATGGTTAGAAAAAGGTGAAAAAATGTTTAATAAACACAAGAAAATAGTACCGGATACATCCGTTCTCATAACAAGGAAATTATCGGAGCTTGTTTCTGAAGGAAAATTATCCGATGTAAAGATCATAATTCCAAGGTTCGTGATGGATGAGCTTCAGGCTCAGGCATCGCGCAGCCGCGACACCGGATTTCAGGGTCTTGCAGAAGTGAAGGCACTAAGAGACCTTCCCAGAAAATACAAGATAGAAGTCACGATTGACGGAAGGCTTCCGACGGCTGAAGAAATAAATTTAGCCAAGAAAGGAAGGCTGGATTCGCTGATAAAGGAATTCGCCGGAAAAGAGAAAGCGCTTCTTATCACAAGCGATTACGTACAGGCGATTGTCGGCGAAGCGGAAGGCGTCGCCGTCCAGCATTACCCAAGCGCACATCCGCAGATTGTCGGTATCGAGAAGTTCTTTGATGAGAACACACAGTCGGTTCATCTGAAAACCGGCGTAATCCCTGTAGCAAAGAAAGGGAAGCCGGGATCAGTAAAGCTTGCAAAACTTTCCGATAAGCCCATTACAGAAAAGGAAATAAAAAAGATTGTCGATGACATAATGTCCAAGCAGAGGAAGGAAGAAGATTCGTTTGTCGAGATGAATCGTGGCGGAGCTTCCGTTATCCAGCTCGGCGACTACAGGATTACAATTACGAAGCCGCCTTTCTCGGACGCGCTGGAAATGACGGCTGTAAGGCCGATAGCAAAGAAGTCGATTGATGACTACAAGCTGAAAAAAGAAATTATTGACAGGATTACCGGGACATCCCAGGGAGTCCTCATTTCGGGAGCTCCGGGAAGCGGGAAGTCGACCTTCGCTGCAGCTGTCGCTAACATGCTTTCCGGAATGGAAAAGATTGTAAAAACATTTGAACAGCCAAGAGACCTTCAGGTCGTCCCGGAGATAACGCAGTACGCGCCTCTTCTCGGAAGCTGGGAGAAGACTTCGGAGATACTTCTTCTGGCAAGGCCGGACTACACTGTCTTCGATGAAGTCAGGACGACTGATGATTTCCGTGTCTTTGCTGACATGCGCCTTGCAGGCGTCGGAATGATAGGAGTCGTCCATTCGACAGACCCAGTATCTGCCATACAGAGATTCGTCGGAAGGATTGAGCTTGGAATGATTCCGCACGTAATGAACACAGTCATTTTCATAGAAGCGGGACATGTGAAAAAGATTTACGATGTCTCGCTATCTGTCAGAGTCCCGACAGGGATGAAGGACGACGACCTTTCAAGGCCGGTCGTTGATATCAAGGACTTCGACACGGGAAAACTTGAATACGAGATATACACGTTCGGGGAAGAAAATGTAGTTATCCCGATTAAAGATGCAAAGAAAACAGCGGGGGAAAGCCCGCTGAAAAAACTTGCAGCTGAAACCCTCTACAGGAAACTTTCAAACATAGATAGGAACATGAAAGTCGAGGTCTTAAGCGATAACAGGATTCTGATAAAGGTCAGAAACGATCTCATTGCAAAGATAATAGGAAAGAAGGGCGCCAATATCGAGAAGCTTGAGCAGGAGATAGGCTTTAACATATCCGTTGAACCCATTGAGGAAACGATGAAAAAGGAAGCAAAGTTTCAGGCCTTCGAGAAGGGAGCAAGCTATTATATCGACCTAGGACACGAATCCGGAGGGCGTTTCGTGGACGTCTACGACGGAAAGAGCCTGATCTTCTCTGTTGAAGTCGGGAAGAGGGGAATGATTAAGGTCAAGAAGAAGTCCGAGATAGGAAGAAAGATTCTAAGCGCAATGGCTTCTGACAGGATGAAGGTTTATTACTGACTATAAAATAGTTAAATTTATATTTAACAAAGAATATTAAATATAATGAAAACTTCACCTGAAGTGCTGATAATAACACCCTACAGGGCAGATAATAAAGAAAGAATGAGATTATTTCAGGAGAGAACAAAAGAGAGCGTTCTTACTCAGTCTTTCATGAATTTCCACTGGTTAGTTGTTGACGACGAATCTCCCATACCCGCAGAAGAAGCCTTAAGAGGAGTCAGGGATTCGAGAGTTGAGGTTTTCAGAAGACAAAGAAAAACTGGAG
Source organism: Candidatus Aenigmatarchaeota archaeon (assembly GCA_016932735.1). Classification (GTDB taxonomy): domain Archaea; phylum Aenigmatarchaeota; class Aenigmatarchaeia; order QMZP01; family QMZT01; genus JAADIF01. Next base: position 164,114 of record JAFGCI010000001.1, read on the forward strand.
ATATTTCAACAGCATCGAATGGCATTAACGAAGGCTTCAGAGTTCTTTTTCAGGATTCACGATTTTCTGATACACCTTTCGTATCAGCACTGCATTCAGACGATATGTACACGGAAAACGGCCTTAATCTCAAGGTGGATGCAATGAGAAAGGATGAAAGGGCCGGTTTCCTTTATACAAAACTTAAAATAGAGAATCTTAACGGCGGATATCCTTATTTAAAATTCATTCATAATGGTGAGACCGAACCGGATAAATTAAGAAAACTTGTATGGATTTCCGGACTTCCTTATATGAGCATGCTTTACAGAAAAGGCTTCATAGCAGATGTGAACAGCCAACTGCAATATCCGGAGAAACATGACTTTGGCATATGGGACCCTTTGATTAGATTCGGTGAAGATAGAGAAATGGCTCTCCAATGCATAAACGCTGCGCAAGATTGTGGTTGGAAAATAATATCTTTGCCATATGTAACGGCTACTTATACAACTCATGACAATTCAATAACAGGAACCACTGGCAGAAAAAGCATAAGAGCTGACAATGAAAGGATAGTAAGAAGACATTACGACAGGTTTACACGAGACGAAAAGGCAGAAATGATTATCAAGGATGCATTATGCTATAAAAGATACATAAGATGGCTACCCGACAAAATAAAAAACCCTTTGAAATATGCAAGAAATTGTATCAGATATCATATGCAGAAGAATCAATTTGCATAATTTGCCTCAGAGCCAAATCAGTCTCAGAGGAACTTCCGCCTTCTTTATTGTCACTATGTCGCCCTCGCCTATTTTGAACGTGTACTGGTCCTGCCCATCGATGCTCAGCTCAGCTTCGTCATTCAAAGGAATCACTGTTACATGAGCCGCCGATAATGCCGGGCCTTTCTTGAGCGAGCCTTTGTAAGGTGCGACAGCGCAGACGCCGAATCTTCCTTCAAGGAAATCTGCAGGCCGGACACCGGCAGAACCCGCGAATGCGGTTGAGCCCTGCGATGTGTATGCAAGTATTGCGGTATTCATCTCAAGCGAAGTCTTGTTGTCAATCGTGAGTTCAGAATGAAGCATTTTTCTCGTGTAAAGAGCGCTCACTATCACTTCGTTTACAGCCGCAGCGTTAACCGGCTCTTTGTTTATTTCAGCAGCGAGTCTCATTAATTTTCTTATGGAATAGTCCTTGCCTTCAAAACCAAGGATAGTTTTCTTAACCTTCTCCATGTAGTCGCCGGGACCTGCTGCAAGGTAATGTCCCACGGAATCGCCGCCGTTTATGCCGAGAATCGGGCAATGAAAATCATTCTGGTAGTGAAGAAGCGTCCCGTCGCCGCCTATTGTTATCACGAGGTTTATATGTTCCTCTTTTTTGTCTGTGTGCCCGACTTTATTATCATCAAGGAACTTCTCTATGTTTTTCCTTATATCGTCATACATGTCCGGCTTGGTCGCGATAAAGACCTTAGTGAAGCGCATAATACCACATTGAAATATTGTTTGGGGCGCTTAAATAACGGCTACATATTTAATTTCGATTCTATTTATGGACGAACTTTATCGGGGAACTAATAGCTGTCTTTGAGTCGGCTATAAACTTGTCCGGGTTTCTACGGTAGCTTTCATAAACATATTCCATCTCTTCAAGTATGCGTTTATCGAAAGACATTCTTCCCCATATTCTCGTGTAGCAATTCCCCATAAATTTCATGGCTTCTTGAGAAATCTCGTATTGGCGCCGCCCAATATTATCCGGTCGGGAAGGTTTTATTAGTTTCTTTTTGATTAGTGGACACAAGTCATATATACCGGGGTATCCAAAAATACCGGTCTTAGATAATCGGGAAATCCTTTCCTCGCTGTAAAGATTGCTGCCGATGTCGGGTTTGCATTCAGTTATTCTGGAAGCAAGAACAAGAGTTCCATGTCTTACACCCTGGTTAAAACCGGGAGACTGGTTATTCTCAGCCGCTTTTTTTACATTAAAAGCTGCAAGATTTCTTGCAAATCGGAAGAATCTGCTATTGACTGGTTCTATTAGCCAGTCATTATCTTTATAGACATATGCAATTTTCCCGCAATTCAGAAGCTCCGAACGGCTGACACCATTATAGGGTCTTCGGTATAGATTTACTGCGTTTATATGGTGGGGAGTAAAATGTTTTCCAAAAGCCTCTTCAATAGATTCCAATTTTTTCAGGTTTTCGATATTCCCAAGAAGAAAGAATACCGGCATTTCGGATCTTCCGTATAGCAACATGCATACAGGGTCAGCCATCTTCCAATCGCTCATATAGTCCATCGTGTCTCCGCCAAGACCCCTGACATACTTTCTTCCGAATATTCTGGGTTTCGACAGCATATGTGTTCACAGTTTCTATTTCCAAAAGAAGAAATTAAAGGACGAATTGTTCCATGAAATTATGCCTTATCAGAAAACACATTTCTCCCCGTTCTTGCTGAGCCATTTATCCCTTTCTTTGTAATCGGGAATGACCTTTCCGACAAGCTCCCAGTACTTCTTTGAGTGATTGAAATGGACCAGATGAGCCAATTCATGAACACATACATACTCCAGAATCTCATCTGGAGCAAGCAGAAGCCGCGAGGAAATCGTGATGTTTCCGTGCCTTGAGCATGAGCCCCATCTTGAGCTCATGTTCTTGAACTTTATGTCCCCCAGCTCCTTCCGGAAGAAAAGATTGTTAAGAAGGTTGATTTTGTTCTGGAGCCGGGGAAGCCTTCTCTGTGCGACAATCTTTGCAAGAACGCTTGATATATGCTTCTTCCGATCTTCTTCGGGTATCGCTTCCGGAATATTCAGCCGGATTATATTGCCTAGTATGTTCCCAGAGGCGCTCTTCCTTTTTGTGTAATCTATTCTCAGCGCGAACTTCTCACCGCCAATGTCTATGACGTCCTGATTCCTGTATTCCCGCGTATATGGGGGTTTGTATCTTTCAGGGTTCTTTCTTATCCTCTGGATAGCCCATTCCCTGAACTCATCAAGATGCTTCTGGCGCTCGGCCTTGTTAGCTCTTGATGAAAGGCGGATAGTGACAACATTGTTCTGCATGGAAGCAGTTGAGCTCCATTTCCTGTGCATCAGAACTTTCAGGATGTATTTGTTCCTGCCGATAAAAAACTCTTCAGTCTGCATATTTAATTATGGCTTCAATATTTCAAAAATCAATCCTGAAATCTTCCTTTATGACATTGAGGACTACATGCGTTTCTGTCCTTTCTATTGAAGGGAGAGCTAGAAGCGATTTCACAAAGCCATTAAGATCGCTTCTTTTCTTAAACCTGGAGATAACTATTGCGTCAGCACGCCCGGTGACATCATAGACAGCAAGAACGCCTCTTTTTCTCGAGATATCCTTTTCGGCTTCCACGAGCTTTCCTTTGGATGCGAATATCTCTGTTATGGCTGTCATCTCGTATCCAAGCTTTTCATGGTCTAGAATAGCGGAATAGTTCCTTATTATCCCTTCCTTCTCCATCTCATCTATCTTTCTGGAGACGGTTGTTATGGAGGCGCCAAGAGCCCTTGATAAAGTTCTTAGGGAGCGCCTTGAATCCTTCTGGAGTTCTTTTAGGATACCGCTCTCAACCCTGTTTTGGACTTTCATACGTATCACAAAAATACTATTATATCAGAATTTATGGAACAAATGAAAATAAATACTTTATTTAAGATTACAAATGAGACCCAAAAGATGACATTGGTTAAAATATATACAAAAATAATATCAGGATAAGTTTGAATACTTCTCGGGATAGTTAAGAGGTTTTGGCATGAGCTATGAAGACGTATTAAAGAGAGCCGAAAATGACGGGATAAAATTCATATATCTGCAGTTTACCGATATGTTCGGAACTGTAAAAAACGTGACCATTCCTGTCGAAAAGCTTCCTGAGGCGCTCGAAAGAGGTATATGGTTTGACGGATCCTCAATTGAGGGATTTGTAAGGATACATGAAAGCGACCTTTTCCTTAAGCCGGACACAGAGACTTACGCAGTCATCCCGTGGGAGGAAAGAGATGAGAAGACAGCAAGGTTCATTTGCGATGTTTTCAGGCCTGACGGAAAACCATTCGAAGGCGATCCAAGGCATATCCTGAAGAAAGCCGTCAGCGAGATTAACGGGATGGGACTGGAATATTATGTAGGTCCGGAGCTGGAATTCTTCATATTCAGGAAAGAGAACGGAAACATAACCCCTGTAACTCATGACAAGGCAGGCTATTTTGACTTCTCCTCGGACTTAGCATCCAACATAAGAAAAGACATGACTCTTTGCATGGAGCAGATGGGAATATCTATAGAGGCGAGCCATCACGAGGTCGCATGGGGCCAGCATGAAATAGACTTCAGATACGGGAAGGCCGTAGCAACCGCAGACAATGCAATAACATTCAAATTTATTGTAAAGGCAATCGCGGCCAAATATGGGCTTTACGCAACCTTTATGCCAAAGCCTATACAGGGAATAAACGGCTCCGGAATGCATGTGCATCAAAGCTTATTCAATATGAAGACAGAAAAGAATGTCTTTTTCGACAGCAAAGATCGCTACAAGCTCTCGGAGATGGCCTATTCATTCATAGCAGGGCAGATGCAACACATAAAGGGAATGTCAGCCATATTGTCGCCCACGGTAAATTCCTACAAGCGCCTCCTACCAGGTTATGAAGCCGCCTGCTATATATCATGGGCACAGATAAACAGGTCAGCACTGATAAGGATACCGAGATATTCTCCAGGGCGTGAGGACTCTACAAGATGCGAGTTGAGATGCCCTGACCCTTCATGCAATCCATATCTTGCCTTTGCAGTGATGCTGAAAGCAGGAATTGACGGCATAAAGAAGGGAATGAAGCCACCTGAGCCAGTCGAAGAGAACGTCTTTGATTTCGATGATTCAAAGCTTGCCGAAAGAAACATAGAGGTTCTGCCTTATTCGCTCATTGATGCGGTTAAAGAGATGAGAAAGAACGAAGTTGTAAAAGAAACGCTTGGCAATTACCTCTTTTCAAAATATATTGATGCCAAAATGGAGGAGTGGGACTCTTTCCGTATATCTGTCACGGACTGGGAGACGAAGAGGTATTTAGAAAAGACATAAAATGCCCGATAATAATGCCTAATCCTTTTGTATCACAAATTCAGGGAAGTAATTCCTCTTATAGACATGATATATGGGGATGCTTTCTATCTCCTTTATCAGGAGAGCGAACTTCTGCCTTATCTCGATTTCGATACGGCGAAGTTCAGCAGTGTTCTCTGCTTCGACATCAATCTCGAGGTTCCATTCTCCCAGAGTCTTCGTGATGAAAACCACATTATTGTGGAATCTGAGATATTCGATTAAGTTCTCCTCAGCCTCGGAAGAGACATTATGATAACTGATGGATATTTTTGCCGATTTGTAGCCTATTTTAGGAAGGTCTAAAAGAGGCTTAAAGCCAAGGATTATCCCGTTCTTCTCGAGCTTTCTTATCCTCTCTATAACGGATTTGGAAGAGATGCCGACAGCCTTTCCTATCCTTACAGAGTTCTTTCTTGCATCCTGTGAGAGCTCCTTTAGGATCCCGATGTCAATTTCATCAGGATTCTCAGGCTCCCTGTCGCCGCCGACGAATAGTTGGTCCTCCGGGTATCTCACATCAAACATATATTTCCTGCCAAAGTGCCTGCTTACAATGGTAGTCAGAACCATGTAATTCTGGAGCTGTGCAGGAAATTTCTCCATTATGCTTCTTAAAATCTTGTTGAACTGTGAAGGGTTGTATGCAAAGAATGAGCAGAAGAGATCATATCTCCCTCCGCACGTTTCAATCTTTGCCGAATGCGGCTCTTTTATGAGGAAATCTATCAGCTCTTCAATCTTTTGCTCTTCGGCATAGCTCACCTTGAAATATACGCGGAAATTAAGGACATCAAGCTTTGCATAATCGATTAAGGTGTAGAAGTTCTGAATGATGCTCGCCTCAAGCATCGAATTGACTGTATAATGGACCCTTTGCTGACTCTGTCTTGTCTCTTTCCCTACCTTTGTGAATTTAGTTCTTGCATCGACGTCAAGAAATCTTAGAGTCGACCTTTCAATAGAGGTAAATTTTTTAGTTTTCATATCAATTATTTTTTGTATATTTTACTTTAAAAATATAAATATAGTCCTTTTTAAAAAAATTTTATTCATTATTAATAATAATTTACTTTTCAATTTAGGCAAATGTCCAGAAGATTACCTTTTTCTGATTATTCAAAAACGATTGCAGTACTAAGTTTCTGCAGGCCAAATGAACTCGATTATCTTTCTTCGGCTATTCCTGAAAATGTGAGAGAATATGGACATAATACAAAAGATTGGTCTCTTCTCGTTATAGACACCTCGCCTGAAGAATATAAACAGCAAAACCTCAGATCCCTTTCCGGCAAAGGAAAGGACATGGATATATTCTATTTTGGCAGGGATAAATTCTCTGAATTGGCGGGAAGATATGGCGAACAGAATTTCAGAAGAATGTTTACAGGGCATGGCGCGGCCGATGCGAGAAACTTAGGATTTCTGATAACACCGGATAAAACGATGGTTACCCTTGATGATGATATGAGATTGACAAGTTCCGTGCTACATGAAAAGCAGCAACTTCCCGGACCGTCTTTCCTTTCAACAGGCAGGTTCATACTTCCTGAAAGATTCGGGAAGGAATCATACAAAAGCTCTTTTGATTTGGTGACTGCAACTACGTCTGCATTGGGAAAGAGAGTGAAAGAAATGGGCATTCCTGCCGAATTGCAGGGTATTGTTCTGGGAAACAGGGATGCTTCAATAGATGAATTAATGGGAGGAGATAATCCCACTAACGGTTTTAACGGGAACGGACATGCCTACTGTTTTATACAGCCGGGCTACATAAATCCGGACAGCCGTGTACTAATGCAGGGCGTTTCTGCGATAACAGGAAACACGGACTGTCATGCGACAGCGTCCATAAGAGGACTGGCAAAGGCATCAAATGAAAATGGCAATTTTGGTTATGGAAATATGTTTGTCCATTACGCCGTCCATGACGGGAATCCTGGAAAGATCGCCGTTGCATCCAGATGGAAAGAATCGACATTGGCCGCTGCAGGAGTACTGAACGAGAGATGTGTACCCGTATTCTTGCTGAGCAGAAATGAAGACGCTGCGTACAGATATATAATAGGAGAGAACAATCCGGTTGCGATTTATAATATTGCCGTAGACCATAACAGGTCTCATGACGGAAGACCGCCGTTGTCTCTCATATATCTGAGGGAATATCTTGGCGCAAAGGTGTGCAAGAGGTTTCATGAAGCAATGAGACCCGACGGCAGCATTGATACCGGAAGAGTAGAACCTCTCCATGAAAGCGATAAAAAAAGCCTTTACAGGTCTGCAAAGGAAACAAGCGCAATACTTGATACTATTAGTAGCAACGGGAATGCTAATACCGAACTTGGAGCATATGCATCCAGACTTATAAAAGATATTGCTTCATTTATCGGCGTTCCAGAAACGGAAAGAAGAGATTTCTGGAATGCGGATACCTTCAAGGGAGCCGTATATAAAAAAGCAGACGAGTTCCTTGGGACAGTTATGAGTGATACAAGAGTATTGAACGATAACTGGGAGGGAATGGTTGCCGATATCAGGAAAAACGGCGTTCATGTCCAGAGAATTGAGTGATTTAGAACAGGAGAACTACAACCGGAGAAATGCAACTTGTTATTTACTTACAATATGGTAATAAATATTTAACTCAGAATAATATTCTATGCAAAGACGTCACATGCATAGAAAAGATTATGGAATAGCCGGGTCAAACTTTGATTTTGAGGACATGGATCCGAAAAAGATTTACGAATTGTGGGTCGGAGACGTAAGATACTGCCCTATTAATCAGGGAGCAGTTTCTGCATTGCAAAAAGAATACAACGGGAGGATAGTTGAGCCCATTTACGTTCTTACCAACAACCCTCCTTTATGGTTTTCTGAAGGGTTTAAGTATTTTGTCATCAATGACGAATTATCCGAAATCAGCAAAATACATCCTGACAAATCATTCTTTCTTGACGAGCATTACTCGGTAACAAACGCCCAGTTCAGAAACAGTCCCTTCGCCCGAAAACTTATGGAAAGGGCTCTAAGAAATCAGAAAATGATTTATGTTAATCCTTTCAGCCAAATAAATTTCGGAATTGATGACGGATATAGAATAAGGGCAATTTCCCCTTCAGAAGACCAGTTCTCTTATTGGCAGGATAAAGGCAATGTCCTGAAAACCTGCAGGAAACTGGGAATAAAAACGCCGGAAACGGATATGGCTGAGAATTTCGAGCATGCAGTGCATCTTTTTCGGGAAAAATACACTCAAGGCGCATTTGTCAAAAAGGCGGGATACAGCTCAGGCGGGTCCGGGAATTTTATTGTCCGCAGTGTAGAAGAGCTTTACAAAAGCCCCAAATTTAAAGGAGAACAAAGACTAGCCAGTTGTTGTTTTTTGGTATCGGAAATAGTGAATGGCATCATTTCATGTCCTTCTATTACAGGAGTCATCGGAGATGAGCAGATATTCATTGCGTCCATTAACGATCAAATCATCAGAGAAAGCTCCGGCTTTTCAGGTTCAGTGCATCCATCCGGATTGGGAAAACAAGTCGAAATGAAAATCCTTAAAATGGCTAAGCCAAAGTTAGAGGAAATGCAAAAAAGAGGATACAGGGGAATATTTAATACCGACTACATTATTAGAAATGGAAGAAATGGAGAAACCGTCTTAGACGGCCTTGATATTAATCCGAGAAAACCCGGATCCATTCTGGCTATATATTATATGAACAAGCTTTACGGGGGCAAAGACATTCAGGAAATGGAGTTCAGGGCAGTTACAGGGAAGCCTCTTTTTTCTAGTTCATCAATTGAAGAAGCTATTTGCTATCAACCGATAGGGCTGGAATGGCAAATGAGCAACATTTATGGCGATTCTTCCACAGTAATCAGAAACGGAAGAAACGGTTCTGGTAAAATCAGAAGAGTTTTTGAAGGCGGAGGAAAGATAATACAGGAATTTGCACCTTTAGATGCCACGAATTTATCTGAAGGTGTATGGGGGCGAAGAATCAATGTGAAAACCGCTCAAAACGACCGTCACATTTAAAAACACTACTCACTATAATAGGGTAATAGTTATTATATATGAAAATATAATAACTGGCAACCGCTTCATATGACGGCGCGAGCATCTGACCAAAAAGTTGATGCGCCCGATGCTTGTTTAGGTGTTTGCCATGGTAAATCATGATGGATAGATATTGATTTATATATTCAATATCTCATAATAGGGTAGCTGATCCATATGCAAGTCTCAGTATTCGATTTGAAAGGCGCAGAGAAGGGGAAGATTGAAGTCCCGAAGAAACTGTTAGCCCCGAAAAGGAAGGACATTGTTAAGAAAGCTTTCCTTGCTGAGAAGAGCGAGACACGACAGCCCTACGGGACCGACCCGGAGGCTGGACAGAGGTCATCCGCTTATTATCATGGAAGAAGATCCAAAAGGAACAGCATGATGAACAGGGAAATGGCAAGAATGCCGAGAGTCATTAATATGGGCTTTCTGAACTTCAGGGCAAGAAATGTGCCTCAGGCCGTAAAGGGCAGAAAAGCACATCCGCCCAAGGCCGAAAAGGTATGGACGCTCAAGATCAACAAGAAAGAATGGACATCCGCCCTTTATTCTGCCATGTCATTTACTTTTGATAAAAATGCTGTTTCTCTTCGTGGTCATGATGTTTCTTCATTGAAAAGCTATCCTCTTGTTCTTGATGATTCATTCCAGGAAATGAAAAAGACAAAGGAAGTTGTTGATGTCCTTAATGTTCTCGGCTTCGAAAAAGAATTGGAAAGATGCTCTGAGAAAAAAATAAGAGCGACAAAGGGCAAGATGAGGGGAAGGAAATACAAGGAGAAGAAAGGCCCTCTTATAATTGTTAATGAAGATAAAGGCATTGGAAATGCCAGCAAGAACATTCCGGGCGTCGATTTCAGGATGGCAGGAAAGCTTGATGTGATGTCCCTTGCTCCGGGAGCTCATCCTGGCAGGCTTGTAATATGGACGAAATCAGCTCTTGAGAGCTTTAATAAGACAAAAGAAGACAAGAAAGAGAAAGCAGTAAAAGTAAAAAAAGCAGTTTCTCCAAAGGCGGATGCTCCTAAAAAGAAGACGTCTGCTAAGGAGAAAGCTAAGTGATTTTTATGGCTGAAGAAAAGAAACCAGAGGCTGAAAAGAAGGAAGCGAAGGCCGTGGAAAAAACAGCCAAATCAATAAGCCCATGGAAAATTCTTCAGTATCCGCATCTTACTGAAAAATCAATGAATATGGTCGAGATGGAAAACAAGCTGGTATTCATAGTTGACAGGAAATACAGGAAAAAGGAAATTGCAGATGCAATAGAGAAGCAGTTCAATGTCAGGGTGACAGACCTTAAAACTGTCGTTATGACAAAGGGCCGGAAGAAGGCAATAGCGAAACTGGCTCCTGAAAATCTCGCTTCAGACATTGCATCCAAATTAGGAATGATGTAGACTTTGGAAAGACAGCTAAGCGGTCATGTAAGAAATTCAAGTGAAAAAAGCGAGAATCGTTATAGATTACAGGGCGAATATATGGGTAAGAGAATCATACCACAGAGAAGAGGAAAAGGTTCCCTTACTTACAGGGTTCCTAACAAGTCTTCAAATGTCAGGGTAGAATACAGGCCATCAAGTGGCAGAGTTGTGGACATCCTTAGCGACCCTTTAAAGACTTCGCCTGTTGCAAAGGTAAGATATGATGATAACAGCACCGGCTTCATCCTTGCTCCGCAGGGAATCAGAGTCGGAGAGGAAATCGGTAAATATGTGGTTCCATTATCTATGGTTCCCGAAGGAGCGACGATTTTCGCTATCGAAACAGTCCCGAAATCCGGACCAAAGATATGCAGATCAGCAGGTTCATTCGCAATGCTTGTTTCAAAAGCAGGTGATGATTGCATAATCCAGTTGCCTTCAAGGAAGAAGAAGAAACTGAAAGGCGCATGCATGGTCACAATAGGCGTCCCGGCCGGCGAAGGCAGGATAGCAAAGCCATGGCTTAAAGCGGGAAAGAGATGGATTGTCCAGCACAAGAAAGGCAAGCTGTACCCAAGGACATCAGGAATAGCGATGAACGCCGTGGACCATCCATATGGATGCGGCTACGGCGGTCTTGGAAAGCAGAAGACAGTATCGAGGCACACACCTCCCGGAAGGAAGGTCGGTTCAATAGCTGCAAGGAGAACAGGAAGGACTAAGAAATAAGATAAAGGAAAGTTGATTGTTATGGTAAAGAAATTCATGTTCAGAGGAAAAGAATGGGAAGACATTTCCAAGATGGGAATAGAAGAGTATTCAAAAATTGTCACATCGAGAGAAAGAAGGACCCTCAAGAGAGGTCTTACAATCGTGCAGAAGAAGTTGCTTGAAAAGATAAAGGAAAAACCAAAGAAATTCCACAAGACCCATTCAAGGGACATGGTAATACTTCCACAGATGGTAGGCGTAAAGATCGGTCTTTTTGACGGAAAGAAATATGAAACAATCGAAATAAAGCCTGAAATGATTAACCACAGGCTCGGCGAATTCGCGCTTACGAGAAAACAGATAAAGCACTCATCGCCAGGATTTGGTGCTACAAAGTCAAGCAAGTTCGTTCCACTAAAGTAAGGTAGATAAGATGTTAAAATACGCATTAAACCTAAACCCAAAGAAGTCGGCAAGGGCATATGGCAGAGGTCTATCTATATCGCCAAAGCATTCCAAGATATTATGCGGGAAGTTAAGCGGCATGAATTTGCAGAAGGGGATAAAACTCCTTAACGGGCTCTCCACGGAAACGGTTTCCATTGACGGCAAACACTATACGACAGCGGCATCGAACATACTTGATCTTGTCAGGTCTGCAGAAAAGAATGCAGAATTCAAGGGCCTCGATACAGAGAAGCTGGTGATAATGGCCTCTGCGCACGAGGCATTTTCCTTTTTCAGGCCAAGGAGAACTAAAATGAGAAGGCAACAGCGCAAATCAACAAATGTGCAGGTTGTCCTCAGGGTAAGCTAAGGTGATTGATATTTTACTGAACAGGCACTTCGTTAACCAGTCCATTAACGGGCTAAAGATGCAGGAATTCATAGAAGAGTATCTCAAGGGAGAGATATTCTCAGACATAGAACTGGAAAGAACGCCTCTTGGTCTCAGAATAATTATCAGTACAAGCAGGCCCGGAAGGATTATCGGGGCCGGCGGAAGGAAGATTAATGGTCTTGCTGATGAGATAAAAAGAAGATTCAATGTAGAGAACCCGCAGGTTGATGTCAAGACCATAAAGAACCCTGACATGGACGCAAGGCTTGTCGCAAAACAGATAGCCTTTGCACTGGAGACAGGAAACAAGCACAAGAAAGTCGGAAACCTTTTCATGAAAAGGGTAATGGATGCAGGTGCATTGGGAGTCCAGATAGTCATCGGGGGGAAGCTTGGCGGAAGCAAGGGAAGGACCGATAAATTCGCAAGGGGATACATAAAGTACTGTGGCGACACTGCAAAGACTCTGGTAGATCACGGATTTGCCGAAGCACTCACACGACCCGGAAAGATAGGCGTGCAGGTCAAAATAATGAAATATTTCATGGATACATTCGGAAACATCATGACAAAGAAGGACATAATGGACGCAAAAGCTGCAGCTATTCAGGAAGTTATCGAAGCCAAGAAAGAAACCGATTATGAAGAAGAAGCCGAAGATATTGATAATTTAGATGACGAGATAGATGACGACGAAGAAAAACCAAAGAAAAGAAAAGTTGTTGTCCCAAAGAAAGAAAAAAAGAAACAAACTGAAAAGTGATGATTATGGCAATCCTCAGAAAAAAAGAGATAAAGAACATGTCCGAAAAGGACATGGAGAAGAACATTAACGAATTCAAACTTGAGCTTGCTAAGGAGAAGGCAAACATAGCCATAGGCGCTACGGTTACATCTCCGGGCAGGATCAGGGAAATCAGGAAGACAATAGCGAGGATTGAGACTGTTCTGACCCAAAGGAGGAACACGTCAAAAACATAATTAACCGCATGCATTGTATAAACCATGATGCATGCTATAAAATAAAAGGTGACCGAATAAAAAATGTCTGAAGTATGCCAGAAGTGTGGCTTGCCAAAAGACCTTTGTGTCTGCACCACAATTGCAAAGGAAGAGGAGAAGATAAAGATATACTCCGAGAGGAAAAGATACAGAAAAACGATGACCGTTGTCGAAGGAATAAGCAAGGATGTCAATAAGAAGGATATCCTTACGAAACTGAAGACAAAATTTGCATGTGGAGGCACAATAAAAGACGGTAATATCGAACTGCAGGGCGATCATAAAAGAAGAGCAAAAGAAATGATGATTAAAATGGGTTTCCCTGAAGATATGATTGAAATATCCGATTAATGATTATGAAAAGGACTCCGGAAAACCTGGTGAGGCACGAAATAGTGGGATTGGACGTCGTTGTCACTGCGTCTTTGAACCCTTCGGTGAAGGGGCTGGGAGGCAGGGTTATCGACGAGACCAGGAACACTATCACAATAGAAACTGATAAAAAGGTTAGAAAAATAATAAAAGAGGAATGTGCCTTCAGCTTTTCGATTCCGGGAAGCGGAACCGTCGAAATCGACGGAAAAGAACTGGCCGGAAGGCCTGAAGACAGGATAAAAAAAAGATAAGATAGCGGAAAAATATAATGGTGAAAAAATGAAAGAAAACCTGGGTTTGGGACTAAACCCTCCGAAAGAGAAATGCGAGGACCATAAATGTCCTTGGCATGGAAGCCTTTCTGTCAGAGGAAAGATTCTGGAAGGCGTGGTAAAATCCACAAAAACCCATAAGACTGCCACAGTTGAATGGAAGTACATAAAGTTTGTCAGGAAATACGAAAGGTATGAAAGGAGAAAATCAAGCGTTGCTGCATATAATCCCGATTGCATGAATGCAAAAGAAGGGGACAGCGTGGTAATAGTTGAGTGCAGGGCGCTATCCAAGACAAAGCATTTCGTAATAGTTCATGTTGACAAGGCGAAAGCAGATAAGTGATAATAATGAAGGCTATACCATCAAGTGTTACGCAATCTCTGACTACAAGGTCAGTCATCAGATGCGCTGACAACTCCGGAGCAAAATGGCTGGAAGTTATAGCCGTAAAAGGATTTCGTGGAAGAAGAAGGATGAAGCCGTCATGTGGCGTCGGTTCTTTTGTCTTCTGCAAAGTGAGAAGCGGAAACGAAAAAGTAAGGCATCAGGTACTGAAAGCCGTGATAATCAGGCAGACAAAGGAATACAGAAGAAGTGAAGGTTTAAGAATATCATTCGAGGATAATGCTGCCGTAATCATTAGTGATAAAGGGGAAGCGACCGGATCTATAATAAAAGGGCCGGTTGCCAGGGAAGCGGTCCAGAGGTTCCCGACTATAGGCAAAATAGCAAGCATTGTAGTATAATGGTGAAATAATGAAAAAATCATGGTCAAATGAATGGGTTTCGAGCGTGCAGCCAAGGAAGCAGAGGAAGTATGTACATAATGCACCGTTGCACGTAAAGCATAGATTGCTTTCGGTTCATCTTGCGCCCGTACTCAGGGAAAGATACGGAACGAGATCAGTAACTGTCAGAAAGGGAGACAAAGTTAAGGTTATGAGAGGATCCTCAAAGGGATTCAGCGGACCGGTGGAAAGGATATCCCTGAAAAAGATGGAAGTGTTCATAGAAGGTCTTAAGGCCAAGAAAGTCGACGGAACGGAAGTCCTCAAATCCTTAAAACCATCAAATATCATGATCACAGAACTTAATACTGACGACAAAACAAGACAGTCAAAACTGTTAGGAAAAGAAAAGACACCAGCAAAACCAAAAGGGGGAGCAGTGAAAAAAGCAGGTTCTGAAGCTAAAAAAGCAGAATCTTCTAAAGAAGAGAAACCTAAAGAATCCAAAGCTCCTGTTAAAAAGGAAGCGGCTGAAAAGAAGGTTGCATCTCCTAAAAAAAGCGTTGCCTCCAAGAAACCGGCTGAGACCAAGGTGAAGAAATGAGCGGATACCTGAAGAGATATGTAATGCCGGCTTTCTGGCCGGTGAACAGGAAAGGGAATAAATGGGTCTCAAGACCCAGAACGGGCCCGCATAAGATAGAACAGTGCATATCATTGCAGATACTTGTCAGGGACTCTTTCAGCCTGACTGACAACGTACCGGAAACGAAGAAGCTGATAAAATCCGGAGCCATATTGGTGGACAAAAGAAAAAGGACAGATATAAAATATCCTGTCGGTTTCATGGATGTTATTGAGATACCATCAGTCAAGAAATACTACAGAGTCATGCTTAGCAGCAAGGGACTTCATCCGGAAGAGATAAAGGAGACGGACAGCTCAAGAAAGCTGTGTATTGTCAAGGGGAAGAAGGCTATCAAAGGAGGCAAATTCCAGTTAAGTCTTCATGACGGAAGAAATGTTATTGTCCTTCCGAAGAATGATTATAAGGTTAATGATTCAGTCATCATATCACTGCCTGAACAGAAGATAGCAAAACACTTCAAGTTTGAAAAAGGAGCAGCATCATTCATAACTGCCGGAAAAAATATCGGCATCACTGGAACGATAGAGGAAATAAAGGAAAGGAAGACGATGCTGGAAAAAGCAATGGTCACGATAAAAACGAAGGACAATAAAAGCCTTTTGGTTCCCAAAAAATATGTAATGGTCGGTGAAGTATGAATACAATGAGAGAAATCCGGATAGAGAAGGTAACAATTAATGTGGGAACAAAAGAAGATGCAGATGTCCTTAACAGGGCAGTGTTTATGATAAAAAAGATAACCGGAAAGGACGGCGTCATTACAACGACACATAAAAGGACGACATTCGGAGGCGCAAAGAACAGAAAAATTGGTTGCAAGATAACTCTTCGCGGAGACGAGGCTAAGGAATTCCTGCTCAATGCACTGAAGGCCGTTGATAACAGGATAAAACCGACACAGTTCGACCGTACAGGAAACTTTGCTTTCGGTGTGAAGGAGTACATAAACATGCCGGGGATGAAATATGATCCCGACATAGGGATATTGGGATTTGATGTTATTGTCACACTTAAGAGGCCCGGATTCAGGGTGAAAAAAAGGAAGCTCAAAGCGGCAAAGGTAGGAAAGAAACACCTGATTCCGCCCGAGGAATCAATTGAATGGGCCAAGAAGGAGCTTAATATTAATGTTACTGAAGAAGTCGAGGAAAAATGGTGAAATAATGACGTTCAAGAACATGAAAAAGCAGGTCGAGAAGAAACCTGAAAAACTTGCAAGAGTCATGAAGTTCAATGCCTCTAAACAGAGGAATAGCGGACGCGGCATTCATCCATGCCGAATATGCGGAAAGACTGAAGGCGTTATCTCAAAATACGGGCTTGGATACTGCAGACAATGCTTCAGGGAGATAGCCCCAAAACTGGGATTCAAGAAATATGATTAAGGTGTATTTGATGAAACATGATTCACTGTCGGATATGTTCACAATATTAATGAACACAGAAACTGTAGGTAAAATTTCATGCATAGTTCCGTCCTCAAAAGTCATAAAGGAGATTCTGAAGACGATGCAGAAGAAGGGATACATAGGCAACTTTGAGTTAATAGATGACGGAAAGGGCGGCAAGTTTAGAGTCGAGATGGTAGGAAAAATAAACAAATGCGGTGTCATAAAACCCCGCCATGCGGTAGGTCTCAGAAGTTTCATTAACTGGGAGAAAAGATATCTGCCTGCAATAGGTATGGGAGAGCTTTTCGTGAGTACACCCGGAGGCGTCATGAGCCACAGGGATGCGACAGAGCAAAAAAGCGGAGGAGTTCTCTTAGGTTATATTTATTGAACGTGATGTTTATGTCAACAAAAGAAGAAATAAAGAAAGCGCTTGAAGATGAGAAGGCTATAATGGGAACCAGACAGGTAACAAAAAATGCTAAAGCTTCATCGCTTTCAAAAATCATTTATGCAGACAATGCGCCCGAACTTACAACGGAAAGGATGAAATTCTATTCCAAGTTATCCGGCGTTGAAGTCGTAATATTCAAAGGCAATTCGGTTGAATTGGGAAGACTCTGCGGAAAGCCTTTTGGTATAACGGTAATGGGAATAAAAAAATAGAGGACATAACAAATGGTTAAAATAGGCAACGAGGAAATACAAACACTGGCCGTATTTGAAAAAGCAACGGGAACATATGCCCGTGACTGTATAAGAGACAACGGCTCTATATATTTCATTGTTGAAAACGGCAAGATGGGCACTGCAATAGGAAAAGGCGGTGTGAACGTTAAAAGAGTCAGGGAAATACTCAATAAGGACATAAAAATATTCGAATATTCGTCCGACCCTCTCGAGATGACAAAAAAAATGATTCCTGCATCAAAAGGAGTTGAGCAGAACGGGCAGGAGATTGTCGTGACGCTGGATGCAAAGGACCGCTCGGCGGTAATAGGAAAAAACGGTAAGAATATCAAGATTATAAAAGAGATACTTGACAGACACTTCAAAATCAAGAATCTCAGGTTAAAGTGACATCGACAAGCTGTTTACAGGCGTTGTCAATGTATTGCACCGAAAGGGTGCACATGGAACATGATAAATGGTGAAAATATGCCAGGAACATTCGCTGCAAGGACACTGAAGAAGAAGAGGAAGAGATTCAAGTGGAAATCGACAGTCTATAAAAGGAAATTCCTTAAACTGTGGAAAAAGGATCCGCTTGCCGGAGCACCTTTAGGCAGGGGAATAGTCCTGAAGAAGAAAGGAATAGAGCAGAAACAGCCTCACTCTGGTATAATCAAAGCCGTAAGGATACAGCTGATAAAGAACGGCATCCAGTGCACTGCAATGGTCCCGAGGACCGGTGCAATAAAATTCATTGACGAGCACGATGAAGTCACAGTTGACGGACTTGGAGGTTCGCAGGGCGGTGCAATCGGTTCGATGCACGGCGTAAAATACAAAGTAGTCGCAGTCAATGGAGCCTCTCTTGAGATGATAAGAAGAGGAAAGAAAGAGAAACCTAAGGGATAAAGATGACTAGCAATTTATTGATGATGAATAAGTGGGATATGTCCGAGATCAAAGTCGACGACAGAGGTTTAAAGGCATACCTCAACATCAAACCTGTGATAGTCCCGAAATCGAGCGGCAGAAATTCCACGCTTTCCCTGAGAAGACAGCATGTCAGCGTGGTTGAGAGATTTATCAACAAGCTCATGGTCACAGGCCACAAAGGCAAGAAACACGAGATAACCTCGGATCATAATATAGGAAGATACTTATCTGTTTACAACGCAGTAAAAGAGGCATTCGAAATAATTGAAAGCAAGATAAAGAAGAACCCGGTTCAGGTTCTGGTAACAGCTATAGAGAATTCGGCCATGTACGAAGAAGTTGCTGCTTACAGGATGGGCGGAACAATAGCAAGGAAAGCAGTTATAGTCTCCCCCAGAAGAAGAATAGATATGGCATTGAGATTCATGTGCCAGGGAATATTCAGGCAGTCTTTCGGAAAAAAGACAAAGCTTGCCAATGTTATAGCCAATGAACTGATAGCCATTTACAACAACGATTCAAACACCATGGCTATAAGGGAAAGACAGAGGCTTGAAAGGGAAGCTGACGGCGCCAGATAAGCCCTTTTCATATTTTCAATTGACTTAGGTGATTTTTAGATGGCAAAAAAAGGTGATTTGACACAGATAATCAAGGTGTTAATGAGAAAACACGAGAACATAAGGAACATAGGCATTGTTGCCCATATCGACCACGGCAAGACCACGCTTTCTGACAACCTTCTTGCAGGCGCAGGAATGATTTCAGAAGAGCTTTCAGGAAAGCAGTGCGCAATGGATTTCGACGCGCAGGAACAGGAAAGAGGAATCACAATCTTTGCTGCAAACGTTTCAATGGTCCACGAGTACAAAGGAAACGATTTTCTTATCAATCTTATAGATACGCCGGGTCACGTCGATTTTGGCGGCGATGTAACACGTGCAATGAGGGCTGTTGACGGGGCTGTCATTCTGACAGACGCAGTAGAAGGCTGTATGCCCCAAACAGAAACCGTTGTCCGTCAGGCTCTGAAAGAAAGGGTCAGACCGATTCTTTTTATCAACAAGGTTGATCGTTACATTAAGGAACTCAAGCTTACGCCGGAGCAGATGCAGCAGCAGTTCATGAAAATTATCGCTGAAGTAAATGCTCTTATAAGCAAATACGCTGAGCCTGAATACAAGACCAAATGGATGGTCAATGTAAATGACGGGTCTGTTGCATTCGGTTCTGCTTACAGGAACTGGGCAATATCTGTTCCTTACATGAAGGAGAAGGGAATAAGCTTCAAGGACATAATAGAGATGACAAATGCCGGACCGGAATCTGAAAAAGAGCTTGCAAAGAAAGCTCCTCTTCACGAGATACTTCTTGATGCAGTCATCAAGCATCTTCCAAATCCTGATCAGGCACAGAAATACAGGGTCCCAAAGATATGGCCGGGAGACAACGATTCGGAAGCGGGAAAGGACATGATAATGTGCAATCCTGATGGAAAGCTTGGTGCAGTCGTCACAAAACTTTATCCGGACCCGCATGCAGGTTATGTTGCAACGGTCAGGATTTTTTCAGGAAAAGTTAAGGTCGGAACAGAGGTCTATCTTGTCGGAACCCAGAAAAAGGTGAAAATCCAGCAGGTATCACTTTACAAAGGCCAGCAGAGAGTTCCAATGGAAGAAGTCAACGCGGGAAACATCGTAGGACTTGTCGGCCTGAAGGATGCAAGCAGCGGTGAGACGCTTTGCGACCCCGACGACATCATCGTTGGGTTTGAAAGCATTAAGCATATATTCGAGCCTGTTGTCACCAAGGCAATAGAGCCAAAGAAGCCACAGCAGCTTGCAAAACTCATCGAATTTTTAAGGAGGGTAAGCAAGGAAGACCCGACACTTCAGATTGTAATCAACGAAGATACCGGAGAATATCTTGTATCCGGCCTTGGCGAGCTTCAGATAGACGCAAAGATTGAGAGACCGCTGAAGGAAGCGGAGATTGATGTATCCGTTTCACCGCCGATAGTAATTTTCAAGGAGTCTGTAAGCGGTTCGACCAAAGAGCCCATTGAAGGAAAATCACCCAACAAGCACAACAGGTTCTACTTCCTTGTAGAGCCTCTGGAAAAAGCGGTCTTTGATGCAATGGTCGCAGGAGAGCTCCCATCCGACTCTGAAATGAAAAAGAAGGATGTCGATTTCCAGGAAAAGCTTGTGAAGCTCGGCTTCGATCGGGACGAATCAAAGAAAGTCAAGCTCATCCATAACAGGAATATGCTCATTGATGCGACCTCAGGTGTCCAGGCAATCCTTGAAGTCATGGAAATGATTAAGGAATCATTTAAGGAAGCAATGGACAACGGCCCTCTTGCAAGGGAGCCTTGCAGCGGAATAAAGGTCAAACTGGTCGATGCAAAGCTTCATGAAGATGCAATTCACAGAGGTCCGGCACAGGTAATTCCTGCGGTTAGGTCGTCAATAAGATTGGGCATGGTAAATGCAAAGGCATACATTCTTGAGCCAAAGCAGATGATAAGAATAGACGTTCCGATTGACCATGTCAGCGGCGCTTTGAAGGAAGTATCGAACAGAAGAGGCCAGGTAATCGACATGACTGACGAGCAGGGAGCAACTGTCATAAAGGCAAAGCTTCCTGTCGCGGAGATGTTCGGATTCAACTCTGCACTCAAGTCATCTACAGGAGGAATGGGATTCTTCTGGCTGATAGATGTCATATATGAGGCGCTTCCAAAAGAGCTTGAACTGAAATACGTTACACAAATCAAGCAGAGGAAGGGAATAACAGACCTCAAGAATGACGAGAGCGAAGAAGAGGCTTAAAACCTCTTATTTTTCTTTTATTCTTATTCTATTAGTTAAAATAATCACATATGGATTTAGTTGAATTGTCAAAAGAATTAATGTTTAAATCTACGCAAAAGAATAAAGCACCATCATGGCTTCTTACAGAATTAGTGATAAAAAAAGGTATTGAACTTTCAGAAAAATACTCTGTTAGAAAAGATCTGGTTCTGGCTTCTTTGTATTTGGCTCATACGATTTTTGATCAGGTCTGGAAAGGCAAAGTCCAGAAAAATCACCCTAAACTAAGTTCTGATTTTGTTAAAATTTATCTTGATGAATGGAGAGTCGATTCTACTGATAAAGATATAATAATAAATTCTATAGAAGCACATCACGATAAAGTACCGACAAAAACTAAAATAGCAGAAATTGTAAAGAATGCTGAGTGCTTCAAATTTGTGACCGTCGAAGGCTGTTTGATTTTTCTCCATGAACTGGGACTTAGAGGCACGTCATTTGAAGAATCTGTTGATAAAGTAATTCAGAAGATGGAACAGAAAAGAAGCCTTTTGACACTTGATGATTGTAAGAAAGAAGCGGAAAATAACTGTAAAGAGATTGAGAAATTATTTAAAAATCTATTAAAGCCCGAAAAAACCCAATAACCACGGCCCCACAAAACTCCCTACATAAGCCGCGATAAAGAACTGGGCAGTCCTTCCGATTATTGACGCTATCAGGAATTTCTTTATGCCGAGTTCGCAAATCCCTGAAAACCATGTGAATACCTTGAAAGGAACAGGACTGAAAGCTGCAATGAGAACTGCCCATGCACCGTATTTTTCGTACCACTGCTCGACTTTCTTGATGTGTTTTTCCTTGAAGAGCTTTTCCGCAACAGGCCTTCCTATGCGGTCTCCGAGATAATAGCCAACCACGCCTCCGATAACAGAGCCGATTGTTGCGATGACTGCCACAATGAAAGGGTCAGCGCCGAGAGCGGTTACCGGTGCGACTATTGTTGCTGTCGGGACCGGGAATATGAATGATTCGAGGACTGCTATTACGAAGACGCCGCCGAAACCGTAAGCGGCTACAAACGCCTGCACAGCAAGTATAAACCCTTCAAACATAAGAATAATATTGCTACACCCGATTAATAACGTTATGAAGATGTGGAACACTGATAGTTTATAATCTTTTTTAACATCAATAATTCCATGAGAACTGCTCCTTACGTTGACAGGGTTAAGCTCATAGAGACTGGTGGTTTTTTCGAGCCCTTCTTCAGGTATATCTCGAAAGAAGCTCAGGATTTCAAAGGTGTCATCGCAAGATGCTCTTCTGAAAGGCTTATGGAAGCTCTTGAAAGTTCCGGAACTGAACATTCGCCTGCAATAGAATCCGGTAACGGCAATTTCCACTTACGTATTTTTGGAGGTAAAGGATTGCCGGAAGATTCCGTTTATCAGCAGGTGGAAGGCTATCTGCATTCAAGTGATTTGATGGATTCGAGGGGCAGTATGCCGGAAGATTTCTTTGGAAAAAGCGTCATACATATAATAGACCCCAGAATTGCAAGAGACCTTCCGAGAGAGCACATAGGAAATTATCAGAAAGGAGTTTCCGAATGCTGCAGATACAACGGCTTCAGGGATCCGTACTATCTTGTGACATTCTCTCATTCTTCTATCTAGGCGCTGTGCCATCTGCAAACGATTATAAATGTTGTTCTGCAATTATGCTATATGCAAGAAAGCCAATGCAACTTGAGCCCGAGAAGCCCGTGCCCAAGACCTAGCTCCTGCTAGATTCATTGGCCCTTTGCTCACCTTTTCTGTATAGATTTTCCTGAGTGAGGTAATCTATTTTGTCCGGAATGTATGCGGGTGAGCTGAAGCTATAATGGAGGAAACGAAATGGGAAAACAACATAAAATGATGTTGCTAATGGAAGACGGAAGCGGCATCAGAGCTGAATATCATCCGGCCACGAGGCTTTACATCTCAACCGATACCGGCGAAGGATTATTTTTTTCCGGGAAGAAAAACGGTTATACAACTCCATTTGAAATTTCTAAACAGCCGGAAAGATACAAATATGTTGTCATGTCATCCCGCGGAACCGTTCGCTCAATAAGCAATTCAAGAATAAAACACGTTTACATTAATTAGTTTTATAAATGTTTTCTACTAAAAAGTAAACTATGATTGCAAACCAGTGGAACTATAGCTTTGAATTTTATTTCAGCTTTTATAGCTGTTAAGCTGTTCCATTGGCCCTTTGCTCACCTTCTTCTTGACAAATAACTGAAAGCGAGTTATATTGATTCAGGATTTCGGTGAGCGAAAGCTATAGAAAAGGAGGATTGAGATGCCGGAAGAAAAAAATACAATGACAATAGAACTCGAAGATGGAACAAAGATTGTCATAGAAGGTAATGGAAAACCTGAAACTTACAGGATTCGTGATACTGACTTCATGATAGGTTTTGTATGGAGAAGTGCCGGTAAGGGGACCAGAATGAGTAGCTTGTCTCCTGTTCCGGGAATAGGAAAATATCCCCATGGAATAGAAGCAGGTACTGTTAAAAAATCATACAGATCCAGAATCTGTAATTTCAGCGGAACTTACGCAAATACTGTTTTCGAGAGTGGTGTACCTATATCTATTCTGGTATCATATGAACAGAGATGATTAATATGGACGATTCCAAAAAATCAGACCTCTCAACGATTGGAGGAGAAGCAGGTTACAGGGCATTAACAGCATATATGAAAGAAGTTTGCAGTAGACTGAACCAGAGCACGGGGGCTGAATACGATAATCTGGTTTATAGACTGACAGGAAAAACCGCTGCCCAGAGAGCTAAAGAAAGAGAAGAGAATCATAAATGACATTTAACAATTTTCGGTTTTTTCCTTATAAAAACGTTAGCGGTTTATAAAGGTTTAGCTAATTCTAAATTGAGGTGGTTTGAATGAATGTAAAGATTATCGTGCTCATAATCCTGTTGGTTTTTGTGACAGCAGTGGGAGCATCTGCAACAATAAAATTAGAATCTGAAAAGCAGATAGGAGGAGAAAAGGACGAGCATGGCTGCCTTGTCCCGGCAGGTTATTCTTGGGACGAAGATGTTGGTGCATGTATAAGGGGCTGGGAACTTGATGAGGACCAGAAAAGAGCAGCTAAAGCAGCAATTGAATATCTGGATTCGGAAAAAATATCGACGATAACTGAAGTAGCAGTTTTAAGATGTCCCGGCTGCTTCGATGTAAAGCTGGAACAAGGTGAAGATAGAGATCTTCTAAGCGTCAAAATAACTGATTGGAGTGCTTCAGGAAAGACCGTCCTGCGTCATACATGTAAACCAGAAGAAAGGAGCGCAATTATATGCACAATGGAATACAATCCTGTATGCGGCTTTAAGGAAGACGGAACTTCATCAACATACGGAAATGGATGTGGTGCATGTTCAGACGGAGTCGTTTACTGGGAATCGGGAGAATGTTAGAATGATTAACGGGGTTCCCCCACCCCTTACTTTTAGAAAGGAATTGCATCTTCTAAGCCCAGAAATCGATAGAAATCAACCTGATTTCCAAGGTCTATCGGTATTCTAAATAATCCGTTCTTTTCTAAGTCAGTTTGTAAGAATATGCTTCCTTCTTTACCCCATTTTGAACATATCACAAGGGGTTCTCCCGGTTCCTCTTTCAATCTTCTGCATAATCCCATATGGTTATAAGGTCCGGTTTTGGTGTAGTAATATGCAACAATAACATCATCATCTGGTTTTTCTACACGTTCAAAAATACGCTTACCGCTATTTGAATCTGCTGTAAGCATATTTTTTACCTTTCTTGGCGGTTCTCCAATGTATTTTGGCAGATTAAGCAAATCGAAAACGAAATCGCTTGGCGAGTAATCATTAAGAGGGTTATTATCCAACGTTTCATCTCTTAAAAGAGGGGCAACGCCATATACAGACATTTCATCGTATTTCTTTTTACAATTCCCATAGCCTCTTGAAATTTCTTTTGATAAATTCAATAGTCTATTTCTTATAACATCATCATTTTCTCCACCAAACATGCTTAAGGTTGATATAAAAAGAAATAAAAACCTATATTTCACCACCAGAAAAGCATATCGCTTCTATCTTATCCAAATATTTATATAAAACGCGGAATCAAGGTTATGTATAGCCTTCAAATACTGGCAGGTAGAGCTCAGATGGCAGAAAACGACAGGAAACATAAGAAATACACATCAAAAGAAGAAGATATTGATTCTCTAGATAAAGAACAGGATAATGATGAATCAGTTAGAAAGGATTATCCGGTAAAAGAAGAAAGCGAATATGATAAAAGTATTCTTATAGAGCCTATTGAAGATAAAAAAGAGACAGACAAAAAAACGGCCAAAAAGAAAACTAACGGCTCTCCTATCCGTTCCGTCCTTAAAAAATCCATGATAGGCATGGAAGTCGAGATGTTCACTCTTGATGAGAATGGGAACATGGCCAATCTTGCCGACGTCCTGATAAAAGAGGTCAAAAAGAAATATCCCTTGGTCGGAACTGCGAAGGAAGCCGGCAGAAGCACGATAGAAATCAAGAGCTTCCCAAACGAGGCCATCAGCGATACCATGGAACACCTTCTTGAGGAAATGGAGAGCGTCCTCATATGCGCTGAAAAAGAGAATATAAGGCTTTTCCCGCTGGGAACATTTCCCGGCTCATTTACACCTGATATGAGACAAGACACTCCTTATCTGCTCAAAGAGCAGATTTTTGGGAAAAACAGGTTCCTTATAGCAGGACGCTGTGTAGGCCTCCACATACATTATACACTTCCGTGGGGGGTATTTGACAGCAAGCAGAAAATCCTCAAGAGGCTTCATCGCTCAAAGAACCAGCAGACAATGGTTGGCAGCTACAATCTTCTTATTGCAATGGATCCGGCTCTGACAACATTCATGCAGTCCTCTCCCTTTTATCAGGGCAAATATATAGGCAAGGACTCGCGTGTTATTGTCTATAGGGGGGGTTCGGATTTTGATTATCCGCAGGGCCTTTATGCAAACTATTATGCATTCGGTGCTTTGCAGCCATACAAGCAGACGAACACGGATATGATTGACGTTATTTTCAGGAAATATGACGAATGGAAGAATATAATCCAGAAGATAGATATGAACCTGAGGGTCTTCTCAAAACACGGTTCGATACTCGACACTACGTGGAATCCTGTAAAGGTCAATGCCGTCGGGACACTTGAGCAGAGAGGGATGGATACAAACCATCCCATGTATATGACGGCAGCGGGAGCCCTGATAAAATATATCCTGCGATATGTAGAGGATGAAAACATTAATGTCATTCCTTCGGATATCGGTGTTGCAGAGCCATTCAAGCTGGAAGGTAACGTAATGTACATACCTCCACATACCCATGTGAGAAAGAATCTCCAGAGGAACGCCGCTTATGACGGTCTTGACAACAGGGAGGTTTACGATTACTGCAAAATACTGCTTAAGCTTGCATCCCAATGCATTCCCAAAGATAAGGAAGTCCTTCTGGACCCTTTCAGGAAGATAATAGATGAGAAGAAAACAGTATCCGACGAAATCATTGAATTAGCCAAAAAGAAGGGAGCGGATCTCAAAGAAACGCTCCCGAAAAGCATCGTGACTGAGATAGCATTGGAGCATTCCGGACGCCTGTTCAAGGAGATTGTGCTTACAAAGAAGATGCTCCATGACCTGAAGTGATATGATGGTTCTCGGCATCGGTGAAAAATACAATAATACCCTTCTCAAAAATCCGGACCTTTCTGAAAAGACGTTCAGCTATATCAGAAAAGAATATGAAAGAAACAAAATTATGATGGGTAACAGGTTACTTCCATTTTTTCTGACACCGAATTTTATTTCTGAATCCCGAGACAATCTAATCATGCAAAGCTCTGAAAGGATGGCTGGGATACTTGAAAAAATAGGAAAAAATATTCTGAGGAAAAGCCATGAATCCAGATTGAATGTGATAAACAGGATGGATTTCTTCTTCCATGAAGGAAAAATAAAATTCATAGAATTTAATGCGGACAGCCCCTCCGGTGCCGGAAGGCTTGATATAATCAATAAAATTTTTTCAGAAATCCCGATAATTTCCGGAATAAAAGAAAATAAAGAGATGAGAGAATCCCTTCTGGAAGCTCTTTTCAACTCTTACAAAGAATGGGGAGGAAAAAAAGAAAAACCGACCATAGCGCTAATAGATTGGAAGGGTGTCAAGACAATATCTGACCAGAAACTTATTGCACAATATTTCAATGGGAGGGGATTCAGAACAATCCTTGCGGACCCCAGAGAACTGAAATATAAAAAAGGGAAAATGTTCTCAGGAGAAACGGAGATAGACATTCTCTACAAGCGTGTTATAATAAAAGAGCTTCTCGATAAGAAAGAAGAATGCAGAGACCTTTTTTCCGCGATTTCAGATAATTCAATTTTCATTTCCAACCCCCTTGAATCGGGAATTCTGGGCGAGAAGAAACTCATTTCAAGGATGGCCTCCGGAGAATTTGACAAAATTCTGACGGAAGACGAAAAAAGTTTCCTAAGAGAGTATCTGCCTTGGTCAAAAGAGGTTAACGTTAATCTCAAAGAGAAAATCATTTCGGAAAAAAACAAGCTGGTTCTTAAACCGGATGAAGGCTATGGCGGAGAAGGAGTCAAAATCGGAAAGTTCCTTTCAGAAGAAGAATGGAAGAAAGCAGTTGATATATCTATTTCAGATAGCGGTTGGACTGTGCAGGAGTACATAGATGTACCGGCAATAAAAATCTTTGATAAGGGAAAAATCACAAAGAAATTCATGAGTATGTCATCGTTTGTTTTCGGCGGAAAATATGCGGGATGCATGACACGTGTCTCCGATGATCCTGTCGTCAATACCAGCAAAGGTGGAGGAATAATACCGACGTTCGTTTTAAAGAAGGGTTGACAATATTTCAATGAGTGGTGCAATGATAATCGATTTTCATACGCACATAGGACACAGCCACGACGGCTCCGAACAGACAATACCAGAACTTGAATCGAATATGAAAAAGCTGGGGATTGACAAATCTGTTGTTTTCAGCATTGACGATAAAGACATGTCGAGGGAAGAACTTAGCTTCAAAATAATGGAAGACGTGAGGGGCGATGACTCATTGATACCTTTCTTCAGGTTTGACCCGAAAAAAATGAAAGCTGAGAATCTGGAGAGAATCCTGAAAGATTTCCACGGAGTCAAGCTTCATTCGAGAGCGGAGGATTTTAATCCGCTGGATAAAAAGTTCTTTCCTCTTTACGAAGCCATTGAGAAATCGGGAAAGCCTCTTCTGTTCCATACAAAGAAATACCATCTGAAGCAGACAGACCCCGCGGAAATTGTAAGGATTGCGGAAGAATTCCCTAAGTTAAAGCTGGTTCTTGCCCATTTTGCAGGCTCGCAGCCACTCGTTTTTAACTATGTTGAAAAGAACGGGCTTGGCAATGTATATTTCGACACTTCGGTGAATTGCACGCAGTTCTACATAAGAAGCATAGGCGAAAAACTGGGCTTTGACAGGATACTGTTCGGCTCCGACTGCCCCTACTCGGACCAGGAAGTGGAGCTTCTGAAAATAAAGAAACTGGAAATCGGCGACGATGACAAAAACAAAATTCTGGGGCTCAATGCAAAGAAATTACTTAATTTGTAGAACATCTATTCGTTACCTATTAATAGAACCAAAGCCAATTATTAACTAAGCCCGTGCTATGCGTTTTACTTTGGGTTTGTTTTTATGGAGTGATATTTCTGGAGCCGCTGAAAAAAATCGGGACGTGCAGGTTGACGCGCGGAAAACTGCGGCATGGGCACATTCCTGTAAAGGGAGGATATCAGATACCCGTTTCCATAATGAAAGGAAAAAATGAGGGAAAGATGTGCTTCATTTCCGGCGGGATACATGGCGATGAGATAAACGGAATAAACCTCGTCCAGATGATAATGAAGTCTCTTGACCCCGAAAAAATCAACGGCACCATAATATTCATCCCCATTGTAAACATAGAGGGTTTTCATGAGAAAAGCCACAAGTTTACCAGGGATTCAAAAGACATAAACAGGTGCTTCGCCAAAAGATGCAGGAGCACTTCATATTTTATTGCAAAGACTTTCATGAAAGAGATAGTCGAGAGATGTGATTTCGGGATAGACTGCCACGACTGCGGCGAGAAGAACGTGCTTCTGCCGCATTCAAGAGTTCATGACAGCCCTTACATTGATACGGGCGAGGGAGATACAATATCCCTCGGCAGGCTTTTCGGCACCAGGATAATACTCAAGAGGGAAGGCGAAAGGGGGATGCTTGCCGTTGAAGCGGCACGGAAGTCGAAGAAACAGATTTTAACAGTTGAAATAGGGGGTGGCCTCGTCTTCTGGAACGAGTTCCTTAATGATGCCCTGACGGGAATACAAAATATATTGATACACCACGGCTTTATGCAGGGGAAAATAAAGCTTCCCCGTGAGCAATATATACTTGAGGATCTGGACAGGTTCCGTCACAGAGCGCGTACAGAGGGCTTGCTCTATAAGAAAGTCAATCTTGGTGACAGGGTGCATAAAGGCGATGTCATCGCAGTTATCCATAATCCTATAACCAGGAGAAAGAAAGAAATAATATCAAAGCACTGCGGCTTTGTCTTCTCGCTGAAAATGCAGGACAAGATAAACAAAGGCGAGTCAATAGCTTCAATACTCCAGAGCAACGATTGCACGCGCCATGGAACAAAGAAACAGAGAGGCCTTACCCTCATAAGAAACTATCCAAATTTATGGGATTTTGCTCCAAAGAAAGAAGAAGTCAGTTAGCCTTTTTCAGGCCTTCGATTTTCATCTTTAGCTCAATTATCTTTCTCTCATAATCGTCTGCGAGTTTCTTGAAATTTTCTTCTGTTATCTCATTTTTATAGAATTTCTTTTCGGCCATGTCCCTTGCCATGCGAAGCTTTTCAATATCGAATTGCAGGTTTTTTATTGTAGCTTCTGTGTCTTTTTCATCGGGCTTAATATTTGATTTGAGATTGCTTATTTCCTTGATAAGCTTTTGTTTGTTCTTTATGCTCTTCAATTCCAGAGCCTCGAGAGCTTCTTCAATATCGGTCTGCGTCTCCTCCCTTTCGAGCTGTATTTCGGTTTCCCTTCTTATCCTTTCATTCTCCATCTCGGAAATGGCAGCCTCCCTGTCAAGTTCCCTTGAAGACACTTCCTCCGCCTTCTTGAGCTTCCGGGATATGATGGCATCTGCATCAGCTTTCTGCATCTCGCTGCCAACCTTTTCTATTTCCTGCTGGTTCTCATAAGAAAACGCGGGATTGAAGACCAGCGAAAGGAGTGTAATACCTATACTCCTTAAAGAATCTCCCATTTTTCGGAAGGCCTCGCTTTCAATTGTTTTCTGTACATCCGGAATGTCCGACAGGCCGATAAGAGAGCGTTTCGATACGACGGGACCTATAACCTTTGATACCAGTTCCTCCTTTATATCTGACCATAAATCTTCCAGAAGAACGGCATTTCTGGTCCGCATGAAATGACCCATGAATGAATTGAAGCCTGTTATCTGAAGCTTTATCACGACGGTGGCGTGTATCATGTTCTTATCATTCGTCCATAGATCGACGACTGGCCTCTGCATTCTTTTTTCTGATTTGTCGAACAAAATCACATTTACCTGCCCCTTTCCCAGCAATCCGCCTATTTTGCAGTTCCTGTTTTCGGCTTCCTCTATTATGTTCCCGTCTTTTTCAATGAAAGCGTGTTCATGCTCCCCTATGTGTATTTTCTTTAAAAAGAAGCCTCTGACCTCATGATTGCTGAGCCTCTGGGCAATAACAGAATCGGAGCGTACCCATTTCATTGTTTTCCCCATTAAATATTTGCTTTAGATAGTTAATAAAAACAGTTAATATTGCAAATAAATAAGAATTCTGATAGCGGCATAATCAGAATTATTGTTTATTGCATTATAGTAAATAATGATGAAAATAGAATTTAACACGTTGTAGTATCTCATTTATTCAAAACCAGATACCTCTGTTAAAGAATTATTTTCTGGAACAAAGGGAGTTTAAAAAGATTATCATTAATCTTCTATCAATTTCGTTCGTAAGAGCCATTAGTATCTCTAATGTCTCTGACGATTAAAATGTTTAAAGAATATATAAAAGGAGATTAAAGAGGGAGGTGTTATAGAATGACACAAAAATTGACGGCACTGCCCGTACTGCTTTTGCTAGTAGCTTTTTTTGCAGTTCAGCCAGTACAGGCAGCAAATGGAGACGGCCTCGTTCTTTCGTATAAGCCAAATACGGTTTCTACGGGAACTGATGTCGTTCTTCAGGTTCAGTTCGTGAATGACGCAACCGACGGTTCGTGTCTTGATGAACTGATAGTCACTCCGCCAGCAACATGGGGAGGACAGGCAACACTCACAAAATATGACAGGTTGCCATCTTTACCGGCATGGTCTAACGAAGCAGACTTAACATGCAACGCGCTTCAGACAGACCTTCAGTCAGTAAGGATTGTTCCAACTCATCCGATTTGCTCTGGAGAGACAGTGAACCTGGAGATTTCCGGTTTAGTCGCTCCTTCTGATTACGAAGTTTCTGAAATAAAGGTTCTGACATCTGATCAAAACGGCGGACCACCTTCGTGTATCAGGGCGGTAGCAGACACTATGGATGTCTATGTAACACATGCAATAAACCTGAAATTGGAATATTTCCACATAACAAATTTCTCACCGGCAGGATTCCAGGGTAGAGCATGGGGCGCATGGGCAAGGTTAGACGAGCTTCATCTGGATTCAGATGGCGGCACTCTGACAGTAACCATGGAAACCGGAACAACTGATACGGTCATATATGGACCGACCGCACTTGCGGGAGGAGTAGAGACCATATCAATGGATTACACAGGATGGGACCCGTTGAGGAACACAGCAGACCTTAACACAGGATACCTGAGAGATCAGGCAGGTGCAAGACAGTATTATATTACATATTCTGGCAGCACTTTAGAGTTGTTAGGTTCTGAGGATGAAATCCTTGACGATGCAGATCTGACCAGCAGCGGCCTTACAGGCGCAGTTGGCACGATAATAACTGCAGGCGGTTCAGAGCAGAGAAAGGTTCTTGTACAGCTTACAGACAAAAACGGATATGACATAAACGAAGTCATTCCTCTGGAAGTTTCAACGGACCTTGGCTCAATAACAGCACCTACACCATACATGACAGACACCGACGGAAATGCGTACTTCACGCTTAACCCGGGTTGTCAGTATGGCATTGCAAACGTAAGGATTTACACAGACCCAATCGCAAATGTTTGGGAAATAACAGAACTTGTAGGTATCGATTCCGGCGCACCGGTCAGCTTCGCAGTTGTCGAGGGTGACGGCGCGGAAGTTGGTGCAGGAGAAAGCGGTTTAATCGTTGTTGAAGCATACGATTCCTGCGGAAACGTTGTTTCAAACACGCACCAGCAGCTTGTAGCTTTCGACTACCTGTCAGGATGCAACGGCCATCTTGCGCAGGTCGCGGGCGAAGCCAGCAGCGAGACCCACGTACAGGAATTCACTGACATGGGTGTAGCAGACGTATACGTTAATACGGAATGCGAGCTTTGCACGCACGAAATCGGCGTGATTGCCAGCGGTCTTGGCTCAGACACTGTTGAAATGACAGGCGTCCCGGGCGGACCGGCAAAGATGGTAGTCACCGCAAGCGCGGATGAGATCACTGCAGACGCATGCGTTGATGCAACCATCGAGGTTACAGACATGTGCGGAAACAGGGTCGAGGAAATTTTAAGCCATGAAGGTTTGATAGAAGAATGGGAATCGATTGTAAGAGTTACAATTGAGGAGCCTCTTCAGACAGACCAGCCATGGCCAGAATACGGATACACACACATAGCAAGCTCAGACTTTAGGGAAGCATACAATGCAGGATCATATGTCCAGGGTAAACTCAACTTGGGCGTTGGGCACTTAACAATCTGCGGTTGTATGGGTCTTGGCACATTCGAAATAGTCGCTGTATCTGACACAATCGAAGACGGCAGCGACATGGTAAGCGTAATCAACGCTGAGCCAGAGTGTATCGAGACAACAATGACAGATCAGCTTCTTCAGTGCGAAAAACACACTGACGTGGATGTCGCAATAAAAGACATGTGCGGCAACTACTGGAGAAACCAGGACTGCCTTGGAGGACCGGCAATGTATTGCGTTGACCTTGGTCTTTCAGGAACATGCGGAACTGGCGCAAGCCTTTCAACAAACACAGTTTGTGTCAATGTTGGACTGGGCGGGCCAGGATACCTTGAAGTACCAGTAACACTTTCAAGGGACACAGAAGAATGCTGTGAAGTTGAATTGAGTGCAGCAAACGGCGAGGACTGCTGTGAAGATTTCCCCACGCTTCCACAGTGCGGAGACGATTCATTGCTTTTCCACGGCGCGCCTGCATACATGACAACAGAATTCTTTAAGACAAGGACAGATCCATACACACAGTACCTTCAGATCCACGAATTGTTAGAGGGATCTGAGACAGTCAGCGAGCAGGTTCTTGACCTGTTCACAGTCTATGACGAATGCGGACACATAGTCAAGGACTTCGACGGCTGGGTAGATGTTGAAGTGAAAGGCGAAGACATAACAAGCATCTATCAGGTCGACCATCCAATTGTAGCCGAAGGCTACTGTGAGGGTGACGAAGGCTGTGGTGAATACACAAGTATGGAAGACTGCGAAGACAACGGATGCACATGGTATGAATTAGAAGAATGTGCCGAACGCGCAGTTGTTAAGAAACTTGTCATACACAATGAAAGAGAACAGTACGATAAATACGGCTACTGGCCGGCATGGATTCCTCTTGAAAAAGAGGACATTGTAGTGGACAAACTTGCATTCCAGGTTGACACACTGGAAGATGTAACAGGCCTTAGGCTTTTCGTCTTCCTTGAAAACGAAGTGACTCCTGGATTCCAGTTCGGAGAGGACATTGCGGTCGGAAAGGCTCCAATAATAAACGGAGGAGCGACTGTAATCGAGCTCGAAGACTCACCGACACCTTACTGGGATGACCAGAGACAGGGCGGCGTTGTCATAAGGGCAGAGGACTCAAGGGACTTCTACATTGCAATTGTAGATACACAGTCCACTGTAATACCATGCGGAGAATATGTTGTAAACTTCCTTTACTACCAGGATTACAACAGCCCAGATGTCACAGGTTCCGGTTCAGGACACCCTGACCAGAACAGTGACGGAATAATAGACGCACCTTATGGAGGAAGCTCCAGAGACGGATGCGTTGGATCCGATAACTTCAACTGGATCGGACCTGGAACACAGGCACCTCACCCAGTATGTCCTTACTCAGGACCTGCTTTGGGAGGAAGAAAGGATTCCAGAAACGATGACTATGGCCACACAACGCCAAGTTACGGATTCGGCGACAGGGTTCTTTACAGCCTTCAGTTCAGCAATGGACAGGCATGGATGACATTCAGGGACCTTGTGGCAGAAGACGTTGAAGTCCATGTAAGCGGAATAGCAATGAACACATGCCCAGAAACGGGTCACTGCTTATATGAAGAATTCAGCGACATAAGACCAAATCCAGAAGAGATAACATTCGAGCCGCAGCCAGCAACACAGGTAAAGCTCCTCAACCACGACGTTGATGAGTCCAAATACGCCGCATGCGACGAATGGGATATGGAAGAGAATGGAGTCCACTTCAACATACAGGTAACAGACGGCTTCGACAACCCGGTTGAAAAATCGGACATTGAAGTCGAGCTGGACTACTGCCTTAAGTGGCCGTTCGGCACAGAGGATATAAGAAGCGCAGTGCAGATGTACTGCATGGCTGACCCTGAGCACAGGGCGGAAGAAGAGCTTTGCAAGGAATCTTTCGTGAACAACGAATATTGCTTCACAAGAAGCGATATGAAGAAGATTCTTATGGCAGAGGCAGACTACTTCGGTGATGCATTGTTCGGAGACTTCTTCGGACAGGAAATCGCCGACTGGATAGACTGGTACTTCCAGAACGCTCAGGTGAAATTCTTCGACAAGTCAGGCATACCACTTCCGGTTGATGCCAACGGGAAGCAGTACGTAGTGACAGACGTCAACGGACAGGCTGAAGTCTACGCAACAAGCGCAACAGCAGGCTTCTTCAAAATAAAGGCAGTGCCAACAGCACTTGACGCAGACTTTGCATTTGTGTCATTCAGTGCAGGCATACCTGAGAAACTTGACATAGCCGCGCTTCCGGCATTCGGCGTTCCAGCCGATGGCGAGGAGGAGGCAATGCTTTTGGTCCGCGCACTTGACCACTGCGGAAACATGGTTTCAGAGTCCTTTAGCGGGCTTATAACCGTGACAGCAGTCGGCGACAGGCACGGAACAGAGCAGGTTGTCATATCTCA
The DNA here is from genome assembly GCA_016932735.1 of Candidatus Aenigmatarchaeota archaeon. Classification (GTDB taxonomy): domain Archaea; phylum Aenigmatarchaeota; class Aenigmatarchaeia; order QMZP01; family QMZT01; genus JAADIF01. The sequence continues at coordinate 199,687 of JAFGCI010000001.1, forward strand.
GGACTTTGACGGCAAGAACAACTACGACAACAGCGTCACAGGTTACCTTGGAAGCTCGATGTTTGGATTAACCAAACTGAGAGTAATGGACGACATTCCGGAGACAGCGACAATAACAGCAAGTGCTTCCGGCCTTACAAGCGACACAACACAGGTTGTTTTCCAGGGCGCTCCTGTCAAGTTAGCAATCGTCGGCATAACGCCATCAGACAGATTGCCAGCTGACGGACAGACAGGCGCATGGGTAACAATACAGGTACAGGACAGAAACGGCAACAGAGTCACAGGATATCTCGGAGAAGGATTCCAGGGAGACCCAGGCGACCCTTGGGGATTCACTGACTACACATTCGAGAACATCTGCGTGAAGCTTGACGACGTCGAAGCCGGATTCCCGGCATGGTATGTTGGCATGACCGACGCCAGATTTGGATGGCTTGGTTTCATGAGCATGCCAGGATTCGACGGTCCGGTATACTGCGGCAACCTGATGTTCGGTGAAGGCCAGATATACGTAACCTATGGAAACTTCCACTCAACACACGGCGGAACTGTAAAGGCGACAGTCTTTGACATGATGCCTTTCCAGGGACAGGAATACAATGAGAACGGACTTCCATTGAGCGTGCATGCAACAGAGCTTGCACCTGCAAGCGGAACAATCGACTTTGTCGACCCGGCAACACAGTGGAACCTTTTGGTTGACAATCCGGTCGCCTTAGCAGACGGCCAGAGCGTTGTCCGCATACAGGTACAGGTCGAGAACCCATACATGGACGTGAGACAGGCAGTCAAGGGTAACGTATACATAGGCGGCACTGCCCAGTCAGGAGCTGTACTTTCCTGGATGGGTCAGACAGATGAACTTAACCCGACAAGCGCAAGGTTCATAACAGATCCTTTGACAGGCGCAACATACCTTGAATTAACCTCAACAGAACCAGGCGTAGCAGAAGTAACCGTAACAGGCGGTGACGCATTCACATGCCTTGGCATAGATGACGTAACGTTATCTGCATGCATGGCATGGTGCGGTAACTTGCCTTTAGGTGGTGACTGCTTAGCTGTATGTCTGTCAGGCGATCTTGGTATATACAACGGTGTCTCGGGAGAAGAATACATACCAAAGTTCTTCTGCGACTACAATTCATGGGAAGACCTTACGCCAAAGACAATAACAGTTGAGTTCATAGAAGTAGCCGACAATGAGTTGTATCTTGAGAGTGGATGGAACTTCATTTCAACTCCATATGCATTGACAACACCCGCGGTTGTCGACTTGTTCGCACCAATCATGGGAAGCGTTGATGCATTCTGGGGATGGGATGCAAGCGCACAGGCATGGGTTGGATACAGCCCGGCATCATCTGTTCAGCCACTTAACGGGTACTGGGTAAAGATGAACAGCCCTGCTGTTCTGACACTGGATTACGCAACATCCGGAATGCCAAGCATTCCAACAAAACCGGTATATGCCGGTTGGGACACAGTTGGTTTAACTGTTACAAGCCCATGGAATGCCAAGGAAGCTCTTAACTCAATAGACAAGAGCTACAGCAACATAATCGGATGGAATGCAGTAAGCCAGGCATATGACTTCCCAGTAGCTAACACAGGAACAGGAATACACTCAACAACAAACTCAAAGATGCAGCCAAAGAAAGGTTACTGGATCTGGGTAACAGGATCAGACACAGTAGCAGGTCTTACAGCTATGTAAAAGGGAAACCAAAACTAACCACCCCTTTCTTTTTTTTATTTTTAGGGGAAATGAAAAGAGAGTGATGAAAATGTACGGAAAAGATATTATGAACGGAAAAAGAAGTCTGCTGACATTCTCAGCATTATTCATGTTTATCATTTTATCAGTAACACTTGTAGCTGCACAGGGGCAGCCTCAGATTCCTTATTCGCTTTACGGAAAAGCGACGCTTAACGGAGACCCGCTTCCGGCAGGCTCCGTAATCACTGCTGTAATAAATGGAAAAGAAGTTGGTATATTGCCAACTGTTATTGCAGGAAAGTACGGCGGACCCACGCTTAAGGAAGGAAAGCTCTATGTTATGGAAGGCACAGGAACTACTATTGAATTCTATGTTAAAGCGCCTGATATGCATTCGCAGATAAAATCCATTCAGACTGCAACATGGAAATCTGCAGAGATAGATGAATTAAATCTCGATTTCACCGGACAGGACATGGTTGCTTATTTCTACGGAAATGCAATGATTGATGATGATTCAGTTCCTGTAAATTCCGTCATAACTGCGGAGATAGCAGGGGTTGTCAAAGGATCCATAACGGTTCAGGAATCAGGAAAATACGGAAGCTCCAGCGGAGAAAAACTGCACATATACGACGGCATAAACGGAGACGAGATTAATTTCTTCATAAAACTGCCCAACGCCACTACTAAAGTGGAAGCCGAGCAGAAAGCAGCATGGCAACAGGGAAGCACGACAGAGCTGAACCTTGTTTTTAACGGGAACGAAACAGAAGCCGATAAGATTTGTTCATTCTTTGGCGAGGCACTTTTCAACGGAACAGTTGCACCTGTAGGCTCCATAATAACTGCAGAGATTAATAATGTTGTAAAAGGCTCCATAACTGTTCTTGTACAAGGAAAATATGGAAGCCTTGAAGATGGAAAGCTTGACGTCTACAACGGGGAGAACGGAGACAACATAATGTTCTTCATAAAGGTTCCGGGCTATTCCAATAAAATACAGGCCACCACAACTTCAACGTGGATAGAGGAAAGAGTCAGGGACTTCGACCTTATATTCAATCCGCCGGCATCAATGAACGCAGTTACAGATGTAGGAAGCCAGGCAGATTCTTCAGACCAGGGAAACGATAATTCTGTTCCTGCAATCACAGAAGGGCCTGATGAAAAGGAAATCCCGGCACTTGAGGAATTGATGGATGAGGAGAACGAGGCAGAAATCCAGATGAAGAAGGGAGATACAATTTCTGTTGATGTGGCAGGAAAGGAATATGAAATAATATTGAAATCGACGAGCGATTTCGGCATATTGCTGAGCGTCGAAGGAGGCCAGGATTTCGTGATAGGCAAAGGCGAAACAAAGAGCATAGACCTCAACGGCGACGGTGTTTATGACATTGAAATCACGCTTGAAAAAATAAAGGACGGAGTTGCAACCCTTACGTTTATTAAACTTGAACAGGAACTAACAAATGCTGAGGGTTTAGTAGGAATGGTTACTTCCAACTTGGGTAACAATTCAATCGTGGCCATAGGAGCCTTGGTTGTGATAATAGTTTTCATAGTTGGAGTCTTAACATACAGGAGGAAAGGGAGGAGATTGAATGAGGGGAATTACAAGAAATCTTTTAGTTTTTAGCTTGATACTGGCAGTAGCCCTTGCTGTATTTGCAGGCGCTAACGGCGTAATAGCCGATGGTGGCTCGTCACCTACACCACCAGCAGACTACTACGGTACGCTTAAGATTAACGGCGTCAATGCGCCGGCAGGTACACACGTAAAAGCGCTTATAGACGGAGCTGATAAGACCAGCGGTTCTTACTCAACGACGGCTGTAGGCCAATACGGGGCTGCAGGCCTTGGCGTGAAATTCTATGTGGATGCGCCATCTGAGGACAACGGAAAGGAAGTTGTTTTCATGGTTGAAAAAACGCCTGGCTCCGGCCAGTATGCCGAAGCCAATGAGAAAGGAACTTACCTCAGAAGTACATCAACAAATCTCGCACTGACAGTCACTTACGATGAAGACTGCACGAACGGCGAGACAAGGCCGTGCTACACAGGTCCGGCAGGAACACAGGATGTCGGCATATGCCATGCAGGAACCGAAACATGCGTGGGGACTTCATGGTCAGGTGTATGTGTCGGAGAGCAGACACCCGAAACAGAGCTTTGCGACGGAATTGACAACAACTGCGACGGAACAGCTGACGATGCATTCCCGAACCTTGGGAATGCCTGTTCGGCCGGAATCGGCGCATGTTATGCAGAGGGTCAGTTCGTTTGCAACGGCGCACAGACAGGAACCGAATGCGATGCAGTTGCAGGTGCTCCTGTGGCAGAGACATGCAACGGAATAGACGACGACTGCAACGGAGTAATCGATAACGGTCTTGGACAGACTACATGCGGCCTCGGAGTATGCGAGCATACAGTTGATAATTGCATTGGCGGTGTCCCGCAATTCTGCGATCCTTTCGAAGGTCAGTTAGCAGAGAACTCAGCAGAAACATGCGACGACGGTCTTGACAACGACTGCGACGGCTTCGCAGACTGCGCTGACATCGACTGCTCTGACGAATGCGGAGGAAGCAGCGACTACTGCATTACAATCAACGATGTGAGAATCCTTAATGCAAACTTCGATGAAGTTACATCAATCCTTCCGGGAAGGATGTACAATGTCGAGGTCACGAACGAGAACACATGCGAATACGACGTTCAGACAATGCAGATTGTCGAGATATTCAGGGGCTCGACGCCAAAGAACATCGGAACAGTTACAGCAATAATAGATGCAGGCGAGACGTCGACTATAACAGTTGGTTTCACAATGCCGAATGACGCAACGCCCGGAACAGCATACACTGCAAAGGTGTTCAACTGGAACCACTGGATAGACCAGAGTCCAGGAACATTCCAGATATTGTCGGAACCGGCAGAAGAAGGATTTACAGTTGGGGCTTAATCCCCATCTTTTAAATTTATATTCATCAGAGATTCCAAAGCGGCGAGGGGGTTCTTCTTTATGAAGAAATAAGTTGCTTTGGTATCCTATTCACAGGCTTAAGCCATCACGAGAGAAGAGAGGAGGGTTTACATGTTTAATAAACATTCATATATAATTTTGTCTTTTTTAGCTGTGCTTTTGTTATTTGTATTATCTGTAAATGTAAGTGCTTTGGCATGCACCAGTGCTGACTGCAGTGCTGCCGGCTGCCCGACAGGGCAATATTGCTGGATGGGAAATTGCGTTAATCCCGATACTGCAGATTATTACGGAGTGAGTGTCTGTGAAGGCTGTGTTTGGAATGGAGCGTATGGCCAAAACAATTATTACGAAGGATGGCCTTTTGAAACGGGAACCATTAAATATTGCTGCGGCGATGATTCAAACGAGAATTACAGGATAAGGCAGGCGAGTGCCGATTCCAAGATTCCAAGCTCAAGTACAGACATTTCATGTTGCACAAGCAGTTATGATTGTGTTCTGAATGGCGTCTGCTATACTTCTGGAAATACTCTTGGCTCTATCCCTGACAAGAAAGTATGCAGGTATGGATATTGGTATGGCGGCGATGACGGCTCGATAGAATGCGGCCTTGTAGTAGGTCCCGGCAGGTGGAATATCGGCGGAGAAGTTTCATCGGCAACATGCTGCGGGGACGATTCCGGAGAATATTACAAAGAATACATCAACGGCTGGACGAACGAGAAAGCACCATACGATGCTTGCTGTAATAACGCTAACGACTGTGCGGCCAGTGACGGCACATGCAAGTCTGAAGGCTGGCCTTTCATGAGCTATGTTTGTGATGATGGGAAATGGTTCAACTGTGATGCAACACATGCTTGCGCTAAAAAAACACCGGCTGCAGGCGGAGCGACTTATACATGCATCTATCAATCGGTAGTCTCCAGATGGGAATGGACACCGTCTATATCAGGTACATGTTGCGAATCTGGTTCTGACTGCGCTTCAAACGAGTTCTGCGATAACTGGGAATGCAAGGCCGCTGTCTGCGGTAACGGTGTAAAAGAGGCAAACGAAGAATGCGACGACGGAAACACGAACAACGGCGACGGATGCACGTCTACATGCCTGATTGAATGCAGAGATTTCGATAAAAACACGCAGTATCCCGACGGAAGGAATTATTATGTTTCAAGTTATGCTACAAAAGGGACACAATCCCAGTATGACATCTGCCAGACATCTACCGAAATTATCGAAGGTATATGTTCCAATAATATGCCCGTAGGCGAGCATTACATATGTCTGTACGGATGCGAGAATGGTGCATGCCTTCCACAAACACCAGCCGTTTGCGGCAACGGAATTGTTGAAGGTGGAGAAGAATGCGAATGGGGAGGAACTTATGCAGGAAAATACAAAACAAAAGCTGATAAAACACAGTATGCCTGCAATGAAGACGATACCTATTGGGAATGCGATCAGGTCAGTTGTTTATATGAATATGTAAATGAATGTGAATATCTTTGTTCGGCTGACGAGAGATGCGACGGCGAAGAGCCTGCCTCTTACACACCCGATGGCGGATACTGCACCTATGAATGCGAGTACAAGACATTCGAGCCTGTATGCGGGAACAGTGTTGTAGAAAGCGGCGAGCAGTGCGAGATGCCGAGCACACAGAATAATAATTATTGCACACAGTCGACAGGACCTGTCTGCTCAAACAAACTGACAGGAACCAGAACCGATTCAAAGGGAGACTGCGACTCTGACTGTTTATGTGATGATGACCCTTATAATTATGTCTGCGTGAAAGACAGCTGCAATGCACAGTGTGATTCCAATGACGATTGCCCGCAGAGCACATCTACATGCTCATCATATCCTGGTAAATACGGAACCAGAGACAATCAGGGGACATGCAAAAGCAGCTGTGAGTGCCAGTATGACAGCTTCTGGTACAGGTGCGATATCGACCACTGCGATGCAGAATGCGAAACGAACGCGGATTGCGACGACGGGAATCCCTATACGACTGATTACTGTGCAAATAACTGTGTCTGCGGACATACTACAGAACCTTTCTGCGGGGACGGAAGCATAGGCTCAGGAGAAGAATGTGAATTCCCAGGCACTACAAACAACGAGAATTGCCCCCAGTCGGATGAAAGCTGCGTAGGCAACAAGCTGGCTACAAGAGATTTGCTTGGAAACTGTGACGGCGACTGCGGCTGTGTTTACGACCCGTTCGGAGACCCTCAGTGTGTCGTGGGAGAATGCAGTGCAACGTGCGCAGTCGATGCTGATTGCGAAGACGGAAACCCGAGCACGATAAACACATGCAACACCCAGACATGCACATGCGAAGGTGTATGTGTCCCTCAGGATGAGGCATGCAACGGTCTCGATGATGATTGCGATGGCTACATTGACAATTATGGGACGCAGGCTCTTACCCAATATTGTGGCTCACCAACAGGCGAGTGCAGACAGGGCATCCAGCTCTGCTCCAATGGACAGTGGACAAGCTGCATTGGTGCAATAGGACCTTCAACAGAATATTGTGATAATCTTGATAACGACTGCGACGGACAGATTGATGAGGATTGCATACCTCCGGTCGCTGACGCTGACGGAGCTAAAGTAGTCAAAGTCGGGCACTCGGTTACATTCGACGGCTCCGGCTCATACGACACGGACGGCTCAATTGATGATTACAAATGGAATTTCGGGGACGGAAGCTATGGCGGCGGTTCAACGCCGACGAGCGGACATTCTTTCTCAAGCACGGGAACATACAAAGTAACACTGACAGTAACCGACGACGACAGCCTTGAAGATAAAGACCATACATTCACGCATGTTCTTGATGAAGATACATGCGGCGAGACAATCACGACATTCGAAGACGGGGAGGACTCGCATCTTGTTGAGTTCCCTGTCGGAGGAGGAACCAATTCGACAACGAAGGTAAGGTTCCCGACTGGAATGACAGTATCAGAAGCCACTTTATATCTGACAGGACTGCCAGTCTATTTCACAGGCGAGAACGAGATAGATTCTGTTTTAGTCAACGACGTTTCAGGAAGCATGAGCTACAACTGTGGCCCTGACCAAATAGCACAACCAGGGGAAACGCCTTGCAAAATAAATGACATGAAAGAAGCAAGCAAAGAGTTTGTTAATTACATGCTTCAGGAACCAGCTACCTACGTGGGACTGGTTAATTATTCAACAGATGTTAAAGGTTTCCACTTATTGACAATTGATAACGTTTCACTAATCAACCAGATAAATAGCTATACATCTCTGGGACAGACATGTATATCATGCGGAATACAGAAAGGAACGGAACTTCTTAACGGAGGCTCAAACCCAAAGAAGATAATGCTTCTTATGAGTGATGGTGTCGCTAATAGATGTATTCCCGGAAGCGTTCCTATATGTTATACAACAACAGCAGTGGAGCAGGCAAAAAACAAATCCAGAGAAGCTTGGGATACATACGGAATACAGGTTTATACTGTTGCATTCGGTAACGATTCTGATACAGCGACAATGGAAGAGATAGCAGCGCTCGGACACGGTAAATACTATTTCGCCGATGAAACCAACATAACCGAAGTCTATAAGGCAATAGCATTCGAGATAACAGAAGTCTATCCGACGAACCCGTTCCTTGACGTTGGAAACTATGGCGGGATGCAATGGGACTGGACAGGAAAGTTCAATACAAGCGATACTTATACGGATTCCAATCTTGCAGGAAACCTTTCTAACGCGATATCTACATGCAGCTGTCCGGGCTGTACCGTAGATGGGGATGACTGTATCGTCGATTTGGAACTCAACTCTGATACAGCAGGCTTGATTGATGCGGAAGCTTTCCTTGCTGTTTATCATGAGAGCTATGAAAGCGACTGTACAGACCTGCTTGACAACGACTGCGACGGCTGGATAGACTGCGAGGATCCGGACTGCGCTGGACAGACAGGTCCGCACGGACTGATTTGCTGTTACGATAATGAAGATTGCACATACCTGACTCTGGAAGAGATAGGTGAATGTGATTACAATCCGGACAGCTATCATTACACATGGGATTACAGCCCGGAAGTTCCGGGCGTGTGTATAGATTATCAGTGTTACGAAGGCAGCAGGACAGAATTCACTCACACATGCAACGACAACGACCTTCAGGATACGGTTGTCTACAACGGCGGCTGTGATGCAGAGTGCGATGAAGCAAGCGATTATGAAGCCATAGGCAATCTGTGCTATTACGGCTGTGATTTCACAGACGACTGCGAATACGATGACATATGCCCGCTTGACGATTATTGTCTTGGAAACACGTTCTATTACGATGGCGAGTGTTCTGTCAACGGATGTTCATTTGACGATGAATACTGCGGTGACGATTATTGCGACCCATATGTCCAGTACTGCGAGGGAGACCAGATAAGGACGCACAGGCTGTGCCACTACTTCAGCTGCGATCCGGTTGAAGGTTGCACAGAGGACACCGAATGGGAAGATGATTCGCTTGTAATCAATTGTAATACATACGATACTTGGGTAGGCGGAGGAGACGTTCCTGCGACTACAGGAAACGACCCGGCATGTATCTACAGGGATTACACATGCGAGGCAGAAGGACAGGTCACATGTGAATACTCAGAAACATATTCAGAAGACTTTGACAACCTCGACGCTGACCCGTACTGCTATGACGTGAGGACAGGCTCCCTTGACTACTGGTGCGACCTGTCAACATGCGACGATGTCACGCCTGACCTTGGCTGCGAGCCGGGAACGACAGAG
>JAFGCI010000007.1 GCA_016932735.1 Candidatus Aenigmatarchaeota archaeon
CCTGACATTAAGCATGACCAGAGGATGGAATACCGTCTTCGTTCCGACTAACGATAATATAACAAGGGATTCTATAGAGAATTTCTGTGGCTCTGTCAGAATTTTTTCAATTGAAAGCAAAAAACTTATAATAGAAAACGGCTTGTATGGCGGCGATTCTTACCTTGTCCGGACTGAAAGGCAGTGTTCTTTAAAGCTGAATAAGACAAGAGCTACTCAGGATTCCATCGAAATCGGGGAAGGATGGAACATAGCAGGCACACAGACAGAAATTACTTACAGTGATATAGCCTCCGTTTGCGGCAGCATCCAGATATTTACAATCAATAAAGGCCGGCTGATTTCAGTGAAGGATGGGGACATCTTACGAAAAGATAATGCATATCTTATAAGAAGCGGTTCAGACTGCACATATTCATTTTAATCTAAAAGCTCATCAACTGTCTTTTCCGCGCTGAATTCTATCAGGTCTTCATATTTCTGACCTGTCCCCAAAAACAAAATCGGTTTTCCTGTCGCGTATGTGGCTGAAAGAAGCGATCCGCCCTTCTCGTTTATTTCTGTCTTGGTCAGTATCATTCCATCAATACCATTGACGGCCTTGTCGTAATTGGTCGCCTGGATAACAACGTCGTTTCCTGTCAGTGAGTCTATAACAAGAATCTTGAGGTCAGGTTTGTTCACCCTGACAATCTTTGATAATTCATCCATGAGGTTCTTGTCGTTGTGCATCCTTCCGGCAGTGTCTACTAACACGACATCTTTTCCCTTGGTCTTCGCATACTTCATCGCATCAAATACAACCGCCGCCGGGTCGGAGCCGTATTCATGCTTTATCACAGGAACTCCGAGCTTTTCTCCGTGATGCTGGAGCTGCTCTATTGACGCGGCCCTGAAAGTATCCGCGGCGGCGAGAACCGGCTGGTGTCCTTTCATTTTCAGGGCGCTCGCTACTTTTGCAATCGTTGTCGTCTTTCCAGAACCATTGAAACCCAGGAATATTATACATGCAGGTTCTTTTGCTGCTTTCTTCGAGTTTATTGTGTCCTCTATACTCACAGGTTCCTTCCCGATAATCTCCATGAGTATATTTTTGAAAGTTGTTCTGATTTCTTCCCTTGCAGACATTCTGCCAACCTGTTTCTGGATAAGCTCTTCCTTCATCCTCTTCTTCAGATAGTCAATGACGTCAACGGCGACATTATCCTGCATAAGCTCTATCTCAATCTCGGAAAAGAAATTATCAATATCATGTCCGCTGATTTCTTTCTCCAGAACTTTTTCCGTTACCTTTTTTACAGATTTTGAGAAATGTTTTTTGAGCAGTCCGAACATATGGAAACCTATCATATTCTTAGTTATATAAAACTTTAACGGGAATGCTTCTTTTCATTCTTGTAAGCAGCCTTTGTTATTGCATGAGTGGCCACTGGAGACGTGACAAAAATAAGCACTATCAGAATCAGGAACTTCCACACTATCGTTGATTCGAGCATCTCGAAAATGAAACCTATGAGCATGAGCGCCACTCCTCCAACATTTATGACCGTCTGGGCATGCGACCTCGTGAAGACGTCGGGGAACCTGACTAAACCAAAACTTCCTATAATAGCTACAATAGCTCCTATGAAAATGAATGCAAGCCCGATCATTCCTTCCACATCCTCTCCTTAAGGAAATATTTTGAGACTGCAAGAGTCCCTATGAAGTTCAATATGGCATAAAGCACAGCGATGTCTATCAGCATCACATCGCTGATGATGAATGCAAGAAGCACTATTAATATAATCATTAATGATGATATTGCATCAATCGCTATCATCCTGTCATATGCCGTAGGTCCTCTAATCAACCTTATGAGTGATATAATGACCGAAACCAATACCAAAAAACCGACAGCTTCGTAAAACATATCAATCCCAAACTTTCTTCAGGAAGTGGTCGAAACCTCCTGATATATCCTTCTTTTTAATATTCTTGTTCAGGCAGTGTATGAGCAGTCTGCCTTCCAGCACATCAACGGTCAGGGTTCCCGGTGTCATTGTTATAGCATTGGAAAGCGTTGCTGTTCCCCATTCATTCTTGTGGTGATTGGAGACCTCGACGAACCCCGGATTTATCCTTCCTGTAATAATCATGTAAATGACCTTAAGGTTGGCCTTTATCTCCTCGAATATGTAATAAGGGACGAATGCGATGAGGCCTAAAAAAGCTTTTACATAGCCCGTTCTTTCCCCGTGTGTAAAGCTGTAGTGGACCGAGAACGATATAATGAGAGCAAGAACCCCTCCGATGACTATCTCCTCAGGATTGAATCCGGTAAGCATCATATAGAATATCCATAATAAAACGAATAGGAGTATATGCCCTTTCATGCATTAGTATTGGTCTAACTAGTAATTAAATATATTCCTTATTCAATTATAACCATGAAACTCGGGGTTTTGTTTTCAGGAGGAAAGGATTCCTGTTATGCTTTACATAAAGCCACGCAGAAAGAAGAAGTAGTATGTCTTATATCAATAATTTCTGAAAATGCTGAAAGCTATATGTTCCATACGCCAAACATAGGACTGACAAAGCTTCAGGCCGAAGCAATCGGACTTCCATTAATACAAAAGAAAACAAAGGGCGAAAAGGAAAAGGAACTTAAAGAATTAAAAAGCGCCATCAAAGAAGCCAAAGAGTTATATAGGATAGAAGGCATCGTGACAGGAGCTGTCGAATCTGTCTACCAGGCAACCAGAATCCAGAAGATATGCGCCGAACTTGGATTAAAATGCTTCAATCCTCTATGGCAGAGAGAACAGCTTGAACTAGTCAGAGAGATATCGTCTGTTTTTGATGTGATGATTTCCGGCGTGTTCGCCTACCCGCTGACAAAAAGCTGGCTGGGCGAGAAGATAAACGATGAACTTATCGGAAAATTACAGGTTCTTCAGGAGAGATATCAAGTAAGCCCTACAGGAGAAGGCGGCGAAATTGAGACGACCGTTCTCGACGCCCCCTTCTTCAGAAATAGAATAGAAATAACAGATTCTGAGAAAAAATTCGACGGCTACTCGGGTACAATAGAAGTGAAGGATGCGAAGCTTGTCAGGAAAGTCAAGAAAGTGTACGGGGAGATTCCTGAAAAGAAACTGGACGGTAATACCCTTATAATAGATTCATGCGACAGGAAAGATTCCCTGTCAAAGGACGAATTTGTCCTTCCCATTGCAAAAGCTGTCGGTTATGACTGCTTTGTCAGACACTTTTCCGAGGTCGGGGAGAAAGACCTCAAAAAATGCAAAAGAGTCATCATATCAGGAAGCCCTTTCGGGGATTTCGAATCGACCAAACATTTAGAGAAATTCAAATGGCTGAAAACTTTCGAAAAGCCCGTTCTCGGGATCTGCGCGGGTCATCAGGTTATCGGCCTTGTATTCGGTTCAGAGATTAAAAATGGAAAGATTATAGGAATGAAAAATATCAAGGCTGCAAAAAAGAACGAACTTATCCCAAAAGACATAGAGGGATATTGCATGCATAGCCAGATAATCACAAAACCAGAAGGCTTTGACATAATAGCAAAAAGCGGGAATTTTATCGAAGCAATAAAGCACAAAAAGAGACCGATTTTTGGTGTCCAGTTCCATCCGGAGGTCAGGAATCATGCAATAATACAGCGGTTTTTGCGAATTTCAGTAATGTGAAAAATAATCCGTTTTCAAGAGTGAATATTTCACATATATGAATTTAGGGAAAAATTAATTATTTCATATATATGATAACTATTTTTTCCGGATTTTTTATTGAAAATAATAACTTATGCCCTCTGCATTCCTGTTTTAATAAAAAATGCAGGCAGACAGCATTTTTATAAATTTTCACTTATGTGATTTAAAAAATATACTTTTTTATCACATATATGATATAAAGTATATAAACCATGCATGCGAAATTATATGCATGAAGAATAAACCCTTCAGGCAAGTGGTTTTAGAACACATCGAACTCAACTGGCCCATAAACACCAAGGAAATAGCCAAGGGGCTTGGGATGAAACCTGACAATGGTGCAATAAAGAGGATATCATATCACATCAAGAATCTCGAAAAGGATGAAAAGGTCATGACAAGAAGGGTAGGAAAGGCTCTTGTTGCGTGGCCTCAGGAGATTGAAAGGCTACGAATGATTCATGAGTTGTTAAGAACCGGATAAAGGGGTTGGGATGTATGGCAGATATAGCAGATCCGTTGAAGAAGATGCTGATGTCAAAATCATTTTCAACAGATAGAAGCAGAATAAGAATGTTCGGAAAGATGGATTGGACTCTCGAGCCTTCAAGGGGTATGGCAGAGCTCATACAGATACCCGGAGAAAAAATGACTCAGGAAGAATTGTTTCGATTTGGTTATGATAATGGGAAGATAATTGTTGATGAAATAAAAGGAATCCTGTTGGGAACTGAAAAGTCAATAACGCAGAAGGCAATAAACGATCTGCTTGAATTCATTGGTATGGGTCAGATTGATTTCATCAGAAGCGAAACAAGCGAGGACGGTCATCATCATATCGTAGCCCATATGATTAACAATCCCATAATTGAGCACGCAAAGGAAATGTATGGAGAGATATCCGTCATTTGCACATTCCTGAGAGGATTGTTCTCGGCACATGCTGAGATGGTCCTTGGTTTGAAGAATGTGCACTTGAATGAGCTTAAATGCCAGTGCAAAAATCAGGCAAAGGATTTTTGCGAATGGGAGAGCAAGTGGTAATATGCCGGTAATATCGTCGTTGTTAAAGAAAATGATTATCGCAAGAGCATTCCGAACAGAAGATGGCAGAATAAAAATGTTCGGAGCAATGGACTGGACATTATATTCCTCAAAAGCGCTTGCGCATTTCTTCCAGGTAATAGGAGACAAATTTGGGGAAGATTTCCTTTATGATTTAAGTTACAAGAACGGGAGACTCAATGCAATGGAAATGACAAAAGCGATGAAAATCAAGCCGAAAGGCGGATGGACCACCCAGACGGCCATTGTGAGCCTTCTTGATTTCCTTGGCTACGGCAAACTGAAATTCGTCAAGATAGACGTAGGTGAAGAGGGACATCATCATCTTATAGTACATACAACAGAAAATCCTATATCAGAACATTCAATAGAAATGTATGGGAAAAAATCACACGCATGCACATATTGGGCAGGGCTGCTAGCAGGCCACGGGGAACTTGAACTCGGTGTAAAGAACATAAAGCTGAAGGAAAACACCTGCATAAAAGACGGTGCAGGTTATTGCGAGTTTGAGAGTAAATGGTGAATGATTACATAAAGATTGGAAAAAATTACTAAGGAGTGATAATATGCCAGCAAAAGTATTATTTGAATATAACGGTGGAAAGAAAGTTATTGTATGTTCAGAGGCAGGCCAATATCAGGATGCCGCAATGTGCCAAGAAATATATAAGAGCCGTTTCAGTGTTCAGACCGGAAGCTCTGAGAAGAAGGTAGGGCCTGCACCAATGTATTGTACAGCCGTGACCCCGGACTTCGAAAAGAAAGTCGAAAGGGGTCCTCATGATGAAAGAGCAATACATGTGGCTTCGGTAAATAAACATGGTAAAATTCTATACGCACTTTCGCTTGCAGTTGATAACGGAGAAACGCATCACGGAGCAAGAATTGGTGTTCCCTTAGAGAACAGATACAAATCACCTCTTATGCCTGATGGCAGCGGTCAAAGTTATGAAGAAAGTGCTTCACTTGATGCTTTCAGAGAGAAATATGCCAGATTGAATGAAGGTTCAAATGCCCCTGTCGCAGATGGTAGGGTTGTAGAACTTTTCAGGCATCATCAGAACACTGCAATGAAAACCACGCTTGCTGAATTTGCGCATCTTCCAAAAGAACAACGAAGGGAAGCTGTTAAAAGGTCAGTAATGATTGATTTTGGCGACAGGCTTATGACTTACGGTGCTGCGTTCAAAGTCTTATGCACAGACCCTGTCGCAAGAGGACAGCAGCCAGCCGATTTATGGGTATGGGATGCTATACCAAACTACGCAAAGATGTATGCAGTAGTCGGCGGAGTCTTCAGGGATTTCACATTGAAACAAAACGGCAACGGCGGAGGAATATATCTTCCAACAAGAATGACGTTAATAAAAGAAGACAAAGCAATGGACCCAGATGGAGCAAAACCATGGAAGCTTAGAAAAGACATCGCTGCAACAATAAACGGAGGCTCACCTATACAGGTGTCAAGAAATCTTCAGATATTCCATCCTGATAAAGATTATGCACAAACGGGAAGGGGTGTAATAGAAAAGGATCCCATGCTGGATGGCTTAGTGCCAACTGGTGTGATTGCTGGAGAATTAAACAGGCATCCTATCAGTCCATTCAGGAGGCTGTGGGGCTATTACACCACAGTAGCTGAAAGACAGGAGATGAGAGGGGCTATAGCTGTCGTCACAAACGGTCACGGATTCCCAAGCCACAGATGCAATCCTGTTGTTCATTACATGAACAAGAAAGCAAAAGATATGGTAGGAGTCACTCCTCTAAGAGAAATTAAAACGAATGGAAAAATCTGATTTTTTATTCATCATTTCTTACTTCCATTCCTTTTTCTGTTATCATGATAGGATAGACGTTAGTTCCCTGATTAGTTCTCCTCATCTTTCTTATCATCATAGAACGGGAAACCCCTTCACCGATACCGAAATAGTACATTGATATAACTCCGTCAACAACAAATTCCTCGACGCCAAACCTTGAAAGACCCTTCTCCTCGCTGTCCAAAACTTCTGAAATGAGGACAGATGTCGCGCCGGTTCTCTTGACAGAATTTATCAGCGAGATAAGTTTCTTTCTGACCTGCATCTCGTTCGGAAGCATCATTCCAACTATGGAAACAGAATCAACGACAACCCTTTGTGCATCTATTTTATCAATATCGTCTACAATGTTTATTCCCATCTCATTGACCTGTAAAGGGTCGTAATAGACTATCCTGAACAGGTTTTTCTTTTCGTATTCTGAGAAGTCCCAGCCGAACCTGCGGGCATCCTCTCTGATATCCTCGACGTCCTCTTCAAGGGTTATATAGACACCGGGCTCTCCTTTCTTCAGACCGTCCCACAAGAACTGGAGACCGAAAATCGTCTTACCTGTTCCTGCTCCGCCGGTGACAAGGATTGAAGCGCCTTTGATAAAACCGCCTTCCATAAGCGGATCAAGTCCCTTGATTCCTGTTGTTACTCTGCGTACCATAATATAATATTATTTAAATCAAGTCCCTTATATTGTTTATATTAATATATGTTTTCGGATATCACTTAGGTGTATTTTTATGACTGACAATGATGCTACAGATTTTGTCAGGGAAAAGTCCGGGATTATTGAAGACGCGATGAAAAAGTTCATCCCGAAAAAAATGGACAAAAAATACATAGACTGGCTTATGGGGCCTCACAGATACAAATACAATATAGAATCCCTGAACAAGACGCTGTCAGAACCGATATGGGATTACCTTGACAGGGGTGGTAAGAGGCTTCGTCCTGCGTTGTTCCTTCTTCTTACAGAGGTTCTCGGAGGCGACGTTGAAATGGTTAAGGATTTTGCCGCTGTTGTCGAACTTCTCCATAACGGAAGCATAATGGTCGATGACATTGAAGACAATTCCGACCTTAGAAGAGGAAAGCCCTGCACACATAAGATATTCGGAATTGACATAGCGATAAACGCGGGCAATTACATGTATTTTGCCGCTTACGGAGCGCTAATGAAAAACAGCGATAAATTTCCTCCAGAGATTATGCTAAGGGCATATAATGCTATAGCGCGGGAGATGATAATAATCCATACGGGCCAGGGAATGGACATTGCATGGCATAATAATCTCGCGGATGCGGATAATATTTCTGTTGATGAATACCTCCAAATGTGCGCCAACAAGACCGGAGTCCTTTTAAGGGTTGCAGCGAGGCTTGCCGCTATCTTTTCCGGTAAGGATGCAAAAATTGAAGAGGCGCTTGCAGAGTTCACGGAGACTATCGGAATTGCCTTCCAGATACAGGATGACATAATGAATCTCCAGCCCACGGAGAAGTGGGGAAAGGAAATAGGCGACGACATAAACGAGGGAAAAAGAACGCTCATAGTCTTGCACGCATTAAAAAATGCGAATCAAAAAGACAGGAAAAGGCTTCTTGAGATACTGAATATGCACACAAAAGAGCAAAAGACAATCATTGAAGCTATAGAAATCATGAAAAAATACGATTCGCTTAATTATGCAAAGGAGTTTGCAAGGAAGATCATAAAGGATTCTTGGTCAGGAATAGACCCGCTTCTTCCGGAATCAGAATCAAAAGACAAACTGAAGAAACTGGCTGAATATCTTGTTGAAAGGGATATCTAGCAGGGTTCAAACCATTCTCTTAATTTTCTTATTCCTTTACAGTTAGCTGGGGCGACCTCATTATTCAGCCTGGTTATATCCATTTCCGCGATAAAGTTGTCGGTTATTTCGCCTTCATGAATCCTTTCCGAACCGCATTTGCCGTTTTCGAATCTCCTGAAATTCCTGCATATCCATGGACGCCTTTCATATGCAATGCATTTCCCTTTATCATCAAGAAATATGCATCCGCCTTTCTTGTTTTTTGAACACAGCCCCTTAATCTGTTTTTCATTAATTCCTTTTATCAGATAAGCAAATTCGACATATGTCATTTCAATATTATCGACACAGCATCTGGAGCAGTTAGCTGAACAAAATTTCTTTTTGTCGTCTATCTTTTTGTAGATATTTTCCAGTCTTTTAACTGCATCTTCGGAAAGCTGAACTAACATAATAAGAAATGAAAATGGGAATTAAAAAAAGAAGGCTTATTTTACAAGAAGCTTTGCCTTCTCCGGGTCATACTTCCAGTCTGCAGGAAGCACACCGGTCCTTATGTAGAACTTCGCTAACCTTCTGACCTTGGATTCGGTAAGTTCGAGACCTCTTTTTGAGGTCGCATCTTTCTTGTTTTTTCTCATGTGCTCATGAAGATTGACAGCTTTTTCAAGCATGTTGAAAAGGTCTTCGGGAAGTTTTGGATAGGTTTTATTATTTTTCATTACTTCCGAAATAGTCTTCTTTGTGAACATTTTGACCGACGGTATTCCGTACTGGTCTCTCAGTATGGTTCCTATCTGGGCGGATTTCTGGCCTTTCTTAGCGAACTTTACGACTAAAGCCTCAATCTCTTTCGGAGAAAGCTCCACCCATGGAGCAACCTTTTTCATTGGCTTGTGGGAGCCTGATTTTCCTTTCTTCCTTGAATACATTCTTGACATTTCATCTACCTCCGATACGAGCAAGCTTGGTAACCGGCCCGTTCCTTGATAGGATATATAAGGTGGAGTAACATTTAAAAGTGTTTATCTTATCGATATAACGACGTTATACTTATATTGCTCTGAATCAATCCATAACTATGAAACCCTTCTGTGAGAGATTCTCGAGCGAAATTCTTCCGGTAGTCAAGGCCATGGTAGCCAAGAAGATGATGGAAGACTATAAGCTGTCACAGAACAGGATTGCGGACCTTCTCCAGCTGACACAGCCTGCGATTTCCCAGTACAAGCGGTCTCTCAGGGGAAGCAAGTTCGAACTCCTTGAAAGGGATGAAGATGTCCTTTCGCTTATGGAAAAACTGACCAAGGAACTTGCAAACGGCGAGATGTCTGAAGATGAGAAACAGCTTTTCTATTGCAGGATTTGCAGGAAGATACAGGAGAATAAGATAGTATGATATGGGCGGGATGGGATTCTCCCGGAGATAGCCGCATTCGCGGCAAAAACTTATTTTCACATGAATTCTGTGAAAATATCTCCATTTGAACCCATGACCTCACGATTTCAGTTCCGATGAAGCCAAAGGCTTTCGTCTTCCGGAATATCAGTCGTGCGCTCTAATTGCCTGGAGAACCGCTTATTTCTGAACCGGACTCACATGTAAATCTTGTTTGACGTGCACGATAGTGCGCGTATGTCCAATCAGCGGCTCTGCCGCCAAGCTGAGCTACCTGCCCATATATTGGATTTCCTCACGCATTTCCTGCGTGAGGCATGCTTTTGTTGGATTTCCTCATGCATAGAAATGCATGAGGCATGCTTATGATACCATAGAATATGGTTTAGATATTTTTAAATATAAACAGGAGCATCATCAGAACTTCAGCATGAAAGAATCGCTGCCCTTTATCCTTTTGAGCAGGCCGCAGCCTTTAAGTATCCTCAAAGCCTTCCTTTCATCCATTTTCATGTAGCGCGCAAAGCCCCTGACAGAAAGGACTGCGATGTCGCCTGTCATTTCCGACGGTATTTTGACGAGGTCCTTAAAGAACATTGGCCTCTGGTTCGGGTCAAGCCAGGATGAATAGAAAAGGTCAAGTCCGTCGCTTGACCTGTGCAGCTGCCTTTTCTGGGCGTCGTAAAAGAACAGGGATGAAGCCATGCTCTCAAACCTGTTTATCAGGTCAATCGTATCTCTTGTTATCCTTCCGGTGTCTGTTACAAAAACAAATATGTTGTAGATGCCTCTCCCTGCCCCGTTTATTATTCCCGCTATATAGTTCTCAAGCGGCGGTTCGTATCTGGCAAATGGCAGGATATGTATCCTGAGCATGCCTCTTTTGAAAATAAGGAATTTTCTGAAAATAAGGAAGCTGTTATCTTCCGTCCGGAACTTGCCATGCTCAAAATAGCCTTTCGGGGAGAAATCCGGAGTCCCGTAGATGACTAGCCTGTCATGGACGAATTCCCTGAAATCGGAAGCATATCCCATTATAACATTCTCATCGTTAGTTATCCCTGAGGCCCTCTGTACAATGTTTCTGATGGGGACTTCTTTCAGCTCTTCTTCCTTACTGATGACCTCAGTTTCTTCATCGGTTTTTTCCGGCTCTTTTGTTTCCTTCTGTTTCTTCTTTGGTTCTTCCTTTATGGAAATAATACCTTCATTGGAATGCACTTTGCATTTCTTCTTTCCGTTCTCCCAGCAGTCTATGCAGATAAGCTCGGTGCATCCGTCTCTGATGCACTTTCCACCCCACTCCATCCTTGAATCGACTTTCCTTCCGCAACGGCTGCAGAATTCCATCTTGTTTTTGGAAAGGGTTTCATCAAGCTTTTCAGTTGCTTCTTCCCTAGCTTTCTCAATATATTCGGCTAAGTCTATCCGTTCGTCGTTCAAATCCTTCTCAATCTCTTCTTTCTTTTCCTTGCCGAACATTCTAAAAACCCAAAAAGAACTATGTATGATAATTGTAGACATGTTTTAAAAAATATGAAGAATTCAGCCTTTCAGGAAATTTGAAAGCAGAGCTTCAAGCTGTATTTCCGGACTTCCTCCCTGGTTAAGCCGGAATTCATACTCTCCGCACTTCTCAATTAATCTGAGCCTTTTTTCTTCTTCAATTTCGAGCTCAAAAATCTGCTTATAGATGCCTTTTATGATATCCTCGCCGGAAAGTCCCTGATTTATGAGCATGTCAAAGAGCATCTTCCTCCCGGACTGGAAATCACCCTTCAGAACGGTTTCAAGCATCTTCTTTATGTCCTCCGGCCTTGCCTGCGCGACGGTCTCGTAAAGCCTTTCCTTAGTAACGTCGCCGAGGGCGCTTGTCGCTTGCAGGACGTTCGTAGCTGTCCTGAGGTCTCCGCCGGTTATCTCATAAAGAGCTTTGAATGCATCGGAACTCAGCTTTATGTTCTCGCCCTTTGCAAGCCTTTCAGCATAAGTCCTCACGTCGTCCTCGGATAATGATTTGAACCGGAAGACTGCACATCTCGACTGGATAGGCTCGATTATATGGCTGGAATAGTTGCATGAAAGAATGAAACGGCAAACGCCTGCGTATTTCTCCATGGTCCTTCTGAGAGCCTGCTGCGCCTCCGGCGTCAAAGCGTCGGATTCGTCCAGAAAGACTATCTTGAAGTCATGTCCAATGGGGATAGTCCTTGCGAAATCCTTTATCTTTCCGCGGACGATGTTTATTCCCCTTTCATCAGAGGCGTTGGTTTCCTGAAAGTTGTCGTGCCAGTTCTCCCCGAAAAGCTCCCTCGCCAAAGCCAGAGCGATTGTAGTCTTGCCGACACCTGCGGGTCCTGCAAAGAGCATATTCGGGATTGAGCCTTTCTTGACCCACGCCTTGAGCCTGTCTACGACGTGCTCCTGTCCGACCACTTCAGAAAGTTTTTTAGGCCTGTATTTCTCTGTCCAGATTTCAATATCAGCCATAAGAATCACGATAACAAACCATTGTCGGTTTGATTTATATGATTTATCCGCCCGAAACCACTTTCAGAACGTATAATGAATCCCCGTCCCTGACTTCTTCGTCGTCGGGGATTATAGTATTCTTTCTCCTGACTATCACGGTTTCTGGATTTATCTTCGCCTTTTTCAGGATATCTGAAACCGTATCTCCTTTTACCAGAGGCATATCCTTCTCTTCCCCTGAAACAATGATTGTCACTTCCATAATCATAACCCCAGCAGGTTTTCAATCATTTCCCCGAGCTGTATAAAGAAATCTAGAATCATGCTTAAAATGTCTTTCGCCCCGTCAGTTATCGCCTGTTCCCGGCTTTCCACCTTCAGTGAGCCTGCCCAGCCGTCCTGGTAGATGTCCGTGAAAACTTTAACCGATATGTCTTTCTTTCCCGCTTCCTGCAGGCTGATGGGGAATGTGAATTCTCTTCTTGAGCTGCCAAGAATAGAGAATTCCTGCTTATCCTTATGAGAACCAAATATCAGTTCCACATAGCCGTTTGACGTGGAATCGGCTGCTATTGTCACGTTTATCGTGACGTTATCTCCCAAATCGGCTTTTGAAGGTACTTCGATTTTTGATATCTGGAGGACTCTGTTGCTCAATACTGTGATTTCCCTTGTTTCCAGCGCGCCGCTGTCTGCAAAGACTATCAGCTGATATTTCCCCGGAACATCGGGCGATTCGAAAAAGAACTCGGCATCTTCACCTGATACATCCTTTGTTTGTGTTTCGCCATTAAAATCTGTGTATATTGTACCTGAATCAAAATTCTTGACTAAAACTTCTATCCGGCTTCCTACAACGATGCTGTCTGTTGAAGATACGTACAAATCAGGATTCCCGGCAGTTCCTTCAATCGCGACACCAACAATGTCCCTGTCGCCTTCTGATGTCGATATGACGACAGGACAGGAATATTTTGTAAACATTGAACCGGTTGACGAAGACCTGAAAAAGAAATTGAAGCTTTCGCTTCCACAGAAGCCTATGTGTTTTTCCTTATTGAGGAATTCAAGAAGAGGATTTCCATCTTCTCTTGTGCAGCTCGTAGCCGTAAGGGTTCCCTGATGGCATCCTTCTGCTTCCACGAAAGCTGTGATGACTCCGTATGAGCCTCCTTTCATGTCGTCGTCAAGAACGTTCGCCGTGACCTTTGTTATATTCTCTTTATTATATTCATTTATTTCCAGCCGGACGTCGCTCTTTGTCCAGATAATCTTGTATCCTGAACCTTCGCTCTGGACATACTCAGTATTGTTAGAATCTGGAATAGTGGTGAATTCGACGTGGGTCGCATCAATCGGGTATTCAAGCCACGTGGGGTCCATTCCGACTGTCTTGTCTTCAAGATATACTTTAACCCATGCATGGGGCTCCCAACCCTTTCCTGAATATGCCCATCCGGCGGAATACCATGCATTGTAGTCCAGTGCATTCAGCAATGCTATAGCAAGGTTTGAGAACTCGTCGCATGTTCCTTTGCGGTTCTCGCAGACCCATGAAGCCGTCTCTACCGACTGCGTATACTCCAAGTCATACTTTACATTCTCATAGACCCACCTGTTTATTTCGAACAATGTTTCAATATCTGTATCCCTTTTCAGGCTGTAAGCTATCTGCATTATATCCTCGTTGGGCCGGGTATACTCGGATGTTGGAGGCTTCATCCTCTTTCCCTCAAGCTCGCTTTTCCCGAGCTTGACATTATAGACAATCTCGTAGGAAAGATCCTTTCCCACGGGCGGCTTGTTCCATTTGAGCATAAGTATATCATTACCCCATTCATCGACGGAAACCTCATGCTCGTCCGGTCCTTCGACTGAAATAAGCCGTCTGGTCTGCATCCCGTTTATCTGGGGCATGTTCAGAAAAACTTTGATATGATTCGAAAAGGCGTTGTCTGTCTGCGACTTGAGGTTTATCGTCCCTCCCTTTGTAATTGTCAGATCCATATAGGTGACTGCTCTGGAATTTATTTCTTCTGCAGAAATCCTGCTGGCGGAGAGCATAATTAAGAATAGAAATACAAGAACAATCAGAATTTTTTTCATAAATAATAATTGGTTGGAACCTTAATTAACTGTTCAGTTCAGACTTCTATACTCTTCCCATAAGCGGTTTCCATAACTATGTCCGATCTTCCCTGAAGCATTTTCCTGAATTCTTCGGGATTCGCTTCGGTTCCCTGTATGGTGTTATAGTGCATGGGTATGACCGTGCCGGGGCGGATAATCAATGCCGCCTCAATAGCTTCTCCCATATCCATTGTATAGGTTCCGCCGATTGGAAGAAGTGCAACGTCAATGTTTTCGAGCCTATTCATTTCAGGTATAAGGTCGGTGTCGCCTGCATGATAAATCCTTTTTCCTTCGGATTCAAGAACAAAACCGGAAACGTCTCCTTTCTGATGGAATTTTTTGTTTGGATTGTATCCGGGCACTGCCGTAACTTTTATTCCGTTAAAATCTTTGGTCTTCCAGTAATCGACGACAGTTATTTCGCGAAACGACCGCGCTGTTTTTTCATTGCCAATAAAAATAGTGCCGGGCTTTCTTATTTCGCCAATCTTTCCAATGTCGAGATGGTCGAAATGGTCGTGCGTGATGAGAATCATGTCCGCCAGAGGCGAGTTTTTTGGCAGAACATAAGGGTCTATGTAGATTATTTTTCCTTTGGTTTCTATCCGAAAAGACGCATGACCTAACCACTGGATTTTCATTTGAATCACTAATACAAACTTTGGTGTTGCTCAATAAAAATGTTATTATTTATACTCAGGATAAAGTTTCAGAATGGATTTCTCATCTGCTTTGCATATTCCCCTTTCAGTTATTAACCCTGTCACCAATCGTGCAGGGGTCACATCAAAGCCGAAATTCTTTGCCGGGCTTTCTTTGGGTGTCAGAAGAACCTTTTTTATCTCTCCGTCAATTAGCCCCTGCGCGTATTTCACTTCATCGCTTCCGCGCTCTTCAATGGGTATTTCTTTTACTCCGTCCCTGATATTCCAGTCAAATGTTGATGAAGGCAAAGCAACGTAAAAAGGAACGTTGTTATCCTTTGAGGCTAATGCTTTCAGATAGGTTCCAATCTTGTTAGCGACATCGCCTGCACGGGTCGTCCTGTCAGTTCCCACTATGCACATATCGACCATTCCGTGCTGCATAAGGTGACCCCCCGTGTTATCGGCTATGACCGTATGAGGAACACCGTGCTTTCCGAGTTCCCACGCAGTAAGGGTCGCTCCCTGATTCCTCGGACGGGTCTCATCGACCCAGACATGAAGCTTAATGCCCTTGTCGTGAGCAGCATATATCGGAGCAGTCGCCGAGCCGTAATCTACGAATGCCAGCCAACCCGCGTTGCAGTGGGTCAGTATGTTGACGGTTTCTTCTTTCTTGACAACTCTTCGATTATCTTAACCCCATGTTCACCTATCCGCCTGCAGAAATCAGCATCCTCATCAGCAATCTCCTGAGAGGTTCTTTTTGCGATTGCAATCTTTTCATCCACTGACTTGCCTTTCGATATTTGTGTAAGCTGCCTTCTGCAGGCCCATGCAAGGTTAACCGCAGTCGGGCGTGTCGCTTTCAGCCTTTCAGCTGATTTCACCATGAATTCGTCGAAAGAATCTTCCGGAGCTTCAAGCGATGCTATATACATTCCGTAGCCGGCAGTAGCTCCTATAAGCCCAGCCCCTCTGACGTGCATGTCCTTTATAGACACGCAGAAATCATCCACCGCCTTCAGATCCTCTATAATGAACTTATGCGGGAGCCATCTCTGGTCTATTATCTGGACTGTCTTTTCATCCTTTAACCAAATAGTCCTGTAATGCTTTCCGTCAACGTTCATTTGTATTCCTCAAAATATTCTATCATCCGGCTCCCGACCTCTTCGAGAGTCTTTCCGAAGGTTATTATACCTTCTTCGTGGCCGCCCATAACGAATATCCCCTTCTTCTTGACATCGGTTTCACGGAATATCCTCATGACTTCCTCCGCCATTTCAGGAGTCCCGTATGTGGCATCTTTTGACGTCGTCGGGACTTTATTAAGCAGTTTTTTCCATATTTTCAGGTTGTGGACATGGATGACTGCCATAGCATTTGGGTCGGAATCATAAACTGCTGCGTGGGTCATTGATTCTGATGACGCTTTTATCGGCCCAACGCATACGAGGCTGTTCTTCTCGTGACGGACTTCGGTGACTTTGACATAATGCTCCGGACCAAGATTTTTGGTGCCTCCTGTCGCAGAACCGGTTATTATGAACTGCCTCGTCTCTCCTATTCTGATGCTGATATTGCCGAAACCGATTCCGTTGTCATACATTCCGATTAGGCCCAAATCGAACATCTTCTTTCTCCAGAAGTTTAGTTCCTTGATGGATTTTTCAGGGAGAGGTTCTCCTTTAATCCATTCACAACTGAATTTGATATAACCATTTTCGTCCGGCATGAATTTTTATTGTTTTTCTTTTTAATATTCCTTATAAATTTCTGTAATCACATCATGATGACAAATGTGATAGGTATATAAAGATTTGTATAGAAAATTTATTTAGTTGAAGATAGGTTGACTATCAGGTGTATATAGATGACATCTTACCAAGGCGTTCTCGGTAGAGAAGTTCTGGCAGGCACAGAGGCAGTCGATGGCTTATTCTCGCTTCTTCCGGGTGGAAGAAGGTGGAGCAATGCTTACAAAAAAACACTGGCCGGTATAACGAAGTACACAAGCAAGCTCGGTATCAAGAAAGATGCAAACGATCTTCCCGAGGGCGGCGTTTTCGGTGTCAATCATCAGGATCTTGACAGGACTTATCAGATAGGTATATCAGATATGCTCGATGGAGAAAACGGCTCTGAAAGAGCCAGAGACTATCTGGCAAGAAAAAAGGACTGGATGCAGAGAACGCTTAGATACACCAGAGATCCTGAAGGCGAGACATACCTGAAGGCGAGACTTAATACTGTTGACAGTCTTCTTGACGGTCTCGATTCATCCAAAGTCAAGAAGAACAGGTGGGCGACATTGGTTCATGAACTCACCCATTCGAAATGGCTGGATTATTTCAAGAATATAAGGTTAGGTCAATACCTTAATGAAGGCCTTACGACCTGGGTAGAGGAAAGGCTTACAGGAAATAAAAGAGACCCCAGAGAGTTGTATTCACATTTAAGAGACAGAGCTGTCCAGATAGGTGGCAGTTTTTACGGAACTCTGAGAGAATTAAAAGAATATGACAGCTACTTGGAATCGCAGAAAAGACAAGGAGTTCTCAGTCCCGATGCAAGAGCTGTGGTAGACATGCAACCAGCCATTGCGGCTTGATTATCTCTTTTTCAGCTCAGCATAAAACTCCCTAGCTTCAGCCAGGGCTTCGTGGCTTCCTATGTCGAACCAGTGCTCGTCGAAGACAAATCCTATGACCTCTTCCTTTTTGTGAAGCCATGATATGAAGTATCCGGGAGCGTCTCTCTTGTCTTCGCTCTTCATATATTCGTCAAGAAGCCTGAGAGCGGATTTAGGGAATATATAGCACGCAGTGCTTATCAGAGTGGATAAGGGCTCGGCGGGCTTTTCAACAAAATTCCGGACTCTGCTTACCTCATCAAGAAGGACATTGCCGTAAGTGTTCCTGACTTTGTCGATGTCCTTTATGTCATAGAACGCTATGACGGGCTTATGCGCCTTTCTGAATGTATATACAAAATCGTTTATGTCAAAGCCGAAGAGGTTGTCTCCTGCAATTATAAGGATGTCATCATCAATTTTCTCTTTCTTTATGAGATAATGTATGGCGCCTATAGCTCCCAGTTTATCCCCTTCGTGGGTTGTGGGCTCTATAGCAAGGTCTATATGCTCTTTCTCCAGATGGTGCTTCAGCTCGTCCCTGAAATGCTTTTCGAATGTTTCATTGGACGATATGTATATCTTATCAATGCCATCAACTGTCACTATCTTCTCAAGAATATGCTCTATTATAGCCTTCTCGTTGACTTTAAGAAGGGGCTTTGGATAGTCTTTCGTCAGAGGCCAGAGTCTCTTTGCAAACCCGCCCGCAAGAATTATGGCTTTCATATAGAGATTCACCTTGGTCATGATTCCTGACATAAAATAATCCTGAATATGTCAGGAAAATGTATTGAAAGGCCAAATTCAATAAAGTAGTGCCCTTCACTATAATCTAAGGTCTATGTCATCTATAAAGATTACGGAATAAAGTTCCTAAAAAGAATAAATAAAGGATTTACATCCTGTCAACTGCCAGAATCTCGCTTCCGCCTGAATGGGGAAGCTTCTCCAGCTGTTCCTCGAATTTAGGCATTGCGCCGTCCTCTTCAGGAACTACTTTGACAAGCTTTATCGCCCTTACACCAAAACCAATATCTTCAATCTCTATGTTCTCGGGCTGCAAAGCCTCGACTGCCGCCTTAAGAGAGTCGAAGTTTTCCGGCTCATCAGGCGTCACTCTTGCAATAACTCTTACTTTTCCCATAGTATCACCATAAAAATGATTAGAATTGTTTAATGGCATGTGCACTTCGTGCAATGCCCTGAAGTCACAAGCAAGCGCTCCTTCAGGGTCCTTCAAATCCGCACTTTCCGCACTTGTAAGTGTTCCCTACAAGCTTGCACTTCTCGCATCTGACCACTTCAGATTCCCCGCAAGACGGGCATTTGAACTGGACCCAGTTGTTCTGGACTTCAACGTTAATTCCGCAACTTACACATTTCATAATCATCACTTGGATTTTAAAGAAGCATATTTAATATGCTCAAGACCTCAAAGGTATAAGGGATTATGTGATTTTAAGCTTAAATATGTTTAATTTATTTATCAGTCTCCAAATATCAACTGATGATTTTTATGACCGTCAAACTTTACCTTCAGGATCCTTATATGAAGAAATTTGATGCCAACGTCGTCAGGAGAGGCGATGGCTTCGTGGTTCTCGACAAGACGGCTTTCTATCCAAAATCAGGCGGCCAGGATTACGACACGGGTGTTCTGAATAGTGTCAGAGTTCTTCGCGTGGAAAGAGACGGTGATGATGTTCTCCATTACACCGATGGAATGATTGGCTCGGATTCGGTCAGCGGCGAGATAAACTGGAACAGAAGATACTCTCTGATGAAGATGCACACTGCCCAGCATATGGTATCAGGCATCATAGCGAAAAGATTCAAGATAAAGACGAACAGCGTCTCTATAGAGGAGAGCGAGTCTGCAATCAAAATAGCCCCGCTTCCGGTCGATACAGGAGTAAAGGTCGATATAACCGAAGATTTCAGAGAACTCGTAATGAAGAGAATTCCTCTCAGATTCTATGAATTGGGAAGGCAGGAAGCGCTAAAAAACCTTGACCCGATGCGCACTTCCGGAATCCAGAAGCTTCCTGAAGTTATTAAGAAACTGAGAGTCGTCGAGATACCGGGCATAGATAAATGCGCATGCGCGGGAACTCATGTAAAGAACACT
Source organism: Candidatus Aenigmatarchaeota archaeon (assembly GCA_016932735.1). Taxonomy (GTDB): domain Archaea; phylum Aenigmatarchaeota; class Aenigmatarchaeia; order QMZP01; family QMZT01; genus JAADIF01. The sequence goes on from JAFGCI010000007.1 coordinate 19,815, forward strand.
TTCGAGCTTGGACAGCTTGAAATAACGAGAAGCGAAGAGAAGGATAACGAAACGACTATTTATTTCAGGCTGATTTAAACCTTCAGAAGCTCTATAACCTTCTTTTCAAGATGCCCATTCGTTGCGAGGAAATGGCCATCCATTTCTGAGAAAGTTCCGCCCGCCTCTTTTACAATGATTGAACCAGCTGCGACGTCGACGAGTTTCGTGAAGCCTGTGATGTCAAAATAAATATCGTAAGAGCCTTGGGCAAGATGGCACAAACCAAGAGCTCCGGAGCCATAACTGTGAACACGGAATACCGATGTAATAAGTATATTAAGCCTTTCAAGAGCTTTTTTCCTGTCCGTTTCATTTAACCCGTATATTTTTCCTGAATCTATGTATACGTATGAATGGTCAAGTTTCTTGATACCAGATACCTTTATCTTATGGCCATTGAGCCGGGTTCCCCCTCCATTTCTGGCATGAAAAGTCATCTGTGCCAGTGGGTTAAATACTACCCCGACAATCGTTTCCCCACTGAATTGCAGAGCTATCGAAACGCAGAACATGGGCATATTTCTCATGAAGTTTTTAGTCCCATCTATCGGGTCTATTATCCATGCATAATCAGACTTCTTATCGACTTTTCCTATCTCTTCGGAAATTATAACATGATCCGGATATTCCTTCTTTATAGCATCGATTATCAGTTTTTCCGACTTCAAATCAACATTGGTGCAGAAATCCTGCTTGTCCTTTATTTCTGTTATTTCTATTTTGTTTTTGTTCTCAAGAATAAGCTTTCCGGCCCTTTCCGCGATCCAGATTGCGAACTTCTCTGCCCTGACAAGGTCTATCATATAGAATATAATTAGGCAGACTGAATAAAAATAAGCGCCGGGAACAGGATTCGAACCTGTGCGGACTTGCGCCCAATAGATGTCTCTTATGTCATAGCGGATCTCCCGCTCATAACATCCATTCAAGTATGAAGCATATGCAATATGCTTCTTTCCGACATTCGAGTCTATCGCCTTTGGTCCCACCTTCTTTGGGGCTGAACCGGACTCGGCCATCCCGGCATCTTATATTTGTTAATTGATTTTATTGTTTATTTGTTGTCTCCCGCTTTATGATATTGGTATTGGCGGGCATGTACTTGCTATATGACTTGTGATTTTATTGTTTAGTTTTGACTCAATAGGCTTCATCTATGGCAAGCACTCCTGCGTGACTTATGTTTAGATTGTTTTGATTGTTTATTATGGTACTTTTATTAATTAATACATTAATAGTATAGATACAAATTCAGTTATGGTGATATCATAGTTTCTAAGAAAAAGACAGAAAAGAAAACAACAGTGAAAGAAAAAATAGCTCCTTACAAGCCTTCTCATGTAGAGAAAAAAACTCAGGAAAAAAAGCCTAAAGAAATAAATCTTATTCCGGAAGTAAATATAGGCCTTGTAGGCCATGTAGACCATGGTAAAACAAGCCTCACGGAAGCCCTTTCGGGAAAATGGACAGACACCCATTCAGAGGAAATAAAAAGAGGCATTTCCATAAGGCTTGGCTATGCTGATGCAACATTCTACAAATGCAGTAAATGCGGCGGCCACACAACGACAGACAAATGCATGAAATGCGTGAGTGAATGCGCCCCTCTGAGAACGGTTTCTTTTGTCGATGCGCCGGGCCATGAAACGCTTATGGCTACAGTTCTTTCAGGAGCGTCTTTAATGGACGGAGCGATGCTTCTTGTTGCGGCTAATGAGAAATGCCCGCAGCCTCAGACGCTGGAACACATTCTTGCGCTCGATATTGTCGGAATAAAAAATATTGTCGTTGTGCAGAATAAGATAGACCTTGTGACAAAGGAGCAGGCAATGCAGAATTATAAGCAGATAAAGGAGTTCCTTAAAGGGACAGTGGCTGAGAATGCTCCGATAATACCGATTTCAGCAAGGAAAAAGATTAACATTGATATGCTCATTGAAGCTCTCGAAAACGAAGTACCGACACCAAAAAGAGATCCGAAGAAAGAGGCAAAAATGTATGTTGCCCGTTCTTTTGATATAAACAAGCCCGGAACATCTATTGAAAAGCTGGGCGGAGGAATATTAGGCGGCTCTCTTGTCGAAGGCTTCCTGAATATAGGTGAAGAGATAGAAATCAGGCCAGGACTCAAGATAAAGGAAAAATATGAGCCGATAAAAACAAAAATCATGGGTATTCATAAAGGCGGCAAAAAACTGGATGTCCTTGAGCCGGGAGGCCTTGCGGGAATAATGACAACGCTTGATCCGGCACTCGCCAAATCGGATGGCCTTTCAGGAAATGTGGCAGGCCGTATTGGCAAACTGCCTCCCATTTTCAGTGAGATAAGTATGGAATATCATGTACTCAAAAGGGCTGTCGGAGCCAGAACCGATGAATCGGCTTCTCTTCTGAAAATAGGGGATCCGCTACTCCTGAATGTCGGTATGTCTAGAACCATAGGAGTTATCACATCAATAAAGGGCGAAAAGATTAGCCTGACACTCAAGCTTCCTATTTGTGCAGAGAAAGGCGACAGGCTGGCAATCTCTCAGCAGGTTCTCGGGAGATGGAGACTGACCGGTCACGGGAAACTTTTATAAAGCCATTGTATGCTCTTTTTATGTAAATTTTACAATCGGACTCCTTTTAGAAATTATCCTTGTGTTTGATTTTTCGAGCCATTTTTTTTACATTTGTTAAAAATATACCATTTCTATAAAAAAATCTTTATAAATCACCAAACTATAATTTTGAAATATGGGAAAGAAAAAAATTACGATAAAGAAGATTAATGTTGTTCCTGCGTTCGGAAATGGTTTTCTGGATACGGCTTTTTCAGCCCTCAGAAAAGAAATGGAATTTTTTGACCTCTCGTTTGATAATGAAAGTGTCGATACGATCCATGACAGGAAGCTTGAAATTAAAAAATAATTTCTCTAAAACATTATTCTTCGTCGTCCTTGCTGCTTATTCTCTTGGGAAACAAGAAATTCTTTACGGGCTTTGAATATACCGCTATAGATGCTATTAACAGTATTATAAAATAAATGTACATATACGGGCTTAGTATTATTGCCGCAATAACCCCTAAAATAAGTGCAACGGAGCCGTTTAATCCATGAAAACGCCTATGATACGGGAGGATTGCATCAAAGACCATAAGAATAGACCATGCAAGGAATATGCCCATGAAAAAGGCCACGAACTCGTTATGGGCAAAATACGCTATTAGAAACACTGTTGAGGCCATGCTGCCTGCAAGATAGCATCTTGAGAATGTGCGCCCGTCAATTACGCTTTCTTCCCTGACAAGCTTCCTCGGCAGCATAATATAATCACCGGCAAAAAATTGCCGTTGAAATATAATGAACGACACTGTTCTGAGTGATTATGTCCTCCATTATAATTAGTTGGTGTCGGTCACTTTAATATCTAATTGAAAAAAGAGTCTATTCCTTTTCAGGTTCCTTTTTGGGAGTTGCTTTCTTTTCTTTTTTCTGGGTTACGGGTTTTGGTTTTTTCTCTGAAGCCCCTTCGCTGATTACTTTTGATTTGACCGTCTCAAAAAGCTTTGCAATTGTTTCCGGGTCGACTTTCGCTTTGATGTAAGCGGAAAAATATTTCTCGTACTTTGCATTGTCGCCCTTCTTGAGTTCAGCTGCATAATTAGCTATGTGCGCTCCATTCATCCTGTCTTCAGGCGGGAAAGCCTCCTTACTGTGCGGGATTTCCAGGCCGCCATCAAGTGCTCCCTTAAGTGCAGAAAGAACCCTTGAGCCGTGGTGCGCCTCAAAGAATCCTATATCCGGCACGGCTTCCTTAATTCCCGCTGATTTTGCACGTACAGCGCAAAGAAGACCTGTCAGGTATGCTCCAGGTATGTTTCCTGTATTTGCATTCCACCCGAAATTCGCGAGCTCTATGGAGGAAGCGGATACAAGTGTTTTATCGCTCTTCTTATCAAAACTGACAATCTGGCAGCTCATGTTCCTGTTTGCCCTTCTCACCACAAGTCTGGGTTTTCCGGACTTTACAAGTTTTAGACGCTGCCTGTAATCGGTCTTTCCTTCCCTTACCCGTCTGTGCGGAACTATTTTTCTTCCTCTAGGCATCTTTCTTCACCTTTTTTGCTGCGGACGGCTTCTTTTTTGGAGAAGCTGTTTTTGTCGCAGTGCTTTTTGTCTGTGGCTTTGTTTTCTTGGGTTCTGAATCTGTCTTGGTATTTGCAATACTTGTTTTGTTCTTCCTTGGCTTTGAGCCTTTAAGCATGTCATGGTCAGCTGCATACATGAGTATATGTTTCTTGCTTCTGAAAGTCCCTCCGCTTGAGAGTTTGTAAAGTTTTTTGTAATCGGCATTATTCAGCTGGGCTCCCTCTTTCATTCCTTTAAGGAGCCTCCTTATGGGCCTTATCTTTTCCATCCATTTTACCTTAGGGTTCTTTCTTGCTTTTTTTGTTCCCTTCTTGCTTCCTTTTGACATCTTCCTTCCTTTCTTCTTCTGGAGTGACTTTTTCCTGGATGATGACTTGCATTGGCCTTTCTTAGGGACGGCCGAAATGAGACCGCTTCTTATGAGTTCTCTGATATCGTTCCTTGTTATCGCTTCGGCTACATCTGGATCGTTCTCAACTTTTATCCTTGAAACCCCCGATTTGAGTATCTTTGCAGCCATTGCTTTCTGTGACTTTAGATTCATATCTGGCCTCCGAAATCCTTGATATCAAACTTGAACTCGCTGTCTTCCTTTATTTTCTTCTTATGTTTCAGTATTTCCCTTGCGATAAGCATGAAGAATATTGCAAGCGATTTCCTTCCGTTGTTGTTCATCGGGACAACCATATCAATATTTTTAACCTCGTTGAACGTGTCGCAGAGAGCGACTATTGGTATCCTTTTCTGAACAGCTTCTTTAACAGCCTGCTTGTCTATAAGCGGGTCAACAACAAGAATGACGTCAGGTTCATAGAAGTCCTTGAATGACGGGTTCGTAAGGGTTCCGGGAGGGAATCTGCCAGTAACAGCCTTTCCTCCTATCATTTCCGTGAACTTCTCGACAGCGGTTCTTCCGTTGCCTTTCCTTGAAACGGCCATTATGTTTTCAAATCCTGAAAGGAACTTTGCTGCAGCTTCTATCCTTTCATCAACCTTCTGAATATTGAAAACCGACAATCCGTCTTCTCTTGTCTTGTACACGAACTTCTTCATGAATTTCGTGCATGATTTCATGCCGATATGCACACCGGCAGTCAGATATTCAGTCTTTTCAATGAGCATTCATACACCTTTAACTTACACTTATAATTCCCGTCCAGTGCCTTTTATATGCCCGGGAAAATATAGTGAAAGAGATTGGTTTGATTGTTATATCTTCCACTATAATTAATTAACAGATATTTATATCTTTCACGCACTTTTTTATAGTTTTGCTTCAATTTGGGTCAAATTGCCCATAAATAGCCGCCGCAAACTATACTGAACATTATTGAAATATATAACTATTTATAGGTTCAGTAGATCGCACATCCCCAGACTGGATATGTGTGCGCATATTGTCTATTATCGGCTAATTGAGCTTAAAAAACCAAGTCTCCCATGAGGGTCATGAGAGTTCCCAGAAAGAGAATCAATCTGCTCCCGGCGGCATGTCATCAACATCTTCGGCTACCGGTGCCGTGATGTGCTTTATTATTACGACATCGCCGATTGAGCTAACCATCGGGAACGGGACAACAAGACCTTTCTTGTTTCCGAGCATGTTTGTAAGGTATGAGCCCTTCATCGCTCTCACGACAACTGCCCTGACCTTGAATTTCCTTAAATCGCATTCAAAATCCTCAATCTTTCCGCAGTACATTCCCTTATCAGTAAAAACATCTTTTCCAAAAGTCTCTGTGACGCTTGCCACCTTGATTGCCATCAACCAACACCCCCACTATGAAAATTATCAAAAGCATGTAATTATACGCTTTTGAGCTATGCCAGCCACGATGAGCTGCATTTTATGTATATAAATGTATAACTAATCTTTATATTTGTGAATTTATTAAGCAACCTGATTAAAAAATTTTTATTGATTGAAATTCATATCTTGAAGATGTCAATAGGTGTGCCCTGGTAGCATAGTGGTAATGCGTCCGCCTCGTAAGCGGAAGACCGCGAGTTCAAAAGCCGGTTTCATCCCGCTTCGCGGGTATGGAACTCGAATACAAGGAATATTGTGAAAAATAAAGGCTGAAATTCTCGCCCGGGGCTTATTTACCTTTACCTGACCCGCTTGTCTTCAGTCTATATTTCCCGTTCTGCATCTCGTCAAAAAAGAAAATTGTATCGGCCTTTTCGAATACTGCGTACCCGGTAAAATTATCCCGTCTTCTTAATCCGTATCTTTTCAATGTGCCAATTGTGTAATCCCTGTATATCCTTGGATTTCTATTCATACCCAATAGATTTCCTTTTTAGATTTTTTAAATGGTTCAGAAGTCGCGAGATATATAATATATCCATTCCATATTATACCTATGAAACATACATGGATGGTCACCGCAATACTTCTCGCTATTTTCCTGCTGACGCAGGTTCTTGGAATATATGCGATAAGCCATAGCATGCAGGTTGAGACCCTTCCAGACGGCAGTGTCAATGTGAATTATCCCGATACGGCCGTCGGGGAACGGCCAGAAATGGAAGGCATGGATTCGTTTCTTTTCATACTGATGAGCATCGGGATAGGGACAGGACTTCTTCTGTTATTGATAAAAATAAAGAAATTCCAGTTCTGGAAGATATTTTTCTTTTTAGCTGTGTGGATGTCCGTGACAATCCTGCTCGGCGTTTTCATAAATCCTGATATTGCTTTGGCTATCGGTTTCATACTCGCGGTAGCCAAACTTTACAGCAGAAACATATTCCTGCTCAATCTGACAGAGGTTTTCATGTACTCGGGTATCGCCGTCCTTTTCGCCCCTCTCATAGAAGTCCAGTACATGGCCATCCTTTTGGTGATTATAGCAATCTATGATATGATTGCAGTGTGGAAATCGAAACATATGGTCACGATGGCAAAGGAGATGACAAAAAACAACATATTCGCGGGATTCACGATTCCTTACAGCGGGAAAAAAATATCGGTAAAGCTGAATAAGAATCAGGAAGTAGGGAAAGAGAAGGCAAAAACAACCGTTGCCATACTCGGCGGAGGCGATGTAGCGTTCCCTCTGCTTTTCTCAGGTTCTGTCATAAATTATCTTGTCAAAGTTATGGGGGTCCCGAAGAATATTGCTTTCCTGGAAACGTTGATAATACCGCTGGCTGTCATGACATTCCTTCTTTTGCTTTTCCGGTTAGCAAAGAAGGACAGGTTCTATCCTGCAATGCCTTTTGTATCAGCGGGGGCTTTCATCGGTTTTGGCCTGATTCTTGCTATCAATATGCTTATATGATTCCATATTTAAGGTGCCGGAATCAATAGTTAAATTATGAGAGGAATAGTAAAGAAAAGCGCTTCTGTTATTCTCATTGTAATGGTCATTGCCCTTTTTTATTCCCTGTATTCTTTCATAAGAATAGAATCCGGGGACGGAATGGCGGGATATCTGACAAAAGAAGACCGTTTGTTCTCAGTCGATTACACGAGCTGCAAAAACGGTGATGTGGTTGCGACATTAAGAAACCTTGACGGTGTTGATGTCAGGACCGCGGATGATGTCGAAGTAATCCGGGAAAATGACGGGAAAAGAGTCAATTGGAATATCGTCATACCTCCGGGAGATACCGGGACGTTCAGCGACGAATGCAGAACGGATGGCTATTCGGTTCCCTGCCGCTACACAGTCAAATCAAAAAAATACGGACTGATAACAAGGATATCGGTCTTATGTTCCTGAGGTAATTCTTAGTTAACTATCAGAATTTTAACAGATAGTTTTATAGCTGCTTCAACATTTCATTTTAAATAAAAAGGTTAGAAAGTTCATTCCTTTTTGCTTAATTCCGTGTAGCCGCACTTTCCGCAGTATTTCCTGTTTTTGTTATCTGAAAGGAACGTTCCCGGACCGCATCTTGGACAGGCCTTGTTCTTCCTTTTTAAGGAATTGCCGCTGACCTCGTACTTTGTCCAGACCTTCACAGATTCATGCTTCCTTCCTTTTCTCTGCTTCTTTCCTTTCTTATTTACCTTCTTTGATGCCATTAATTACACCTGTTCTTTCTTCTCTTCTTCAGAGGGGTTTGGCTCTTCCTTTGGTGCTTCATCGGTTGCCGGAGCCGCCTCCTCTTTTACTTCTGAACCCTTAGGAGGCTTGTTTCTTCTGGCCATCTTTTCCGCAACAGCCTTCGGGATGTCTTTCTTGTCTTTGTAGACTGCAATCTTCGCTTCTGACTTGTCTATGCCCTTTAGCCCGAAAATCTTATTTATCACAATATTGTCTTTGTTGGCTTTGAGTGATTTTGACAAATGCTCTAAAATCTGCACCCTTGAAGGGGTTGCACCGCCTTCATGATGGATTATAGCCCTAACTTCATTCCTTTTCATGAGAGGGTTCTCTTTGTTTTCAGTCACATCAATTTTCATTATAATCACCTTTATTCAACATCGGTATACGTCATTTGACCCAGAGGGCATATTTACCGGGAACTTTAAGTTCCAGCAAAGATGCTATCTCGGAGCCGTTGGGATCATTAATCAGGACTACCCCTTTCCATGTCCTGGAGAATTCAGCCACGGCACAGGCAGGGCATTTGTCCTCAAGGACTATTCTCCTGCATTTCCTGCATACTTTCTGTTTCTCTAATCCCATAACAACACCATTAATTATCATTTCTTTTTCTTCTCTTCCTTTTTCTCAGGTTCTTTCTTTCTGGGCTTATCTTCCTCTTCTTTCCAGTCCAGCCCTCCGAGGCCGGGCTGTCTCATCGTCAGTCCAATCTTATAATCTGTTTTTGCAAGCGATATGGAAATTATCCTCGCCTTTACAAGGTCTCCTTCCTTGATAACTCTTTTTGTCTTCTTGCCGGAGAATGTCGAATTCTTCATGTCGTATGAAACAAAATCGTCCAGAAGCTGCGACATGTGAACCATTCCGTCTATCGGTCCGATGTTAACGAATGCGCCGAACTCGGTGACGTCGATGACTTCGCCCTTGACGAGTTCATGTTGCTCCGGAAGGTACGATAAAAGCTTGAAATCAACAGGATAATATATTGCTCCGTCGCCGGGTATTATTATTCCCTCGCCCATGTTTTTTATTTCGGTTATCCCAAGGACTATACCGACCTCTCTCTCAACGATACCCTCCCATTTCTCCTGAAGGCTCTTTTTAATGGCTTCCTCGGGCTCAAGTATGAACTTCTCCGGTGGAACCCTCACCCTGTCCTCAACATCGAATATCTTATACATAATGTACGTACCCCTATATAGTATAATGAAATTTAATAAACTTATTTAAAAGAGAACTTATATAAGTTTGTCTTTTTTGGCCTCTACATTTCCATTATCAGGCACTCTTTCGGCTGTTTCATGGCAACACTGCAGAATACGGCCATAAAATCCTGACCGGTTGTAACGTTTCCGAGTTCCATCGTGTCGCCGTAATTTCCAATAATCCTGTCAGCAGTCTCGTTCGCGGGAACTTCTGCAAGTTCAAGAACTGCATAATCTTTGAAATTGTTAACGAAGCTCTGGTATAAGGCTATCTTTTCAGAGCAGTCTGTGCATCCTTCAGGATACAGGTATTCAATCAGGACTCTTCCTGTCTGAAGGATATAAACCCTGTCCTGGGGGCCAAGAGGCTTGTCTATGATACTCGGTATCGTATTCTCCGGCGGAGCCTGATAGACGTTCATGATAGCGAATCCTGCCACTGAAGAAAGCATCAGGATACCGACGACAATTGCAAAAATCCTTTGCGACAGCATATTCAATCACTTTACCTTCCGGATGCTTAAATTTCTTCATCCGGTTCTATCTCCATAAATTGTGGATTTGGAATTTATATAGATGCCTACTCTTTTTTATGTTTTGGTTTTTTGCTCCCTGCCCTTTTTCTGGCTATCTCCTTTGCCCTGCGCTTGCTTATATTATTCCCATTATGATGATATTCAGAAATCACACCTGATGTTGTCACAGGGCTTTTTTTGTGTCTTTTAGAAAAAAGGATACCTGAAAATAAGCCTCTATATACCGAGGATTCTCCTGAGATGCAAATTTTATCATCGGCGCCTGCATAGCAGGGCTGATATCCACCGCCGGAAAACATGCCGATGATTTTTCTGAAATAGCTACTCGAGGTTTCTTTTTGGACGTAAGACATAAGTGATGCACCTTTTTTCATCTCAAATTTTACTTAGTTATTGCCTATCTTTATAAATTTTAACTGTTCCAATAATTTTCGGCAAAATAACTCAGATGCTATAAAAAACGCGTTCTATAAAACTTTTTTAATGACTCTTTAAGAAATCTATTAAATGAAAAAAATACTTCTCATCACAACAAATGACATCAAAAACGTAAAGCTTCCATCAAGAACTCTTTCGGGATTCGTTGACCTCGGATGCAGGCAGTTCGAGCTTGACGTTGCTTTCCTTTCATTGCTCGGATTCTATAACACCGATTTTTATCCCGGAAGGGCTTACATTGAAGCGCTCGGAATGGGCCTCTCCCCGCAGGAGCAGATTTGCGCAAGCGGTATCGTTGCTTCTTTGTCTGAAGACAGCTTCCTCGACAGAAGAATCATGATAAACAGGGATTCCCTCGAGTTGATTGCGGAGATGGTGGACGGGGTTGAGATTGATGGAGTCCATTTCTCTGTGACTCCTGCTGAAGGCGGTCTCATGATATTGCTTAAAGGCGACAATCTCACCGAAAGGGTTTCCCCGAACTATTCCTCAAGCGCCAGGGGATCTGTAGGACAGGTAATCGCGTTTGATGAGGACTCCAAAAAGACTGCTTCGGTCCTGAACAGGTTCATAACAAAGACCCATAGGAACCTTAATTCAGCGAACCTGGGAATAGAGCCCAAGCCAAACATCATACTGATAAAATCTCTGGGAAAGAGCCAGAGCATCGTAGGCCTCTCCCCATACAAAGACAAAGCTGTCTGCATCTCCGATTCAGTTGTCGGCAGGGGTGTGGCGAGGTTCTGCAGGATTGTCACGGAAAGCAAAGTTCCCGATAGAATTTCCGACATCTTCAAAAAACAAAACATCGTATGGATAGACACGAGGAATGAAAAAATCGATATTTCAAAACTTCCGGAAGATGTCAGGATCGCAGTCGTTTCTCTGGGAAAAGAGGATTTTAAAATGCTGACTTATCCTGCAAGGGTCCATCTTTCCGGCGATTTCAAGATGAAGAAGATTATTTTTGAAAAGAACGAATTGCTGCCATGGATGATTAAGAGCTAATACCATACTGTTAAGTCAAGAATGACTATCCTGTCGTTGTAGATGCCTCTTCTCTCGACAGGCATGGTCGTGTTCTGGAAAGAAGGCTGCTGGCCTTTTGTATAATAGACCGTTCCGTTGATATCTTTCAGCTCGAAGTAAAAATCGTATCCGAAAATTGTTTTCAGTTTCTGGTAATCCGTTCTGTTGAACTCGGACAGCTTCTGGTCTTCAAGGATGTTCTTTTCAGTTGCGAATCCTACAGATATGACGGTTGTATTGTTCCATGATGACGGAACGCCGGGAGTCGCCATCATCATGTCTGTGACTGTTAGAACCTGCCTCTCCGCCCTGAATATGTTTCTTTGTTCAGTGCTTTCGCTGCTTGCGTTATACCAGAGCAAAAGAGCCGGCACTATGATAATCAGCAGTATGACTATGGAAGCGGTGAAATCCATCGACCATATCTGCCCTTTAATTTGGACAGACCGCTTTCGCGGTCGGCATTCTTTCTTTTTCGAAGAATTTGTTTTTCTTATGATATCACCAGTTCATCATTCACGTTGGAAATGGTGTTGGACCCTTTCTGTATGTTTCCTGTTATTCTGTTTGTCATAAGCCTTTCTGTCCGGACGTTCCCGCTTACATTTATGACCAGAAAGCCGTTTGTTATGTTTATCTCATAATCTTTTCCGGATATCATCTCAGGTATTGATATGTTCGCTGAGAAGCCATTCCCACTCAGAAAAACCATGTCAATCCTGTTCTTTATGCTTTCTATATCGTCCTGAATGTTTTGTGTGCTTTTCTCAATGTTTATCTGACCGACGGATATATGGGAATTATATGTAACTGCAATGATTAAGGCCATAATCACGCCGAAGAATATCATGAACTCTACTGCGGCCTGGGCACACATTCTCGTTGGTTTTCTTCGCAATCCATAGAATGCTCTATGAAGCTGTAATATTGACATAGTCCCCCATCGCCCTCATCATGTAATAGTAGTCTCCCTTGACGGTCGGTATAGTTCCTGTTATATTGGCCTTTGACTGTTCCAGAACAGTGACGTTGCCGGAAGGCGTTGCAACGACAATGAGAACGCTCCTGTTCGCAATGTTCGTGTACTGGACGCCGTCTGGGATGTGTATCATTATCCGGATGCTTGCATTCTCCCTCTGGGAGTATAGGAGATCGGCCGTCTGTGTTATCTTCATTGCCGTGTTTTTGGCGTAAGAAATTGAAAGGTCTCCGGAAACGCCCTGCCTTGTCTGCATACCGTAATACCAGAGTGGTATTATGAACATCATCACTATGACAACAATAACCATGTATTCAAAAGCCGCCTGGCCTTTTCCGGAGGATACCATGATATTTAATTCATTTTCCTTCGTATAAATAGATTGAAAACAGAAAAGAGCTCACAGCCCGGCAACCGGAATTTTCAAAAACCTTTATATTTATTTGGCGTAAATATACAAGACATATTAATAGATTATAAATAAACTGTAAGGTGTAATTGTTTATGGCTACATTAAGACCGGCAAGGTGCTACAGGACGATAAAGAGGGCTAATACCAGACAGTCCCAGAGAAAGCCCAAAAAAGGCTATGTAAAGGGCGTCCCTTACCCGAAGATACACAGGTATACTTTCGGCGATAAAAAGACGGATTACAGGCTGTCCATGTACCTCAGGGTCGATAATGCCGTATCGATAAGGCACAATGCTCTTGAGGCCGCAAGGGTGGCGCTGAATAAAGCGATGACAAAAAATGTCGGCGATGGCTTCTATATGATGAAAGTGCTTGTTTTCCCTCATCACGTCATGAGAGAGAACCCTTTGGCAACAGGCGCAGGTGCGGACCGTTTCTCAACAGGAATGAGGAAATCATTCGGAAAGCCTATAGGCCTTGCCGCAATGGTAAAGAAGGACCAGAGGATACTTCAGATAAAGCTCAACCCCGATAAAGAGGCGGCCGGAAAGAAAGCGCTTAAGGTCGCATCGTCAAAAATACCTTCTACATGCAGGATAGAGAGCGTCCTGACGAAATAAACAAAATAAAAAAAGAAGAGGGGGATTTTTACTTGTTCTGTAATAGTGTTACAACTCCCCACAATGCGCCTACGAGAAGCAATATCCATCCTAAGAACTGGAATAATGCTGAACCCAATGGTCCGTAAGCGGCTGCGTACATCATCCACAATGATGTCTCGAAACCAGCTGCAAGCAGGAAGAATAATCCCGATCCAGCTATGAATCCTAGTGGTTTGGCTAATCCCTTGATCTTTCCGTACTCAGCTAATACAGGTACGAGTAGAGCAAAGAAAGCGAGCCATAGTAAATCAACTGCCACCTTATCACCTCTCCCGTTTTTCTATAATGCATCAGCATTATAGGTAGTTATTCCTATAGCTACGTCTTAGTATATAAATCAATCGCCAATCTTCGACGATTGACGAAAATAAAGAAAGAGTGTGAGCGGTTTCTTATTTTATTCGGGATGTTTATGACAATCAGACAACCCATCTATTATTATCTCCGCAAGTCCATGGAGGTCCATAACTTCTGGATCCTCTGCTCCTGCATTTCTGGTCCACATCTACACAGTCGGTCGGGCTGTTGCAGCATCTAGCCACACTGACAAATCCTTGAGGACCTGCTGAGGTTATATAATATTCATTTGCATCATCCCCGCAGCATTCCGCTTTGCTGGAGCTTATGTCAGAAGATGAATACTCCCCATGCGCGGAGGTCTCTCCGCTCCTGACGCCTGCGCCGAGCCCGCATATGCCGGTCCCGCAGGCGGAAATGAAGCCGTCGCAGTCTTCCCATCTTCCGCTGTTGCAGTATGCTTTCATGTCAGTGCCAGAGCCGCTTGTCGATATCACATGGCCTGTCCCCGAGGATATGCAGGTCTGGTAGAACGGATCAATGCAATCAGTTGCGCCAGAACAGCAGTTCTTGTCTGCTGAAGTGCATCCCTGCCCCCAGTTTTCAATGCCTGATGAACTGCATGTGCGATATGCCTCATCCGGCTCGTCTCCGCAGCAATCTTCTGCGACGCATGCACTATTGGCTCCGTCACAACCGGTCGGTCTTGCTCCATCTACCTCATCTTCGCATGGATTTTCAATCGATCCTGCAAAAGTAAAGCTTCCGCTTACAGATAAAAGAGTGTTTCCTATTTGCGGACTTGTGCCAGGATAAGGTCCATCCCATAATGCAGCTGCAATTCCGCTGACAGTTGCCCCTTCACATGCAGTCGGTATAGATGGAACATTCCAACTGTATGATTTATAGAATGTTGTATCAGTAGATGCTAGGGATAATTGTTTTGTTATTCCAGCAATATCTCCACCGGAATATTCAATATTACAACCATCCCCGCCGGCATCTATTTGAATTGTGTCAACATTGGTACAATCACCTTCAAATGTTGTAAGAATATTTACATTTTCTCCCGGATCTACCTTTCCGTTGAAGTTTTCATCACTAAAGCTTAAATGAGCACTTTTTAGTTTGCAAGGCTTTACGTAAGTGACGGTCGTTGTGTCCGTTTTCGTCACTCCGCCTTCCACAACCCTAGCTTCAATCGTGTCTGTTCCGGAAGTGCTGCCCGGATAGAATGCGCAGACAGGTGCAGGCACATGCTGAAAATGGCCGCGCCCATCAACTACTCTGCATGTGAAATATGTTGAGCCTGTGGTTGTCTCTGCAGGCCCTATTGTTCTTGACGTTCCATCTGTATAATGAAGTGTTACGGTAAATGTCTGGGATGTACTTATTGTTGGATCTTTTGGATTCAGTTCTATATGGTCCAGAGTAACCGCACCTGAAGTCTTTGTAAACGTTACATCGAGGTTGTTGCTTGCCGAATTCTCGTTTAAGCTTGTGTCTGTGCATGAGATATGCCTTTCATGCTGGCCGTCTGCACTTACGGTCACAGGGCATTCGTAAGTCCTGCTGTTCATTCTTGTGCAGGGGTCTATGTATCCGTGTGGGCATCCTCCCCTGCACTGAAGGCCCATCTCTCTCCAGCCCATATCGGAAGTGCTGATGCCACATCCTGAAGTCAGTGATGCGAAGCCTGTTGTCGATATATCCTCATTGCTTGTGATAATTATATTGAATTGGTTTCGCGTTGTCTCGTAGGGCGAGGACGTATCATTGCCTACTGCTGAGACTGATAAAGATGGTGGTGTTGTGTCTTCAACTGGCTGAAGGTTTATAGTTTTTGTGAATTCATGACCTCTGAACGTTGTAACTATCTGAACTGTTTTAGTTGTGGCAGGAACCTGAACATCATTTGCACAAGTCGATCCGGAACATGTCCCAACCTGAACCCCATCTGCTTTTATTTTTGCTGAAATCCCTGTTCCGAAAGCCGAAAGGGCTCCTGGATTGAAATCCAAATCCACATTTACGGTTCCTGTTACCGGCGGCGCGGCCGCCATTCCTGTTATTCCTGCTAAATATGCTTTTTGAGTTTCCATTATCAAATTTCCGGACATGCTTGCACAGTCATAAAGAGGTATAATCTCGACGCTTCTTTCTGCAGATGATTTTATAGTGGGTACATTATCTACTACCTTTATTCCTGCCACACAGATTTTATGCGGACCTGAAATGCAGCCAAGTGTTAAGTCTTTGTTTAGAGTTGATGTCGGATTATTTATTTTATCCGCAGCACTGGAAGCATAGTCATATGCATTGAGGTTACCGCAGTTAGGTGCCACAACTATAGAGATGTAATCAAGGTTGTTGACGCCACCGACGCCTCCTTTCACACCGCTTTCAAGTGGCACACTGTGCCATATATTGCCTGTATCATCTTCTAATAGCACTATTTCGTTATTTGCCGGTTTAGATATTGTTATAAAGCTTGAGCCTTCTGCAGCCACTGCTATAGTTCTCTTTGCGGTCTGCTTGGTTGCGTCTCCATGAATGGCGGCAGCGCATATGGTGTATGTTCCTGCAGA
>JAFGCI010000008.1 GCA_016932735.1 Candidatus Aenigmatarchaeota archaeon
CAGGTTTGTTGTATTCTTGACCCCGCTGGCGTATTCAAAGTTATCGAGATTGCATGAGACATCTCCGGATTTGACAACAACGGATACATAAGCAACACCGGACGTTCCTATAGCGCTTACTCCGACTCCCGTTCCGTCTGTTGTCACTATGTTGTTTGAGCTGTCAAGGACTGCTGTAATTCCGTCTGATGAAGGCTTGGTTATTGAGATTGCAGTGGTGCCACCCCCCTGTATATCCACAATCCTCTTTGCTGAATCGACAATCATTCTGCTTTCATCAAGTGCAGCGACGCATATTGCCCATTGGCCGGAAGCGCTTGGATGGAAGCCAGTATCGAATTCAAATTCCTTAATAAATCCGAATGTGGTTGTTGCTTGTTCAACTATGTTGCTGCTATAAAGATAAGTGGAAACAGGTACAGAACCGCAGTCCTGGTTCTCGTTCTGTGTTATGTATTTAGAGATGTATTTTACATGGGCGGCTCCTATCATTCTCCCTTCAATGTCATGGGTTCCTTTTCCGCTATACACTATGTTTCCGCCACTAAGTGTTACAACTATTCCGTCAGTCGTTGGGTTTGTGATAAGAAGTGCCTGGCTTCCCGGAATAACTTCACAGTCGGTTCCGTTCCATCTGTGCCCATTCAGGCATTTTATGCATACCTTGTTATCTGCACAAACTCCGGCGCCGTCTTCCATTGTGTCCGTATTCTTGGTATCCACACAGTGCTGGTTCGTCGTGTCGATGCATTGCGGCGGAGCCGCAAGTGTCTGTGTATCGTTCGTTGCGGCCGAGGATTCTCCTTTGTTGTTATAGGCGGTCACCCAGAAATAATAATGATTATTGGCGGGAAGCCCTGTTATTGTCTCTCCCGTGCTGTCTCTTACCTTTGTCACTTTTGTTGCGGTGGTCCTGTTGTTTTCGATGTTGTAATAAACGTAAAATCCCTGTTCGTTGTTTGAATTATCGTTCCATTTGACTCTTATCTGCTCGTGTGTCACATCTTCAAATATGACATTTGAGGGGGCATTCGGTTTTGTCTGCACTGGTATCTGTTCACAGTTATTTGAACCGAAACGCCAGCCGCTTTTGCATCCCGTACAGCATTCCTTGCCTGCGCTACATGTATGGGAAGTCGTTGCGGCGCAGTTGGGGTCTCCCGCACCTATGCATTTGGATGGCGATGCGCATTGCTGTGGCGCCGGCTCGCTCTGGACTCTGAATGAGAAGCTGTAAGGCGCGGCAAGATAGTTGCCTGCAAGGTCTGTGATATTTGTTATATTTACATATACTATCTTGTTATACTGAAGCGCTGATGTCGGAGCGAATGTAATCTTTTTATCAGATGCGGTATACTGTGGCTGGCCTACGCTGACAGCCACCCCGTCACTATATGTAATGGAATATTCAAAATATGTCAGCAATACTTCTTCCGAGAACTGTACCCAGATGTTAGAGCTCTTATCTACGCTGTTTCCGCTCGGGCTGCTTGCTGTTATTGCCGGCGGCGTGGTGTCGCCTACGGTTCCTGTTGTCACTGTTACATTTTCCGTTCTCATGTTATCGTTTTCGTTGGTTTCCTCTACCTGATTGAAGTAATCAGCGTTAACCACGATAGTGTTCCCGCCGATGCCCACCGTCTTGCCGTCTCCGGCTTTAGCCTCCGCATTCAGGACGGTCGCTGTGAATGTCTTTGTATATGTGGCTCCTGCCTTCACATCGCCTATCAAATCAACGTGAGGGAATACCGTCTTCTGGTAGAATAGCTGGATGATGAACGGCCCGGAATCCTCAAGGCCGTTATTGGTTATGTTTACTGATATATTCACTGATGTGTGTGAGGTGTTTACCGGATAAGGTTCCGTGCTTATCGATGAAATCATGAGGTTGGGCCTGAAGTCGTCACTAAGGTTGGCACAGACACCACCAACACAGCACATTCCCTCAGAGTCGCTGGAACTCACGAAGTTTCCGTTATAGCATATCTGCGTATCCTCGCATATTACGCCGCTCATATTGCCGCATGTGAGCGTCTGGTTGTCGCAGCAGCATACCTCAAAAGTGACGCTGCAGTTGGGGCATCCGAAAACGGGCATGTAGGGGTCGGCGCATTGCGTCAGATTCATCTTGTTCGGGGATACCGCATTAGCATAGCCGTTGTTGCGGCAGCATTCCGTGCAGTTGGAAACTCCCGTATTCTGCCCTAAATCAACAGTGCAATTGTCTTCAATCCTTAACAAATATGTAACTCCTGCATGCAGTATGTCTTTTTCAGGATATAGTATGTTCCTCCCGTTTTCATTCTTGAGGGTGAATGCAACCGACTTTCCGCATTGGTCCTCTATGTAGTTCATGCCGGTATCAAGATAAGCATAAATCATGTTCCATCCTTTGGTGAGGTTTGTCGAATTGGGCTGTATGGATTCCCCTTCAAAATTAAGATTGCAGTTATTGCTGACTTTGATAAGGTAAGATTCTCCTGACTGGAGGGTGTCCGTGCTTACGTCCAGCCTGGAGCCCTTTATTATGAAGGCCTTCGGATTCTGCGTGGGGCATTGGCTATCGATATCGATGTCCGCAGTGGTATAAACGGAAACGAGGTTCCAGCCCTTCTGCAGGCTGATGTCAAAAGCACTGACCGAAAAAGAACAAACAAAAAGAGCTATAACTAAAATCACAAAAAAGGATATCTTCCCCCATTTCATATCTGAACCTCCAAAACAACTTTAATTGGATTTCCTATCCAAAATCCTAATAGTTAACTTCACTACTCTGTTCTTTGGCTTTCATTCCAATCTGAAATTAAAGGCCAATAACCATGACTCAGGACTCGCAGCAGCAAAGCTCGACGCCTTCGCATATCTCGGCTGTTACAGGAATTCCGGGATCGTCGCACTCAGTGAACTGCACGCAGTCCGGACTGATTGCCGGTCCCTGTCCTTCCTGAGAACAGTAATAGTCACAATCTTTTACTTGTTCTATTGTAGCACAGCCCGATATGAACAGTATCGCAATCAGAACAATCCCGATAAACGCTATTTTTTTCTTTATCATAGAATCACTCAAATGCACAGCAACAAAATGAACCCTCTGTACAGGGATTTTGTTTATTGTCGCCGTCATAATATATCACCGCATTTATATATTGATAAGAAGTGTCTAACAGTGGAGCCCACAAACATGATGAATAATCGGGACTCTGGTCATCGCCGGTCATGCAGTTGCTTCTATAGGCAAGCGTGTATGTTTGGCCTTCGTAAATTAGACCGTTACAGAATGTATCACATACTCCGGAGCCTCCTGCTGGCGGCGGATTGCTTCCGCCATTGTTTCCCCCTCCGTTATTCGGGGCTTCCCCACCCAATGCTCCTGTTATCGTGATGTTCGTTCCGCACATCGGACCTATCCAGCCTGCCCAGTTGGAGCCAGCCAAGTCACACTCTCCGAGATCCCATAACTGGTCGACTTTCATTGCGGCCTGTTCTGCAGTCAGGCTATTCTTCTGATAGTACCTGCAAAGTGTTGCTTCACAGTTGTCCATTGTCAATGACCTTGAGCCATACTTGCACTCGGAGCCTCCTATCATCGGGCAGTATATGTGCTCTTCGCATACCTCGTCCTGCCCGGGAGGGAGGGCTATCAAAGCAAAACTTCCTTTATCTATGTCTTTAATCACACCGTCACCGCTTACATCGACAGCGACGGCCTGGATGCAATAGTTTATTGCATCGGAATCATCGCCTGTCATCTTGAAATCGTTGCATAAATCGTTGCACTTTCGCATCGCTTCCCTTCCCTGATTGTATTCCTGAATGTCATTAAGCTGTCCGGAAAGGCTTTGCTTTCCGCCACCCATCATCTCGGTGAACATGTTCACCAGAACGACGGTAACGATTATCATTATTATAAGAATGAAAATGACCTCAATAACCTGCATACCTTTCATTTTCTTATGACCGACAGAATTCTTCATATTATTAAACATATAATCACATCCCTCAAACTCTCCCCAAATATAGATATTTTAATATTATCCCCTTTGCGATATAAATATTCCCCGCTTCCCTCCCTGACGATGAAAGACCCCGTTTCGACGCTCATCGGGTTGCATCCGTCCTTGTATATTATCTCAGGAGCTTGGTTTTTCGGGAAAATGTCCTCAATCATCTGCCCGAACTTTTCCTTTGTCATTGAAAATCCCAGCGAGACATCCAGCTCTCTGCAATCTGTTTTCCGGATTACCGCAAGTATTATCCTGAAGTCGGCCTCGCTTATTTCCGTTCCATCGTATTTCTCGCATATCTCTGCCTGTTGGGCGAACATATCTCCATACTGGGTCAAATCATCCGTCGGGTCGCTGTTAGAATTGACCCTCTGGCCGAGCCCGAAGATTATGGAGACTACAGCAACTATAAGAACTATTGTTATAAGTATCCCTGCTATATAATGGGTCTCCATTGTAAACCTCGATAACCCCCACATTTCTAAGCGGGGTCATTGGACTTTGTTCAATGTATTGCACGTTAGTGCACATATTACAAGTTACATATGCAAAAACGTTTACCGTGTTTTTGCAATGCATTGCACCCGAAGGTGCACATGTACTCCGTCATTTATGGCGGAGTATTTGATCAGCAATCAACCACTATCTGCGAGTTCCGCCAGTCATAGAATACTACTATATTCCTTGTGGTCCAGTCATCGCAGTCCCATCTCCCGCAGGTTCCTGTCGGGAAGTCCGCAGGACTGAAAGTTCCGCTTATTATGTAGCAGATTGCATTCGTTCCGGGATTGTATTCCTGAACAACCTTATTGCAGAGCATGCAATATTTCTCGATGTCAGCAGTTCCCTGGACGCCGCTCACATCGACTTTCTGCGCGACTATATTCCCTTCTTTGTCTTTCTCCGGTATTATGTCGTTTATCAGAGTCCTTCCGGAAAGATAGAAAGTGCTTATCAGAGATACGGCGACAACGACTACGATAATCAATATTATCATTTTTACCGGATATTCAAGCGCGAGGCTCATTCCACTATCACCTTCCCTTCTTCATAATCATAATGGACAGCAAGTATAGACCTGCTCTCTACATCACCCGCTCTCCAGATAAAGTTGTCCCGATACTCGGCGGGTATTACGTCCATGAAATCCGTCTCGGTAACCTGTCCGCTCACTTCATCAAGATAAATCTCGAAACAGACGATGTCCTTATCCTCGGTCCCGTCTCCTGATATCTTCCAGCAGGCAAGGCCATAAGAAGCGACCCTTGTCGAAATGGCCTGTATATTGGTGTCGCGGATGTTGACCCTTTCGAAGGTTTTCATCTCATCGACCCTGCAGAATGACGGGGGCGTCGGTCTCGAGTCTTCCGAGAAAGGTATTATAGCGACAAAGCCGTTATACATATAGCAGTAGCCGCCCTGAAGCGCCTGAGGGAACGGCGTGAAAAGATAAAGAAGGACAAGAAGTGAAGCAACGCCGATAATAATTTCGGCCAGCAATGTAAAAGTCATCCCTCTCATTGTATCACACTTATCCTTACTTTCCTTTCCTGCCCAAGATATGTTATCTTTATTTTGCTTTCGCCTGTTATTATATCACTCCCCATCTCAAACTCGCATTCCTCGGGGACATACCACGCTATCATATCCTTCGTGACATTGCCTTCAATATCGACGTCCATCAGGTTGCAGTCATCATTATAAGTCCTGTAGCTCCCCGCATGCTTCCTGCAGCAGTCAGAAACCAGTTTTCCTATATCCTCTGATGCCTGGAATTTCTCATTGCTTATTCCTGTTGTCGGAATCTGCGCAGCCGATAAAAAGAATCCCGCCATTGCGACCAGAGCGACAACGCCCATTATCAGTGAAACCAATTCCCTTGTTATGTCCATACTCTCACTTTTAATATTTTATATAGGGTATTTTTTCAATCCCGCTTTGTTATATCGTTTTTAGCGGGCATGTACTTTCCTATGTGATTTTATTTTACAATCCTCCACTTTGTATCATGTCTGTGATTATCCCGCCGAATATGAAGCTTGCGACAAGGAATGTTCCGATGTAAATGATAGCGGCGATTATCATGTTCTTTCCGATTGTATAGTCTCTTGCGACCGTATCAAAACCGTTGTCGACTCCGTTTAACAGGAATGATATAAGGATAACGACCTCTATGCAGTAGAGGCCTATGATTCCCTGAAGGACTGTAAGGGGTATGAGCTTGCTCATGTCGCCGACTATCATATCCATTATTCCGGTGACTCCGCCAGTGCTTCCTCCGGACATAAATCCTGTGCTGAATATTTCCATGAGCTCGTCGAGCTGTTCGCCCAGCTGCTTAAGCATATTAAGGATGAAGACGCCAAGGGATGCTGTAATAGCGGTTACCATCGGAACGATGAACTGCGCAAGCATCTCAAGGGATGAGCGGACCTTTGTCAGAAGCCTCTTTAGCATGTTCTCTACATTCTCCATGTTGTTAAGGTAACTGACTATCGATTTTATTGCCTCCGCAGAGGTCTTCGTGCCTCTTTCAGTTGATTCAATAACTATCCTTAAAATCTCGCTTATCATCGGCGACGGGAAGTATTTCAGGACGCCGTAATTCGGATCAAGTATCGCCGCCTTGAAAGTCATTCCCATGTTTATTATGTTATCATACATCCTCCTGAAGAACAGGAAAACGAGGGAGCTTTCCTCCATTCTTTTGGATTCTTCAAGGCTTCTTTCGACTGCGGCTTCAATCGGTATTCCTTCAGTAAGGAAGCTTCCCAGCATGAAAAGACCTACCTGGAAACTCTTCTCAATCTCCTTTATCATGTTCCTGAGCTTTATCTTCTGCTTGCTCCTTCCGAAGAAATAAATCACAATCCCTACAGCGAATGCTATGGTTACAGCTAAAGTGGATGTTATATTGTCAAAGCCATACGCGCAGTTCTTGCAGAAATCGTAGTTTATGTCCATGTCATAGAATTCCTTGTTTACGCACTGGAAACAGGCCGGCGCGTAAAGCTCGGATTCCCTGTATACGACTTTCTTGACAAGGTCGGGGTTGACCGCTCCTGCATAATCTCCCGCAAGGTTTATGAAATGGAAAAGCCCGGGCAGGATTATTACTAACAATACTATTATCGCAACGGGCAAAAGAGGTATAAGGAAATTTTTCGGCGGATTCGATTTCGGGACCGTGAACTTGTAGTAGCCTTCGGGAGCCATATCCGGATGCTTGCTTATATCCGGAGCCTTGAAAGCTCCCGGACGCTTCGAGAGGATTCTCCGCATGAACCAGAAGAGCATCGCAGGGAGGACTATAAGATACCCTATTGCAAGGTCGGTGGATTCGACTCCATTGTGGACGAATATGGAAATGATGGGGAACATGACAAGGCCCATCGCTGGCATCAGTATTCCCATTGCATAAATGATGCTAATCTTTGGATAGACATTCTCCACATATTCCTCCATCTCCGTCTTGGTCTTTTCGAGGATGTAATTGACAGTCTTTGAAATCGTCTCCTCCCTCTCCTGCTGGGTCGGCTGGTAGAGGACCTGATAAAGCATGTCCATTGCCTTGACGAAGTTGGGAGCCCACTTGACCCACAAAGCAGTCTTCTCAGAAATGGCGTCCATTATCTTTACCTGCTTTCTCATTTCAAGGTCCCAGAGAATCTTTCTTATGTCGTCTGTTATCGGCCCTGAAGAGTATCTTGATGCGAACATCAGCGCCTTCTCAAAGTTAGGGGCAATCCTCATGTAGATGGACATGTATAACAGAATCTGTATGGATTCGTCGGCGGCTTTGACCCGGAGGACATCTGCGTTATACTGCGGCAGCGAGAACAGATACCATGCCGCCAATCCGGGAAGGACCAGAAGAAAGAACAGCTGCATGCTCCCCTGGGTGAACGGGAATGCAATCAACCCTATCACAAAAAGAATTCCTGCAACCGCTATCACGGAAGAGAAGACGTCGGTCGTGGTTATGTTCATTCTTGAGAACATTACGCTTTGGGAAAGCATCTTTTCGATGGCTTCGGGAGGCTTTATGCGGAGCTTTGAGCCGAAGAAAGCATAAATCTCTTCCATCCTGTCCTTCCTGAGGGTTTCTTCATTGACATAGCTCTTATACTCCATTGAATCTGTTGATGTTTTGGAAGGATCGCTGACGTCAAAAAAATCGAACTCATCCACCAAGTAGGCCACCTATACTATATAATGCATGGAGGCCGGTTAAATAATTCGTTTCATGCAAAGGTTTAAAATATATTATATGTTATTACTCAACTATGGTACATATTTTCAATATCAACAATGGCAGAAGAATTAAAGGGGTAGTATCTGACCTTTATCATACGCTGATATATCTCGGCAACGACCCAAAAGCCCCGCCCCATGCTTATTATTCCCCATATACAGCCCTCCTGCATGATCTGGGATACAACATAAAAGATGCAGGATTCAGGGAGGCCGAGGAAATTATCCTGACGCAGAATTTCAGCGGCTTTTCAGAACTTGCGACAAAACTTAAACCAGACCATCGGGTTCGTCCGGAAAGGATTAAGGAGCATGAAATGAAGGTACAGAAAGCTTTGAGAGACCCTAAATTCTTTCCTGACGAAAGAGTGCCTGCAGCACTGGGTTTTCTGAGAAATAAAAAATACAGACTGGGCATCATTTCTAATGTTTCCAGTCCTTACAAATCTGCGTTTTATGACAGCGGTCTCGGCCTCCGGAACTTTATCGACGAATCGAACTGCATCTTTTCATGCGATACAACCGAAGCTTTCGGAAGGCCTATGAGAAAACCCGACAGCTATATCTACGAAGAAATGTGCAATAAGCTCGGCCTTGAGCCGGAGGAAATACTTTTTGTTGGCAACAACCTGCAGATGGATTACATAGGGCCGAGAATTATGAAAAGCAAGGCAGGCATTTTTGAATGGAAAACGGCTTCTCCTGATGAAAGAAGAGATATGGAAAAAGGAGGAATGCATTCAGTTCTTGTCGCAAGAGACGGTGCATATAAATCACATACAGATGTTGTTAAGATAGATAATTTCTGTAAAGTTCTCACATGTTTGGATAGAAGATAATATTTCTTAACATATATTCCGAAAAAGTTACGATTATAACATTATTTGGTATAATATCTTATTTTATTAGGTATCCGGAAGGTTATCAGATTACCTTATGGTATAAATATAACTATTTAAAAGTTAATAACACAGTTAATTGCATGAGATGCCACATAAGACTTAACAGGAATTACGGTAATTTAGGAATAGAAGCTTTGGAACGTTATATACGGAAAGGCCCAACAGATTTGGGCATGATTCCGGGCACTTTAACCGTTAAAGGCAGTGATTTATATTTCGATGTAAATAAGACCCGCTTGACGAATTCTGAAATAGTATATCTATCTTCAATGGGTACAGAGATGAACACCAGACCGCGGGATAAAAAATAAACAGATTATCGGCAGAAAGCTAAATAGTTACATTCTATCGTCTGTGTGAGGCAACGCAGCTCATGCAAACGCCTTCGCGCCTTGTCGCCATTTTCTTTTCAGTAATTTCTTCGTATTTCTCTAAGCAATCTTCAGAACAGAAGCTCTTCTTATGCTTTCCGACAAGCCCGTAGACATCGACTTTCGCCTCAATGGACTTTCCTTTCTCAATCTGCTTCTTGCAGTGGAAACAATTCTTTTTGAATAGCATAATCTATAATTCGGGCAACCATTTAAAAATCAGCCGGTAAAGGCGTGAAAACTATCTATTAAGAACATCGCTTTTGGGAAGCGCGTCAAAAAAGCTTTTCATCTTCACTTTGTTGTTTACAGGATATGTAATGGACCTGTCTCCGTTTCTCATGAACGTTTTCATCAGAAGAGAATAAACCCTATGTTCCCTGTCTGCCAATACGAATACAGGAGTTTCGTGGTTCGGATTGTCGGAATGCCTCATTTTCCATACCACATCAAGACCCGATCTGGCTCCTGTCACAACGCCCGCATAACTGGTGTTCAGCAGAGACCTGTTTCCGTTGTTACTGAGAGCATCTTCCCTGTTGAGGAAATAATCAACCGAGGCGCCTGTCCTGGATTGTATATATCCTCCGAGAGCCGTGTATACTTCGGATTCCATTCCTCTTTCCGGTATTAATGCAATTCTCATATAATCACTTATCAGGAATAATATTATTTCAGACTTTTATCTTATTTGGCCTTCTAATGTGATACAAATATAACAGAATTATTGATTTTAATAGTAATTTATGGCTATAAACAGATATGAGAAAAAAATTGGATCAGTCTTCGATATCCTTTCCTTTCTCGCATGGGTTCACTTTGATTTTTGCCTCTTTGAACTCCACTTCAAGGCTTTTGCTGTTCAGCTTCTCAAGTGTTATAGCAAGCGCCGCGACTTCAGAATGGGGCTGTCCGGTTACTGCGATATTCCAGTCAGCTAGTTCGTATGCGTCCCATGGAACCTTCTCGCTTCCGACGATTATTAACAAATCTGATTTGTCGGAATTGATTTCTTTAATCCTGTCCTGTATCCTCATGCCGTACATTGTCAGATGGACGACCTTCCCGCCATTCTTCTTCCATTCTTTGACAACGGACTTCCAGTTGGGGTTGTAACTGCATTCAAAAGGACCGCCCCACTTGGCAGTAATTTTGTTTATGCTTTCGAGAAGGGCTTCGTCCTTCTCGCCGGAATATATTATTTCGTTAGCTCCGAGAGCGCGGGCGGCAAGGCCTACGTGCGTGGAAATCCTATGGTCCCGAAAATGGCGGTGGTTAATCCTGAGGATGGTGATTTTTCGCATAAACTATCAAGGATTAAAGAGAATAAAAGATTATCTCTGAAAGAGCGAACTGGAAAGATATCTCTCCCCCCTGTCGCAGAGGACTGTCACTATATTATCATATTTGTCTTCTATACGAATCGCTGCTGCAAGATTCGCTCCGGAGCTTATCCCGACCAGCAATCCTCTTTTCCTTGCAAGGATTTCGCTCATCTCGATTGCCTCTTCGCTCGTGACCTCTATGACTTCATCAATCAGATGACGGTTCTCTTTTACAATCTGGGGGATGAATCCTTCTCCAATTCCCTGTATCTTATGGAGTCCCTGTTTTTTTCCGTTGAGGACGGCCGATTCAGCAGGCTCAACCCCGATTATTTTGACGTCGGGATTGACCTCTTTCAAAGCCTTGGCGACGCCTATAATGGTTCCCCCTGTCCCGATTCCCGCGACAAAAGCATCAATCTTTCCCTTCATCTGGCAGATTATCTCCTGCCCTAATCCGACTCTGTGGGCTTCGATGTTGTCCGGATTTTCAAATTGTTTCGGAAGCCACGCATCAGGATTCTCCTTTACCAGCTCTTTATATCTTCTCATAGCTCCTTCCATGTCCTCTTCGGCCGGAGTCAGGACTATCTCTCCGCCGAATGCCTCAATCATCTTCCTTCTTTCGGGACTCATGGACTCCGGCATGACGGCCTTGAACTTATAGCCTCTGATGGATGCGACCATTGCTAACGCAACGCCTGTGTTCCCGCTTGTAAGCTCAATAATAGTCGAGCCGGGCTTAAGCTCTCCCCTTTCTTCGGCTTTCCTTATTATGTAGGAGACCATCCTGTCCTTTACGCTTCCTGTTATGTTGAAGGCCTCTAATTTAGCATGAATCTTTCCTATATTCATTATCGGCGTGTTGCCGACTGCATCAAACGGGCAGTTGCACGCTATTCCTGACTTCTTCCACCCGTTCCTGTATTCCAGCTCTCCTGACTCCATATCGCATCCTCCTTAATCTGAATCTCTAAAAATTCCTAAAAATTGAGAAGGGCCAATGCTTTTGCGTTTAGCAACAGCAGCAACAGCTGCAAGAACAAATCTTCATATTCATGCTGATTTGGCACTTCATGGTAAAAATATCGCTAAAATCCTTATAAACAGCTATTGTTCCACGTATTTTAGATAAAATCATATTATACATTTATAAATATTACCTGTTACTAATTATAGTAATCTTGTGAGAATATTCACAAAAATAATTTGCGCAGAGGCCAAAAAGCCTGCTGTGTTGGATATTCCAGGGTGTTTTATTAATGGGCGGATCAGGTACAGATAAGAAATTGGAAAGAAAGATAAAGAAGACGGAAGAAGGCACAGAGGAAGCGAAAAAGCCCAAGTACGTCGAAAAGAAAAAACAGTTTAACATTGCTCGTTTGATGGAGACTAATGTTAACGGCGACAAGCCGGTTATTTCTGCAATAAACCATATCAGAGGAGTTTCACCGATGTTCGGCAATGCTGTAGCTCTGGTTTTCGGGAATCCGGCAAAGAAGGTTGCTGACCTTTCGGATGCGGAGATACAGAAGATAGAGGATATCATAGCTAACCCTCAAAAGTATAAGATTCCTTCATGGTTATTCAACAGAAGAAAAGACCCCGAGACGGGAGACGACAGGCACGCTTCAGTCTCAAGCCTCGAGTTCACGAAGACAATGGACATAAACCAGATGAAGAAGCTCAGGTCATACAGGGGCATAAGGCACATGTTCGGCCTTCCCGTCAGGGGACAGAGGACAAGGTCATCTTTCAGGAAAGGAAAATCTGTCGGTGTCAGGAGAAAGAAAGAGGCTCCGAAGACCTCGTCCAAGAAGTGATTATTATGAGGAAAATGAGACGAAATTATAAGAGGCCGAAATCCCCGTGGAACAGCTCTGTCATTGACGAAGAGAGAAGGCTTCTGAAGGAATTCGGGCTTAAGAGCAAGAAAGAGCTCTGGAAGGCCAGGGCAACGCTCAGGGACTACAGGGCACGCGCAAGGGAGATAACGGCAACAAAGAATGAAACAGACCGGAAAATCCTTCTGGACAAGCTCGCAAATCTCAATATTCTTACAAATAGCCAGGGCATAGACGATGTTCTTGCCCTTTCAGTCGAGGACATCCTTAACAGGAGATTACAGACGATTCTGTTCAGGAAGAACCTTGCAAATACTATGAAACAGGCCCGGCAATTAATCGTCCATGGCCACGTCTTAATCAATGACAGGAAGATGGTATTCCCGTCATACTTCGTTCCCGCTTCAGAGGAAGGAATCATATCGGTGTCAGAGGAGATGCAGAAGCTGATGGCTGCAGCCGCCCCGAAACCCGAGATAAAGCATCCGAAGGGAGCGCACACGCACAAAGAGCCAAGGACGGAACAGCCAAAGAAGGCAGAGGCACCAAAAACTGATGATACCAAGCAGGCGAAACCGACTGAAGAACCAAAACCGGAACCTGCTCCAGATGAAGCAGAAGCTAAAGGGGAGGGTGGTCAGTAATGGCAGAAAAAACACCCAAATGGGGCATTGCTTACATTTACTCATCAAACAACAATACGATTATTCATATCACTGATATAACAGGAGCCGAGACCCTTGCAAGGGCATCAGGCGGAATGGCTACCAACAAAGACAAGGATAAAGGAAGCCCGTACCCCGCGATAAAGATTGCAAGGATGGTCGCAGAGCAGGCCAGAGAAAAAGGCCTGACAGGCATCAATCTTAAGATTCGCGCTCCGGGCGGACACAAGAAAAGGATTCCCGGACAGGGAGCACAGCCTGCAATCAGGGCTCTTGTCAGGGCAGGATTAAGGATAGGCTCGATCGAAGACGTCACTCCGATACCGCACGACACGACAAGGAAAGCGGGCGGAAGAAGGGGACGCAGAGTGTAAGTGATGATTTATGGCACATGGACACAAGCCAAAAGCCGGTTCAAGGGCTTTCTGGCCAAGGAAGAGGGCGAAGAGGATATACCCAAGGGTAACCTCAGCTTCGGTTCCGAAACTAAAAGGCGACGTCAAGCCTCTGAACTTCGCCGCGTACAAGGCGGGTATGACGACAGTCATCCATGAAGGCAACAGAAAGGACGCGCCGACATTCGGGAAGGATATGGCAAGGCCTGTCACGGTCCTTGACTGTCCGCCTCTTTTCGTCTGCGGAGCAAAGCTCTACGGAAGGAACGAGAGCGACGCAGTAAGCCTTGGAATGGTCTTCGCCGAAAAGCTCGACAAGAGCCTTTCAAGAAGGATAAGCCTTCCGAATAAATATGATTTCAAAAAGAAGCTCGCTGATGCCGAGAAGCTTCTTACAGAAGCGGACGATGTTAAGCTTGTCGTCAGCACGCAGCCCGCCAAGGGCGGAATAGGAAAGAAGACCCCCGAGATATTCGAGCTGACACTTTCCGGCGAAAAGGACGCAAAGTGGGCTTACGCCAAAGAGAACCTCGGAAAAGAGATAAAGGTCGAATCAGTCTTCGAGGAGGGCGAGTTCATTGACACGACGTCCGTTACAACAGGATACGGAATGGAAGGCCCTGTAAGAAGGTTCGGCGTCAAGGTCAGGAACAGGAAGGCTCATAACAAGAGGCGTCATGTCGGCAACATCGGCGCTGTGACACCATCGAGAGTCCTTCCGGGAAAGATTGCAATGGCAGGCCAGCACGGCTTCCAGACAAGGACGGAATACAACAAGAGAATATTCAAGATAGCGTCCGACGGGTTTGAGCCGAGCGGGGGAATCCTCAACTACGGAAGCGTCCCGGGACAGTATGTTCTTTTGCATGGTTCTGTCGGCGGCCCGAAGAAAAGGCTTATCATGCTTCGAAAAGCAATGAGAAGGACAGGCGAGAAGATCCCTGTCGAGATAAAGCACGTCTCTAAAGAGAGCCAGCAGTAAAGCTGGATTTTTTCTTTTCTATATCTTTAGCCCTTTACTCATAGAGCTGATGTGGAAGGGGAGTGAGAATGTCGTTTAAAAATCAAACAAACTGACTCAAATTTTTCTGAGGAATGAGTATGTTAAATAAATTCATTAGAAAATCGTTTAAATTGCAATATGATTGAGGAGGTCTGAAATTTCCTCGTTCTCTCAAATCATTTAATCCTATAGATTTTGAGAACTTTTGTATTTTTTTAAATACAATAGCTGTGCCCATTTCACATCCACTGAAATATTCTTGGAACTCTTTGTAAGAAATCCCAGCAATGTCTTTAGTCAATTTCCACAATCTCCCTAGAGATGCTCTAATTTTCTCTTTTACAACGAAATAGCCCGTTATTCTTTTTATGGGTGAGCTTGTATAAATTAAACAAAATTCGTCTCTATTCACATTTACATTCTGTCTTCTAAATTCTACTAATTTCTTCTTGGAGTAAATTCTATCGGAGTACTTTTCTTTGATAGAAAATAATTTAGCCATCATCTCACCTCCAAAGAATTCCCCACCATTTTAATATTATTCTGAAGGCATTATATAGTTTTTAGTTTACAATTATATTCTCGTCTGTTTTGGTTTCTTTTATTATTTTTTCGAACTCGCTTTTTGATATTCTTTCAAACCCCCGTGGGGCGTTTTCAACACCCCTAATAACTCCTAATTCAATCAACCTTTTCATGTTTATCCGGTGAGGGAAGGAATATGCGTAAAGGAAATTCACTATAAAAGGTTTATATTTAGAATGATTCCATTGATCGCTCAATTCTTCATTGCTAAATACACTTCGTTTTCTGCAAAGAGCTAGGAATTCGTTTTCATTTTTTATATTCGTAATTACCGATTCAACTATACCTATAGTGGTTATAACTGATTTGTATAATCCCCCGGTCCTATAGAATACAATGATATCACCAGATTTCAAATTTCGTGTAATCGATCTGGACACGAAAACTTTACTTAAAGCATTTCTAAACGGTTCGTTTTCAATGAAATCATCCGGTGATTCTGTATTTAGTATGGAATCTGGAAAAAGATTTGTATGATATAGGGGATATATCGGATTCAAATAAACATCTGATTCTAGAGAAATGTATGGAAATGTAGATTTCGGAGCAGATATATTAAAAGACTTGCTGAAATCTCTTACATAAACTTCTTCTTCTCCTGAGGATGATTTTTTCGTACCCCACAATTTAAATCCCCATTCGAGTAACAAATCAATTAGTCTTTTTTCTTCTGGTAGGTTATTGAATATAGTAACATAAATTTCATCAACTCTTTGTTTTAATGCGTTATCAAAAATAATTTTAAGAAATCGCTCTCCCAATCTAAATCCGTTTAGATTTACTTTAAAAGTTCCGATTTTAAGTCTCTTCTTTTTCGGAAAAACGGGATTTATATCACTATAATCTTCATCTTCGTTTTCTTTCTTTACATAAAGAAAAGCTAAAGTTTGCTCCCTATCAATGCAAACATAAGCAGGTTCCTCAGATTTTTTATTAAACCACTCATAGAAGCCCTTGTAATCATGTCGAAATGTATCGAAAAATGTGTCGGCTAATTTTATATTTCCAAAGTATTCCTTTCTTACTGATAATGTTTTATAATCCACTAAACTTGGATTCTCCGAAGTTACCTTTTCAAGAAAAGAGTTTATCTTAAACACTCGACTATCAATATCTAATAAACGTGCTTTTTCGTGAATCCATTTATCTTCACTGATTAGAAAATCTACTCTATTATTCACTAGTTCATTTATCAACCGAGTATCGTTAATATCGTTTTGTGATTTGTCCATCTTCTGGCTTAAAGCAGTTACTGCTGGTGTGTATGGTGCTTCCGTTTTCAATAAAACATAGTTATTTAGTTTAATTTTAAATGTTCTAATAACTTTTTGGTCTTTATGTTTCTCGATCTCTTCCAGAGTTAAAGGATGGATGCATTTTTCATAGTGAAGTTTATCGAACCAAGCAAACAAAGAGCCAATCTCATCATTAACAACTGTAGTGGCTTCTCTATGTATTACAATGTTAGTATCTAATAATACTTTCATTTTTATCATCATTTATGTATATCATTCTAAATTCTTATCCATAATTTATAAAATTTCTAAATAATGTTTAAACATAATTTAATTAAGTCTTAATCTAAAATTCATTTATGGCTAAAAAGAAAAGACATTATAAAAAACAGAATGAATCCGATATAGGCGATGTCGCAGAAAAGCTTATGGATGGAATATCTAAAACATATAAAGTCGGTGGTGTCGGACTCGTTTTGATAGCTATCGGTGCTTTCCTGCTATTATGTACAATGATTTTTAGTTCAGCTCTCAATCCCATGCATATAATTATTGTTACAGTTGTTTCTCTCTTCCTGATATTTGGAGGAGCCAAATTGCTCGTAAAACGAGAAAGAAGAAAATATTAGTCCTCCCCCGATCCTTTAACTCCCATCCCCTATTATCCGCTATGAAGCCTCTTATCGCACTTGCGGGCGGGTTTTGATGGGGACGAGGTTGTTCTGGGGTAAAATATTCATTCAGAAATACTCTTTTCTTCTCCAGCGCCTTAGTTCTTTTCTGTCGGGAGCAAGCTCGAGATATGTGGCGTCCTTAGGGTATTTCCCGACAAAAAGGAACGCGTCCTTATCTTTTAGGACTGAAAGATATCCGTAAACCATCCCCTGACCTTCAAGGGTCTCAACGGTCGTCCACGGGTTGAAGACGGTTCTCAGACTCTTCATGGCCTCTTTTTTTCTTTCCGGGAATTTCGAGAAGAGGAATTCCTTCATAAGATTGTCAATGTAGAGATAGTCCCGATATGTTTCCGGATTGTCTGAAAGGACCGAATAAAGGTCAACGGTATTATCCGGCGTGATTTTCCCCTTCATATTCTCTGATACCACGACTCCCATTTTCATGATGTCCACTATCTTGTTACCTGTCAGTAAATTATTTAAGCTGATTCAGGCGTGTTTTATAGAACCAGATAATCCGTTCACTTTAGGATTTATAAGCCGGATTTAGCGCGATCTTCTTTGATCGCTTCTTCCGCCTCTTCTTGGCGGTCCTCTGGAGCCTCCTCTGGGAGGTCCCCTTGAAAATCCGCCTCTCCTGAAATTGTCTCTTTTTTTCTCGGGAATCTTTATCTTCGGGGCGAAAGGCTTCTCCATCTTCTCGATATTGAAAGTATAATGTTCCCTTAGGATTCTCGAGAAATTGTCATAGTCCTCATGCGCCAGAAGATTGACGACCTTTCCCTCTTCACCGGCCCTCGCGGTCCTTCCTATCCTGTGTACATAATCCTTAGGCTGCGCAGGTATCTCGTAATTGTATATGTGTGACACGTTCTCAATGTGAAGGCCTCTTGCAGCGACGTCTGTGCAGACGAGTATCTGCACTTTGGTCTTCTTGAACATGTCCATCGTCTTCAGCCTCTTTTCCTGCGACAATCCGCCATGGATTGGAATCGCATCAAGGCCGTTAGCGCTCAGCGTCTCGACGACAAAGTCTGTCGTATGCCTCGTATTGCAGAATACCATTATAAGTCCGGATTTTTCTGATTTAAGAAGATGAACCAGAAGCGAGAGCTTCATGTTCCTGTCGACATCATAATACATCTGTTTCAGTTTGGAAGGGTCGACGTATTTGACGGCCGAAACTTCCTTCGGATGGTCAAGATACCTGTCTGCAAGCCCCTTTATATCGGATGATATCGTAGCTGAAAAGAAAAGCGTCTGTCTCTTCTTCGGGCAGAGGCTGATAATCTTTTCGACATCGTCAATGAAACCCATGTCAAGCATCCTGTCAGCTTCATCCAAGACAAGGACTTTGATGTGCATAAAGTTGATTGTCCTCCTGCTGACATGGTCGAGTATCCTTCCCGGAGTCCCGACTACGACATCAGCCGTCTTTAAAGCATCTATCTGGGGGACTATCGATACTCCTCCGTAGATGGCAGCGACCCTTAGCTGCTTCATGCTCGACATTATTATAAGGGAATCTTTTACCTGCTCGGCCAGCTCTCTGGTAGGCGTCATTACGAGTGCCTGAATACCCTTTCCGGGCTCAGCCTTCTCTACGATGCCGCAGCCGAAAGCAAGGGTCTTCCCCGAGCCTGTCGCTGATTCTCCTATGACATCCTTTCCCTTCATTATCCAGGGAATGGAATCTTCCTGTATTTTTGTGGGCACAGTGTAGCCCATTCTCTTTGTTATCGCGCCGAGAAGCGCGTTGCTTAATCCAAAATCGTTAAATGTTGTCATATTTACCTGCCTTTAGTACATAATGAGAAAAAATCCATGTTCTCTCTCTTAATAATGTTTATATTGCTGGTGATATATAACCGCATAGAGTTTTAAGCTTTCATGCAGACTTTGGAGTTTCCGGAATCTTTTTAAGAATCACCAGGAACTATCATCGGGTGATATTATGCCTTTTATTAAGATAGAGATGTGGGAAGGCCGGGACGCCGAAACAAAGGGGAAGCTCATTGAAAATGTTTCCAAAGCTGTCTCTGAGTCTCTGAACATTCCGATGGAATGGATTACGGTCTGCATAGATGAAACACCGAAAGAGAATTGGGGAATCAAGGGCGAGCATGCTTCAAAAAAGTACTAAAAATATCATGCTTAAAAATCCTTGAATTATTTTTTTATGCATGGAGCCGAAGAACTTTCTTTTCATGAGCCTCGACAACCTCTGCGGGGACCTCGCATGGCAGATACAGATGGAAGGCCATAGCGTAAAATATTATGTCGAAAATCCCAAGGAGAGGGATGTCGCAAGCGGTTTTTTTCCTCTTATAACCAGCTGGAAGGAAGAGCTGGGATGGGCGGACGTGATTGTTTTTGATGATGTCCTCGGTCAGGGAAAGATTGCAGAGAAGCTCAGGAAGAAAGGCCATCTAGTCGTCGGCGGAACTGCATATACAGACCGCCTCGAGGATGACCGCGCATTCGGCCAGACGGAGCTGAAGAAAGTCGGAGTCTCAATAATCCCGCATATGAATTTCACTTCATTCGAAGAAGCTATTGATTATGTAAAAGAGCATCCTCACAAATATGTGATAAAGCCGAGCGGGGAAGCCCAGAACCTGAAAGGCCTTCTTTACATCGGAGAGGAAGATGACGGCAGGGATGTAATACAGGTCCTTAAGGATTATAACAAGGCGTGGGCGAAAAAGATACCATCATTTCAGCTTCAGAAAAGGATTTCAGGAGTGGAGGTTGCCGTCGGGGCTTTCTTCAACGGGAACGAATTCGTCTATCCGATAAACGTCAACTTCGAGCACAAAAAACTTTTCCCGGGAAACCTCGGCCCGTCGACAGGAGAGATGGGAACCGCAATGTTCTGGTCAGGCCCTAACAAGATATTCAACCAGACACTGAAGAGAATGGAGCCGAAGCTTGCGGAAGAGAAATATGTCGGCTATATAGATATTAACTGCATCGTTAATGGCCACGGGATTTATCCGCTCGAATGGACTTCAAGATTCGGCTACCCAACAATACATATACAGCAGGAAGGCATGATAACTCCAATAGGCGAATTCCTCTACGACCTCGCGTCAGGAACTGCAAAAAGATTCAAAGTCAAGCCCGGATTCCAGATCGGCGTCAGGCTCGTCGTTCCGCCGTTCCCATTCAAGGACAAGGAAACTTTCGAGGTCAAGTCAAAGGATTCCGTCATACATTTCAATAAGCCTCTTTTCGACGGCATCCACATAGAGGATGTGAAGCTTGTCAACGGGGAGTGGGTGGTCACCGGAAACTCAGGAGTCGTTCTTGTCGTTGTCGGAACCGGCTATACAATGAAGCAGGCGCAGACTCAGGCCTACAACAGGATAAAGAACATAAGCATACCGCATATGTATTACAGGTATGACATCGGCGACAGGTGGTTTGAGGACAGCGACAAGCTCCATAACTGGGGCTACTTAAGAGAATCATGATTCATTTTATTCTTCCTTTCAGGCGCACCTGAAGAAAATTGAATATCTCCTGAGGGATGTTCAGGCCTGTCGCCTTTTCGAGTCCCTTGAAGCCGGGGTTCGAATTGACTTCGCATACCTTGTATCCGTTCTTGTCGAAAAGTATGTCAACTCCCGCAAGCTCAAGACCGACAATCCTTGAGGATTCGACTGCAAGCCACTCCAGCTCAGGATTGAGCGGATAGTTCTCAACCTTCCCTCCGCTCGAGAAGTTAGCTTTGAACTTGTCTCCACGGGATGTGCGAAGCATTGCCCCTATCGCCCTTCCTCCTAAAACATAAACACGTATGTCCTTCCCGCGGCTTTCCGATATGAACTCCTGTATAATGATATTGTTCTCGCCGTTTGCCGTTTTGGATATCAATTTTGTTATGTCCTCAAGGCTGTTCTTAGTCTCGCAGAGGACGACGCCTTTGCCCTGTGAGCCTGAAATCGTTTTCAGTATAACGGGAAATTTGAATTCCTTCTGGACAAATCGCGTGCTTATGGGGAACTTTGCAAGTATTGTCTTTGGTATCGGTATGTTCGCTTCGGAAAGTTTCTGTATCGTCTGAAGCTTGTCCTTTGCATTCGATATACCTGTATCGTCGTTGAGGACAAACACACCCTTCCTCTGCAGATACCTTATAAGCATGAGCGCAAAATATGTGGTCCCGCTTCCCATTCTCGGCAGGAGGCAGTCCGGAAGCTCCACTGGCCTGTGCTTGTAAAGTATTGAATTGGGTTCCTGCATTGGTTCGACTATCTCAAAATCCTCAGGGACAACTGTTTTCAGTTCTATCCCCATCTTCTCAGCTTCCTCAATGAACCGTCTCTGAGGATAGAACCTGCAGTTCTTCTTCTTCGTCAGAATCCATAATTTCATAAGCAGTATTATATGTGCGTTTTATTTAAAAAGTGATTATTATCCATGTTCCAATATAAGGTGTGTGCGATTAATATCTATTATGGCCTACAAGCTCTTCTTCTGGGACTTGGATCCGGAATCAATTTACAGTTATCTTTCTTTAGAATATGTCTATTATGGATTGTTTGCCGTCTTTTGCGTGTTTCTGTTTTATTATATAATCAAGCAAAAAGGACTTATCAAAGAAATAAAAGTTTACATGAAAAGCCACTATCCAAAAAAATTCGAAGATCTGGATTTGCATGTCCCTGTGATGGGAGGACGTATGACCCATAGGAGACATTTCATGATATCCGCCATAGAAAGGGATTCAAAACTCCTTCCGCATGATATGTTCCTTGATAAGAAATACATGGAATATAAGAGACTTAACATGCGGTTTATAGTGTTAATGATATTCTTTTTCGGATTAGTCATGTCTAGATGGTTCCTTTTCTGATTTCACTTCCCAAAATTATTTTTTCCCTTCAACAAGATAATAATCTCCCATTTCCACTTCCTCTTTTACAGAATCAACACGCTCGACTTCTGGCCTGAAACCTGCTACAGTCATGATAGCAGCGACCTCATCCGGATTAAAATATCTTCTGACAAGATCTCCGTATCCAGAATATGTATTTTCAAAAACTATGAAATTTCCCCCTTTTGATAGCAATCTCCAGAACTCCTTAAAGACTGGAACCATCTCATCCATATAATTTGTTCCCCAGAAACATCCAATGGTGTTAAAATGACCATCTTCAAAGAAATCCATTCTCTTCCCCTTTGGTATTTTATTTACATCAAAAAGTATTCTTGTTCTCTCGGGCCTTGGATATCTTTCAAGCATCGCTCTTGAATAATCAAAAGCAACAACTTCTTCGATTTCCGGTGAATCGTTGAAATATGTATTGAACCCACACATAGCTTCAAGTACTCTTCCCCTGGCATGAGATGTTATCAGCTTTGTTTTTTCTCTTTTATTATAGCCTCCGATGTCGGTCGGAAGCTGTTCTGCCGTACTTTTCCATTTCTCCCTGTCAGTTTTCTCATTATAATTTTTTATCATAAACTGCTGCATTCTTTGATAAATTCTTCTTGAAAGTTTTGCATCGCCATTTTGAATTGCCTGCCCAAGCTCAAAAAAAAGTCTATAACCTTCTGAACGCATACTCGGAAAAGTAAATTCGCTTTTACCCTTAGTTATTTCTTTCCATAATATCTTTTTTGGGTCGGTATCCTCTTCAAGCAGAAAAGGAGAACCTATGGAAATTCCTCCATTGTATACCCTTTTTCTTTCAACAGTTCTTCTTACATAGACAGGTCTGACCATTATTCATAGATATGTTTATCACTTTTAAGTGTTCACTGTTCATCCGCTCTCACAACCCTTTTAATTCCTGAAGGTTTAGATATGATTCCTGGCATAAGAATTAGGGAATGGCCAGGAAAATATAGTGAAAGACGTGAGCTGTTAGGTTTTCTGGATACGATTAAGTTAGTTTAACGGCTAATTGACTCGGAGGTGGGTTAATGAGATATTTAAGCAACATTTACGAAAAATACCATAAGGGGATTATTATAGGGGCGAAAATAGGGTTAATTTTAGGATTTCTGGCTATAATAATATTGGTCATTACGAATGTTAATGGGGAAGAAAGGATAATAACATCATTTACTTGTAAATCATTAA
Organism: Candidatus Aenigmatarchaeota archaeon; assembly: GCA_016932735.1. Classification (GTDB taxonomy): domain Archaea; phylum Aenigmatarchaeota; class Aenigmatarchaeia; order QMZP01; family QMZT01; genus JAADIF01. The sequence goes on from JAFGCI010000008.1 coordinate 23,355, forward strand.
TATCCAATGGGAATGTCGATTTCTACAACCTTTCGCAATACCCTAATTATAAAAATTATGAAGAAGCGGCCTTTGAATGTGATATTATCTTTGTAAAGAAAAATAATGAAACCTACAAGAATTGTTCTTTTCATTTTTCTGGTGGCGGTTATGATGAAGACGACCCAATCAATGAAACATTAATGGAATTATTTAATAATGGGGAAAATGCTTATGATGATTGGGGATTTGAATATGAATTTATCAAATATGCAAAAGGCAATTTTAACGGAATTTTCACTTTAATTTGTGATGGAGAGGAAATAGATAAGGTCGATATAAACCTAGAACTCATTGAACGACCAAAAGAAGATAAATCGGTTTTCTGGACAGCACAAATAGCTCTTATTCTGGCTATATTTGGTATAGCAACATCGGTTTACCAAGGTAAATTAATTGAAAAACTCGAAGAAAAAAAATTATTTTGGCTACCATTAGTAATTTTTATTATTATATTTCTGGTGTGGCTCTATTTTGTTCTTATTGCATAATAGCTGACAATCTTATCAAATCCAGCCATCTATTTTCGCCTAAATTCAGACTCTGACCAGCCAACTCGCAGGGAACCTTCGCAGTAGTGCTATGCTTCTCTATGTAATTGTGCTGTAAGATAATACCAGCCATTAAGATAGGAGCTGACCAAAGAGCCTTAAAACCTCTGAAATCATTAACCCTGTCTTTGACCTTCATAAAGACTGTTTCAATCCTTACATTGTGTTTTTTGGTCTTTGAGTAATTGACTACTGAATGAGCCACTTTGTCTTTAAGGAATCGGCTGTAAAAGACCTTCTTAAAAGCCTTCGGATAAAAGGGCAAAGCGTCAGTCTGAATGTAATAGGGCTTTTTGGTGGCTTTAATCCTTTTCATAAACTCGGTTGCATCGGCTAAATTCTGCGATTTATTCGAGTACAAGGTCGCATTGATGAACCTTGTATCCCAATCAACACAACACCAGAATATGTCTTTTCTGTTCTCACAATCCACTTCGGTCTCATCAGCATACATCTTACCGCTTAATTGTGGCTTGATTTTCTGCACGAATTTCTGGACTTTTAAGACGTATTTCCTGACCCAATCCAATATGGTTACATGGCTTACTTTGATGCCAAAATGCCTTCTTAACTGGTTCCTCATCTTTCGGCTTGAAAGATTGGACAGATACATATCAACGCACATTGTGATAATCTCTTCTTTATTGTGCATATGCCAGAATCCTAAATCAACTATGAAAGTATGACCGCAATTATTGCACTTCATTCTCTGCTGTTTGCCTCTTTTCTTAGTGTAATTGAACCCTCTTTTGACGGTTGCGGTTCCCTTACAGCACGGGCATTTTGCGTTCATTTAATCACCTATTAGATACCTAATTATAATTAGATACCTAACAATATAAAGGTATCGGTTAGATACCGAAAAGTATATAAAGCTTTCGATACCTAATATACTTATGAAGCTCCAAAGTCACATAAGCAGGGAATACAAGGGAACCAAATACGAGAAATACTGGATAGTCATACCCAACAAAATGGTTGAAAAACTGAAGTGGAAAACAGGTGAGGAGCTTGAGGCGGAGGTCAAGAACGGAAAGCTTGTGATTGAGAAAGATTAATTTTTTTTCAATCAATATCCAGAAAACCTAACAGCTCAGAAAGACGTAATTCTAATAAGTTATGCCTTCCACTATAAATTGTATGTCGCGGATAGTCATGCTTATCGACCTCGACTCGTTCTACGCAGCGGTCGAGGAGAAGAGAAACCCCGAGTTAAAGGGAAAGCCTTTAGCTGTATGCATGTACTCGGGGAGAACTGAAGACTCTGGGGCGATTGCGACAGCAAATTATCCGGCAAGAGAACTCGGAATCCATTCCGGAATGTCCATAAAGCAGGCGAAGAAGCTTGACAAGGAAAACATTGTCAGATTCCTTCCGGCAGACAGGGACTATTACAAACAGGTTTCAGACAGGATAATGGAAATCTACCAAAGGTATGCTGACAGATTCGAGCAGGTCTCAATCGATGAAGCATATCTTGACGTGACCGAAAAATGCAGGACGTTTGAGAAAGCGATAAAGCTTGCGGAAAAGATAAGGAAGGCGGTCAATGATTCCGAAGGAATCACCTGCACAGTCGGAATCGGTTACAATAAGATTGTCGCAAAGATGGCTTCCAAATTAAAGAAACCGGACTCATTAAATGTCATTGACCATAACGATTTTGAAAAGATAATACAGAAGCTTCCTGTTGGGAAGCTCCATGGTATCGGGGAAAAGACAGAACTTATTCTGAAAGATTTCGGCATCCGGACGATAGGCGACCTTGCGAAATTCGACCTCGGGAAACTGAAAATGGCTCTCGGCCCGACGAAGGCGGAACAGTTCTGGAATCATGCCAACGGAATCGATGAGGAAGAGGTCGAGAACGAAGACAAGAAGCAGATGTCAAAATTAAAGACGCTAAAAGAGAACAGCAGGGACGCCGATTATATTTTCGCGGGTTCTGAAGAGTTCGCGGAAATACTCCAGAAAAGGCTCGATGAAAGAAACATAGGCTTTAAGACAATTGCAATAATCATCGTTACGACGGGACTCAAGACGAAGACTAAGGGCATGACTTTTTCAGGAACTCAGAAGACCGTGAAGGCTGTCCTTCCGGAATACAAAAAATTGCTTGAGGAATACCTTTCCGAGAATCCAGACGATGTCATCAGAAGGTTTGGAATCCGCATCGGCGGATTCGACGAGTTCAAAGAGCAGAGGACGCTTGCGGATTTTGGGAAGTGAAATATGCAAGGTATCAAATCTTCATGTTCTTAATAATCTCCCATCTCATTTCATGAATCTTGTTTATTTCACCAATCATATAATCAAGCCATTTATCTTTTTTGTAAGTCTGGACGAAAACGACAGGTATGCTGTTTGCAAAATAAACTTCTCTGCGAAAATTATAGCTTTCGTCTCTTTCAGCGCCACAAACCTCTATATATATCCCCAATCTCGGTATGTAAAAATCCGGTGTCCAAACCCTTGGTCTTTCTTTATCGTCAACGACGAATACTGGCTGCTCATAATTCCACCACAAACCCATTTTCGTTAAGGTTTCCGCAACCATTTTTTCGGGATTTGACATATCGTCATATATAGAACGCAACTTCTGAAGATATTCAGGCGGTTCAAAAAGATTTAACATTCCCATCAAATCACCTCATAAATCAATGAGTTATTATTGATAAAAGAATATGTAAATGTAAAACCGACGTTTAAACATTGTCCAAATCTGGGATTTTAGAAAATGAAACCTCTCATTAATATTCCTTCCTCCCATATTTTTAGTATAGGGGGAGTGGATGGGAATCTGGAATGAGCGATTCAGAGCTATCTTAGTTTTTACATTGCTTATCGTCATCGGAATAGGTGTTGGAAGGTTTCTCGGACCGGTTCCTTTAACCGGAGCCGCTGTTTCTGACGGGTGCGAGCTTGTTGAAGTCCCCCGCGAAGTCTGCAGGGACGTGGTCGTTCCTTATGAATACATGGCCAACAAGGAGGAGCAGGTTCCCTACAGTGAAGAAGCATGCGAAGGCAGGGAATATGATTCAGGGGCGTATTATCTTTTCGGAGATTCGATGGGTGACGAATGGTCCAATGGAGGGACAGGATACCATATGACGGCTCTTTCAAAAGGAAGGATAATCGAATCCAGAATATATAATAATGAAGACAAGGAAGGCGTTTTTTCCGTCGAGCTTCGCGTGTGGAGCGATAAAGGCTATAACAAGATTTATGAAACAAGACGGGATTTTGTTGTTGATGCTGATTCTTTTTTTGATTTCAAAATACGTACAGATGAAATGATTTCTGAAATGGGCGATAAGTTCAGAGAAGGTCTTTCATTCAGCGCCATTCTGATTAAGCCTGAACTTGAGGAATGCGAAAATGTTGTAAAATATTATTCTGTTAACAAGCCCAAGCCGGAGGTCGGATACCGCATAGAAGAGGTATGCGAAACCGAATATAAAACAGAAAAGGTGTGCGATAATTCTTATGATGTATGGTATGGGGCTGGGAAGACTTTCGACAACAGTTGAAAGCGCCTGCCTTCAGCAGTGTGTTTGAACTCCCGATCACACGCACCCCATGCGCGTATCCTAACCAAACTAGACCACAGCCCCAGTTTTAATATAGGGAAAGTCATAATTTCTGGGGTTGGCTTTCACTATATTTCCCTGATGCATTTCTAATTTCTAAATAGTTAAAACAGGGATTATATATCTAATTCAAGGTATTTTATAAGTTTTTGCCATTAATTAAACATATTGGTGGTTGCATGCCCGATCTTTCTATGAGAATAACTGATATGGAATTTTCCCCCACGAGGAAATTGCTTCCTCTTGCGGAGAAGGCCAAGAAGGAAGGCGTTGAGGTTTTCCATCTAAATATCGGGCAGCCGGATATCCCTTCGCCTGAATCTTTTTTCAGGGCGCTGGAGTCTTACAAAGGAGTTGAAGGAACAGGCATCAATTCATACGTTGTGAGCCAGGGGCTCGAAAGCCTGAGGAAGGCTTTTGTAGATTATATAAGGCTTACTGTAGAGAATGTTTCAGACCTCTCAGCCGGCAACTGCATGATAACGATGGGATGTTCGGAAGCCCTTGAAAGGCTTGCTTTCACATTGTTTAACAGGGGCGACAAGGTCATTGTCCCGGAGCCTTATTACACAAACTACAACAGTTTCTTCGGCATACATGATGTCGAGATAGTTCCTTATACGACAGGCATTGACGACAATTTCTCCCTCGGAGACATTGCCCCGACTATAAAGAGGATGGTCGAGGCCGACGACAGGATTAGGGGAATCCTTATAACCAATCCTAACAACCCGACAGGATGCGTCTATACTGAAAGAGAGCTTATCGGCCTTGCAAAGGTTGCTGAAGAGCATGACCTTTGGCTCATATCGGACGAAGTTTACAGGGAATTCGTCTATGATATGGAAAAGCCAAGAAGCGTCCTTTCGATAGAATCCGCAAGGAATAACACAGTTGTTCTTGAATCTGTGTCGAAAAGATGGAGCTCATGCGGATGCAGGGTCGGAGCCGTCTTCTCGTACAACAAGGATTTAATGCAGAACTTCCTTAAAGTACTGCAGTCAAGGCTCTCCGGTTCAAGGGTCGATCAGACAGCTGTCTGCGCGATGATAGAATCAGATGTCCGCATACTTCGCGAGCGCCTTTCAGGAAAAAGGGATGAGCTGACGGAAGTTGAAAAGGCGAGGGATGAGTACGACAGAAAAAGAAGGGCGACTTATGATGTCCTGAAAGCCCACGGAATAAAATGCGGCTATCCGAAAGGAGCTTTATATGTTGTCGCCGACCTCGGCGAAAAGAACGGAGATCCGATAGATGCAGAGGATTTCTGCAGGTTCATGCTTGAAGAGTTCCGGGTAAATAAAAAGACAGTCATGGTCACTTTCGCAGGGCCGTTCTACAAGACCTCGGTATTTGGAAAAAGCCAGATAAGGATTGCTTTTGTCCTCAGTCCCGAGAAGATGAAGGAAGCGGCAGAGATTCTTTGCAGGGGTATTGAAGAGTACAGGAAGAGATGAACACATCCCCTGACTGGCACAATCTCCGTTTTAATAATTTTCTGTTAATTTCTTTTCAGGTGGTGATTATATGGCGCAGCTTTTTAGTCAGGACAGTTTCAATCAATTCATAATGGATAATAATGTTGTGGGATTCTTTCCGCAATCTATAAAACTTAAATCGGGAAGGATGTCCAATTGGTATGTCAACTGGAGAAACGTCTCAGGCGATGTATATTCCATGGAACAGCTGGCGGATTATGTCATCAAATTCACAAGAGATATGGGATTGAATCCTGATTGTTTTTATGGTGTTCCTGAAGGAGCTACCAAGCTTGGAATGGTCACCCAGTATGAATGGGCGAGGCAATCTCCCGGTTATGGTAAGGGAAGCCACCCGTTCCCGATGGGAAGGGCAAAACCGAAGGAACACGGCGCACCCAAAGACAGATATTTTGTCGGCGAGCCGAAAGGAGGAACCATCATAACAGAAGATGTCACCACGACCGGAGGCTCCCTTCTAAGCTCGGTAACGGGCGTCAAGGAAAACGAAGGTTCCAGAATAATTTCCGCATTCGGCCTGACCAACAGGATGGAGCTTACACCGGTTCCCGGAAAAGATGGAATTGAAGTTGTCGGCAATTTCAGCAAGATATTCAAAAATGCAACAGGCAAAGACTACACACAGGCAATGAGCGTTCAGGAAGCGCTGGCGGCTGCGGGCGTCCCTTATCACGCTTTGGCAAATGCACGGGATTTGCTTCCGGAAGCTTATGCAAGGCTTAAACCTGGGGAAAATATCAAACAATCGATAGAACACGAATTCAGGGATGTCGGAATCGAGGAAATAAAACTCTAAACGAAGATAAAAATTCGATTTCACATATTTATTCGGCCCCGTTCATATCTATTAATAGATTAACATGAAGGGGATAGCTAACTGGTTCTGGGTCATAGGCGGACTTCTTACAGCCGCCATATTTCTTGTCGCAGCATTCACGTTCCTCGGAACGGTGAGCGACCAGACTGCAAAGCAGAGGGGCATAACCACATATACGAACATCGGGAACTGGATAAAGACCGCATGCTATAATGAAAGGGGATATACGATGACAAACAAGGTCACTCTATCCGACAGCGTCGTTGCGATATATTCCGCTGAAGAAAAAGAGAAGCCTCCGGTCAAGATTACCCAGCTCATACTTGATAAGAGCATGTCCAACGGAACATATTTCTGCATGCAGTTCAGCCCCATAAATGAGGAAGAGCCAAGATGCGTCAAGATAGACTGCAACATAAACATGACTTACTTCGGCTCGCTGCCTGAGAATCTAGACGTGTTCTCAATGGTCACAAGGATTTTCGGCGGACGCCCGACATTCACATACTCCCTGAGATTCGTAAAGACCACGCACGATACGGTTACGATAATCGCGACGAGAGAGGAGGACATATGAAAGCTCAGGTAAGCGGTGAAGTGATACTGGTCATCGCTGTCCTCCTGTCGGTGTCATTGCTCCTTGTGCAGGTCCAGCAGCTTGCGAATTTTCAGATTGCATCAACCAAGGAAGCCATGACGAAGAGCATTGCAAAAGACATAGCGGCAATCATAGACGGCATGGGCTCCGTAACAGGAAACGCCACATATATTTACGAGCCGCCGAGGATGTGGTACAGCGTAAACATTACCGAAGGTTTCGTCTTTGCCAGAGGAAAGGACGGGCAGACTTCATCAATTCCTTATACATACGACTGTGTTATCCCGAATTCCATAGAGAATGAAAGGGAGATAATAATACAGAAGACGACAAACTGCATAATGGTCGGAACGTTCGAGAAATGCACCGCATCGGCTGACTGCGACAGCGGTTACTGCTGGAGCACCGATCGCGAAAGCTACATATGCCATGACGAATGCGCAGGCCACCTGCATTATTCTCCAGACAATGAATCATGCTGCCCGGGAAAGGGATGGGATCCTGTGACATCTTTATGTTATGATACATCGGCATGCTCCGGTTCCGGTGATGAATGCAATTCTACGATGAGCTGCTGCTTCGGGATGGTCTGCATGGATGCGACCGGTCCATCAGATGAGGGCCATTGCTGTATTAATGGGTGGGTATGGAATTCAACTTCCGGACATTGCCAGCGGCCTCCGATAACCTTAGGGATACTTGTAATACCAATCAACTGGGACAACAATGTAAATTATAATGCGGTTGCAAATTCTATCGGAGGATATTATCTTGAGAGGCTCCCGTTGAAGGATTGTCCTGCACAGTTTGAGATACTGAAAGTGGATTCTGCCACAAATTACGGAAGCCACTGGACAAACGGCTACTGCGATGTCTCGGACCATGAACAGACCAACAGGCCTTCCTGCTATTCTTCAAGTGTCCTCAGCAGAATACATGCATGCGCAAATGAGTATTCATTCTCGACGGGAATTGACTACGATTTTGTTGTCGGCGTCGATGACGATAATATAGCTTTGTATAATCCTTCGCAGGACCAGTGTGAATACAATAAAGGCGGATGGTCCGACGGGGCGGGTTTCACACTGGCTGTCATTGTTGAAGCAACTGATGTAATCGTCGCCGGCGGCATCACGACACATGAGCTCGGGCATGAGTTCGGGTTAATGGAACAGTACTGCGACTGCACCGGAACTTCAGAAGAGAGTAGATGCTCGACAACTGATGCTGTACTAAACCCGCTCAGATATTCGCTTGGATGCGGGGGAGTTAATGACGGGACATGTTATCACGGATTCTCATATCCGGTGTCTCCCTCTGTTCAATGCCCCTTTGTTGATGGAAACTATGATATGAATTCACTTGATGCCGGCGGCAACCCGCTTCCAAATGGCAACAGGAGCGCGATGTCCAACAAAATATTAGACCCCGACAATCCCCAACAGGGATATTATTCAATAGACGAGTTCAATATAATATCGCAGGACCCGAGAATGGGGTGCTTCTCATGAAAAAAATAATATTTATAATGGTTCTGATTGGACTTCTGATAATGCCAGGCGCTCTTGCAGAGCCCATACTTAAGATAGAATTCGATATATCGAATGAAGGAAGCGTTTCGGATTTCTCCGCAGTCGTTATGGAAGGGCGCCCTCTTCCGAAAAATGAAGGAAACCTAATGGTCATGATACAGGATTCAAAGGACAATGTTTTATGGGATTCCGGCTATGATCTTGATTTCTATATCTACGATGCGGCTGTAATGGCAGATGAGATGAGATACACTGACAAAATTCCTTATTCATCGAATATGGATAAAATGACGGTCATTTACAATGGCGTTGTCATATTCAGCTCAGACCTTGATATATGCGATGATAACGGTGCATGCGAAGGAAATGAAAATAGTCTGTCGTGCCCTTCAGACTGCCTTCCGTATGAAGAAGACAATTTATGTATAGGCGAGTCCGACGGTGTCTGCGACCCGGACTGTCTGGAAGGGTTTGACCCTGACTGCATCGCTGTTCAGGATTCCTGCGGGGACGGAGAATGCGATACAAAAAACAATGAAAACTTCGCGAGTTGTCCGAAAGACTGTAGCGGCTCCGCAGATGGAGTCTGCGACAAACAAAAAGATGGAATGTGCGACCCCGACTGCGAGGAAAGGGACGATAAAGATTGCCAGGTGGAGGAGGAAGCAAATCCTTTCATATTTCCCGTAGTCGTCCTTGTAATCATTGTAATAATTCTTGTGGCATTCCTTATGTCATACAGGAAGGCGAAAGAAAAACAGCAGCCGGATTTACGGGGGGGTGTCCAGTATGTCCAGTAAAAAGGGCCAGTTTTCCTTCCTGACAAAAGGATTCCTCATGATATTCATGATAATCGCAATCACGCTGATAATAAACCAGGTCACATTCTACCAGATAAACGCGGAAAAGATATCCAAGGAATATGACCTTTCAATTACCGCAATGAATCTTGTTGGCATGCTGTCCAATTCGGAGAGGTGCCTTGCACTCAATGAAGAGGTTGACGTGGGAGGAATAACTGAAAACAGAACATATTCACGTATCATTGACCTCGATAAGGTCATCGATTTCACGCGGAGATATTCAGAAACAGAACCAGAGTGCGCAAGAAATTATATGGTAGGTTACAATGTGACTGTCGACCTTGTCCCGATAAACATCTCGTATGATTTCACACCGGAAGAAGAGATAACTGTCCTCCAGCATATGCTTGAGGAACTTGAGGGGAGGAATGCGGTCTTTGTCATAGACATGTCGAGCAGCATGGAAGAGAATGTGGGACAATTCCGGAAAGTGGCATGCGTCAGGATGTTCCTTGAAGGGTTTGTCAATAACCTTGAGCCGGACCAGAGGATTGCAATTGTCGGATACGGTTCTAACGGCAACGTAAATAATGAAGGATGCAACGGCGGGAGCCAGGAGCCCGTAGGATGTGTGATAAACAGCCCGTTCTGCGGGGCGACGACAATATCAAGCCCTACAATCATAGGCGGAAATGAGAATGCCCTCACGCAGCAGATAAACTCGGGCGTTGTTGCAAAGGGATGCACACCAATGGCTCACGGCCTCTCAATGGGTTTCAGCATTGCCGAATCGAACGGGTTTAATGATATAGTCTTGCTCACTGATGGCTGCGAGAACTGCGCGGGAGACTCTGTCTGCCTTGTGCAGAAACATCTTTCTTCCGGAATCCGTGTACACAGCATTGCTTTTGGGCAGACAATCTGCCCGACGGGAGGCAAGAAACAAAACTGCGTTTGCGCCGAGCCTCTTCAACAAATATCTTCGATGACGGGCGGAAGGGATTTCATTGCAAAGGACTGCAGGGAACTGATACGCCCGCCGAACAGTGCGAATGCAACTGTCGAGAAGGCTGAATGGAGCTTCGGGACGACGGGACATTCCGAAGGGAAGGCTCTGGACGGCTCGATAATGATATCACTGCCGGTTATGGTAAAAAGAGGAAATGAATTTCTTGCGGGCTTCATCAGGCTGAGCGTATATGACGGAGACCTTGAATCGGTCTCCGGCCTGATAGAATATGTATGCAGGAAAGGAACGGAGTCAAACCTTGACACGTTCATCGACCTTCCGATGAGCTATGACGACGGGAATAAAATGCTCTGCATGACAAATCCTGATGGAACAGAGTCGTGCAGGAAAATAAACTGCGATTCGGAAGTCGTTATGAACGATGTGAAAAATCCGGGACGATACAAGCTTATCGGTTACTGGAAGGACGGCAAGGTAAATATAGTAGCGTAGGGTTGAAGATGAAGGGACAATCAGAGATGATAGAACTGGTTATAATAGTAGTCGTTGTAGTCATGCTGATAATGCTGCTATATGCGTACTTCGCATCGACCCTCGAAAACTCGAGCAACCTGCTTATTGAAAAACACAAGAATGACAGGCTTATGTTCGTATGCACGTTCCTTCCGAGAATATATATCGACGGCATCGACAGGACTGTCGGAGAATCGCTGAGCCAGGCAATGTCCTCCGGCGAATATATGATATATTACGGAAGGAGAGAAGTTCCTGTGAACATAACTATAGTTGTTGAACAGATACTTGATGAATACCTTGACGAAGGTTACTGGAAGCTGAAGCTCGATGACAATATGACCATGGGAAGCAATGTCCCTCCGGGAGCCAATGTCCAGTCATGCAAGATAACACTCCCGCTGATAACATATAAGGGCACAATGACAAATATTTATTTATACAGGTGGTAAACACCATGTAAGCCAATACCGGTTTGCGGATTATGATTGTGGGGTGAATTTATGAAGAAGATGCAGGCATCGCTGATTGTTCTGATAATGGTCGTCTCTGTCGCCGTCGTCGGATGGGCGTATACAATGACAACGGGAACTCCGGGCGGGATAAAGACAATGGATGCACAGATGCAGATAGCAAGGGCAACCTATCTTATGGACAGCACAAAGGCTTCATCAGTCGTTGCCGGACAGGCGGCAATGTATATGACCCTCCATGAGAATGCGCAGGCAGGAGGCATAAACGATTATGAAGGAGCCCAGATGGAAGACAAACGCTACTGGTTCTGCAACGGGAACACGATTCCTGATGCGGCATATATCAATTATTTCCTCAGCATGAGGACGAAGCAGCTTGTCAATGTGTATCTTGGAAACCTTAACGATGAAGTTACAACGGTCACCCCGGTGACATGTGTGGATTACGGTCTAACGCAGCAGGATATCGCTTCGGAAACAACAACTTTTACAGCGGATTTTCTCGGAAGCACAATCAGCATTTCGGAGCCGACGCCCATGACATCTGACAATGATTTCACTTCAACTATAACCGGAATGCCGTACTGGATAATGTATAACAACATCAGCAAGTGGCTAAATGACAACACGCCTGAGACAGAGTTCAACATAATGCTTTGCGAATGCATAATAGAGGCATGCGAATGCAACCCGCAGCCAGGTGAATGCACACCATCGAACTGCCCGAAATTCTTCGAGTGCATAACTGAAAAGCTGGACGAATCCATTGAAGTTCTTGAGGATGGATTCGGAAGGGATGATGTGGAATGCAATTATGTCATAGATGAATGCTATATGGAAAAAGGACAGGCAGAGCCAGGAGGCGCATGCGATGAGACGTGTCATTCATGGGACAACCCTCCTCTTTCATACATAAACTGCTACACTCCGGATGCAGAGGCAATCGACTGCTCCCAGACAAACCCGATACAGGCAGCGGGGGAGATAAACCTTGCAACCGATGTCTACAGCTTCGCCGCCGGCGACCAGTGCACTGGAAACTGTTACGACCCGAGGGAAGAGAGGATATCAACAATAGTAACGGTTACATGCACTGACAGCGGGTACAACATCCCGACGTCTGATGTCCCGATACCATTCACATACTCATTCAAGATGTGGAACGCACAGAGAGTCGGAGGCGCATGCGGGGGCGGACAGATACCGTGCACCTTTGACACGGCAGGAGACTGCACATGCTCATCCGGCGGAAAGACATGTGAAGACTGCAGGATACTCGGTGGCGGAGGCGGCGGAGTCCTGATTGCATGCGAGAATGTGGATTGCACGCAATATGACGATACATGCAACAAGGGAAAATGCAACGTAGACACAAACGGCGACCCGTACTGCTATGCAGACCCAATAACGAACAAGTGCCACTGTGTCAACGGAGTCTGGGACGAGAATAATTTCAGCAATCCCGCATGCACACAAGTATAGGGGGAGTTTTTAAGAAGCAGCTTTCTTTCCCTTCTTCTTCACTTTCTCTTCAGTTCTCTTCTTTATCAGAATATCCCTGAACATCTCTTCCTGTGTCGCTTCAATCTTTTTCTGGTTGTCAAGATAGACCACAGGAAGGAATGTATTGACTACACTATCTTTGTCCCATTTCGTGACAAGGTCGGAAAAATGCATCTCGCCTTTCTCCATATTTCCGAGAAGCTGGGTTATCTTTTCGTAAAGGCTTGCAATCCTCTGGGCTATGTCGTCGCTCTTCATGTTTATCTTTTTCCGGAGCGAGCTCCTTCTTCCCTCTTTCCTTTCCTGCGCGGAAAGGGCTTTCTTGAGGGAATTGACAAGGTCTGTGAGAACTATCATTCTCGTAGGAAGCCTCTTCGGAGGGACCTCGATTGATGCAATCTGCAGTATTTCGCCGCGGCTGTCCTCAAGGGCGTGCTGTATCTCCTCGTCTATCATCTCAGCCTCCCTGTTCTGGGCTCTCCCGACTTCGTCCGTCACGTACTTGATGTACGACGATTTCATGCGGAGAAGCATTGCGGCGACTATGACATATTTTGAGGGGACATGGAAATCAAATTCAGAAAGGGAGTTCATGTATTTCATGAAAGATTCGGAAAGGACTGATATGTCGATATTCCACGGGTCCATGCCTTCCCATGCCACGATGTCATACATTATCTGCTCCCATGTGTAATCGGATGTTATGCACTCCAGAATGCGGTTCTCATGCTCCATTCCAATCTTTTATATAATATGGACAGGCACGCTTAAATGCGCTCATGGGAGGCAATTTTAAATACTTTTATTAGCATTATGTATAGATATGCCCCGGTAGTCTAGCCCGGTCAAGGATCCCGGACTTTCGAGTACACTTGAAAGTACTGAATTCGCATTTTTGCGAGTGATGATATTTCCTTGTACGAAGCCATCCGGAGACACGGGTTCGAATGGAGTTTCACAGGATTAATGTGAAAATGGGTTTTGCCGCGAAAGCGGCCATCTCCAAGGAAATCCCGTCCGGGGCATATTTTCTTTTTGTCCATGCTAGGAGAATTGATAAATAATAACGACTTATTCAAGGAATGGTCTACTTTTCTTCGGCCATTGAGTATGCATCATATGCAAAAGCAAGGGACAGCAAAAGAAAGTAGGGTGTAACAAACGTATTATAAAGATTATCTGCTACAGCTGAACAGGGATGAGCGATATATGAGGCAACGTCGCAATAGAAAGGCATTGAACCTAAAGAAACCATATACATCAGAAACAGGAACTCTGTTATGACCAGAATTATGGCAAAATTTGTTCTTTTTCCTATATAGAAATATCCAATGCCGGCGAAGATGAAGTTGAGTATTCCGGCAACCCATTTATTCTTTACATTCTTTTTAGACATCAGATACGCCCGTATAATATAATAATTGTACTGTTTTGTTTTTATAATTTTTAGTGAAAAACTCCATGATTTTGATGACCCACTCCCCCCACCGGCCACATTCTCTTTATTTTTAAATTACCATTTTAACATTTAATCATAAATTCCGGAGGGTTGGTATTATGTGTGATGAAGAGAAGCCGTCGATGCCTTTAATCGGGGACGATGCTCCCGCTTTCAAGGCCAAGACGACGATGGGGGAAATTGATTTCCCCAAGGATTACAAGGGCAAGTGGGTGATACTGTTCAGCCATCCGGCGGACTTTACGCCCGTCTGCACGACAGAGTTCATGACATTCGCATCGATGCAGGGCGAGTTCAGGAAGATGAACTGCGAACTAATCGGCCTTTCAATCGACAGCATCTATGCTCACATAGCATGGCTCAGGACGATAAAAGAGAAAATAGTTTACAGGAACATGAGCGATGTCGAGGTGAAGTTTCCGGTGATTGAAGACCTTCGGATGGACGTCGCCAAGAAATACGGTATGGTCCAGCCTAACGCTTCTAACACGCAGGCTGTCCGCGCAGTCTTCATAATAGACCCGAAGGCCAAAGTAAGGGCAGTCCTCTACTATCCGCTTTCAAACGGAAGGAATATGGACGAAATAAAAAGGCTCTTAACGGCGATGCAGAAGTCCGACCTCGAAGGAATAGCGACCCCTGCCAACTGGCAGCCGGGAGACGATGTCATATTGCCGCCGCCAGGCTCATGCGGAACAGCGAAGGACAGGGTCGAGAAGAAAGAGCCCGGCAAGTACTGTCTGGACTGGTTCATGTGCTTTCGGAAAGAGAAGAGGAAGAGGAAGTAAATCTTCTTCCATTTTCTTATTTTTTTGAGGTTTCAGATGCACCGAACAGAACTAATCAGGAAAGTAAATGACATGATAACATTCGAGGACGAGTTCGTCGAAAGGATTGCGCAGATGGACTTATCCACCATAAACTACCAGAAGTTCCGCGTGACGGAATTCCTGAGGCTGAAAAGCGGACTATCGAAGCTTCTCGACGACTCAAGGCGCCACAGAGAGATTCTTACGAGCCTCGTCAATATATTATCGGGGGATGAGCGGGATGAATATTAAGGAAGAGCTCATCAGCCGGCTCAAAGAGCTTCTCGCCATGGAAGGAAAGGCATCGGCTATGTATTCAGAGATGATGTCAAGCCTATCCAGCGATGCCCTTAAGGACTTCTTCCAATCCCTTCAGGAAGAGGAAAAGGACCATGCAAAAATAGTAAGCGATATGATTAAGATTCTGGAAGAGTCCTAGAGTTCGTACTGTTTCTTTTTCTGTTTGAACTCAACCCTTGGTTTCGGCTTTTCCGGTTCCGGGAGAGGCTTGTAGTCGTATTCGACTTTCTCGTCCTCGATATAAGGGGTTTCCAGCTCGACGTCCCACTCCCCCGGCTCTTTCTCGTCGTCTTCTTTATCAAAATCCGGATACTCGTCATAAAAATCGTCAGAAAGCTTCTCCCCCTCAGGAGACGCAGCTTTGACGATGGGCTTCTTTTTCTCGTCCGCCATAATCATAGAATTTGAGGGAAGGTTAATGAATGTTGCTATGACGCTTTTATTTTATAACAGAAACAGATTTTCATATGTTATCCCTGAACTTTCTTGCAATAAGGGCAAGCAATTGACAGCCCTACAAGTATAAAGTCGCCGTCAAATTTCCTGCCGCAGTATTTGCATATCTTGATACGGTTTTCGTCGTGTTTCATTATTAGAAACGGAATGCCGCCATATAAAATCATTGTTCTAAATTAGAACATTATTTCAAAATCCGGTTGTGGGTGCTTTCTTAATCAGAAGAAAATAATGGGGGGGGGTTATGCCAACTTATCACCTGACTTTTATTATCCCCATCAGGACCAGGACTACAATGGCTATTATCACAGCGCCAAGAAGACCAAACAAAAGCCAGCCTCCCAGGAACGCTAACACTGAAACCACTGTGATTCTGGACCAGTCCATTGATACTGTATTTTGCATTGCCATTTTCAATCACACCTCAATTTTTTAATCATCTATGCCAGACGAGTCCATCACGCCCAATGAAGGGTCACAATGCCGTAGTAGATGAGAACTATCAGAGCTGCTACGATAATTATTGCAAGGCCTCCGAAGAATCCTTTCAGGCATTTCATGGTGCCACCACGAAAACATATGTGAAGGCAAAGACAACCAGCACTGTAACAATTCCTGTAACAATGTTACGGTTCTTCATCCTGCCTCTTTCAGCCCGCTCCTCAGTGGCAGCTTCTTCTGCGATCCTGAGGATTGCTTTTCTTCTTTCGCCTATATCCATAAATCCCATTCCAACACCTTCATTCTTTCTCTAATTATATTTTGCTGTTTTGTCCGGGCTAGCTAACGCTAGCATTATTCGTTTAATCATTCGCTCTCCGGTTTTGCTTTACCGGCCTGACTCAATCTTTCTCTTTGAATCCTAGAGCGGTCCTATGACCGTCGGAAGGAAACTTAATATGCTTACAGCTATCCACACAATGACTGCTATCAGCAGTGCCTTGAGCCAACCTATCTTATAGATGCTTCCCAGCGCGATGAGCCATACAATGCCGCCTATAAAGGCTGCAAGTAGTCCTGTGCCAAGGAAGAAATACGCCCCCGTGTAAACTATGGCGCCGACAAAGGCTGCCATGACAGCTGATCCTAATCCTTCCTCCTGACCAAGGAGCTTCGTTACGATGTATATTATTATAGCCGAAACAACCATGCTGATTACGAAACTTAAGATAACTATTGGTATTTCCATTAAATCACCTCTTCATTAGCTATCACAAGCTAACTATCACGATATTTATCTTCACTATTCCTTTCATAATTTCTCTTCATACTCTAACCTGGCAGGGAATCGTAGATTGCCTTGTACCCTTTCAATGCCATGGTAAACTCATCCTTTAGTATCTCTATTTCTATCAGGCCGGATTTTCTCATTTCCTGTGCCTTTGCCAGAATGTCAGGTGCTGCGTACAGCGTCATGAAATTCGTGCTGTTCATCGAAAAGCGTATATCAGGGTCACTTGAAGCGCCTTCTACGGTTGTCGGATAATTATCTCTTACTGTCGTGGTGAATCTCCTGTTCTGGTCAGTTATCACAGACTCGATCACTGGAAACCCGCCGAACATCATGTAAGAATGCAATTTGTAAGAGCCCACTTCATTTAGCATCCAGTTCACATTATCGCTCCCTATATCCGAGGGCGATGTGAGGGCCGGTTTTGTTAAGATGGGTTTCATAACGAACGTGGATGTTATCACGAAAAAATACAGGAAAGCGAGGACTATCACCAAAGCTACAATTCCTATCGCAGCATTGTGATTCTTTTCCCTGCTTCTTTCAGATCGTTCATTAGCGACGGCTTCTTTTGAAATCTCGCGATCGGCTTTTCTCATTTCATCAATGTTCATTAATATCATTTCTAACCACCCCTGCTTTTCTTCCGTTTTATTCTGCTTTTTGTCCATGTTAACATAATTATTTAACCTTCTGGCTTGTCTGACCCCCTTGGTCCTCCTTGCCTCTTGGCATCATATCTGGATTCCTTTTCTCCAGGTGATGCCGAATGAGTGTCTCTCTTATTTTCTTCAGTGCCCTCGGAAAACCTATAATGCCTTGTTATCGTAATCCTGGCCATATCTTCAATTACGTCCCCTTTTTTATTGGGCAATAATCTCATCTTATGAATATCCAGGCCCTGAATCTCTATCTCGACTTTCCTGATACACGAATGGTTTGGCGCGAGGACAATTGTCTTATGGCCGGGTCCCCATTTTTTCTCGAATGTCCCTGATGTAAAATTAAATTTGGATAAAGGGATACCCGGCATAAAGGAACAATCCGTCTTCAGGTATATTATCTCATCGCCGTATGTCATTATGGGGATTGTGCTTTTCCCTTCGTTCCTGCTGTTTTTCTCAAAATCTGTTGCTTCGTTGCCTGGTATGAAGTATAAACCATCCTCTTCACTACTTATGCAACTCTTTATTTCCCTGATTTTGTCTTCCTTTGTATCTTCCCTTAATATACTACCTTTACTGCTTTCCATCTTTTAACACCCCGTAAATTTACCAAGCCAGTAATGCTTATCGTTGATAACTATCTCGGTCAATACCCGACAAGGTATATATGCATCCAGATTGTAAGAGTCTATGACGCTGCTGGTTATGGCGCATGTCTTCACATCTCCCGCACGCAAGTATATGCTTCCGTATATGTCTCTAGCAATAATTGAAGTGATTTCAGTTGCTGTGAATATTCCGGATTTCGCTGTTACAACAAGATTGCCGGCTGTTCCGGTATTTACGGCTGGCTGCGCAGCATTGACACTGCATGCCATAAAAACAAAAAACATAAAACATACAAATATGCTTAATGATATTTTTTTTCGTTTCATTTCTAATCTCCTCCTTTCTTTACCATAAACGTCTTTTCACTTTTCACTTTCATAATGAAAAAATAAGCTCAACAAGGAAGATTTATTTCCTCCCTGCTGAGTCACATTTAAGTTTTCATTATCTTTTTTCCGGCAGGCCTGTTTTTAACCATTCCTTTGCCGCCCGGAACTTTTGCAGCTCTTATCTTTGCCGCGTTCATTCTTCCGCCTCTGCTTTTCTTTGCCATATTCTTTCCTCCGTTTTCATTGCCTGTCCATTAATTGCCGGTTTATCCTGCATTTAATCAAAACATGCAATCATTTCTTTTTCGGCTACAGTGAACGCATTAGCCTTTGCTGTTGCGTCATTCAGAGCGTTTCTCAGGTCAGTTGTCCATTGATCTGCATTGTGGCCTTCCCAAACCTTGCCGCACAGGTTCAGCTCGCTGCACATATTCAGATTCTGGATGTAGTATCTTTGGTCTGCTGCCTTGCTGCCTGACAGGGCATCATCCATCCTGTCTATCTTGGCTACGCATTGCGGTTTGTTCGCCATGACTGCAATCTGCCTGTAAGTACTGATCTCTTCCTCGGCAAATCTGGTTATGGCAAGATTGACTTTATTTGACCTTTCCACAGAATCGATGCATAACTGGTTCATGTCCGTGTAATAGCTGTCTGTTTTGTAAGCGCTATCGAATTGTATATAATCCTTCGCGTCATTTTTGATGTCAGCTGTCAGCCCTATGTAATTGTTATAGGTTTGAATCTGCACATCCGCATTACTCAATTGCGTATTGCCGGAATTTGCTTGCCAGTTAAGATAATCCATCTCGCTATTAAGAGAATTTATCTCATTAGACTGTTCCTGCATGGCGTAAGCACTCCAGCTCATACCCAAAATCAGAATGGATATTACAGCCAAACCGCCAACTATTCCTATGCTATCTATAGCATTCCTTTTCGTGTTTTCTCTGCCCGCTCTTGACGCGCTTCTTCGTTTTTCGGAATCCAGAATTTCGTCATCCATTCTGCCCCTTCTTGCAACACGCTCGTCTGCTTTCAGGCCTTCTGTTCTGCCTTTTTCGGCGACTCTTGCGTCAGCCTTCTTATCGGCGGCCTCTGTTCTTTCAGCCACTCTCTCTCTTTCGGCTACCCTCTCACCAGGATAGTCGTTCTGTTTATGGAATTCATAATCTTTTTCCATATTAACCACCTCTTTCTTTTCATCTATAATTTTCGCTTCAAGTTTACCGTTTAGGATGGGAACGGCTCTTTTAGCACTATGTTGTTCCCGGTTACCGCAATGTAGTCTGACCTTATCAGCACATCTTCTTCTCCCTTATGATCCACTAATATGGACAATAGCGTGTTAGTTTGCCTGGAACGGTTAACTTCTTTGACTTTTCCGATTTCCTTTCCGGTGTAGTCGAATACTTTCATCCCGACATATTCCGTGACCGGATGTATGTTCAGCACGACGCCTTCATCGGTTACCGAGCCTATATATCCCGCGCCCATGTACTGGTATGCTTCGAAAATACCAGGATCGATTACAATCCCTTCGATTGTCAGATCTTTGGGATGCATATGTATTGACTTTACCTTTCCGATTTTCTTTCCATCACTCGTCAGCACCTTTCTGCCCACTACAGAACTGAGTTCAATAGTGTCTCTAAAGGCCAGAGTGTTATGTTTTGTAGTTTCCATATAATCTACCTCCCCCTAGGACGAATTATTTTCTTAATCGGATTATTCTGTCCAGCCAATGGCTAAATTGCCGGCATATATACTATCTGTTCTAAATCAGAACGGTTTCTCAGAATCAGGTTGTGAATGTATATCTTATTGGAACAATGACCCGATATTGAATGATTTTTCATCCATCAGCTGATGGAACAGGTTCATCGGGTTCTGCATGATTATCCTGTTTACTGTGAACGGATACACGTTTTTTACCTCAATCTCATCGGAGCATTCTTTCTGCAGCGTCATCATGAATATGTCCTTCTGGCTGCTGTCGCGAAAGCCCATGAGAAGAAAATGGCTGACGTCCGATTCGGGAATCCTGTATGCTGAAATCACAAAAGGTATTTTTTTCAGCCTTTCGTTCACTTCATATTCGTCGAACCTGCCCCATACCGAAGAGCTTATCTTGACAGACATGAGAACCATAAGGCTTATCCCGATTTTCCTGTAGTTTATTACAGGAATGTAGCCTTCTATAATTCCCGCATCCTCAAGCTTCTTTCTTATCTTAAAGATTGCCTGCTGGCTAAGGCCCATCGTTCTTGCAATCTCGGAATCAGAAATCCTCGCTATGTCTATGATGTTCTTTAGAACCTTCTGCTCATTTCTTGTCAGGCTGAAATCATTTGGGTCTTTCTTGCGCATAATCAAAAATTAATTTACGGTTTTATAAATATTAATATATAAATACACCAAACGGGGGATTGCCCGGCTCTTACCTGTTTTAATCTCTCTTACGCCAGCCCCTGCGTATCTGGCTTATCCGCCATAAAAATAGAATGAGGGGAAGGTTGATAAGTGTTTGATTATCTCTTAAACCATGACTTAATGCGGTTTTTTATTCCTATTTTATTATTTTTTGATTCTTTATCCTCATAAAAAATAGAATCCTTAGAACGTGGTATTTCAGAATTCGAATCGTTCTTAACATTAAAAATGGAGTTATCAGAAAGAGGTATTTTTGCTTTCTTGACGGGCTTCTTTCTCTTCTTCTTTCTTTTAAAAGGTTTTTTCTCTATTTTTTTACTTATAATTTTAAATCCCATTTCCTCAATAAGATATTTTTTCATTCCCCGCTTCAATTCTATTGCCTTATCAAACAAATCATTTAATTTACTTTCATCCCACAAAATGATTTTATATCTTTTTGCGAGTTCATATGCTTCTTGAGTAATATCTATACCGGTAATCACGATAATAACTCTGGATGCTCTTATTTCTTTGTTTTTGCTGTTCCATTGATGGATGAGGTTTCTTACATTTATACCTCCACTATCACGTTGTTTGCATTCGACTATTATATCTTTGTCTTCGTATTTAACATAAACGTCAATCTCATAGTCACTAAGTTTGATATTTGTCTCCGTTTCAAACCCTGCCAATTTAAAAAGTCTTTCTACATTACTCTCCAGAAACGAGCCGCCTCTTCGCGCCATAATATCATTATTTCATATCAGATATTAAAATTATTGAGCAAATTTCTTTTTCAAGAAATTATATTTTACAGAGTTTTTCGATAATTTCAAAACCTTTATTTAATGCTTCATTAGTATATTTTGCATCTTTTTTAGAGTCCATAAAATTTAGAATCTTAAATTTTTTCTTTAAAACATTATTCCTTAATTCATTGAAATCTTTAATATCCCTCCACAAATCAATATCTATCGATTTCACATAGAAAAAACAATCATCATTTAAAACCAATAATAGTTTATTGTTTATGAATTTTTGTGTATCTTTTACAATTTTTTTTGTATACTGTTCTGGATTCAATTGATATTCTTTGATAACCTGGTCTATCTTTACTTGAGGATTATTTGAAATATGCAATTGAATCATGCTTCTCAATAAAGACTCAATAATGCCTTGGAGAAATGAAATATAACCCATTTTATTAAATGGATTATCTAACGCCTTAGTGGACTTCTCCATTATAGGTAGTTTTTCTAATATATGTTTTTTAAACAAATGCAAACTGTCTTCGGGATTTTTTTCTCCAGACATATTTATCAGAAAATAATTATCATATTATTTTAAAAATAATGATATTTTCTTATTTTACTCTCTGTTTTCCGTTTCCATCCCTAAACCTTCTTCTTTTTATAACAGTTCATATAAACAAACAATAACCGCATGGAGGATTTCTATGGATAAGAAGAAGGGCTTCTTCTGTCACTAATTTATACCTTTTTGTTATACTTACTAGTGATGAAAAGAGACTTAACGGCTTATTCGGGGGAGAAGTTCGCGCTGAGGTATCTGGATTTCCTGAACAGGAGATATGGGCATCAGGACATCATCAGCCCTGAGTCTGTTGTTCGTCCTTTCTATGTCGCGGGCTTTCGCGAATACAGGAACCCCGGCGGAAGAACAGGTGTCAGCTCTTTTGATTACAGGGGGAAGGATATTGTCTGGTCGAAAAGAGGCGACAAGATTCATCAGGGACATGAACTTCTCGTCGTCTCTCCGGAAAAAAGGGAGGATGCGGATAACATGATGGTCCTTTACAGGGAGGCTCAGAAGAGAGGAGTTTATGATCCGCTTTCATTCTTAAGGCTCGGAAGAAACGAACAGGAGCGGTTCTTTATGTTCGGGCTGACGCCGCACCTTTGGATTCCCGACAGATCGGTCAGGGAAAAGAAGAAGTTTCGTAAAGGCATGGAAAGAATCCATGACGCGCTTCTTGAGATAGTTCCTGAAAGGCGTTTTCTGTGCTGGTCTGACCTTGGAGCAAGCGTCAACTTCGGCTACCGGGACAGGAAGCTTTATTATCATGATATCGAGCTAATCCATCCCGAGAATCGGAAAGAGTTTTTCGACTACTGGTCGAAGAGGGTTCATAAGTTCAGATGAGCCTTCATCTTCTCCAGTGCAAGCCTTCTGTGGGAAATCCCGTTCTTCTCTTCGGGTTTCATCTCCGCGTAGGTTTTCTTATGACCTTCCGGAACAAATATCGGGTCGAAGCCGAAGCTTTTGCCCCTCGGAGAGACTATTTTTCCTTTGACGGCTCCCTCGAAAAAAACCGTCTTGCCGTCATGAAGAAAACCGATGTTTGCAACCGCTGTTGCATTGAAATTGTTATATTTCTTGCATAGTTCGTAGATGCCTTCAATTCCGATTGCATCCTTGAACCATTTAATGAACGGGCCCGGAAATCCGTTCAGGCATTCCAGATGGAAAGATACGTCCTCGACGAAAAGGTTTTCCTTTCCGGTCTTTGCCGCTTCGCGAAGCTTTTCCTCTATTATCTTTTTCGGGTCGAGGTTCTGTATTTCGGGAAGGTCCAGTTTTATGTTTTCAACTTCTTCCCCGAGAATCTGCCTTGCCTCCCGAAGCTTGTTCTCATTTCCGGTAACGAAAAATAACTTGGTCATAAGATATTTTGGGAAAGAGATTTATTATATGGATTCATTGATTGTTTATGCAGGGAAAGCTTATTGTTGTTGAAGGAATTGACAAGTCCGGAAAATCGACCCAGGGAAAGATGCTCGTCGATTTTCTTAATTCGAAAGGCCATGAAACTGTGTTTTGTTCAGAGCCGACGTATGAGAATCCGGTCGGTTTGCTGATTAGGGATTGGCTAAACGGGAAGGTCGAGATAGAATCCGGAGAGACAATCGCGATGCTTTACACAGCCGACCGCTATGAGGACCTTAAGACCAGGGCGCTTCCCGCCCTTGAATCGGGAAAGAACGTCGTCATGGACAGGTATGTTCTTTCCACCATAGTTTATCAGAGCGTCCTTTACGGAGTTCCCGTGGAATGGATAAAGGAGCTGAATAAGTTTGCAAGGAAGCCCGACCTGACAATCTTTATCGACATTCCCGCGGAAGAATCCATCAGAAGGGCGGGAAAGAGTGCGGATCGCCACGAGAAGCTCGAGAAGATGGAAAAGGTCAGGGAAGGCTATCTCAGATTCGAAAAGGATAAGAATTTCTTCGTCGTCGACGGGAACCGTTCGGTTGATGCTGTTTTTGAGGACGTCAAGGAAGCAGTTAAGAATCTCCGGTAGATTTTTATTTTAATCAATTATTTCTTATGATATGGCAAAGCTCGCAGTCAGTGAAAAGGACAAAAAGGATCTAATCAAGAAGCATTACAGAATTCTTGGAAATCATGGAGCAGTCGAGATATGCACATGGACGAAGAGAGCGTTAAGAGGGCAGGGAGTCTGCTACAAGGAGAAGTTCTATGGAGTTGACTGCCATCGGTGCGCGCAGATTACGCCTTTGGCTTTATGGTGCGACCAGAACTGCGTCTTCTGCTGGCGGCCGATGGAGAATATGAATGTTCTTGATGTATCAGAGGACGATGTGGACGACCCACAGAAGATTCTTGATGATGTGATTCCCAAAAGATGGAATCTTTTAAACGGTATGAAAGGAAACGATAAGGTCGATGAGAAGTTTGCAAAAGACCTCAAAGTTCCTAACCACTACGCGATTTCATTATCAGGCGAGCCGACTCTTTACCCAAAGCTTGGCGAGATGGTCAAGTTGTTGAGGGCGAAGCCCGAAGTGAGGACAATCTTTATTGTGACAAACGGCCAGAATCCGGAAGTGTTAGAAAGGCTTGCAAATGACAATGCGCTTCCCACACAGCTTTATGTCTCGCTGGCCGCGCCAAATGAAAAGCTCTTTCAGGAGATAAACAGGTCTGTTCGCCCCGACGGCTGGGAGAGGCTCAACAGGAGCCTTGATCTTCTCGGTAAGCTTCCCACAAGGACTGTCGTAAGGCTTACAGTCATTAAGGGAATCAATGACGCTGATGAATACCTGAAGGATTATGCGGAAATAATCGGAAAATCCCAGGCAGACTTTGTCGAAATCAAATCATACATGCATATAGGCTATTCGCAGCACAGGCTCGAGAAGAAGAACATGCCGACGCATGAAGAGCTCAGGGAATTCGCGCTCAGGCTTGAGAAGATTCTTCCTGATTACGGATATTCAGATGAGGCCAGGCTTTCAAGGATAGTCCTTCTGAAAAATAAGAAAAGCAAATATGAGAATATGATAAAGCCTGAAGAGAAATGAATCTTAAAGTATCTTTCTCAGAGAATCTGTCATCGACTCGAAGACGCTTTCCCATTCATGGTTCTTGTCATCGACTTTCTCAAGGACTATGTTTACATGGAATTTCATCCCGTCGCAGAGCCCGACAAGGAAGTCCTCAAGCTCTCTTCCCATAGCATGCTCCTTTTCTCCCATCATTCTTATGTCCATGGAGCCGGCAGGGCTGTGAAGATTCGTGCTAAGGGCAAACATCGAGCTGCATTTTCCGTCGCTGTATATGCTTTTTCCCCGAAGGAATGTTCCGGTTCCGTGCCTTGTTTCTATTATCTTTCCGAGCGCCGTTCCGAAAAGGTGCCCTGTTCCCTGGAAATCGGGATTTTCTTTCTCCTGCTGGAGATTCAGCAGGAAGCCGACTCTTCTTGCAAGTTTCGTCAGATGCTTGTCAAGCACATCGGATTTCGTATCGACCAGAGTCCCGAAATAATCCTTATCGAAATCAAGGAGAATCCTCATTCTGGATTCGTCGCTTGAGCTTTCGGCTTCAGCCATTCTTTCGCTCATTTTCCTGACTTTAGAAACAACAGACCTTACCATGTTTTTATTGTTTATGTCGCAGAAATAAATAGGTGAGCCCATTGAAGCTGAATTCTACGAAAGATTTCTATATCGGGAAAAAGACGCCAAAGGAGCATATGCTCGATGAGGCGACCCTTTCGCACCTTCTTAGGGAATGCAACAGCTTTATCCCTGAAAGGAAATCTTATGCAGGTGCTCTATGCAGCTTTCTTGAAAAGAGCGGAGCGCTTCCTGACGGCGCATCCGTGCTCGAGATAGGCCCGGGCCTTGGCAACATCGCTCTCGGACTAAAGGACTTCATGGGAATAAAGGCAAGAAAATACAGTTACAAGGCGCTTGACATATCTGAAAGGATTCTTGAGAATATGGAAAGCATGGGCTTTGATACCATGCTTTCGGACTGTCTCGACGTCCGGACTGATGAAAAGTTCGACCTCATAATAATAAATGAGGTAGCATCCGACCTTCCTACACTCGTCGATTATAATGTTATCTCGGAAGAGGAACACGCTGCCGATGCCAAGAGGATGATAGAGCAGTACGGCCTCGACGTTCCGGAATATGATTTCAATTTCAATTATGGAGCAGTAAGGCTCATTGAGATACTTGGAAGCATAGTCAGTCCCGGAGGATTCGTTTTCTTATCGGAGCAGGGTTCAGGTGACGGCAGGCCCCAGAAGGTTCCTGTCATCGGCCACGATGAGTACACGATAGATTTCAGCCATCTGGAAAAGGCTGCCAGGCAAAATGGCTTTCTTGTCATGAGAGGAGAGATAAACCATGTTCTGGGTATAGACGAAGAGAAGCCTTTCATAGCAGGGCTTCTAAGGCCTGATATTAAGGAGCTCTATAACCTTGACAGGAATGACAGAAATATCAGGGACATAATGTCCGGGATATTCACACCAGACGAGTTCACATCACGGCTTGTCGATGTGGGAGCCCTTAACATATACAATATAGAAAAATACGGCCGTTTCATCAGGAAAGAGGCAAAGCCCATCCATGAGCTGTTAAAGCAATTCGAATTTCTTTTGTTAAGAAAAAAGTAGGGTTGGTTAGAAGCCACAGCATTTTCCGCATGAAGCACAGTCATGATGTTCCATCGCCTCAAGCTCTTCAAGATTTATGTGTCCTGTCTTTTTTATTGTCGAACAGTCGATGCAATCCTTCTTCTTCTCGAATGACAGGACATCTCCGGCCTCAAAATCCTTCCTGAGCTCTATCTCGTAATCATTCTCGTCTTCGGCAGCAATTATTGCCACATTTTTCTCTTTATCAATCTCTTTTATAATACCTTCCATAACTTCCAAACCTCCAAAAAGAGAGGAGACATTATTCTGATAATCTGAAGACATGGTCTCCTGGACGCACTTTCTCGAGCATTTTCATTCCGACAGACTGGCCTTTCTTTGCTTCATCAATCCTCTCGTGTTCAACCTGCATGGAATCAACCGTCTGTGTGAAATTCGTGGTCGTGCCCTCAACTGAAATCATGTCGCCCTGTTTAAGGTTAGCCGAAAGCTCCACTACCCCGACATCTATCTTGTCAAAGAAATGCGTTATTTTTCCAACAAGCTTTTTTTCAGCCATAATTAAGATTTATTGCTATATTTAAAAAGTTCATTAACCCATAACCCATCCGAAAACTTTATATAACATTATGAATATTTATTCATATAGTGATACATTATGCCAAGAGGAGACGGAACAGGACCGAGAGGCGAAGGTACTATGACAGGAAGGGGAGCAGGATATTGTGCAGGTACCGAACAGCCGGGTTACATAAACCCACCGTTTAACGGTCCTTATGGACAAGGCCGTGGTGCTGGCGGTCCTCCTTTAAGAGGACGCGGCAGAGGATTCGGCTGGGGCTTTGAAAGATAAATCGCGGTTATCCGCATACCATATTATTAGTTTTTTCTATACAATTTTTCTGGGTTTCCTTTTTCAAAACATTTATAAAGTATTATGCATTATAATGCATTATGGCAAGACCGAAGAAAATCAGATATGTAAATTTCGAACCGAATGTCAGATATTTTAAACCGAGAGCATTCCCTCTTATCAGACTTGAGGAAGTGGAGCTTACAATAGACGAGCTGGAAACTATCAGGCTTTCAGAAATAATGAAACTAAGCCAGCTTGATGCGGCGGCAGAAATGAATGTTCATCAGTCAACTTTCCAGAGGACGCTTGCAAGGGCAAGAGAAAAGATTGCGGATGCTCTGGTCAACGGGAAAGCTATAAAGATTAAGGGAGGCGATTACAAAATGCCAGGAGGAGACGGAACAGGACCTTTCGGAGGCGGAAGGGGCAGAATGGGCGGAGCCTTTGCAGCAGGCCCGCAGGGCAAATGCGTTTGCCCGAAATGCGGTTTTGAGACGGCCCATTCAAGAGGGCAGCCATGCAACCAGATGAAATGCCCCAAATGCGGAAGCGTAATGACAAGAGGTTAGAAGGAGGTAATTAGAATGATGTCAGAAATACCGATAAATCTGGATAAAATCAGCAAAGATAAAATAGACAAAGAAATACTGAGAGCGGGGATTATTGCAGAACTGGATGCAATAAACATGTATGAGCAGATGGCTGCATACGCAAATGATGACAACATAAAAAAGATTTTATTGGATATTGCCAAGGAAGAAAAGACTCATGTCGGTGAGTTCCAGAGGCTTCTTCTTAACAGGGATAAAGAACAAGCAGAGGAGCTTGAGAAAGGAAAGAAAGAAGTCGAAGAGGAAGTGGGTGAATAGATGAAAATAGCAATCAGTTCCGACGGAGACAGTCTTGAAAGCATGGTAGATCAGAGGTTCGGAAGATGCAGGTATTTCCTTATAGCCGAACTGGAGAACAAGAAAATAGTAAATTCCAGAGCGGTTGAGAATCAGGGTGCTGAACAGGGCCACGGCGCCGGAATAAGGGCAGCCCAGCAGTTAGGAGAGCTTAAAGTTGATGCTGTATTGACAGGCGACCTCGGCCCGAACGCCACCGGCGTCTTAAGACAGTTAGGGCTCAAGTCATACCACGCATCAGGCATTGTAAAGGACGCCGTCATGAAATTCAGCGACGGGAAACTGGAAGAAATTGATAAAATATCCGCACCGCATCCGGAAATGCAACAAAAAGATACAGAAATAAAGACAGAAAGAATATTTTTCCCATTACTTGAGAATAATGGCAAGGATTCAAAAATCAGCGCTCACTTTGGACACGCGCCTTTCTTTGGAATATACGACGTCAAAAAGGGCGAGCTTAAAATAATCAGAAACGATCTTGACCACACCGATCCCACAAAAAGTCCGATAGACCAGATACAGGAATCGGTCAGCCCCACGACAATATTCGCAAAGGATATAGGCGGCAGGGCGATAGGCATAATAAAGCAGAAAGGGCTCGGGCTTAAGACAGGACCCTACGAAACTGTCGGGGAAGCAATAAAAAATATTGACAGCCTGAAAGACCAGACAAAGAGTTGCGGCAATGAGGAAAGCATGGAAAGATGAGTGTAAAAATGAAGATAATAGGAATTACGGGAGGAAAGGGCGGAACAGGAAAATCCACCGTAGCGACCGCTCTGGCATACGAACTGGCAAAGGACAATAAAGTCCTTTTAGCGGACGCAGACGTGGATTGCCCCAATGACCATCTGCTTCTCGGAATTGAAAGAGAGCACGTCAGGAAAGTGTGGCAGAGGATACCTAAATGGGATTTTGGCAAATGCTCTAAATGCGGAAGATGCGGCAAGGTCTGCAAGACAAACGCAATCATATCAATAGAAGGCAGGAATCCAATATTCATGAAATCCCAATGCAACGGATGCGGAGCATGTGTTTTTGAATGCCCTGAAAATGCGATTTCATGGGACAAAAAAGACATTGGCGACGTGTATAAAGGCTCGAAATACAACATTGATTTTCTTTCAGGCGAACTGAAATCAGGCGAGCCCGTTTCAGAATTCGTTGTGAATTCACTCAATGAAATAATCCATGAAAGGGCTCCTGATTACGATTATGTTATCATAGACACGGCGGCAGGCACGCACTGTCCCGTCATAGCCGCCCTGGAAATGTGCGATATCGTCTTTGCGGTCACTGAGCCGACTCCTCTGGGCAGGCATGACCTTGAAGTCATACTTTTGCTGACCGGAAAAATGGGCAAGAAGACAGGCATTGTACTGAACAGGTCTGATATAGGAAATAGTGAGATTATTGTAAAATTAGCTGAGGAATTTGCTCTGCCAATAGTATGTGAAATTCCTTATTCTAAAGAGATTGTGGATAGTTACGTAAAGGGAAAACCAATAACAACTGAGCATATTATTGAGATTAAAGAGGTCGTTCTGGAATGAAGACAATAACAGTTCTTTCGGGAAAGGGTGGAGTCGGCAAGAGCAGCATAGCCGCTTCGCTTGCCGTAACCCTTGCAAAAGAAAGGAAGATAATATGCGCTGACTGTGATGTTGATGCTTCAAACCTGTCTCTGGTTTTGGGAGCCAATAAATATGAAGAATGGACAGACTTATCCACAAATGAGAAAGCTGTTTTTGATCTGGATAAATGCATTTCCTGCAAAAAATGCATGAAAGAATGCTATTTTGATGCAATAGAATGGATAGACAATAAGCCAAAATTAAAGCCGTTTAGCTGCGAAGGCTGCGGACTCTGCGAACTCGTCTGCCCTCAAAAAGCGATAACTCTGAAAAAAATAAACAACGCGAAGATTGGGTATGCCAATACAAAATACGGGTTTTCGGTCTTTTCAGCACAGCTAAACATGGGCGAGTCCGGCTCTGGAAAGGTCGTCTTTGAAGTGAGAAGAAAGGCAAAAGAATCCAGGAAGGATGCGGAAATCATGATTATAGATTCCGCTGCCGGAATCGGATGCCCCGTTATAGCATCTGTGACAGGCTCGGATTATGCAATCATCGTCACCGAGCCGACTCCCTCAGGAATTTCTGACATGAGAAAAGCGTTCGAAATAGTCAGCCACTTCAAAATCCCGTGCAGCATAATAATAAACAAGTACGACCTGAACGAAGAGCAGACAGGACTTGTTGAAGAATTTGCAAAAAGGAATGATCTTAAGATTCTTGCAAAGATTCCTTTTGATAAAAAATTTGCGAAAGCCCTGACAGAAATGGTTCCGATAATAGAATATGAGAAAGGTTATGAAAAAGTTTTCAATGAGATTAAAAATGCCTTACACGAAATCTTTTAATGCATAAACATAATTAATTCACATGCTTTACACGAAAAGGACATTCGATTATGAATATCCGTTAAAGGAGGCAGATGTCTGCCTTGTTGGGATTCCGTTCTCTTCAACCGAGATAGGCCAGCCCGTAAAATACGGCCCGCTTTTCATAAGGGAGGCAATCCGCAATCTCATGGGTCATAACCCGAAGACAGGAAAGAATATTTTCAAGAAGTACAAATTCTGCGATATTGGTGATGTTGAAGTCGTTCCGGGAAGCTGGGAGAAGACGGATAATGTAATAACAGATACAATAAAAGAGATTTTCTCGGAGAACAAAAAGGTTTTTCCAGTATTTCTGGGAGGGGAGCATCTCATATCGTTGTCAATAATAAGGAACCTGCAGAAGATGAAAAAGAGCCTTACTGTAGTTGATTTCGATGCGCATAGAGACCTTCTTTCTGACTGGCTGGGGGAAGAGCATTCGCATATAACGTGGGCTTATCATGCATTGAAATCAAAAGTTGATATGGTCCAGATCGGATGCAGGATTTACGAAGAGGAAGAGCAGAAGAATTTTGTTAAGTTCAAGGTCTCCGATAAGATAGGGAAGATAAAAAATCCGGTATACCTGACAATTGATCTCGACGTTCTCGATCCTTCGGTCTGTCCGGAAGTCGGTACACAACAGGCAGCCGGGATGTCTTTTGAAGAACTCAAGAGAGAGCTGATGAAGCTGAAAGGCTCAGAAATAATCGGAATGGACATCGTCGAATGCGCGTCAAGAGAAGCCGAGACGAGGACAGCGCATATTGCAGCTGAATTAATAAGGACAGTTCTTGAGATAAGAAAGAATTATGCTCACTGACATATATACACTTCATGTGATACATTGAATCATATGATCCAATGTAACAATCTAGAAGGTGTCGTTGAGATATGTGCACTAAAGTGCAATACCTTGGAATAATTTCCAAGGTCTATTGAATGACAAGTTTCTATTTTATTCTGTCATCCACTATAGATTTTTCCTTTTTTAGGTCGGGCTATCTCCGATGTCGAGTAATCCTTGAATTTCTCACCGACCTTCCTGATTTCTATGCCCGCATCGGTTATCTTCTTTCTAAGGTCGTTGTCGATTGTCTGGTCGTATCCGAGAACTATCACATCCGGCTTTTCCTGGGCGACGACTTTGAAGAAGTTCTCGTTATCGCCTATGATCACTCTGGATGCTATGTCAAGGCGCTCCATAGCCTCCTTTCTCTCTTCCTGCTTCTTCAGAAGATATCCCTTCTTTTTCATGACTGTCCGGTCTGTTGCAATAACAACGATAAGGAAATCTCCGTGTTCCAGAGCCTTATTGAGGAAGAACTCGTGCCCGGGATGTACCGCATTAAAGACTCCGCCGACCATCACCTTTTTCATGAATAGATATTGTCTTTGAAATTTAATAATGGATTCAGATTGCGGTCGTCATCGAGACGCTGAACATATCCCTTGTCCCCGTTGCAAAGCCGAGTATTATTATCAATATCTTTACGAATCCGGCAAAGTTCTTGGTCACTCCCTTAGTTGCGAGCATGTAGTCTATGAAATAAAGGACAACGATTGCGACCATCACCTTTACCAGCAGGAATGCGAACGGGCCAAACGTCTGAATAATCGCACTGCTTAGAAAGTGCTGCTCGAAATAGACGGGATAGAACTGAAGTATTATTGCAGTCGCAGACCCGTCAAGCGCCTGGCCGATAAGAGTCAACCTGTTCAGCTTGTCATTAAAGAGCTTGTTTTTTGCTTTTCTGTATACCAGGAAAACAACTCCCGAAACCGCGGCCGTCGTCATCAATATTCCAAGGAACGCCTCGATATGGGTGAAATGGAACATGTGATAGCTGACAACCGGCGCTGACAGGATTATTCCGACGTTCCTGAAAACGTTCAGCGGATTGCATTTTTTCTTCCTGCCAATCTTCAATGATATAACAAGCGAGAATATTGTGAGAAGACCTATCATGACATAGATTCCCGGGGAGATGAAGTAATATCCGAACTCGAGCGGACTTGCCGACCGCGATATCAGGAAAACGCTCGAATATGACTCCTCGAATATCCTTACTGTGGAGCCAAGGATGACGTATGGAAGGACCGCCAGCGCGAAGTTTATGTCGAATTTTATCTTCCTCTTATTGAGGAATGGGTATATAACAAAGAAGCACAGGACTATTGCTATCAGGGCGTATGCGAACGTATTTATGGGATTGTAGCCGCTGTGGCTTGTTATAGGCGAGATGAAGTATTCCTGAAAAAAACCTGCAACCCCATTCATAGCAATCACTTATACCTCTAATTTAACCAATCATATATTTGAAAGCAGACCTCTCGTTTCTATACGGGAAGTATGCCCGTCCGCGCGAAGAAAAGGAATAACAGGAAAACTGCAGCAAGCATCATCATGACGTGCTTGCTTCCCGCTATCACGGAATTGTCTCCCAATTGGCCGGCGATGAGCCCCGTTGTAATTGACAGTATAATCATCATCGTGAAGAATATCGCCGTATAATAACAGCTTATGCTTCCGCTTTCTATTGCCAGCGATGAGCATATGAGACCGAAGAACTCGCATGGGAAGAACATCGGTGTCCTCTGGCACGGATTGCCGAAATCGAATGCTATAAGCCCTCCCCCCTGACCGGCCGTGTTGCTCGTCATTATTGGAACCATTATGTAGATTATTGCAAGTGATATGGCAAGGAACATGAAGAATATGCCGTACATTATCATGACGTGCTGCTTGACCATGCCCTTCCTTTCTTCTTCTGCTTCCCGAAGGATGAGCATGTCCCTTGCTGTCGAGTTGAGGATGGCGGCAACGTCGCCTCCGGATTTGTAAGACTCATCAATTATGCTGACTACCTGAGCTATCAGGGAAGATTTATGGAATCTCTTCCCGAAAAGCTCCAGGCATCTCAGGAAAGGGACGCCCCATGTAAGCCTGTTTCTGAAGCTCATTATATCTGAATTCATTTTGCCGTAGTTCGTCTTTGTTGCCATTTCTATTGCATCTTCAATTGTCATTCCGGATGCTTTGGAATTTGCTATATCCCTGATGAAGTTGGGGAATTCCCTCTCGATTGCGCGGAGCCACATGAATTCTGCATAGCTGTAAAGGAAGAACGGCCCGACAACGATGAATATGCAGAGGACGCCTACATTGATTATCGTCCCGACGTCCTGAGTGATGAATGTTATAAGGACTATTAGTATCGT
The DNA here is from genome assembly GCA_016932735.1 of Candidatus Aenigmatarchaeota archaeon. Lineage (GTDB taxonomy): Archaea > Aenigmatarchaeota > Aenigmatarchaeia > QMZP01 > QMZT01 > JAADIF01. The sequence continues at coordinate 57,883 of JAFGCI010000008.1, forward strand.
ACTTATGATTATCGATATCGCCAGTATCCTTCTCCTCTTATTGTTTTCTTCCGTCATATTCAACCTCAGGCCTCAACAGGTGATAAGTTCTTTAACAGCACAAGGAATCCGACTGATACCATTGGCGTGAAAAAGAATATAAGGAATGTCTGGATGAGCAGTATGCTTCCTCCTCCCATCGGCGACATTATTGATGTAAGTATTATGAAAAACAAAGTGCCGACTATTATCAGTGTAATGTATATCTCGGTATAGAACGTGACCTGATTGGAATAATCTTCCAGGATACGCCTGTACATCCCCATGAATTCCTTCGCCTTGCTGTTAAGATATTCCTCCATGTCCCCGCCGCGCGTGATTATTGAGAGCATTCCCCAGAGAAGCTCCGCGAACCTTGCTGATGCAGAGGCATTGGCCGCTTTTGCTATGCTTGAAGGGAGGTCCATGCCCAGCATTCTTACGTTCCTGTATATCCTTTCGCATTCCTTTCCGATCTCCCCCTTTTTCAGCGAGATTATCTTGAATACTTCCACCGGTGGAATTCCTGATGAGGCTGTTGTCGCCATATGTATCGTCGTGAACGGAAGCTCCCTTTCAATCTTCTTTCTGATTCCGGCGCCTTTCATGTTCGGGTAATAATATCCGGCGAAAAATGTCCCGACCGCTGCCAGGATTGCTATTATTATGGAGAACGTATATGCGTAAAGGCCGTATTGTGTGATTATCGTCAGAAAAAATGACGCTACTATCATGACAATTGAGAATGATATGAATGAAAAGAATATCAGCAGGGAGAGGAAATCCTTTATCTTATAATCCATCCTGGCTCTTTTCATCTGTATTTTAAGGTTCTCAAAATAATCGAGGTATGGCTCTATGACTTTTCCGAAGAGCTTTGTATAAAATTTATCAGCCATAAAGCGGACCTCATGCACCTTCATCTACTCTGGCCAATAACTTCTCGGGGTTTGAGTAGTACTGGTTAATCAGGTCTGTAAATTCCTTGTAATCATAAATCTTCCTGTCATGCATCCACTCCAGGACAGCCTTCCTTCTTCCTATCTCATTAATTATTTCCGTTTCCTTCATCGCAGTCATTTCAGCTATGTCATGCATGACTTTGGATTCGTTGACGCTTTCGAATTTGTCGCCTATGGATTTCCACTTGAAGACTGTGTTGGCGACAGGCCTTTCTTTCTCGACTCCGGTTATCTCGAGAATTTCGTTTACTTTTCTCATATAATTCTTTTCGATTTTCACCTGTGTAAGGAAGATAATTATGTCTATGTTCTCAATCAGCGTCGCAGGCAGGGATATCGGCGGAGTGACCAGCCTGTCTATCAGCTGCGGAAGAGATGCTGCATGGATGGTCGCCAGGCCGGAATGTCCCGTTGCAATCTGCTGGAAGAGTACGTATGCTTCTTTTCCCCTCACCTCGCCGACTATTATGTAGTCGGGCCTCTGCCTCAGGGATTCTTTCAGAAGGTCGAAAAGGCTGACCTCTCCTATCTTGGAGCCTTCGCCTGAGAGCGGAGTCCTTGCAACCTCGGGAACCCAGTGCGGATGCGACAGCCTGAGTTCCGGCGTGTCCTCGATTGACACGACCTTGAGTGATGGCTTGAGAAATAAGGATAAAGCATTAAGGAATGATGTTTTTCCCGTTGCCGTTCCGCCTGAAATGAGTATTGACTTCCTGTTCTCAATGGCCAGCCAGAGGTATGCAAGCATTGTGGAGTCGGCTGTTCCCTTATCAACCAGATGTATTGGTGTCAGGGGCATCGCAGTGAATTTTCTTATTGTGAAATTGGAACCCTTCATGGCTATGTCAGTTCCAAGGGTTGCCTGAACCCTTGATCCGTCCGGCAGTCCGCCGTTAACAAGCGGCTCGGAGACAGAGACAGAACGTCCGCACTTCTGCGAAAGCTTCATCACGAACATGTCGAGGTCTTCCTTGTCATCAAAAGATACATTGGTTTTGAGCGAGTTTAGTTTAGGGTCTCTGTGATATACATAAATCGGGACATTGGTTCCATCGCAAGAGATGTCTTCTATGTCAGCATCCTGCATCAACGACTCAATCTTTCCGAGCCCTATAACATCCCTCTCAATGTAATATTCCAGAATGTCTATTTTTCCGGGCGGAAGATTCTGCTGTTCAGAGAGTATGTTCCTTATCTCGGATTTCAGAAGGTTCTTAGCCTTGACCTCTCCGATTTTAACAAAATTGACATCCAGCCTTTCCTCTAATTCCTTTTTAGTGTCCTCTATGACCTTCCTGTCCATAGCAGAAATGGGCGGCTCTATGATGTTATAGACCAGGGATTTCAGTTTTGGGTCCCATTCAATCCTGGCGAATGCATAAACTCTTTCATCTGCCTTCGGAACCAGTGGTATAAGCGGATAAGAAAGCTTGAAATTTTCGAGTTCATGCGGATTATCTTCGTCCGGCATGAATGAAAAAGAACCTCCCTGACCAACCTTGGCCATGTCTATCCCCTTGCTGACCGGAGCCCTTTTGACTATATCTGTATCTTCTTCCCCTTCTGTTCCTCTGAATCCTTTCCCTCTTATCAGGAGATCGTTTCCCCTGATGGTTGCATTGTTAAGAATGATGTTGGTCGTGGCTCCACCACTGACTTCTGTTTTTTCTTTTTTCCTGTTTTCCATGGCCCGGACAAGGCTCTGAACAATGGGTCTTGCCCCCCTTATCTGCTTTATTCTCGAATTAGAAATCCCTGTCTGCTTTTTCTTTACCTTGCGAAGCCGTATCATGAAATCCCCAACCTGACCTATATAATTATTTTCCCGCTCTATATATTAATTGTATTGATTCCTATTTCATTTCCGCGCTTGTATATCATCAGCTTTCTCGAGACGCTTGCAATAGAGTTTTCTCTTATTGTAAGACCATGGCCAGTCATTATGCCGTAGAGGTTTGATGACACCTTTATCCCCTCGGGAATCGTCTCGAGTTCAATGCCGTTGTCACCAAGACTTATGGTATAATAGTACTTTTCGTTTATTTTCTCAGGTATGTTGATATTCACGCTGACATTCCCTTCTATCTTCGATATGTCCATTATGGTGGAAGCTATGTAATCAAGGGTCTCTGCCATATGGTCCCTGCTTGTTATATCCAATGCAACGTTCTGATAGTAATTAAATATGAAAAAGGAGGAGATGAATATTGCAATGCCTATCCCGAAAAGCATGACCTCCTCAAAAACAGCTGTCTGGCCTTTCATTGAACGGCGCTTCATCATATATTATAATAGGAAAGGCGGGTATTTAATTGAAAGATCGGAGACCCGAAATTCATAGCTTCATCAAATAAAACCAGATCCGTCGTATACTCTGACTTGTGGGCATATTCCGATTTAGTCACATACTCAGACTTTTCCCCGTAATCCGACAGGTTTATAGTCTGCGTCCTTCCTGAGTATTTGTCTTCGGACACTGCGCTCTCAATCGACTCTGCCGATTTCTTGACGACTGCCTCGTATTCCTTGTCGACGGGAATTATGGGTGACATGGACTCAGTGCTCGTCGTGAACCTCCACAGCTCATTTCCTTCAACATCGAGACAGTATAAATGACAGTCCATAGAACCGAAATAAATTTTTCCTTTGATGATTTCGGGCTCGTCATATGTTCCGCCGCTTATCTTGAATCTCCAGATCTCGTTTCCGGAAAAATCGAAATGGTAAAGGTTGCCGTCCTCCGAACCAAAGTACAGGCCGGATTCGTAAACCATTATTTTTGTCACGAAGCCTCCGACCTTCTTCTTCCAGAGCTCTCTGCCCTTCATCGTCAATGCGATTATGTATCCTTCCCTGTCAGACCAGTACATGACATCATTCCAAATCCTCGGAATTGAATGCGATGCATATTTTCCGGACTTGTATCTCCAGACTTCTTTTCCGTCGTCGAACCTGACAGCGTAAAGATAATTGTCATGCGACGGGAAGTAGATTACATCATCATGGACGAGCGGGGGCCTTCCTGTATGGATTTCGGCTCCCGTTTTGAATCTCCATGTTTCCTGACCGGTCTTTGCATTGAGCCTGTACATGTTTCCGTCATATGATGAGACCAGCACGCTATCTTTATGTGTTGTAGGCATCGCTCCTATATGGTCGCCCGTCTTGAATCTCCAGACTTCATTTCCTGTTTCCGAGTCCAGACAATAAAAGTAGCTGTCCCTTGAACCAACATAAACATAATCCTTCCAGAAGCATGCAGAACAGAAAATCTTGTCTCCGGTCTCGAAAGACCATATCAATGAACCCGTAACCTCATCGATACAATAGAACCTGTTATCAAACGAGCCTGCATAAACCTTTCCGTCTCTCACTTCCGGCTTTGCAAAACACTGTGCATTCGTCCGGAATTTCCATAATGTTTCACCTGAAATCATGTCGACACAGTATATGTATCCGTCTCCTGCGCCGAAAAAGATCTTCCCGTTCTTCTTCTCAGTGAAGAGTATGCTTCCCCCTTCTCCTATCTTCCAGACCCTTTCCATCTTTCCCGTCTTCTTTAATTCAATGTTTTCGGCTTCCACTGAGAAGCTTCCGAATCCGGAATCAAGGTCAAAATTGAAATCCATTTTGAGAAATTGGGAAAAGGTTTTAAATGGTTACTTTTCACTTTTCATGAGGTTTCCTCACCAATAAAAACCACGGCATCAATTCTATGATAGAAAATTAATGGTAGTTATATGATTGAGATAATCCTTTTGCTTGTAGGTCTGATTGTTGGCTTTCTGGCCGGAATCTTTTATGGAAAATCGAGAGCATACAAGTCGGCAGACCTCTCGACGCAGGTATCCTCCATAACCGGCCTGACCACACAGATTGCTGAAATGAAGGTAAAATTTGAGGAAGTTGAGAATAACAGGCAACTTCTGGAAGCTGAAAGGGAGAAGACTGCAGAGGAGAAAGAGAAAAGGATCAAAGAGTTCATGGATAATGTCCATAAGTTATTCAATGAACAGTCTGAAAAAAACAAACTGACGGATGAGGAGAAAGAAAAGAGGATTATAGATCTGATGGAACAGACAAAAAAGTTCTTTGAGGAACAAAAGGATAACACGCAGAAATTCCTTCTTGAACAGGGGAAGACGCGTGAGGAAGCGGAGAAGAAAAGAGATGCACAAATCGAGGATATGAAAAAGATAATAACAACTTTTACCAAGGCTGTGTCGGGGACAAAAACAAGAGGACTCATGGGTGAAGAGCTTTTGAAAGATGTCCTGAGCAATTCGATAAAGGCGGAAGTTGTAAAGTATAATCTTAAGACAGAAAATGGTGAAGTCGAGTTCGCATGGAACCTTGAGGACGGAAAATATATACCAATAGACTCAAAGCTTCCTGATGTATTCGAGACAATCGGGAAGTACAACTCAGCAGAAGACCAGGAGGAAAGGAAAGGTTATAAAAAAGAGATAATCGAGAAGACCAAAAAGGAGATAAGAAGGATCCAGAAATACCAGAATCTCTCAAACACTATAGGGAACTGTTTGTTGGTAGTCCCGGAAGGCGTTCTTGAAATAGCTCCGGAACTTGTCGGACTCGGGAAGGAAGATAATGTTTTCGTCTGCAGCTACAAAGATGTGTTCCCGATAGCGCATGTTCTTCATGACCAGTACATAAGGCTCAAGGAAGAAGGGGACATAGGAAAATACAAGCAGATAGTAGAATCGCTCTTCCAGATACTGGATAAAATCAGCAAGAAGACAAAGACTATAGAAACAGCGCTGACGCAGATCAAGAATGCTAATGAAGACATAAAAGATGAGATAATAAAGGGACAGAGACAAGAAGCGGAAGGCAAGAGGAGGCAGAGCAGCCTCGTGGGTGTATTCTCCCCAAAATCAGAATAGCGGCTTCTTTATGAACCTGTCAAAAAGTAATGCGTAGACAGCCGCTCCGATTACCCCTGTCACCAATGACAGCGTTATTCCTGCAAACAAGAGATCTGCGCTCGCAACAAATATAGAAGGCAATACTCCTGTCACGATTAATATTATGATGGAGAGTATGAAAGACTTAAGGAAAGGGGTTCTTCCGGGGAGCTTGTCCCATAGGAATGCAAGTATGAATCCGATGATTGCTCCGCCTATTGCTCCTCCGATTATCCCGCTTATTATGCTGGTAATTATTACAAAAATCCCAAGCGCTCCGACTATTCCTCCAGCAAGTCCGAATATTCCGCCGCTTGCCGCCATCAATGTCGAGAAGACGAATGTCGTCAGGACTGTTCCTATTACGGCGCCGATTATTCCCTGCACAGCTCCCGCGAAAGCTCCGGCCTCAGCGCCCAGAATATAGAAATCATTGGTTCCTGTCTGAAGTTCGCCCATTCCCGCTTTGGGATTGATTGCGCTTAATTTCCGCTCAACATCTCCGACTCTCTGGAAGTTGGCATTGGTTTCTGAATTAATCGATGGAGGAGGCACAGGAGAGCCTCCAATGCCTAAGGCGGCTTCATCTATATCTTTCTTTGGATAGCCTTGATTCAGAAGCTCCGCTTTGAGCTGTTCAACGGAGTAGCCTTTCTGTGTCCATTCCTGGAAATAAGAAACAAGCTGCTCATTGACCATAATATTAAATAATTGGGCTAAGTCGCTTATAAAAATTTAAGAAAGGGAGGAAGTTTAACTTACTTCCTTAATCAGCATTTTTCCGCCAATTATCCAGTAAAGGACTTCTCCGCCTTCTGTTATCTTGGCCCTGAATTCCTCAGGTATCTTTGCCTCAATCATTGCATAGTCTTCCATGTCCATGAGCTGGGCAGTATCGCCTGATATCGAAACGACCTGAGCTGTCTTCTTCTCGATTATAGGCGTAAGGCCGGTGTCCGATGAAGGCTTCATGTAAGTATGGCGTTTTTCATCGAAAAGTCCTATTGCCTCTATATTTACCTTGGTGGAGCCGTGCTTTCCCGGCTTCGACTTTATAATCTTGACAATCCTGCAGGGCTCGCCGTCAATCGTTATGAACTGACCTTCTTTGAACTTGTTCATTTCCACTGGTTTATCCGCCATAAAAATCATCTCCTCCCGAAATTATGATATAGTAATTCTATTCATATGCTTAAAAATTTGTTAATGATTGGTCCGAAAGTTTTTATTTGAAACCTTCTTTTATGACATCGAATTTCTCCCCCTCCGTTTGCATCGTATAAATCACTACCCCGTCAGCATTCTCTTTTGCGATCTTTATGAGTTCTTTAACATAGTTGGCAGTGGTCGGATATGCTTCCTGCCAAGGAGTTGCATAAATTCCAAAGATAATCTTTCCGCTGTAAATAGAGCGAAGCCCTTTTATCTGGGCTTCCGCCTGCTGGTAACCGCCGAAGCCTTCCGCAGACGGGAAAACTTTGTAGTAGAACTGGACACCATTAAAGTATTTACCATATACGCCGAAATTTGCTGACTGGACATCGCTGTAATAAACAACGGGTATGAATTCCAGTTTCGGGTTTATACCTCTGGCTTTCGAAAAGACACCGGAGAAATACTGCTCATTTTCGGCACTTGCAAACAACAGGATGTTATCAATGCTCCATGCCTTTATGCACGGATATTCCAGCGAAAGTTTCGATATCTCTTCTGCCCATTTCATGTAATCAATCCCAAAGGGCTGAGAAACCGTCTCCTGTGGCGGGGAGAGTGTTATCCAGACATCTATTCCTTCTTTCTCAGCCTCTTCAAGGAAGCCGGGGAGGTCTTCCCAGTCGTATTCGGAATGCCATATCAGGTAGTTGTAAGTATTTGAATTGCTTGCCTTTATCCAGTAAACCATGCCCGATACATTGATATGGCCATCTCCAAGCCTCGGCTCATTGTCATAGACGGCTTTCACGAATCTGTTATCGGTTTCCGTACAGCCTGAAATGAACAACATCGCACATAGAATTACGCAAACAAAAATTATGGATTTGAATTTCATAGTTTGTTATTTATTCTATGCATATTAAAATTATCCCATGAACATACGCGACATTCTTAAAGAGAAGCTTACCGAAGAAGAGCTTTCCCATCTCCGGACGTCCTTTGACATAGTCGGCGACATTGCAATAATTGAAATTCCTGAGGAAATCCAGTCCAGAAAAAAGGAGATAGCAAAAGCTATCCTTAAAGTCCATAAGAATGTCCATAACGTCTGCATGAAGACGGGAGCGAGGGAAGGCGAGTTCCGCCTTCGTGGAGTGGAACTGATAGCCGGCGAAACCACGCTTACAACACACATGGAAAGTGGATGCAAGATACTGGTAGATGTCGCGAAGGCGTATTTTTCTGTACGCGAATCGACTGAAAGGCTAAGGATTGCCGAGATGGTAAAACCGAAAGAAACTGTAATGGTGCTTTTTGCAGGCGTCGGGCCTTATGCAATCGTCATCGGAAAGAAGAGGCCGGACATTGGAAAGATTTATGCCCTTGAAATAAACCCGGATGCAGTCCGGCTCATGGAAGACAATGTAAGGATAAACAGGCTCCAGACTAAGGTCTTTCCGGTTCTTGGAGACGCCAGAAAGGACTGCAAGCCATATTATGGGAAATGTAACAGGGTAATCATGCCTCTGCCTCATACAGCTCACAAATTCCTCGACGTTGCGTTTCATCTCCTGAAAAAGAAAGGCGGAACAATACATCTCTACCATATTGAAGATGAAGGTGATGTTTCTACTGAGGTGATGGATAAAATGAAAGAATTTTCAGGAAAGAGAAAATATGAAATTTCCGAGAAAAGGAAAGTCCTTCCATATAGCCCCGGAAGCTATAAATTCTGCATTGATGTCCGTGTTTTTTAGAATTTTCCGTGTTTTCTTGAACAATATATTTATTTAAGAATGAACATTCAATTGATTAGTATATACACTAATAGAGAGGGGTGGAGTCATGAAAGATAATTCAGGTTTGGTCGTATTGCTTCTCGTTCTTGTATTGGTTGTTTTATCCGTATTCAGCACACTGAATACTTTCGCATCATTTGATAATGCTCCTGTTGATAAGGAGCCTGTCAATTCGGGAAAGATTGGTTTTAGTGTAATAGAGCCGCCAAAACCGTCGATATCTCATGGAGAAGTCGGATTCATGATTAAAGCAGCGGATGAGGAGTCTTAGGGAGGTTTATTATGGAAGTATCAAATAGGATAATAGCGGTTTTACTTGTTCTGGCGATAGCTGTAAGCGCGGGAAATTTCTTCGGTGCGACAGGTCCTCTGGGAGAGGCTATAAGCGGCATGTCGGTCACTGCAGGGAAGACTAATGTATCGGTTACTTCTCAGGCATCTATAACATTTGTTACGGGATGGAACCAGACATGGTTCGGTCAGGGAACGACTAATGCAGGAAGCTCGTTAGTAATAGCTACGAACCAAGCGAACTCAAATTCATTCTATAACGGAAGCTACTGCAACAATTCTGCGTTCTTCGGTACCGGAACTCATGTTCTGCCGATGTGCATCCAGAACGACGGAAACGATGAGACGACATGCGTAAAGATACAGGCATCGGCGTCTCCGACAGGATGGATAACATGTTCAGGTACATGCGCACAGACGCCTGAAGCAAGGATAAAAGCATATGAGAATTCAACTGCCGGTTTATCTTGCACAAGCGGTCTCAGAAGCACATGGGGACAGCTTAACGGCACGCAGAGATGGCTTTGCGAAGCGATTAATACAACAAGAGTTATCGGTGTAGACGTAGAGTTGACGCTTCCGCAGAACACGAATTCAGGCAGCGAGCTTTCAACGACAATAACAATCTCGGGCACAAGCGACTGTTAAAGCGCTTACCCTTTCTCTTTTATTTAAATTTGTTCTCTGACAATTATTAACAGGGACAATTACGGGGGATTGAATGAAAATTTCGAATAATCTGCTTGCAGTTCTTTTAGTGCTTTCTATTCTTGTATCCGGGATGAGTTTTTTCGGAAGTTATACAGGGTACGAAGAGAAGCAGGCCATGAGCGGCATGTCTGTCACTTCCGGCAAGACAAATGTATCTGTTATATCTTCATCATCGATTACATTCGTAGCAGGATGGAACGAGACATGGTTCGGCGAAGGCACATTGAACCCGGGAAGCGAGACGATAATAGCTACAAATCTTCAGAATAACAACTCGTTCTATAATGGAAGTTACTGTAACGGGACTATGGTTCCTGGAGCCAGCGGAACAGCAGTAAAGCCTTTATGCATAGAGAACGACGGAAATGATGAAAGCACATGCGTAAAGATACAGGCATCGGCGGCTCCGGCAGGATGGATAACATGTTCAGGATCATGTGCGCAGACTCCTAATGTAACGATAAGATCGTATGAGAATGCGACAGCAGGCGTTTCATGCACAAGCGGCCTGAGAAGCGACTGGGGTCAGCTTAATGGTACAGACAGATGGCTTTGCGAAGCTATAAACACAACTCAGGTCATAGGCGTTGACTTGCAGCTGACGCTTCCACAGAACACGGATGCAGGAACTGAGCTTTCAACGACAATAACTATATCGGGTACAGACAGCTGTTAAAACATACCCTTTCCTTTTTATTCATGCATATTCGGGCAAACGTTTATACAAATTCATATCCATTAATTATAATATGACAAGAACATATGAGACAACGATTGCAATTGTTTTTTCATTGATTGCTATTATTATTTTGGCATCCGGAGCAAGTTCTCTGGGAATAGGCGCATTTGAAAGCACTGATTTCATTTTCGAGCCAAACAAAAAAGTCGACATAACGGTCGTGATCTCAAATTCTCTCGATTCATATCTGCCTATAGTGACTTATGTAGAAGGAGAGACCTCTGAGTATTTTACTCTTCACGGGGAACCCAATGCCGTGCTAAGCCCCAGAGGCAGTACGCAGTTCACTTACACGCTCACCATGCCGGAAAAATTCGACACTCCAGGAGAGCATAATGCGTTCATCTTCGCGTCTGAACTGCCTCCTGAAGAGGTCGGCGGTATGGCAGGAATCATAAGGATAGGGAGAAAGGTCTTTATCCGCGTGCCTTATCCGGGAAAATATGTGGACATCACTGAATTCAATATATACAATCCGAATATCAACCAGAAGGTTGATTTCAGCATAAAGACGATAAACAGAGGTTCCATTGACATAGAGAACGTTTACGCGGACATTGATATTTATGATGCAGGGGATAAGCTTATTGACTCCGTAATTACGAACTCGCTTCGCGGCGTGCCCGGCCAGGAAATAGAGATAAAAACTGACTGGCTTGCGGTCACCAAACCCGGGAGACATAAGGCAATAGCTACCGTGAATTATGATGGAGAAACGGTAGCAAAGGAGAAGATTTTCAACATCGGTTCTCCATCGATAAAGATCACAGATATAATATCCAATCCCATACAGAACGGCTCTGTTGGAAAAATAGAGATAGGTCTTGAAAGCGAATGGAACCTGCGCATAGATGATGTTTTTGTGAATCTTATCGTAAAGAAGGATAACGGGGAAAAGATAGCGGACCTGAAAAGCGAGACAATAAATATTGAGCCATGGAGCAAGCCCCGGCTGAACATTTTCTGGGATACCAATGGTGTGGGGACGGGAAATTATACAGGAACTGTAGCGGTTTATTATCTCAATGAAACAGAAACGGCAGAGACTGTTATATCTATAGTGCCACTGTCCGCCAATATCAATATGTATATTAATTATCTGGCTGTTTTTGTAGTTGTTCTTGCGGTTGTCGTGGGTGTTCTTGCAGTCAGGAGAAGAAGAGGTCCGCGGGGATACTATATCAAGAGCTTCAAATAAAGAAATGCATCATCCATCGGTACGAAAACCATTATAAGATTGTGATATTAATTAGTTATTATGAAAAAAAGAATTTTTAATTTCATCTACCCTCACAGGGAGAACAAGATGAAGAAGTATATACCTGCATTCATTATGGTAATTGCTCTGACCGTTCTTATGACCTTCATAATTTATGATGCAACGATGGTCTATGAAAGGTTTGAGATACCGATGAAGCTCAGGATAAGAACTGATGGGTATGTCGGCATCAATACGGATACCGACTCTATCAACTTCGGCAGTGTGCCGAGAGGCGGCACCGGTGAGAGGTTAATAAATGTCACAAACGGCGATGAAAATCCGCATCTTGTAAGGATAAAAAGCAGAGGTCAGATTGGCGAATGGGTAAGCGTTTCTGATAACAATTTTATACTGAATCCGGGTTCTGTGAAGGAAGTGAGGGTAAAAGCTAAAACTTCTCCCGGAGTCATGCCCGGAAATTACACCGGTACACTCGAAATCGTGTTTGAAAATGTTTTGGGATAAAGAATGACGGAGATATCGAACAATATTATAGCCGGATTGCTTCTCATTTTTATAATACTTAATATGATTCAGACATCTATCCAGATAACGGGGGTAGACAATGAAAGGGTTCTTGGCAAGGTAACTGTCGGATTTGCCGGCTTATGCATTATCGAAAATGCAACCATAAATGATATAAGCAACCAGACAGTGCTTACCCAGATACCATTCTATCTGGATGCCAATACAACCCCTGCGGACGCGAACGTCTTTTTCTATGACACCTTTCCGTTTTTCAATATAACAGCTGATGGCATTATCAATTTTACAGCCAATGAAAGCGATATCGGTGTACATGACCAGTACCTGAGGATAAACGATTCTTGCGGAAACTTCATTCATGAGAGGTTCGTGAGATTCACGATATCAACGAGCAATCTGGCTCCAATACTCGATTTCATTCCTGACCAGAACCTGACTCAGAATGAATTTTTCACATACGATGTCAACGCCACTGATCCTAATCTGGATCCGCTTATATTCGGCGATAACTCGACTTTCTTTAACATAGACCCTTATACAGGCATAATCCAGATAAACCCCCAGCAGGAAGATGTAGGAAACAACTCGGTTCTCATATATGTTTATGACGACAAATATGCGATAGACCAGCAGATTGTTAATTTTGAAGTAGTAGATGTAAATGACGCTCCGGTTCTGAATCCTATAGGGGCGCAGACGGCAATAATCAATTACACTTATTATTACGATGTAAACGCAACGGATGTTGATACCACATTTCCTAATACACTTACCTTCGGCGATAATTCCACATTATTCAACATCAATTCAACGACTGGTATCATAGATTTCATGGCCGCAGACGGCCAGAACGGGACTTACTCTGTCAACATAACCGTCACTGACGGCCTCTTGTGGGACTGGGAGGTTATAAGCTTTGCAGTGGTCTATGAGAACCATCCGCCTAACATAACCTGGTGGGATCCGGAAGAATATGAACTCGAAATGTATGAAGGGGATTCACTTTTATTATCTATAGTGGCGGAAGACCCCGACGGCACTATACCGACGGCGCAATGGTACCTTGATGGAGGCGTTCTGACGAATGCAATTAATTACAACTACACCTATTATTCCCCAGTCGGTTCGAGAGGCTATCATAATCTGACCGTCGTCGTGAGCGACGGCGAGCTTACAGATTACCATGAATGGGAGATACTGGTAATAAGAAGAGAAGTTGAGACCGGAGGAGCAACAGGAAGCACAAGCACCACGCCGAGCCCGACGACATTCCCATGCGCAGAGAACTGGAGATGCCAGGACTGGGAGCCATGCAGGGTGGACGGTTATCAGTTAAGATCGTGCAGGGACCTTAACAAATGCGGCACTGTGATTTTCAAGCCTGAAACCGCAAGGAACTGCACATATTATCCGCAGCCGAGCTGCGAGGATGGCATCCAGAACTGTCATCACGGGGGGTGTGAGATACTGGCAGACTGCGGAGGCCCGTGCCCGCCCTGCCCGACGTGCAATGATGGCATAAGGAACCAGGGCGAAGAAGGTATAGACTGCGGAGGCCCGTGCCCCGCATGCATTGATGTTCAGAAGCCTGTTAAGGGTGAGGAAAGACCGACATCTTATTGCGGGGATAATATCTGCGGAAATAACGAGCTTTTCACATGTTTTGCAGACTGCAGCGGAACGCTTGCAGAATACGCAATAGTAGTTATAATAATATTTATACTAATTGTATTATCATATTGGTATAATGAGGCGGCTTTGGTGGCTCTGATGAAGTTCAAAAGAATATTCCTTATGGCGGTTGGAAAGAAGACCGCTCCGGTAATGTCAGCCAAAGAGAGGGTCGGGACTTACACACTTATTGACCTTAACAGAATGAAAGGTGAGCTTAATCAGGGGAATGCCCAGAAAATAATGGATGAGCTATCAGATGTCATGAGAAAATTCTTCTCTGCAGCAGTCCACATAGGAGGAGAATTCACTTATATAGACCTCAACGAGAAGGCAGGCGAACTGAAAATAGATGATAAGACCAAGAAAAGGATATCCAATTTCGCAATGGGCATGACAAAGATGGAATACAGCGATGAGAAAGCTTCCTCGTCGGATGTTGCAAACCTGCTCCACCTCGCGATAAGCATAGTGGAGAGCATGACGAGGACAAAAACCGAGAAGGCTGTCAGAGTCGGAAAGGATATTGAAATATACAATAAGAATGGTACTGAGGAAGTTCATTTAGAGAAGAAAAAAGAGAAGACTGAATCTCCGAAAACCGAAAAGAAAAAGGAATCAAGGTTCTCATCATTCTTTAAAAAACAGCCCGAAGTGACCGAGGTTGTGAAAAAGGAAACTCCTCCGGCAGAGAAAAAACCGGATGAGAAAAGAAGTCCGTTATTCGTATTGAACAAACCGAAGAAAAAGTCCGAAACAGCAGAAAAGCCCGCTGAAGCTGAAAGGAAAGAAATAGCCCAGCCAGAAAAACTGGTTGCTCCACAGCCCGAGGTGGAAATGAGCTTTGAAGGTATTAGAAAGAAGATTAATGAATTGATAGAGGAATCCGAAAGGCTTTGCAGGATGGAAGACTACAAGAAGGCCAAAGAATTCTATCACGAAGCAAGGGACCTTTACGACAGGATACCAAAAGAGAGGAGAAAAGACCTCACGGAAGAGACGATAAAGTTTATCAGGCTATACAACCAGATTGTTTCAAATCTTTAGTTCTATGCAAGAGTGCCTATAAGCACGACCGCTATTAAGGATATAACCAGCGGCAGAATCAGTGATATCACTACGTTCAGTATCAGGGCACCGATTGTCCAAAGGAACCCTATGCCAAGAGACTTGTAAATTATTATGAAATTGATTATGACAGTCAGAAGGACTCCTAAAATGCTGAAAGCGGGGAATATTGATATCAGGAACGGAACCACCGCTATTGGCACGATTCCAATAAATATTCCCAGAAAAAAGAGCTTTGAGAATTTCTTTCCTTTTCCGATTACTTTTAGTGTGACATACATTCCTATGGCAAAGCCCAGAGCAGATAAAACCAGGCTTATTCCCATCAAAATTAAATCGGCCAGAGCAGACATCTTAATCTATTGGCAGCCCTCTATAAAAACCTAATCCACAGAGATGCTCTGCTGATAGACCCTGCACTTGCTGGGACTCTCGTAATAATAGACGAAATATGTTACGTTTCCCCTGTTGTATGGTATAACTATCTCATAAAGCCCGCCGTCCATCGGCTTGTCCGGGTAGCCGCAAAGGAAGGATTCAGGCCTGCCCGGGCTCTCAAGATTTATCGTGTGATGACAGCCTTGGCCATTCTTGCCGTATATTTCTATTTTACCGGCTCCGTATTTTTTCAGGTTCTGATATTCGAGGTTTATCTCGCTGCCCGAACATATGTTGCTTTCATCCCTCAGAAATTCTCCGTTGACAATTATCTTCAGGTTGGCCAGCTTTTCAAAATCGTTCTCGCCCAGATACCTGTTCACAGACCAGAATTCTTCCCGGCATTCTATGAAATGTTTTTTTTCGATGCATTCAAGGAAATCCTGTCTTTTTGCAACAAAATAAAGCGGATTTATGAACTGGGTAAATGATTCATTGAAATCTAGGCAGTTGCCATCAATCCTGCCCGTTATTCCCCAGTCCCTCCACGGGCTCCACAGGAAATCATCATCTTTGGGAATTTTTCTGATAACGTTGAATCCTGTCGTTATGCCGTAATAAAGGATGTCGTTCAGCTCCTTTTCAAAAATAGCTGGCTGGGATGAAAAGCGGTCTTCCGTCATGAGGGAGAATGCAGCAAGAAGTGTTATTGCCCTGTTCAGTGTGATATCGTTTTTTTCGTTTGTAATCCGTCCTCCCATCTTATTGAATTCCTTTTCGTATTCAACTATGTCTTCGAATGTTATGTTCTTGATATTCATTGTGGTGCAGATGCCGCTGTTGAATATCGCGTCTTTGACAAAAAGCTGTATGTAATCAAAATTAAATTTGTTTATTGATTTCTTTATACCGGTATCAAAGGCATTGCTTATTCCTTCCGGCTCTATTTTAAGCTCTCCTAGATACTCCGTAAATACGTCTCCGCCTCCCCGCGGGTACAGGCTGATGACCATCTCATAATCCTGAGCCAGCCTGGCCGCGTTTATTACAGGCTCTATTTCGAAATAACATTCATACAGGTCTTTATGTATCAATCTGCATCCATAAGGTATGGTTCTCATGGCTCCTTCATTGTTCTGTAAGGAAAGGTCGGATTCCGATATGTTCTTTTCTGTTACCAGTGTAACGTTTATTATATTCTCGTAGAGCTGGCAGTCCTCTTCCGCGTTTATTATGCTGCATTTTATTCTGTTGTTTGAAATCCCGACGATTTCTATGTCTTTCTGTTCTTCAGCTATTGTCATTGTCATGGCTAAGAGCAACACAAATAGTCCTGCAAGTATTGTTAATTTTGTCATCTCTGCTCACTCCCGGATATAGGCTCAATTCCCGCTTTCGTTAATGCGCCTGTCAGTTTTATTATTTCGTTCGGGGCTATGGATATGCCTCTTTTCTTATAGTCAGGATATGTTCCGGTAACGATGGGGAGATAGAGATACAATTCCTCCTCCGTTCCTTCTGAATCGAATATGAATTGGGAATATCCGTATATTATACCATTCACATTGTCCATAATCGTCACGACGAAATTGAATTCCTCCTTAGGCAATCCTTCAAACTCTATATAATTCCTGACCTCCCCCGGTCCTATATTTAATAAAAAATAACTCTCTGTAAGGACATCATTTGTCGGAAGAATCTGAATGCTAACAAGAAAATCGTCTTTGAATTCGTCAAGAGCTGCTGGTCTGTCTATAGCTGTATAGTCTGTATAGACTCCATCGGATTTGGGTGTTCCGGGCTTCATAGGCACTCCATAAAGATTTATCCTTGTGATTCTTTTTGACGGAAGGACCGCCTGAACGCTCTTCAGGTCGTCGCTCTTGACAAAGGCATTGAACACTTCCATGCCGTCTTTCCTTATTGTAAGCTCCCCTGCATAACAGGGTGCGAAGCCTTCAGCTATGCCATTGGAATCGGTCGTATCTATTACGCATTCATCAAAAAGCACCGCAGCATTGCTTAATGGTTTCTGTGCTGCATCAACGACTCTCATTTTCACCGGGCATTTGGCCTTCTTGTCGCATAGCTCATAATAATCTGCAATGCCCGACGAAATCACGACTTTCTCGTCTGCCGGGTTGTTATCCCTGACATTGACCATCACCGCGAACCTGAACCATTCACCGAGGGGCTCGTCGTTCGCGTAAACTATGACAGGGTATCTGAAAGAGTATGACATATTATAATATGCAAGGCAGTATGATGACATAGACAGAAGTCTTCTCGGTATCGATAAAGCCGGGCTTGGAAAGGCTTCGAAATTCGCTTCCAGATTCCATTGCGGATATATGAAAGCAACGTCTATGCTCCCGGTGGATATGTTCGTATTATAAAAAGGGTCCGGCTTCCGGCTCTCTGTCTTTGATGAAATTGTGTGGCTGGTCGTGTATTTTATGAGTTCCCTGAAGTTTCTGACCAGACGCTCTTTGTCAACGAAGAACGCGTTCTCGCATCCCGTGATGATATCAGATAAAGGCATCCAGTATCCAGACCCGGGTTTTGAACGCGCCATTGCATCAAGTATGTTCATATCGAAAAATCTTGTGGCATTCTGATACAGCAGGATTTCGTCTGAGAACCTGATGATGTCGAAAAGGTCTGAGGGAACCGTTATTTCATACGGCTGGGAAACAGGAATTCCGTTTACCTTTGTCGGGAGGTTAATATCGGCTGTTATTACGCCTCTGATTATCCTTACATCGACTTCCAGCGATTCAAAGTCGAACTCGGCTGTCTTCCCATAGAAATCGGTTTCTTCTGCAAGATTCTCGGTAAGATATTCCCCCAGATTCTTTTCAAGCTCTTTTTCAAAATCAAAACTCCTCATATTCCCAGCATCGTAAAGGACTTCAACATCAGTCATTCCGAATCTTATCGAATCGTTGGTGTTTTGCGTGTATCCGCCCTGCTTGTAAATCGTTTTCAGATTATCAATGAGCCCTTTCCTTGCAAGGTTCATCACCGAATCCTTTATGACCTTTGTCTCATCCGACAGGCCTGTCTGAGGAAGAGGATTATTGTTGGTGCCCGAATACAGAAAAGAATAAGCTGCGACTACACCTATAATTACAAGAACAAGAACGAAAACCAATTCTATCTGCCCTTTCTTCCTGAATCCGGACATAATATATATTAAGCCCTTTTCTATAATAACTATTCATGAAAGGAAAACTATTGCTCTGGTCTGTCATTTTTTTGTTTTTAATTTTAAATGTAGCAGCGCAGTCTGTTACGATAAATATGCCCGACATTGATTATCAGACATTCGCAGAAGGCGATGACGTCCGATTGACGGCAACCATCACAAATGATGGAAATGAAACCATTGATATAATGTATCAGGAAGTAGTCCTGATGCCGGAAACGCCCCCGATGCCCGTTCTTGAGGTAATGACCCTTGAGCCGGGGGAAACCAAGGAGGTCTCCGATCTCAGTTTCACTGTCTTCTCCCTGACAGAGCCCGGCATGTATTATTATAGTGTTTCGGTAAGGGATGAAGAATGGAATGTCATAGCCGAGGAATCGACACCCTTCTATATCAACGGCACGCTAAGAACGTTCGGCTCTATTGAAACATATTTCTGCGCTGACGGGTTGTGCGATGATGTCAGGGCAATATTCATCCAGGATGAAGCCAAGTCATATCTTCATATCGAGCTTGAGGTAGATGCAGTTATAATGGCTCAGATAACATATCCGGATAATTCAAAAAGTCCTCTTGCAGTAAGCAATGGTGCAGCAGAAATAAACTTCAGGGGAGCAGGCCTTTACCTGATTGACCTTACCTTTACAAAGGATGGCTATGAGACAAAGACAAGACAGGTAAAGATGAGCGTAATGGAGGAAGAGCCTGTCATCCATTATGAGTTCTGCTCTACAGAGCCCGATGATGAGTGCGATATGGAATGTCCGGACGGATCTGATCCGGACTGCTCCGGCCAGACAGGCGACCAGCAGGCTCAGACAGGAACCGGAACACAGCCGGGAACAACTACAGATGGGGGGCAATTCATGTCCGACAGCGGCCTGACAATAGTCATAATCCTTATAGCCGTCCTTGTCGCCATAATAGTCTACGGGCTTTTCATATTCCCGAGGAGAAAGATGCATAACATAGTCCCCACGGATAAAGAGAAGCCGGTAAAGAAAAAATAAATCAGCATCCTTATTTTCTCATTCCCCTTCATACAGGAACGTGTCCGCAACGAACAAAGCTATCGGGATTATTATTATTACAAGCACGACAATCGCTGCCATCGTGATAAGATTGACGTTCTTGTTAACAACATCCCTGAGAATGTAGATTAGCATTCCCAGAAGCAGCATAAGAAACGCGACCGCGAGAATCTTTGACCTGTTGTTCTTTAGCTGTCCCTGTGTCGCATAATCCTTTCCCATGAAACACCTTTATTTCTTCGTCAGTTCCCCGAGAGCTTTCCTGTAGAAGGGCTCGGCAATCTGCTTTGCCTGTTCAGTCTTGATGTCGTTAAGCATTCTCTGAAATTCTTCCTTTATTCTTTCCGGTGGAATCATTCCGGATGTTCTTGCCCTTCTTATGGCAACGTTCTCAAAATAGTTTATCCTGTCGGCATCCCGAAGGATAATGTGCTCTTTATCGGAGCCTGTCTCATGCTCTGCAACAATATCATAAACCCTTTCCCGTATCTTGTCAGGGAAGTTACTTTCTTCAAGAAATCTCTTGATAATCTTTGCGCCCTCTTTCTGATGATAATCAACGCTGTCAACAGATTTTACCGGGCTTGATGAAAATGGGCTTACCTGCCTGAAGGCGTCCTGTATGTCATATGTAAGCGCTGCTATCTTAAGGGCTTCAGATGCATCCGGTTTCAGCACACTTGTCCAGTGAAGGGTCCGGTTGAAATACTTGACCCTTTTATCCATATTGACTTTCTTGAAAGTTTTCAGAACAAAATTCTCAACAGTCTTAAGCCTGTCAATTTTCTCCCCCATAACCTATTATTATTTGTTCCGCAGAAATAAATAATGTGGGGTTGCGGTGCAACCGCTATTTCTTCCCGTTTTCTATGGTTTAAACCTTATCATATTTCTCGGGAATGCTATTGCATCGCGTATGGAGTCAAGCCCGCAGAGCCATGCAACGACCCTCTCGACACCCATTCCGTAACCGGAGTGTGGGACAGAGCCGTATTTTCTCAGGTCGAAGTACCATTCATAGCTTCCGGGGTCTTCGCCGTCGGCTTTCAGCCTTTTTTCCATGTCCTTTACGTCAAGGCTTCTTTCTGAGCCTCCGACTATCTCGCAATAGCCTTCAGGCGCTATCATATCGAAGCATAATGCCTCTTCAGGGTTTTCTTTTGACGGCGGCTTGTAGAACCCCATAATCTCTGTCGGGTAATGGGTGACGATGACAGGAACCCCGAAATGGTCTGCAATCTTCGCCTCTTCCAAAGTTCTCAAATCCTTTCCCCACCTGACATTCATTCCGTATTTCTCGTTTATGATTTTGAGCGCTTCCCTGTATTTTATCGTGGGGTATTCCGCTTTTGAGTAATGCTCAAGCTTCTTTATGTCCCTTCCGAGGATTTCAAGCTCCGGCTTGTTCTTCTTCAGGACTTCCTTAATGATGAATCTGATTTCATCTTTTGCAACCTCCGTCACTTCATCAAGTTTCATCCATGCGGCTTCCATCTCCGCCATCCAGAATTCGGAAAGGTGGCGCGTTGTCTTTGATTTCTCCGCGCGGAATGTCGGCGACATGTCATAGACCTTCTCCAGTGCAAAAACGGCGGCTTCTGCATATAGCTGCCAGCTTTGCGTCAGATAGACTTTCTTGTCGAAGTATTTGACTTCAAACAATGTCGAGCCGCCTTCGCACTGGCTCGGCTGGAAGATTGGAGGGTCGAACTCAATATAACCGCGGCCTCTGAAGAACTCATGGATTGCCCCGACAACGGTGCTTCTTATCTTCATTATGGCTGTCATGTTCCTTGACCTAAGCCACAGATGACGGACGTCCAGAAGGAACTCTGTCGACTGGTCCTTTGTTATCGGGTAGCGCTCTGCTGTCTGGACGATTTCAAGAGAGGTCGTCTTTATCTCATAGCCGCTTGGCGACCTTTCATCCTTATGGACGACTCCTTTCATGATGACCGACGATTCCATGGTCACTTCAAGCGCATCCTTAAAGAAAGGCTGGTCTTCCTTTACTGTAAACTGGGCGATGCCGTCGGCATCCCTTAAAATTATGAAAATGATATTCTTGCTCTCCCTTTTGCGCCATATCCATCCTTTAATCTCAATCTCCTTCCCGACGCTTTCGGGGACCTTAGCGATGTTCATTTCTCCACCTCTTGCTTATTTCTTAATATACTGATTTATTACAGTTTGCCTCGCAATCATGAATTGCGGGAATTTCCAATATTTACCTCTGACTGATTCTCTGACAAATTTCCTAAAGAGAACAGAAAGAGGCCAATGAACTACTCCGGACTATTATTGTCCGGCTTCGCGTTATTATTTCCGAAGTTGCAGTTCATTATGTATCACTTATATCATTCTTTTGATATGCAATGTTTAAATGGATTAGCCTATTCGGCTCAATAAACTTTAATAAATCTTCCCGCCGTTATCTCTTCTTATGGGAAGGATATACATTGATGATGCGAAAGCCGGAGAGGACGTCGTCTTCAAAGGGTGGGTCGAGCGTGTAAAGGAGCTCGGCAAGATGAATTTTCTGGTCTTAAGGGACCGTTCGGGCTCTATACAGATTACAGCCAAGAAGGGCGAAGTCCCCGATAATGTTCTTGATATGATTCCGAAGCTAAACAGGGAGACCTGCATAGCGGTCAATGGAAAGGTAGTCGAATCCAAATTCGCTAAAAGCGGGATCGAGATGATTCCAACCGAGATAACAATTGTCGGGAATGCGGAAACTCCGCTTCCGCTTGATTTCTCGGGAAAGATTGATTCTGAGAAGGACACAAGGTTCAATTACAGATACATGGACCTTCGAAACAACGAAACACAAAAAATATTCCACATAAGGAGCAGAATTATCCAGCTCTTCAGGGAGTATTTCGTAAAAGAAGGATTCATTGAAATACATACTCCGGTCATACAGGCCGCAGGAGCAGAAGGCGGTTCCACATTGTTCAAGTTCGATTATTACGGCAAAGAGGCGTATCTTCGCCAGAGCCCCCAGCTTTACAAGCAGATGATGATGGCTTCCGGCCTTGACAGGATATTCGAGATAGGACAAGTCTTTCGCGCGGAAAAATTCCACACCAGACGCCATCTTTCTGAATACTTATCAACTGACTTCGAGATGGCATGGATAAATGACGAGAACGATGTCATGGAAATGCTTGAAGGAATGGTCAAGTACACATTCGAAGGCCTGAAAAAAGACGGCCTCGACGTAACAGTTCCCGATTACAAGTTCCCAAGGCTTACATACACAGAGATTCTTGAGATGCTAAAAAAAGAAGGCATCGACCTCGAATGGGGAGAAGACCTGGGCGACCCGCAGGAAGCAAAGCTCGGGGAGATTATGGAGAAGCAGGGCAAGGACTGGTACTTCATAACCAAATATCCATCAAAGATAAAGCCATTCTACATAATGCTAGAGGATAAATTGTCCAGAGGATTAGACCTCGATTATAAAGGCATGGAAATGGCTTCCGGCGGGCAGAGAGAACATCGTTTTGATGTCCTTGTAAAGGTCATGAAAGAAAAGGGACTTAATCCTGAAGATTTCACATTCTACACGGACGCATTCCGATGGGGAATGCCTCCGCATGGCGGAATAGGATTCGGAACGGAAAGGCTCGTTATGCAGATATTAAAGCTTGCAAATGTCCAGGAAGCAATATTATATCCGAGGACGCCTGACATGCTGACGCCTTAGTTTCTTTTTTCTTATAATCTAGTAAATAGTAGAAAAATATATTCTGGTCAGAGTTCAAGTGCATCCCAACGGTTTCTGATACGAGAAATTTCTTTTCTGATATTCTCAACTTGAACATCAACGTCTTTTGCTGTTTGATGCGAAAGCACTGAATCGCAACCCTCAGGCGGATTTTTTCCGCGATGGTGCCCTACAGTTCTTTCTATCGTTTCCATTCCCTGCTTGTTGATATTTGTATACAAAACAAAAACCTTGTATCCGTCCGCGGCTCTGCTTTGCTCTCTCAGAATATCCTTTAGCCTTCCTTCTTTCTGATGGGAAACCAGTTCCCATGCATAGCTTCCGGCTCTTTTGGTTCTGACAACAGCCACATTGAATGGGTTTGGATAATGGGAAGAATCAATTTCAGCTGAAGGGGGTCTGTATTGATAGCAATCCAGAACATCTGAAACAGCGCAGGGTATTTCCAATCCCTGCGAATGTGGTTTCTTATGATTCCGGTTTCCTCTTTCCCATGAATACATAAATATCACTTATTCTGGTTTTAGGTAAATAGAATAAAAATGGTGCATGTTCCAGAATAAGTCTGCCTTTATCATTATTACTGTTTCTCTTTAAGCAGGACAGTCGTCTCAAACTTCTCGCCGCCCCGGTAGTATTCGACTTCGACGGTGTCGCCGGGCTGGTATTTCATCAGGCGGTTTACGAACTCGTCCATGTCTCCGACTTTCTTTCCGTCAAGGGCTGTGATGATATCGCCCATGACGAAGTCGTCCTTTTCAGGGGTCGAGACTGTCTTTCTTAATCCGGCTTCCTTGGCGTTTCCGTAATCGTCAAGGTCGAGAATGAGGACTCCGGAATTGACTGAAAGGTTCCAGAAGGCGGAGACGCTTTCGCTTATCTCTATTCCTATTATCCCGAACCAGGGGCGGGCGATGCCTCCTGTTCCGATTATTTCATCTGTAATCTTTTTGACAGTATTTATCGGGACTGCAAATCCGACTCCTTCGCTTCCTCCTGATTTAGAGATGATTGCCGTGTTGATGCCGATGACCTGACCGCGCGAATTAAGGAGCGGACCGCCGGAATTCCCGGGATTTATCGCCGCGTCCGTCTGGATGACATTATCAATTTCGAATCCATTTTCTAATTCTATCTTTCTTTTGGTTCCGGATGCAATCCCTGATGTTATCGTGTTCTGGAGTGTAAATGGAGAGCCTAAAGCAAAAACCAATTCGCCCTGTCTTACTTCATCCGAGTCGCCGAGTTCCACAGGGTCAAGCCCTGTCGCGTTTATCTTTATGACAGCTATGTCATTGAAAGAGTCCGTGCCGACAAGCTGTGCGCTGTGCGAACTTCCGTCAAAAAGAGTCACCGTGATAGTTTCCGCATCGCTTATAACATGATTGTTGGTCGCAATATATCCATCATCCGATAGAACGAAACCGGAACCGCTTGATGTCGAGACGACAGTTCCGTAAATCGTCCGGACATCTCTTTCAGAATTTATGTATACGACCGATTCTCTGTTTTGTTCAAGGACGCGGAATGTCGTTCCCTCAAAAGTTTCTGTCCCGTTGATATAAACGGTTTTCATTTTGAGGAGGCCGTAATCTATTCCCAGATTTTCAAATAATGTCAGAAGGCTGAGAACCAGCAATGCTCCTATAAGGACGCCTACTGTTCCGGTAATTATAAAGTCCAGCCTCTGTCTGGTCTTCCTCTTCATAAAACTGAATTACCGGCAAGTTTTAAGACAGTATACGTACCCAGAAGTATATTCTTTTTTAAACAAGTTTAAGTAATAATACTATTATATAAAATGGGAGAAGGTGGTTATTTTGGCTGCTAAGAAAAAGAAAGCTGCACCAAAGAAAGCTGCAAAGAAAGGCAAGAAGAAGAAATAAAACCGTTGCATTCATTCTTACTGATTTCAAAATGAAATCAATAATCTGCTTCTTTTTTCTTTTTACGATTTTCTTCTGCATAATGGTTCTGAAGAACTAATCGTTATGCATTCGGTCTTTGTCTCCTGGGTAAAAACAGGCTCTCTGCAATTCGATTTTATGACTTATAAATCCGGGATGCAATTAAATATTAAGATAATTCATAACCGGGCACATGGGAAGGGAGAGTGAGAAACGATGCCAAAGAAATGCAAAAAGTGCTAGATTGTTAAAAAAGCTATGATTACATACAGCTCATTCTTATTTCATTTATTTCTTTATTTTTTGTTCCAAAGAAACCAGATATAGAATTTTTGTAATTAAGGTTTTTATTTGTTTATTGCTAGCGATTTTAAAAATTAAATCCTATTTCCATCCAGACCGATTTGTGGGATATTATTAAAAATGGGATGGGAATGCCAAGAATAAGTACAGATAAATGCTACATAACAAAATTAAATACTGCCGGCATCCGACGATCGCCTTATAAAAGCGGGTCAACGAAAATAATAGGAAATCCCGATGAAATAAGGCATGATGAAGGCCTTTATGCTTTATGGGAGCATATAAGTAACGGCGGCGCTAAAATCAGCAACTCAGAAGGAAACGACATATTACAGGCAGAAGTTCCGAAGGCCAAGATGAATTACTTCTTCATATTCGATAACTCCGCTCAAAGTCAGGAAGATGTTAACACTAAATCTTCTTTAAGAATAAATGGAGAAGGGGATATATGCGGTGTTTCAAGAAATGGTCGTCCGTTTATAATAGAAGTAAAATATAAGAGCCGATTGCCTGATGCATTCAGCCAGGTCGGCAGGTTAAGATATTTCTTATCTAATCCCCATTACTGGCCTCAGACAAAAGGAGATTATTATAAAAAATTTTTTTCATTCCTGGTAGACGTTATGCAGTCCGGAACGGATCCATGGGAATCTCAGTTATTTTATCATTCTATAAAGGGGGGAGAATTTATCGATATAACAAAAGAAGCTCCAGAATTCGATCCTTCATGGTTTAAAAAAACAGAGCATCTTAAGAAGCATACGGGCATTTTTATCAGAGACTATAAAAGATTCCAAAAAATAAGAATGAAATCACAGAAATGATTTCCAACCGGAAACCAAATCCCTTAAATATATCTTCTGTTTTATTTTAGTTGTGGTTTAATGAACAGGGCCAAGCTTAATTATATATTCGGGATACCGCTCACGATTTCATTCCTGATAGTATTCATTACAGGACTAATTAAACTGCCCGAACTGGGGCTCCATCGTTTCGGAATACGGATGGCAGGCATAACATTCATCCATGACTGGGCAGGTGTCCTTATGGGTGTCCTGACAATAATACACATTATACTTTACTGGAAACAGATTGCCTGCATGACAAAGATCATGTTCAAAAGAAAGAGTGCGGAAAAATGCAAAACATAATCATGCTGGCTCTTCTGGTCTTCATAATCCTTATTTCAGGATGTACGCAGGCTCCGGTGAATGATGTAACAGGGATATCGGATTCGGGGGAAAGCCCGGCTCCGGAAATAATCCGGGTCAGCGAACCAGTACCAAATGTAGTTGCGTGTCCTTTTGAAAGGATTGAAGACCCATATCCCGGCGAATGCGGGAGATACACCGACCAGAATAAGGACGGCCTCTGTGATTTGAGCCAGTAAATATATCATCCAATATCTATTTCTTTTTATCCAAAACCGAGACCATGAGGACAGGTTTATAAATTCTAACTGCATATACCAGTTATGAAATACGCCAATGCCAGAAGGGCTTTCCTCGAGCTATCGAGGCAGGTTCCGCGGTCGGAGTTCATGGACCTTGCTACCCTTGGGCACAACGGCGACCGGTACAAGTTCTTCCGAATTGACATAAAACCCAAAAGGAAGCTTGTAAAGCTCTGCCTTGCTGGGACAGTCCATGGAGATGAGATTGCAGGCCAGAAAGGCCTTCTTAGATGGCTTTCCACTCCCGAAATTATAAATGATGAGGCATTTTACAGGCTTTATCCTATAGTGAATCCTGTAGGATTCCAGTTCTGGAAGCGGAATAACATGAAGGGGGTCGACCTGAACAGGTCCTTCTTTGCTGAAAAGGCGCCCACAGAGGTAAAGGCAATCCAGAACGATCTCAAATATCAGTGGTTCGATGCTTTCATATCCTTCCACGAGAACTGGGCCGAAGAGAATGAAGACCTTTACATATTCTATCACCCGAACAGGGAATCAAAGAAGCTTGGGCGTCACATTGTCAAATCTATGAAAGGCTTTGCCATAGTGGACAAAAGGAAGAATATAGACTGCTGGAAAGCGGATAACGGCCTGATAGAGGCTGACGATGACGGCTCATTTGAGTATTTCATGGGCGAGAAGAAGGCACATGCCAGTCTTTGTGTAGAAGTGCCCGCCCGCCTGAGCGTTAAAAGAAGGGCAATGATTGTCGAGAAGATAATAGAGAATGCAAAGGATTATTTCTATTAGAAATTATTAAATGAACAATAAAGTCATCATCACTGCTATGCCCAATATAATCCCTATTAGCTGAACCAGCGACCTGTGCACCCTGCATTCCTTATGAAGTTCTGGAATGAGGTCTGAGCCGGCTATGTAAAGGAAACCGCCAGCTGTAAATGGCAGGATGAACGGTATGAAATTCTCGGCAGACCCCCCAAGGGCAATCCCTATAACAGCACCTATAACGGCTGTCAAAGCCGTAAGGAAGTTAAGAATAAGGGCTCTCTTCTTCTTGAATCCCCCATGGACAAGAACGCCAAAATCTCCCATTTCCTGAGGAATTTCATGGAAAAGCACTGCAAGGGAGGTCGCCACGCCCAAAGGTATGCTGACGAGGTATGAAGCGCCTATGACAAGACCGTCTATAAGGTTGTGCAGACTGTCTCCAACAAGGTTCATGTACGCAAAAGAGTGCGGATGTGAACTGGAAGTTGGTATATGGCAATGCCTCCAGTGTATGAATTTCTCAAGAATGAAGAAAAGAACCATTCCCGAAACCGCATAAGCCCCTATCTCCACCCCGAAGCCGAATTCTGCGGCCGTTTCTGGAAGCAGGTGAAGGAAAGCCCCTCCTAAAAGGGAGCCTGCAGAGAAGCTGACCAGAAAGAGAAGAAGGTCTGTCATCCTCTCCTTTTTGAAAAGGAAAGTGAATATCCCGACAAGAGAGACGAGACTAATGATAATTACACTGACAAGAGTGTAAATCAGAGCAGTTATAATATCAACAGGCATAGAAATAGATAAATAACCGGATATATAAAATTAATTTTTTCTGTCTGCGTGTCTAAGTGAACCATATAAACCTATCTTTTGTACGAGAGATGCATACATTGGGCCTGTATTAATATTAAGGTCTCCATTCAGCACATGTTCGTATGTAAATCGCTGTATAAACCTTGATGCCCTTTTGGCCAATGTAGGAAAATTACCATCTTTTGGGCTTATTTTATGCAGATATCTCCAGACATCTTCTCCTCTTGTTCCTGTCATAATTATCTTTTGGGTGAATAGATTTTTATATTAATGTTGCTATTCAGAAGTGATTTATTATTGTGAAAAGGTGAAAGCTTTATAAAGCTCTCTATTAGTTAATAACATCAGGCATGCCAGAAAAGCCAAGAAAAGCACTATATGGCCTTTTCTTTTGCATGCAAATAGACTAGAGAGGAAATTAAATGAGAGATGACAGAAGAGGCGGTTTCCGCGGTGGAGGCTCCGGAGGTCCAAGAAGGGACTTTAACAGGGGACCACGAGAAATGCACAAAGCAGTCTGTGCCGATTGCGGCCAGGAATGTGAAGTTCCATTCCAGCCAGATGAAGACAGACCGGTTTTTTGTAGGGATTGCTTCAGAAAGAGAAAAGACAGCAGAGATTGAACAGAAAGCAGAAACAAACAATTAAGTTGATTTATTTTTCATTTTATCTTATTTTTTCTTGCCTTTAGTAGCTAGTACGATGTCATCATAGGTTATCGTTTTCCTTCCTGCATGCTTGCAGAACACAGAAGCGTCTTTTGCGACTTCCGCTATCATCTCTTCAAGAACAACTGCCATCTGCTCTGTAGCAGTCCTTGACACTCTCTTTCCTGTGGCTTCTTTAAGGAGCCTTTCAACGGGAGCTCTTGGTAAACCTGACATTTTATCACCTTTTTATATTTTTATTTCAACATTTAAAATAATCGGGTTCCGGGAAATACTGGTGATTTTGATGAGATGCTCTAAATGTGGTAATGATATTAATGAAGACTGGGGATTCTGTCCAAGATGCGGTAATATGCTTAAGAATTCGCCGGCCGGGCTGATGGACTTCTCGAGCATATTCAAAGATATGCAGAAAGAGCTTGACAAGATGAACAACATATTTGAGAAGAACTTTGAGGTTTTCGATATGCGCCCCTTCTTTTCCCAGCCCGTTAAGGGGAAGGGATTCACAATAAAGATAACAACTAAGAGCGGCAACAAACCGGAGGTCTCTATAAAGACATTCGGCGATGTCGACCCCAGGAAGGTCCAGCAGAGCGTCTCTAAATGCATAAACTGCGAAACCCCGAAGCAAAGAACGGACAGGAATGAAAATCCTCCCAAAGTCACTGAGGAGCCCGTGACCAATGTTCGCAGAATGGGAGAATCCGTCGTTATGGAAATAAAGCTTCCCGGAATCGGCGGCATGAATGAAATACGGGTCCATGATCTGGAAAGTTCTGTTGAAGTGAGGGCAAGGACGGGAGATAAGGCTTACTTTAAAATACTGACGAAACCTGAGGCTTTCAAGCTGGCCGATAAAAAATTCGGCAACGAGGTGCTTTTTCTGGAGTTCAAATGAATACCCATAAGATAAATTACCAAATATTTATAAAATTTCCTATTAAATTATACATTTCACTATCTTTCAGTGTTTACTATGAGAGGATATTTAAATGCCCTTTTGTATGGCTTTGAGCCTTGGGATATGTACAGGAAAGCGGCCGATGCTTCCGTAGGCAGGACAGGGAATCCTGTAGCTGATGTAGTACCCGAATTTAATAGGCAAATCTTGCCGGGAGGCATAAGAATCTATACTAAAATTCTCCCATGCGGACTTGCAACAACACCGAGAGCTTTGAGCGAAGCAATGAAAGAAAGAAGATATGATATTATTTTGGGGACGGGGCTCGCTTCCAGGGCCCGGAAGCCTACCTTTGAGGAGGCCGGATATAACCAGTGGCGTGGTAAATATTATGAAAAATGTTCAAGGAGCGGACCTTTAGAAAGGGAAATTAAATCAGGCGGTGCTAAGAAATACTTCGTAACTGTCGATAATGAAAGATTGGTAGAATCTCTTTCTGAAAATGGCATTGATGCCAGTATATCTGAAAGCAAAAAAGATAAGGGGTTTGTATGCAATTACTCCATCTTTTTCTTGGGGAGACATATATATGAGAATCTTAGTAATATCGCGTTTGCGTTTTTCCATACACCTCTGACAGCAGACTATGCAAGTTATTTCTCTCCCGAATATAGGAGAGGCAAATTTCTCGGGTTTAAGAGCAATCCGGTATTCAGACCCCAAAAAGTTTTTATTGAAAAAAACACCCTGAGAAAAACGATACATAATACATTAATAAATGAAGCAGAACAGCTGGAAAATGGGCTGGTTAGAATCAGAGAGCCTCATAATCCCCAGGAACGTACTCTTTTAGATAATATCGGAAATACCTCTATTGCTATTCATATATAACATCTTCACTCAGAAAAGAGTAAAATGCAGAAAAACTTTTAAACTTTGATTCACATCTTCTTAAGATTACTGGAGGTTGATAAGATGGCATATGACAAGGAACTAGACAAGGAGATTTTCAGTGAATCTGCTGATTTCGATAAGACAAAGATAACTGTCTCAGTTTTCTCATATAATGATGGAACGCCCAAAGTCCAGCTGTCGAGAGAAACCGCAGACATGGCATCCGGGGAAATGAAATGGGCCAAGCTTGGTAGAATGACAAAAGAAGAGACAGAAGCTATTCTTCCTCTGATAAGCAGGGCTCTTGAGAAGATGTGATTACATTTTTTCTTTTTAATTATAATTGATGCGGGGGATGGGATTCTCGAATTTCACTCTTCTTCCACTTGAGTGCTTCTTTGGGGACGCGTTAGCTCCCGGAAAGAAGGCCTCATTCGAACCCATGAAAGCACTGCTCAGAACTCATCGGGCGAACCCGATGCAGACTTCTAAGCTACAGGATATCTCAAAGGAAAGTCATCGGCAATGCCTCATAACTTAAGTCCATGAACTTAAGTCCTGCCCCTTTGACCAGATTACCAGTAATCCGCCTTTCAGCGGCATACGCTTGGGTACCCCCGCAATACATTACATTTTAGGTAAAGTATTATATATTCTATTATTATAAGGAATATATCTGCACCGGAGGTGTTTTATGACAGAGGAAAAACCGAAAAGGAGTATCAACCTTAATATTGACCACAGCGAGCCGGGTTTCTATTCGGATTCAGTAAGCATAATCTTCAACCCGAGCAAGTTCATACTGGATTTCAAGCAATCGACCCCAAGGATGGACAGCATACAGGGAAAGGAACAGGAAACGATAGCAGTGAAGCACAAGACAATGTTAATTGATGCCAGATTCGCAAAAAGTTTTGTCGAGACCTTCAAGAAGGCAGTCGACAACTATGAGAAAAAGTTCGGAAAGATTGAGCTTCCCAAGAAGCCCAGGGAAAAGAAAAAGGAAGAGGAAACAGTAACCAGCACTGAAGAAAGCTATATAGGTTAACTCTCCTCCGTTTCTTTTAAATATTTGGGGGTTAATACTTTCATGAAATCGTTAGTTGTGATTCTATGAAAAATATGATTGAGATTAGGATACATGGCCGTGGGGGACAAGGTGCAAAAACTGCTGCCCAGTTCATTGTTGAGTCCGCCATTACGGACGGGAAGCATATACAGGCATTCCCTGAATACGGTCCTGAAAGGACTGGCGCCCCGATGAAAACATACGCAAGGATTTCTGACAATATTATAAAGACTCATGAAGCTGTTGCTGAGCCTGACATAGTGATGGTGATTGATCCGACTCTTCTGGATGTTGCAGATGTCTCCGAAGGTATGACAAAATCGGGCATTCTCATTGTCAACAGCACAGAAACTCCTGAAAAAATAAAACAGAAGACTGGCTGTCCTGGAAAGGTTTATACTATCGACGCAACCGGCATATCAATTGACCTTCTTGGAACGAACATGCCAAACATGCCCATACTGGGTGCCTTATCCAATGTATGTCCGGATGTCAAACTCGACGTCCTGACAAAAAGCGTCAGGGATAAATTCCTCAATAAGATTGGAGAGGAAAAGACAAAGGCAAATATAGAAGCCATGGAAAGGGCGCATAGAGAACTGAAAGGATGATGTTTATGATAGAAAAATTTCCGACTAAAGAGCATTTGAAAAAGAAGCAGGACTACAAGGACATACCTATGGCAGGCAAGATAACAAATGCCGGTTCCTCTCTTCTTAACAAGACCGGCTCATGGAGGGCCTTTCGGCCGATACATGACAAGGCAAAGTGTATAAACTGCATGATTTGCTATTCTTTCTGTCCGGAAGAGGCAATAATTGTCGAGGACGGAAAAGTCGTCGGTGTGAACCTTGATTACTGCAAAGGCTGCGGAATCTGTGCAAAGGAATGTCCTGTAAAGGCCTTTTCTATGAAAGAGGAGTCCGAATTTGGTAAGGAGTGATTATGATGGTTACCAAGAAAATGTATCCGATGACAGGCGCGCAGGCAATCGCTGAGGCAATGCGCCAGATAAACCCCGATGTAGTTGCAGCTTATCCGATAACGCCCCAGACTCCCATAATAGAGAATTTTGCAAAGTTTGTTGCAGATGGTAGGGTTGATACGGAATATATCAGAGTCGAATCCGAACACTCTGCAATGTCTGCGACGGTTGGCGCGGCTGCTGCCGGCGGAAGAGCCATGACAGCAACTGCGTCTGCAGGACTTGCACTGATGTGGGAGATTGTCTATGTGGCGGCCTCAATGAGGCTTCCTATTATAATGCCTATTGCAAACAGGGCTTTGTCGGGTCCGATAAATATCCACTGCGACCATTCCGATACCATGGGAACCAGAGACTCCGGATGGATTCAGATTTATTCTGAGACAGCGCAGGAGGCTTATGAGAATATGTTCCTTGCGTTAAAGCTTGCAGAGAATAAAAACGTCCAGCTACCGGCAATGGTATGCCTTGACGGATTCATAACAAGCCATGGTGTGGAGAATGTTGAAATATACGACGATAAGACAATGAAGGATTTTGCCGGTGAATACAAGCCGATCGACCCTCTTCTCGACGTTGATAATCCGATTACTTACGGACCCCTGCAGCTTCAGGATTATTATTTCGAAACCAAAAGGCAACAGGTTGATGCAATGAAAAATGCAAAGAAAGTCTTCCTTGAAGCCGGAAAAGAGCTTTCCAAAATAACCGGAAATGATTATGGATACTTTGAGAAATATATGATGGATGACGCCGAAGCTGTCATTGTTGTCATGAACTCCACCGCAGGAAATGTTAAATCTGTTGTGGATGAAATGAGAAAAGATGGAAAGAAAGTCGGGCTTCTAAAACTCAGACTGTTCAGACCTTTCCCTTATGAAGAAGTCGCGGAAGCCCTTCATAAAATTCCTGTTGTGGGAGTCTTTGACAGGGCAGAATCTTTCGGAGCATGCCCTCCGCTTTACGGTGAAATAAGGAACGCTTTATTTGATTCTGAAAAGAAGCCTAAGATGCAGAGCTTCGTTTTCGGTCTCGGCGGACGCGATATATTCAGCCATCAGATAGAGAATGTGTTTGAGACTCTTCTTGAAGGCGAAACCTCCGGTGAGACCAAATATATAGGATGCAGAGGTTGTTGATTATGCCGTTTAATTTAAAAGAGATGCCAAAAAAGCCGAAGAGGTTTGTATCCGGGGGAAGGACATGTGCAGGATGTGCAATACCGGTTCTTGCAAGGACAATACTTGGCGCAACGGATAAGCCAATCGTCGCCTGCACTGCAACGGGATGCATGGAAGTCACATCATCCATCTATCCCTTCTCTTCATGGAACATACCATGGATACACAGTGCCTTTGAAAATGCGGCTGCAACAATTTCAGGTGTAGAGGCAGCATACAAAGCGCTAAAAAGGAAGGGAAAGGTTACAAAGGATATAAAATTCATTGCATTTGGCGGAGACGGCGGAACGTACGATATAGGCATTCAGGCACTGTCTGGCGCTATGGAAAGAGGGCACGACATGCTTTATGTCTGCTATGACAACAATGCTTACATGAACACGGGGAACCAGGGAAGTTCGGCAACTCCTTATGGTGCAGCTACAACGACAACTCCTGCCGGAAAGGTCAAGCAGGGAAAGGAGCAGTGGAGAAAGGATCTGGTAAAGATAATTGCGGCACATAACATTCCTTATGCTGCGCAGGCCGCAGTTCATAACTTAGCAGACCTTTACAAGAAGGCAGAAAAGGCGCTGTCTATTGAAGGCCCGGCATTCATAACGGTTCTTGCACCGTGCACAACTCTCTGGAAATATCCTCCGGAAATGACGATGCAGTATTCAAAGCTTGCCGTCGAGACTAAATTCTGGCCGCTCTTTGAAATAGAGAACGGAAAGCTCAAGGTCAATTACAAACCTTCAAAAGAAGTTCCGGTTGAGGAATTCCTGAAAGGCCAGGGAAGATTCAGGCATCTTTTCAAGCCTGAAAACAAGGGAATGCTGGAGCACATCCAGAAGACAATCAATGAAAACTGGGAAAGGCTTCTCAGGGAAGAGGGATTATAATGGAATTCAAAGAGGCCGTGAGGACAGCCCTTGAGAATGAAAAGAAAGGAAGAGAGATGTACATTGAATTTACAGAGCGGGCAAAAAACGCCGTGACAAAGAGGACATTCGAATTCCTGGCAAATGAAGAGTTGAGGCACGTCGATAAAATCAAGAAAATCGCAGAGAGCCTCGGTTCAGAAAGCGTTGATGTGCCAGAACTTCATGCATCGACGCTTGATAAGATGAAAGAAATCTTCGGAGTTTCTGTTAAGGAATTTAACAAGAAAGCCAAAATCGATTCAAGTGACGTCGAGGCACACGAACTTGCGATGGATTTTGAGGAGAAAAGCTATGAATTCTATAAAGAGCTCTCGGAAAAGGCAACAGACAATGAAGTGAAGAAATTTTTTGATGCTCTCATGAAAGAGGAAGAGAACCACTATGAATTCATCGAGAAGGCTTATAACTTCATAAAGGATCCTGAAGGGTTCTATTCAGAAGAAGAAGGATGGCTATTGGAAGGGTGATAATATATGGGGAAAGTCAAAGTATCTATAGATAAGGAAGCATGTATAGCATGCGGTACGTGTGCAGCAATATGTCCTGACAACTGGGAAATGGGCAATGATGGAAAAGCCCAGCCAAAGAAAGCTGAAGTTGCTGAAGCAGGATGCAACCAGCAGGCGGCTGACAGCTGTCCTGTAGGGTGTATAAAGGTCGAGGAAGAGTAATCTTGCCCTCAATTACTTTTTATTTATTAGTAAAAGGAAACTTTTAATACTTATTAAAACTTTTAAATGTTCATGCTATAATTATTCTTAGGGTTGGTATGGGAGATGAAGATTTTTCCGTAAAATATGGAGATAAGCTTCCGCACAAAACGCGGTCGCTTTGTCCTGAATGCACAAGAATTATCGATGCAATAGTTTATGAAGAAGATGGAAAGGTCTTAATTAAAAAGACCTGTCCGGTCCACGGAGAAGTCATAGATACTTACTGGGAAAGCTTTGAGTTCTATGAAAGGGCGCGAAAATATCTTGCAAAGGAAGTCAAGCTTACCAACACGAACACAGGAAAATTCCTCGGCCACCGCGGCGAGAACTGCCCTATGGACTGCGGCCTTTGCCCGAATCACAAAAGCCATACGGCATTATGCAACATTGCTGTCACAAATGTCTGCGACCTTTCCTGCTGGTACTGCTTTTTTTATGCCAAAAAGGGCGACCCGATTTACGAGCCTTCCATTGAGCAGATAAGATTCATGCTCTCCAACCTGAGAAATCAGAAGCCTGTGGCTCCTAATGCAATCCAGATAACAGGAGGGGAGCCGACAATAAGGGAAGACATTGTCGAGATAGTAAGACAGGCAAGGCTTGTCGGTTTCGAGCATGTCCAGCTTAACACTCACGGAATCAATTTTGCAACGAATCCCGATATGGTGGAGGAGCTTCGCGATGCCGGAATGAGCACTGTTTACATGAGCTTTGACGGGACCACTCCGAAAACAAACCCGAAGAATCACTGGGAAATTCCTTATTCGTTGGATAGTATGAGAAAAGCGAAGGTCGGCGCTGTCCTGGTTCCGACGGTCATAAGAGGAATAAACGACCACGACCTTGGCAATATTGTTAATTTTGCTCTGAATAACATAGACGTTGTAAGAGGAATCAACTTCCAGCCGGTCTCTCTGGTCGGAAGGATGCCAAGACATGAAAGAGAAAGCCAGAGGATAACCATACCCGGAGCAATCCAGAAGATTGAGGAGCAGACAAACAGGACAATAACTAAGGATGACTGGTTCCCGATTCCGTGTGTGGCGCCTGTAACCGACTTCGTTGAAGCGCTTACTGAAAAGCCTCAATACAATTTATCCAATCATTTTGCATGCGGTGCTGCTACTTACCTTTATCTGGACAAGGAAAAGAAGAAGGTCACGCCTCTTCCTCAGTTCCTTGATGTCGAAGGCCTTCGCGAATATCTTTCAGAGAAGACTGCTGAGATAAAAGACGGAAAGAACAAAAAGCTTGTCGGCGCGAAAGTGCTTCTGAAGCTCAACGGCTTCATCGACAAGAAAAAACAGCCGAAAGAGCTGAAATTCGGAAACCTTCTTTATAATGCACTCGTAAAACACAGCTACGACGCTCTTGGAGAGATACATTACAAGATGCTTTTCCTTGGAATGATGCACTTCCAGGACAAGTACAACTACGACGTCGAGCGTGTCCAGAGATGCAACATCCATTATGTGATGGCTGACGGAAGGATTGTCCCGTTCTGCGCTTTCAATGTTATACCGGAGATATACAGGGACAAGGTCCAGAATGAATACAGCATGTCGTTTGAAGAATGGGAAAAGAAAACGGGAAAAAGCATTTCTGATATCAAATACAGAAGGGACGCCAGCAAGTTTGAGCAGGGCGAGATTTATAAAAATGCCTACAACAACCTTGTCAACTATTTTGCCGGAGGTAACAGCATATGATGGGCAGAAAGGGAAAGGGTGTAAAAGTAATCGATATTCCTCCGATGAATCTTAAGGATTACGGCGAACTCCCTAATTACGACTTAAAGCTTCTTAAGCTCAGGATAGCAGGCCTCGAGGAAGTGAGGGCGGGTGCACACGTCCAGTATAATCTTTACCTAAACCCGAATATAATAGCAGCGTTTGTGGACTACAGCACTGAACAGTGTTTTGTCGTTATCAACGACAAAGAAGACAAAGATTCCGTAATAAAATTAATTGAAGGCCTTACAGTCTATTCCGGTTCTGAAACAGCAAAATACAAGGCTCTCCTGGAAACAGAGGAAGATGTGAGATATCCTGATATTCTTAAGAAAAGATTCAATCTGGAATTAATAGAATAGAATCAGAATCCTATCAGTCCCGGCGCCAGAAAGAACAGAAGCAAAAACACTACGACTACCGCTCCTGCCGTCGCACCCAGAATTATAGTTCTTTTTGATGTTTTTTCTTTTTCGGGCATCTGGATGTCTCCGGGCTCTTCTGAGAAGGATTCCGTGTTTTCAGGAGCCTGCTGAGGAGCCCCATAGGCGTAATTAACTGCTTCCCGGATTTCCTCTTCAGAATAAGACTGCCTCAATTGTTCAACCAGGGTTTCTTTTGGATATTGATTTTTGTACTGGTTTATGTAATTTAATATCTGCTGGTTCATGGTATAATTTTAGGATTAAGGAATTTATAAAATAAAGAAAAAATAGGAGGTTGCCCTCACTTCTTTCTTACGGAATAGAAATATCCTATCCCAACTATTGCTACAATCAATACGATTATACCGCCAAGCCCTGCAACTCCTCCCGGAACAAGACCTGTCAGCCCGTCCTGTCCTGCCGCTGGCAATTCAGGCTCCTGACATTTTCCGCAGTCAGATTCGCATTTCTCGCAGTTCTCGGTGCTCTCGCAGATGCTGTTTCCGCATATCGCTCCGGTCGGAGGGATTGGGCATGTTCCGCAGTCTTCTTCGCATGTGTTGCATGTCTCGTCTCCTTCGCAAGCGCCGTCTCCGCAGACAACAAGAGGCCCTTCAAACTTCGGAGGAGCTACGTATGTGCATGTCTGGGTTTCTGCGGGCTTGTTTGTATCAGTGCCGCACTTGTTGGTATCTTCGCATGTCCTTGTCTGAGTTTCCGACTCCATGCATTCAGACCAGTCAGTACATATCCAATCGGGTGTGCATGAATAGTAACCGCCGCCTCCACCATATGTCCCGCCGCCACCGCCTTTATAGCATGTGTCGGTTCCGCCTGTGCATGTGCATGTGGCGTCATATGTCGCTCCCGTGTTTGAACATCCTGTTTCGCATGATGCTCCCGGATAAACTGCTGCGTCATTGTCATTGCAGTCGTCACCGCCGCACTCTGGAATTGTGTGCGTGTCGCCGTCAGCGTCGCATGTCTCTACATAATAGAATGTTGTCTCATCAATTACAGGATCAGCTTCCACCTGGATTGATGTGGGGCCTACAGGCACTCCGCCATTGTATGTGGCTGTCACTGTGTACTGTCCGTATTCGTTCAGTTCTCCGAGTGAGAATTCATATGAGAATACTCCTGCAAAAGTCTGGACTGTTTCCTCGAATAAGTTTGGCTCTCCCAACAGATCAATGTCAGCGCCATTTATCGGGTTGCAGTCTTCATCAAGAAGGAATCCATAGACTGCACCGTTTGATGCTCCCTCATAATAAGGCATATCAGTTGTGACTTCAATGTAGAATCCTGTGCAGTCTGTCGGTCCTTCGAATGTGCATTCCTGAGTCAGTTCTTCTCTGTCATCGGTTGTTCCGCACTGATTCATGTCGTATCCGAACCTTATCTGTTCATTCGTCGGAAGGCACATTGACCATTGGGTATATGTCCAGTCTTCGATGCATTCAACGACATCAAATGTTGTTTGTGCAGTGTCACCGTTTCCGTTTGCGGTTACGGTGTAAGTTCCCAGAGGGGCTTCTGTATCAAGTGTGTATGTATATTCATAGTAACCCTGAGAATTTGTCGTCGCCTGGTCGCTGAATGGGTTATCTAATGAATCCCTTACCTGTATTGCCATGTTTTCTCCTACAACCGGATTGCATTCTTCGTCTAACAAAGTCCCGAAAATTGTTACGTCATGACCTGGATAATATTCAGCCTGGTCTGTCTCGACTGTTAATCTGTCTTCTCCGGATGAACAGTCTGGAACATATATACAACCCTGCTCTTCGGTAGGTTTCAATACCTCGGTTCCGCATGCGTTATTATCTGTACATATCCTTGTCTGAATTTCTGATTCCGGACATTCTACGGGTTCCCACTCAGTGCAGACCCAGTCTTCTACACAAGGCGGTATGTATTCACAGTCCTGTGGTTCAATGACTGGTTCAAGTCCACAATTCATGTCTATGCATTCTCTTGTTCTAAATCCTGATTCCGGACACACTTCCGGTTCCCATTCACCGCACTGCCACTGAGGCTCACATAAAGGTTCATTGACATCAAATGACGTCTGTGCAGAATCGCCGTTTCCTCCCACGGTCACTAAGTATGTACCGAGAAGGGCGTCTGTATCAAGAGTGAATGATGTCTCAAAATAACCATTTGCATCTGTTACCGGCTGGTATGATACAGGATTGTCATATGGATCGTTTACCTGTACTCCCATCTGCTCGCCGACAACTGGATTGCAGTCTTCGTCTAACAAAGTTCCGGAGATTGTTACATCTTCTCCCTGATCATAATCAGCCTGATCTGTTGTAACTGATAATCTGTCTTCTGGGTTTGTACAGGCTGAAGTAGCTGAAAGATCCAACCTGAAAAAATCCGAATAAGAAGGTATTGTAAAGGTTTCAACTGCTAAGTTGTCTCCTATTTTAAATGATATTATTGTACCTTCTGGCAATGGGGAAACATCTAAAACTTTATACCATCCATCCGAGTTGCCTACTTCTGAACTTCCTACTTGTGTTCCTCCATTCCAAGCCGTTATGGGTGTATCAACGGGTGCCGGATTGCCATTTATTGTAGCAATTCCGATAAGAGCCTGACCGAATGTAGGTACATCTGCCATTGCAGATACCGTTACAAGTGTCAAAGCCACTAAAAATGTCATCAAAGCAATATTTTTCTTCATTATAACCACTCCCTCTTAATTAATCTCCTTGAACTTTACTTCATATATCCGATTTTTCTTTATAAACCTTACTTGTACCAACCTAAATGGTTAGTATCCCCCCTTCTGTCATTCTTGCCCAATAACCGTGACCAGTAGCCATTTCTGTGAGGCTGCTGAGCTCTGGGAATTCTGCAAGATATGTCGACCATGAATCAGTTTGTGTGTCATAGGCTTTGACCATGTCGTATTGACCGTCTATTGAAGCAAGAGCCGTTCCAACATCTTCTGTTGTCAGTGATGGGTAACCTATAAGATTCCATCCTTCGTACATAGTCCTTTCTGTGGATTCAGGAACAGTTCCAGTTACCGTAAGAGTTCCATCCTCGGTCATTCTTACCCAGAATCCATCCGCAATGTTCATTTCTGTGAGGCTGCTGAGCTCTGGGAATTCTGCAAGATATGTCGACCATGAATCAGTTTGTGTATCATAGGCTTTGACCATGTCGTATTTACCATCTATCGACTCCAACACTGCTCCGACACTCCAGTCAGACTGCTCCAATGGAATTGAAATCAGGTTCCATCCCTCGTAAAGCTGGATTTCCACTGTCTCTCCGCCTGCAGGGCCGTTAGGCTCGCCGGGCGTCGGTGTTCCGAATATCGTGAAGTCGTCGATGTCCACGTTCGTGTCGTAGCCGTCCTCTATCCTTCCGCAGGATTCGCCTTCTGCCGGGTTAGGAGCGTTGTCACTCGCATCTCCGTCTACATAAGAGCCGTATGTTACCTGATCGACTACATCGTCTCCGTGTTTAAGGATTATTATATCCCCGCCGTTGTTCAGAATGAATGCATGGTCGGTTCCTCTTTCGAGAAGAAGATAACCATTTGCCGGCACATAGTATCCATCAAGGATGTAACCGCTGTTTCCTCCTGTCTGGAAAGCATATGTGGAGCCAGTGTTATCCTCAATCGTCCACCCGTCCAATTGGACATCGGCATCGTTTCCGTTGAATATCTCTATCCATTCATCGCCTTCTGCCGGATCCGAAGAGAACTCATTTATCACAATCTTTGTCTCGTCGATGTATGTGCATGACTGGTTCTCTTCAATCGGTTCAAGGCCGCATTCCGTGTCCTCGCACGTCCTGAACTGCAAGCCGTCGACTGAACATACTGACCATTCAGTGCATTCCCAGACTGGCTCGCATGTTTCCGAAACGACATCGAATGTCGTTTCAGCATGGGCTAAGCCGTCATATGCTGCATCGACTGTGTATGTTCCAAGCATTGAGTCTTCGGGCAGAGTGAAAGATGCACTGTAATATCCGTATAAGTTGGACGTCACTTCCTGATTGAATATCACCGTGCCGTATCCGTTTCTGACTTCTATTCCTATCTTCTCGGATACAGGCATGCATGAAGGATTCCTCAGCATTCCGCTTATTGTAACGGAATCCTCAACAAGATATTCCGGACTGTCCGTTTCCACGGTCAGGTCATATCCTGTGAGCTCGCATACTCCATTATCAATGTAGACGAGCTTCGTCTGCGAATAGCTGAATCCTGTCGCATCCGTTGCAGTAGTCTTCAGGAAGTAGATGCCGTCGCCGAATGAATATGTATTAAGATAGGCAGACCATCCGTCTGAGCCGTCCGTATCTACGCCGACCGTCGTTCCTGAATCAGGCACGTCAGGCGAAATCGTGACGATGTTCCAGACTTTCGCCCACCTGTAGTCGCTCCATCTTATCCATCCGTCGTCGCTCATGGTTTTCTGGGCTATGCTTCCTGTCCATGGATCCATAAAGTCAACGCCTGTCGTGTTGTCCGGATTCCTTGTGTTGTTGACAGAATTGCCGTCAACAACGTGTGCTCCGCTTCTCACCCAGTCGCTTCCGTCCCAGACGTACCACTTGAGCCATACAAGGACATCTTCCTTTGCTGCATCAAGCTCCCTTCTGTAATCTGAAAGCGTCGGGTTGAATGTATCATTGACAATGAATCCTCCGCCGTGCGCATTTATGTATTCCCTGACGCCTCTAAGGATTCCGCCCTTTGTTGTTCCGCCGGTCACTCCTCCGCCGGACGATGTCCCGTTGGTTCCCATAAGGCGTGCAAGCTCCTCAACGATCGCCTCATCGCTCATTGTTGAGCCGTTCGGATACTGCATCAGCTGCGGATATCCGTGGGTTCCCCAGTATTTCAGCGAAGCTGCAGTCGATGTCGGGGCACAGTACACGGAGCCTATGTCAGCTCCTCCGACTCCATGACCGTCTCCGTAGTCATGCTGGCTCAGTCCAGGAACTCCCTTCTCATAATAGCCGCTTGCGGGGATTAGCTCCCATTCGATTGTCTCGACGTTCTCGTCTTCGGTTGTGTCGATTAGCTCTATGACACCGTCAATCGTGCTTTCGTCATCTACTGTCGTAAGGACAGGCACCGGCGGTGTCGGGTCAACGTATACCATCATCTGTTCCGACTGCTGTATTTCATCAGAGTTTCTCATTGTGACCTTCACATAATACCAGCCCTCACTAAGACCGGCTGTATCCCAGTTCATGGTCCATCCTTCAAGTTCTATGTTCGGCTGGGCTGAAGGATTGAACTCGTCGGGCACCCCACCACCGGAGTAATCATCCTCCATGGGCTCAGTTGCATATTCCTCTCCCTCGTTGTCGGTTCCTATTGTGTTCCAGCCAACGCCGTCAGAGGAATACTCGAACTTTGCAGATTCTATATTCTCTTTGTATTCGTCTTCAATCGCCCATAACTTCACTTCACCGCTCACCATGTCGCCGTCTTTCGGACCTACGAATGTTGGTGATGGCATGTCAACAAGAGGCTCGAATACACATTCTCCTGTCTCCCAGTCGCATGTGTCCTCTGTATTCTCATCATCGTCATCGCATACCTTCTCTATACATGCGCATCCGTCAGAGCCTGCGGGCTCTCCTGCCGGAGTCGTCGGGCACTGGTCGATGTCGTCGGCTACTCCATCGCCGTCGGAATCGCAGAGCTCACTGAATTCATAGACTGTCGGTGTGCATGAATATTCCTGACATATCGAGCCGGAACATGTACCCTGTCCGTCTTCCGGATAATCGTTCCAATCAAGACCTACACACATGTCAACAGAGCAGTCCACCAATTCTCCGCACGGGTTTCCGTCAGTGTCCCTTGTATCAGACATTCCCTCGGCATCCGGAACGCTCTCTGAAGAGCAGTATGACTGGACTGTTCCCGGCTCGTGGCATGTATATGTCGTTATCGTCCTCTCCCTTGTGCAGTCTGCCTGCTCATCGCATTCGTCTGACCATGCGCAATCCCATTCCGACCAGTCGGATTCCTGAACACAGTCGGAGCCGCCGCCACAGTCCTCGCAGGTAGTGCATTCTATCGGCATTGTGTACACGCATCCTTCTATCTTCAGCTCGTCAGCGATCAGTATTCCTGCTGTCGTTGAGCTGAAGCCGAAATCTATTGTACATGTATTGTCAATCGGACTGAACGTACATCCCGGACATGAGCAATCCGCGATAAGGCTGTTTATGTCAGGGTGATAGTTGCTGAATTGTTCAGTCACCCTGAATTCCCCCGGATATGACCAGTCCATTCCGTCCTCGCCTATGTCAAGCTCAACGTCATGCGGATATGATTTGGTCACTTCGTATATAATTGAAAGGTAAACTTCCGTCAGGTTAGTGGTTGCCGCGTAATAGTACTGGCCGCCGCCGAGATCTGCAATCTCCTGCATTGTCGCTGTATCAGCATCTTCTCCGAAAGCGACCGCATATACATGGACGCCGTGGTTATCCCATGCATCCTGCGCGACGGCTTTTGCCTCATCTTTTGCAGTTGCCGGCGTGCACATGCCCGCCTTGCATCTGTTGGCCTCGCCGTCACTCATCAGAAGTATGACTTTTGTCTCGTATGTTCCCACCTTTACTAAATCAAGTCCTTTCTGGATTCCGCATGAAATGCATGTGAATCCCTGCGCAACATACTGGTCTATCTCATCCAGCAGAAGGGTCTTATTCTCTGTAAGCGGTGTGAAGTCAACAAGGTTCGTGCTGTAGCTTACCAGTCCTTCAAAGTTGTGGTTCGGTATAAGCAGCATGTTTGTAAGCTCTT
Organism: Candidatus Aenigmatarchaeota archaeon; assembly: GCA_016932735.1. Lineage (GTDB taxonomy): Archaea > Aenigmatarchaeota > Aenigmatarchaeia > QMZP01 > QMZT01 > JAADIF01. Next base: position 102,824 of record JAFGCI010000008.1, read on the forward strand.
CCGTGGCGTCCTTTGTATCTTCAATCTTGCATGGCTGGCTCAGGTCGTATGGATACCCCTGTGCAGGCGTGCAGTAGCCTTCATCTGACGGGGTTCCGTCAGCGCAGTGGCAGTTGTCGTCCATGCTTCCCGATACATCATTAACGACAATAAGGTCTACTTCGTTATCTCCAAGGACCGTGGATTGCCCTCCCGTCATATTGACTGTTGCGTACGTCGCATTGAAATTCATTGGAACGACAACCTTTGCCGTGTCATTATATCCTCCGCCCAACGGGAATTCCATTGTCTTCGAAGTGGAGCTGTCTGAGAATTCCGTTATCGGGTCGATATCGATGCATGGCATTAATATGCAGCCGAATTCCGGATCGCACATTTCGTTGTTTTCCAGCTCACAGACTTCTATGAAGCATCCTTCATCTGTGCAAGACCTGTCGTTGTAATAACATAATTCCCCCACCAGTGTTCCTGGCACCGGACAGTAATCAACTTCGCCTTCCTGGCATCCGCAGGTTTCGGCAGTGTCACATGGTCTCAGATAGTGGCAGTAGTCGCCTTCTATGTATGGCTGACAGTCTCCATCTGCGTCGCATTCTGCATCGCAGAGCCCTTCAACGCAGTATGTGCTTGTCGATGGCGGCGAGCAGTCAACCG
>JAFGCI010000009.1 GCA_016932735.1 Candidatus Aenigmatarchaeota archaeon
CACATTCACCATCCGGTGCAACATTTCCGACAATGCGACAGCTCAGTACAACATAACGTCTGACAATTATGAAGACCAGACACTTGTCGTTGCTGTCCCCGGCGAAGACACGACGCCCCCGCAGACGATAATCTACAGCATAAACGATACTTCCCTTTTCAAAGGAGACGATGTCCTTGTTTATGCACAGTGGGACGATCTGCCACATACGGCCCTCGCAGAATATAATTCAACTATGTCCGCATTCAATACTTACCAGATAAGCACACCGTATACGAACAACTGGACCAACCACACTCTGGACACGAATGCCAGCTGGATTCCGGGCAAGCATTATGTGAAGCTCTATGCAAATGACAGCTTCGGTAATATGAACAGCACATTGCAGTATCTCACTTTTGATTTATGGGGAAACGCAAGGGTAACATACATGGGCCCGACAGGGAACCGCGACAGAGGAGAACTTACGGTAACGTGCAGAGTCACTGACGATGGAATCGGGAGCGGAATCGGGAACTATACGGTAAATTTCTATGATGAATATCTAAACTATATGGGGACTAACGAAACAAATACAACAGGATATGCACAATTGAAACATGACTTTTCCGAATATGAAGTTGGACCGCAAACATTATACTGTGTCATCGGAAACGAGCTTTCCATGTATTACTATGCTGTTTTGGGAGGCGACCAGGCTACAGGATCGCCGACCCTTTACGGGTACCTTAACACGTCAATAATACTGCCTGCATTGAATTCCAATTTCATGAAAGGCCAGACAGTCCAGCTTAACACGACAACAAAAGATGAGAACCTTACCACAGTCAGTCCTCCAACTGTACTATGGTACAATACGACATCACAGATAGCGAGCGGTGAAAATACGACTTGGGTTATTCCATCGTTGCATTCAACGGGTCCTGAAACAATAATCGTGAACAGTTCAAATCAATACTACTATAACGGAACCAACACGACTACAATATACGTCTGGGGATATTCCAATATAACATGGAACAGCCCGCCACCAGGAACTACATACTCTCAGGGAACGAACGTCACGCTCAGGTGCGATGTTAAGGATGCGAACACTTCGGCAGGAATAGAGAATTATACTGTCTCATTCTATGTTGCGAATTCCACAAATGTATATTACATTGGTAATGATGATACATCCTCAACAGGCCTCGCCTTGCAGTACTGGGATGCTACGGGCTTTTCGATAGGAGAATATTATCCGAAATGTAACATAACAAGCGATGCAGACGTTTACTATAACGCCACATCATCAAATCAGGCAAACACGACAATAAACATAAGCGAGGCAACTACCAATGCGTGGCTTAGCGTGACCCTTGAAACTCCGCCGACAATACTCGGGGACGGGAACGCTACCGAGGATATAGGATATCTTGTAGGAAAGGACAGATACTTCATAGTAAATGCAACCGCGATATGCCATGATGACAACTGTGGGATTGTCAATGCGGCTTTGAGATATAATTACACGAGCGCGGATCCTGATACAAACATACCTGTAAGCTACTCAACGATGCATCCGTTCTTCACGGATGACGGGACGAACCCGCGAACATGCTCCTCCAACCTCCTCATAAACGAGAACTGTACCGTCAGCTTCAGGGTGAACGCTTCAGGATCTCTTAATTCATTGTGGAAGATTGATGTGCAATTCACTTCCAGTGCGACCGCTCCGAACGCCACAGACAATGCATCAATCCAGATAGGAAGGGTGTTAGTGATGGATATAACATTTGACAGCATTGATTTCGGCAGCCTTGACCCAAACACGACCGGTAACGTCGCTCCTGGGAACGCTCTGGGAAGTTATGTTATATCGGTCGATAACAACTCAAATGATATAAGCGGAGGCATATGGAAGATGGGAACCGATTTGGCGAATGCAAGCCTGCCGAATGTTATAGGTGTTACCAACATGACAATGTGCACGGTCGACAATTATGCAGGCTGCAATTCGGGCAATAGAGTGAATATAACATATTCAATACTGCAGAACCAGAACTATGTAAATTCAGGAACGAATGTCACATCGTATTTCTGGATTGACATACCGAGTGGAATATATGCAGGGGAATATGCAGGGACAATATACATAAAATCGAACACGACGGATTAGACCTTATAAAATTCAGATTTAATTAAGAATGGAGGATAAGAGATGAAAAAATACGGGATATTTGGGCTCACATTTATCATATTCACAGCCTTATCTTTGATAAGTTCTTCTGTCCACGCCGCGGAATGCTCAGGATTCGGAAGCATTCCGCATACATCGCAGACAATCTCAGTAAAACCGGGCTCGAATAATTACGTCGGGATATCATTTTTCAATTGCAAGGAAGAAAATCTTATTGTTGAGATATCGATTGACAACCTCCCTGTTGGATGGTGGTTCACAATCGAATCTGACCAGCTGCAGGGCTCGGATAAGATATACCTTGAATCCCAGACACCAACCAAAAACCCGACTTCAGGTGGCTCATGGTTCATACTTTCAGACGGCGCAAGCTACATAAAAACTGTTCCGGTAAGTCTGAAAATCGGAGCCCCAACAGACGTTTGGGGAGGTGTATACACGCTTAAAGTGACTGCTCTTGCAAGCCCGGTCTCTTCGCAGGGAAACAAAGGCTTCAGCATAATACCCAAATTCGGAAGGGAGTTCAATTTTTATATCCAGATACCGGCGCCATACAAACCACAGGAAACAACGACATCTGAAGCAGAATTAAAGACAGAAGAAAACATTATTCAGGACCTGAAAAGCAAGATAGATGAAAAGAAGAAAACAATGGAAGACGAGAAAAGCGGTGACGACTTTTCCGGCTATCTTGATGAGGAACCTCCTGTCATAAGAGGAACCGATACCAAGGCTACAGGCGACGGCTTAACGGGTCTGAGCATAGGTGGTCTGAGCAGCAGCAGTATAATAATATTAGTAATCATATTATTAGTTATAGCAGCTCTTTTGTTCTATCTCAGGAGCTGAGGGTGAAGGGGATGAGGAATCATTTAATCGTGGCCTTAGTTCTGGTCTTTTCTCTAGCCTTAGCTCAGATGGCCATGGCCTCCATAACTATAACAGACATCATTGATGCTCCGGACCCTGTTCCGGTTGACGATACAGCACTTATTGATTGCAATGTAACCGAAAATGAAACCTTTATTGATACGGTCATTGTAGAGATAGACCCGCCAAATTATTCGCCCGTGAATTTTACAATGAACAATATCTCTGCAACTGCCTACAGGTATGCCTACAGCCCCAATGAAAGCGGGGCTTACGTGTACAGGATTTATGCTAACAACACGAATGGCGATTGGTATTCAACTACGTTATACTCTTTTGTTGCAGAAGACCCGCTTCCACCTGCAAACGAATCCGGAAGAACAACGGAAGTTATAATATCGATAGATATCGCTGCATCATGCGACGGCGGAATAATTTTTTACTATGCACCTGATTTTGCAATAAGGGGCCAGCACGTCGTCTTCGTTATGATGCCCCAGAACGTGGGAAACCTCCCGCAGAACCAGACAACTACGCTGACCCTCAGGGACCCAAACGGAACCGCACTGGGCAACTATATACCTCTAATAGGACAGTTGCAGACAGCTCCGGGGATTCTGACATTTGATACATATCTTGCCCAGCCGGGCGATTATGCATTTCAGTTCGGTATATGGGACTCTTCGAATTTCAGTGTGGGAGATTACAGCGCAACAGCTACTCTTGTATGGGATTCCACCTTTGAGAGCGGGAACACCACGGAATCATGGTCAAGCCTTAATTCAAGCTCTGATTGCGGGAACATAACATACGATGAACTGACAGGTCTGAATAATACAGTATGTTATACAACAATTTATGACAGATGCAAATTCCTTGAAGTCAGCAGCCGGAATAATATTCTGACATCAGAAAATACGAGCGTTACTGTTGCAGGCATGACTGAAAATTCGACAGGCAAATACGGGAATATGACATTATCAGGAACTCCGTACAATTTCTATATCTTCAATACTACAGACTGCTATGATACATACTGTTATGCCTGCATGAGTGCGGATTCGACAATTAATGAATCGGGCGAATGTGTAACGGAAGGCAACCTGATTTATTCTCCAATAGGATTATACAGGGTCAACGATGTTGACAGCGAAGGCAGATGGCTTAACATAACAGCAGAAGTTGAGAGCTGTTCTTTCTTTGGGCACATATATAACTGCAGTCTGGAAATAGAGAACGGAACGATTACAGACGGAATCGTAACTGACGGAATAATAAACGATACGATAGAATGCAACGTTACCCTGACATGCAACGGTGACGTTTCAATAACAAAGATTTTCCCGATAAACGAGACATTTGGAAACGGGTCCGGAACAACACCGGAACCGGAGCCCATACCAGAACCGACCCCGACACCCACTCCAACACCAACCCCCACTCCAACACCGACACCCACCCCGGAGCCGGAACCGGCACCAGGTTCCAATGCAAGCATAGGACAGACACAGATTTCAATTAACATAGAACCCTTGGAAAGGGAAATTCTAGGCGAGCAGGGCGAATGGATACCGGCTGTCTTCAACATAACCAATATAGGCGGTGTCAATGTAACCGACATCGAGCTTATACCGATGGTGATGGAGGAATGGGAGGTCAAGACAGCATCGATAGATTTCATTGATATCGGTGAGACTCTGAACAGGACACTGTTCGTGAAACCGCCATTTGACGCTCCGCTTGCAAGATATGTAATACCTGTAAAGGCTGTCAGAGGAAACGTTACTCTCGATATGGACTATTACTGGGTCTCGGTTCTTGAGGCAGGGAACAGGACACGCCTTGAGATACTGGAGGTTCCTGGATCCATAGGAATAGTTATGGAGACAGTTATAGAAGCTCCCGTTCTTGTCAAAAATATGGGAAAGATTGCGCTCCATAATATCAAGGGGACACTCGAAAATGCGGACCAGTGCATTGAGAGTTATAACTTCTCAACGCTAAGCGTGCTCGGAGTCAATGAGACATATTCAATGACACTCTCCCTTAAGGCGAAGACAAACATGAAAAAATGCGATGCAACGCTTATCGTGTCTGCAGACGAGGGCACATACGCATTCTCTGATATAGAAATTATTGTCATGACAGGACCCGGATTCCTTCCCGAATTGCCACTACTTGTTTATGTGATAATAATTCTGGCGATTCTCATTGCGGTATTCACAAAGATGAAGAAGAACAGGGAATATATGGAAATGGAGCCGGGAATCATAGGAACCATCGCGACATTGTTTCTGATAGTTTTATTCATCCTGGTATTGTACATAATTTTCGGCTATCTCGAATTTGTTCCCTTATTCTAACTTCTTACCCATATACGGTCCCATTAATTCGTAGCCGAACTTTCGGTAATAATCGCGGGCTCCGATTCCGCTTGTAACTATTATACTATCTTTGTTTTCACTTCCGGATATTTCTTCAGCCCTTTCCAAAAGCTGTCTGCCGAATCCTTTATGCTGGACAGAACCCGGAATTTTAGAGGTTTCGCCAATTGAAACGGCAGGGCCATAAACATGAAGCTCCCGAACAATTCCGCAATCCTTTGTCGCGAATTCGTTCTGGTCTTTACCGGGAAACCTCAGGCGGAGAAGGCCTATCAGGAAATTCTCAGGCGTCACCCACTGCAAAAAATGTTCGATGCCGCCGCTTGATTCGTATTTAATTTCCTTTAGCTCGGCTTTCTCAATGCTTTCTTTCTTTATCTTAGGAAGATTCAATCCGATCTCCCTGCATCTTATGCAATTGCATTTATTTCCTCTCTTTCTCATCTCATCCAAAACCAGTTGCCTCAGATTGGAAAATTTGCATCCTGCCTCTATATACTGAATGGGGACGTCCCGCTGAAGCCGCATTATACGGACGTATTCGGGAAGCACGGACTTGGCCTTTGCAAGGATGTCAACCAGAACGTCATCAGAATATGGCTCATAGTCTCCGGATTTCCACATATCATAAATCCCGGAGCCTTTAATGACAAGAGTCGGATAAATCTTAAGCATGTCCGGACGGAATCTTTCATCCGAAAACAATTTCTTAAATTCGTTTAAGTCTTTCTTGGGATTTGAACCCGGTAAATTAGGCATCATATGGTAACAGATTTTCAGGCCTGAGTCCTTGATTATTCTTGTTGCATTGATGACGTCCTGAACATTGTGGCCTCTGTCTGTTAACTTATGAATTTTATCATCGAGAGTCTGGACTCCAATCTCGATTTTTGTCGCTCCGAAATCAAGGATGTTATTAATCTCCTTATTGTTTGCATAATCCGGCCTTGTTTCAACGTTTATCCCGATGCATCTGTGCTTTGCTTTCTCATTTAATCTCTGGGATTCTTTCAGGTTCTTTCCAACATTCCCATTAAGTCCGTCGATGCATCCTTTGAAAAAATCTCTCTGATACTCATATGGACGGGAAGTGAATGTTCCGCCCATCATTATGAGCTCGCACTTATCGGTAGGATGGCCGATCAGCTCCAGTTGCTTTATTCTCCACTCGACCTGCTTTCTTGCATCAAAGGAAAATGCCTTTCCTCTCATGACCGCGGGCTCTTCATCAAGATAGCTCTGCGGAAAGCCTTCCTGCGTCGGGCAATAGACACACCGTCCGTGAGGGCATTTGTCAGGCTTTGTCATGACAGCTATAATCGATATCCCGGAGGCTGTCCGGTTAGGACGCCTTTGCAGAACCCGGATGAAGAGGGCTCTGTCCTCGTCATCTTCCGGGACGAGTTCCAGTATGTCCTCGTTGCTCGGAAGCTCTATTCTTACAACTGAAGCTATTTTGCTCTTGACCTTGTTAAGATTCTCTCTGGTTATCTCGCCTTTCCTTATTCCGGAAAGGATTTCCTCGGCCATCCTGATTGCGGCTTCGTCCATAGATAGAAATGGCGGTGAAGTGTTATATTTATGGCTATCATATTTTAATCATGCCTGAAATAAAGCTCGTCCTGATAGACTTAAAATCCAATCTGAACAATATCGATTATCCTTTTCTTCTGAAGATTGACCCATCAGATATTGGGCTTCTAAGAAAAATAGAACCTCTCCTAATGAAGCATTTCAAACGTCCGTGGGTCTATGCTGGCTGCCAGAAGCCGTATGAAGTTAGTATGGACTTATTGAATGACATAGACCACTCCGATTTGAAGAAAGAAGAAAAAGAAAAGCTAAAGGAGCTTGTTGTCGAAAGAAAGCTTCCTTTGGAAGTCGAGCTTGTTTTAGAAGGCGGGGACAGCGAGGATTTCCATAACCATGTCTTTGAGCTACTCTCTGAGCATCAGTTGGAGCAGTATATCATTCCTGATGGGACCGAGACAAAAATAGAAGTTCTCGAAGATAACAAAAGCTATCCTTTGTCAATAAAGGGACCATCTATCCTCATTGTCGGAAAGGCTAACCACAGAAGGCAGTCTGGAGAATGCTTCGTCACCAAATTCCCGTCAGGAAATTATAAGAATATAGTTTAATCATCTTTCTTTTCCTCACTTTCCATTGTTTCAGATTTTTCAGTTTCCTCTGCAATCGCTTCCAGCTCTTTTTCTATTTCATTAGAAGCATTTACAATACCGTTTTCCTCATCTTTCATTGCTTTTATTTCCTGAGGAGTATAATCTCCCTCTTTATTGGGCTCTATGAACTTGATTCCGTATTCAGTTCTTTTCTTTCGGGGGTTGTATTTTCCGTCGTATTTGATTTTGAGCTCCTCTTCTTTCTCTCTACCGGACTCTTCCTCGGCTTCTTCAATCTTTATTGCGGTTCCTTCGTTTTCCGGATTGTAGCCTTCAATTTCATTCCCATTCTGCAAATCGGGTAAATCATAGTCAGCTTCAATGGCATTAGCCATATCTGCAGGAGGCTCGTAGCTCTTGTTTTCGGTCCTTAACAGACCGGAATCCGCTGAACCTTTTTCATCAAGAACGAACATAACCAGAGCACCTTCATACTTGAAGGTACACATATAAAAAAGTTACTCTCATTTTCTGAGATAAACTTCCCTTTTCTCAGAATTGAACTTCTCTATAGCATAGCGGAGCATTGTCCTTGGCATGGCCTTATGGTATTTCTTCAGGAACTTCTCTTCAGCGAACTGATCCTTCTTACCGATTTCCCTTAGCATCCATCCGACAGCTTTATGGATGAGGTCATGTTTGTCATTCATGAGAATCTCTGCAATTTTGAGGGAGTCATCAAATTCTTCATTCTTAATGAAGGCGAATGTGGACAGGACCGCTATCCTCTTCTCCCAGAGATTTTTGGATTTAGAAAGTTTGTAAATAAATGATCTTTCCCTTTTCAGGAAATAATCTCCGGGAATATTCGGAGCGGACAAATCGACAAGGTCCCAGTTGTTTATGTTCTTCGTATTGGATAGATACATTTCAACGATTTTTCCCTTAAGCTTCTCATCAGCTTTCTTGTACTGGAGGACAAGTATCAGAAGGCCTGTAAGCCTTTCTTCATGAATTTTACTTTTCAGAAGTTCCTGAATATCATTAAGAGAAAGGCCTTTGTACTCCTTAGAAAGCTTTCTCTGCTCCGGAACTGTCAATCCAATAAAGATATCGCCTTCGCCGTATTCACCCTTTCCGGTCTTGAAGTATCTTGAATACAGTTTTGCCTTCTCGGAATTGGACAATTTCTTCATATCAGAACGAAGATTTTTAAGAGTCATGAAAAAGAATAAGAAAAAGGAATTATTAAATCTTATTTCTGTTCCCTTTCGCCAAGAAGCTTTGCAAGGATTATTGTGACAACGACAACTACGACAGTCACGACGATTGCAGCGACTGTAAGACCCATAGCTCCGTCGGCGCTCTCATAAAGCGGTTTTAACCATGCCGATATCGCGTCCTTCCAGACGAGAGCTGCGACAAAACCAAGAGCTGCAGTCATTAATACAAGCGTCTGCTTCTTTATTTCCATCATTAATGTTTTCATATAATCTCCCCTCCTCTTCTATCATTAGCCTTATAACATAGAACGGCTAACTCGATAATCACTACTTATGCGCTTATCGGGCGGATTTATAAGCTTTCCAGCGGGAAATATTTAAAATGCATTATCACCATAAAATGATATGGTTTGCTACATTGTTCCACTGGCAGCTCTTTTCGGGAGCTTTTTCGGACAGAAGATAAAGGGAATAAAGAGCGTCCACGGGCACTGGCTCAATCTCATGCTTCTAGGCGCCTCGGTTTTCGGCGGGATAGACCATATGTGGAACGGAGAGCTTTTTATGATGGGCGCTAATATCATGACTGACCTTGCTCTCGGATTCACGATAACAACAGGCGTCTTTGCCAGCTGGGGAATTGTTGTCTATAAAGAGAGGCTGTCGCATTCGTGGATGCATCTTGGAAACAAACTGAACATCCTGAAATAAGCCCTTTATTTTTTCCTAAAATAAAAGAAACATAGTTCATAATAGAATTATGGCAGACTACCTTTCCAATATAAACAAGTTGCATCTGTTTAATTTTCTTGCCGGAATGCATTTTATCGGAGGCGTCCTGATACCTTTCTTCACAGATTGGGGCGGGATTTCATTCACACAGATAATGATACTGCAGTCCGTCTTCATGTTCTCTATATTTGTTCTTGAAATCCCGACAGGAGCAGTCGCGGACAGGTTCGGAAGGAAGGCTTCCCTTATCCTCGGAGCCTTTGTGACCATAATTGCAGTGGCTCTCTATTCAGCATACCCCAATTTTCTTCTTTTCGTTGTGGCCGAATTCCTGTGGGCGATGGGAGCCGCTTTCATGTCCGGAGCAAATGAGGCGCTTGTATATGATTCGCTGAAAGTTTCCGGAAGCGAGAAGACGTCAAAAAGAATATTGGGAAGATTCAGCGGATTCCATCTTTTAGGGATAATGGTCTCAGGACCCATCGGCAGTATTATTGCATATTCTGTAGGGCTTAGATATGCAATGCTTTTCAGTGTGATACCGTTCCTTATCGCTGTCTTCGTAGGGCTTCTGCTCAGGGAGCCACCGGTCATGACCCCTCTGGAAAAAAGAGGATACAAGGATACAATTACAGACGGATTGAAATATTTCAGTAAACATAGGACACTAAAAATACTTGCATTTGATTCAATAATAATTCATGCACTTTCCTTCATGTTAATATGGATGTATCAGCCGCTTCTCCAGAATTTCGGCCTTTCCATATTATTTTTCGGTGTTGTTCATGCCGGAATAGCAGGGACAGAAGCCGTGATAATGAACAGGTTTGAATGGCTGGAGAAAATATTCGGCTCAAAAAGAAAATACATTCTCGGAAGCGCCCTGATAACAGGACTTTCAATGATGATGCTCGGGATAAACCCCCATATTGAATTGTCAGTAATACTGATAATAATAGTTGGCGGCTTCGGATTAACCAGGCAGGCCCTCCTGTCAAACTATATGAACAAGCACATAGAATCCGGAAAAAGGGCGACAGTCCTCTCAACAGTCTCGATGCTGAGCAGGCTTGCAAGCGGGCTCCTATATCCTCTTATCGGAATACTTGTAGATTTCTCCCTTAGCTGGGCATTTATTATTCTCGGAATAATGATTGTAGCATTTTCCTTGATATCAAAAGTTGAGGAAGGGCACCTTCTGGACTGATTTAAAAAACAAAACAGATTATTTATTTTATGGTAAGAGTCAATATCATCAATCCGGAAAATCTGGCGGACCAACATCTTATCGCGGAATACAACGAAATTCTGATGCTCATAAGCTATGCAAAAAGATATCCGGATACAAAAGGAATTCCTGAAAAGTTCTGCCTCGGGAAAGGACATATGAAATTCTTTAAGGACAAGATGAAATACATAAAATCCCGCCATGAAAAAATTAAAAAAGAAATGGAAGACAGAGGATTTATTCCAAAGAAAACAATTAATTTATCCGGAATTAAAAATAATTTAATTAATGACTGGAAACCGGATGAAGCGGATAAGTCGGTAATAAGAAAAAGGCTCATAGAAAAAATTAAATTAAAGCCTGAATATTACAGATATTACGGGAAAAGTAAATCCCTTAAATTCCTAATTAATTTAATTAAAAATGGATAAAATTATAACTCATTTCTGAATTCTTTTACATCATCTTCCATCTCGACTTCGTCCTTTGGAATGGGAACAATTTCTTTTGATTTTACAATCTTAAAATACTTAACAAGCTTTCCCATTTCTTTTGCAATCTTCACCTCTGCAAGGACTCCGTCAGAGACCGGTCCGAACACCCAAATCTCTTCGGACTTTCTGACAAGATTGTTATTGACGCTTCGGACATCGTTTCTATCGACAGTATCAATCAGGAAATATTCAGTAATCATGAAAGGATTCAAAGGGACTCCTCCCTTTTCAATCACAAACTTCGATATGTGCATGCGAAAGTAGAAGTAGTGCTTTGACATTGCTGTATATACAAGAGGCTTATCATCTGTAATCTCCAGCGACTTATGGGCGAATTCTTTCATAAAATTGTAATGGATACCTGTTTTAAATCATTTCGCCAATTATAGTCATGGAGACCAAAGACACCTACAACATTGTTGCGAAGGGATGGAACAACTTTCGTCAGAAGCCAATGTTCCCCGAATGGTTTGATATGCTCGTTAAAAGGTGGAAGGGAGGAGTTCTCCTTGACATCGGATGCGGGAACGGAAGAAACATGGCTCCTTTCAAAGGCTTCCAATTGACAGGGATAGACTATTCAAAAGAGATGATAGAGAACGCAAAAAAATTCGCGGACAGAAAATCGATAAAAGCGAAGTTCCACATAGCTGACGTAAGAAAGCTTCCGTTCAAAGACTCGTCGATTGACAATGCTCTCGGAATAGCTGTTTATCATCACCTGAACCCGGAAGAACTGAAAGACGCACTGAAAGAACTTCACCGCGTTCTCAGACCGGATGGAGAAGCTTTCATAACAGTCTGGAACAGGCATCAATGGAAGTTCTTATTCAAACCATCGGATCAGAACATCCCATGGAAACGCCGAAAGGACGACAAGACCTATTACCGCTACTATCATCTTTACACAAGAAACGAACTGAGAAAAATAATCCAATCTGCCGGCTTCTCAGTCATCATGGAGGGTTCGGAAAGCTCTTTCAGAAAGAAGTTTTTCTCGAGGAATATTTGTTTTTTGGTTGGGAAGAGATGGAATAATTGATGGCGTTAATCGAAGTTCGGCTGAAGTGTGAATTTTGGTGGAGTGTGCAAGGCTTCACAACTTCATAATACTTGTTAAGTTAAACCAGAAGATCACTTCAATGAAAGAAACGCGCAAACAAAACTTTAATAAAGTAGTTATAATTACTTCTTAATATGGATACCTGGAAAAAAATATTAGATTTGTTTTTATTACAAGTTCAAACTGGAGACTTGAAAACTTCAACATTTCCAAAAGAGTATAGCGATTTGAAGATGAGAGTTTCTTTTGGTATGGGTATGCCTGCCAGAGTTCCATGGATAGCTTTCACTGCCCCCGAAATGCAAGTAAGTAAAGGGTTTTACCCCGTTTATTTATATTATAAAGAACTTAATGTTCTAGTTTTAGCATATGGAATAAGTGAAACCTCGGAATTTGATAAGACGTGGCCTGCTGAAATTATGAATTCAACTTTAACCATTAAAGCCTTTTTTGATAAAGACGTCCCACGATATGGAGATTCTTTTGTCTTCAAAGCATATAACATCAAAGTTCAGAAAGATAAAATTGAATATCAATCACAAGAAGGACAAAATATTTCCGAAAAGGACCTTGAAGCTGATTTAAAAACCATATTAAATTATTACAAAAAAACAGTTTCAATTGAAATTAGAAAAGAAGATACGGTGTTAAGTCAAGGCCTTTTCTACATGGAAAAGCAGTTAGAAGATTTTATAATCTATAATTGGAAGAACACGGAGCTAGGAAAAAGATTTGACTTAATTATTGAAGATGGTGAACTAGTAAGTCAGCAGTATAGAACAGGAATTGGACCCATTGATATTTTAGCTAAAGATAAAAAAACAGGAGATTATGTTGTTATCGAATTAAAAAAGAACCAAACTAGTGATGATACTGTTGGACAGATTTCTAGATATATGGGTTGGATTAAGAAAAATAAAAATAATCCAAATGTGAAGGGTATAATAATCGCTGCTGAATTTGATAAAAAATTAGAATACGCGCTAGGGGTAGTGAATAATGTTGAAGTTTTCTTATACCAAGTTGATTTTAAGTTAAAGGAATTTAAAGGGGTATAAAGCGCGTACCTTAATCATTTTATTTTAATAAAAGCGGCCTTCTGGTTGAACTAAACAGCCATTTCTCTCAATTGATAAGAGATTACTATAGAAATAGGAAAAATATCTCACTCCTTCCCTAATTCCTGCCTCAGGACATCCATGACAATCTTTCCGTCAGCCCGTCCGCGAAGATTATTTCAAAGATAAGATTTGATTTCTGATATTGTTAATCTCTTTTTGTTCAAGGATTATATTTTTGCACTTGACAAGGAATGCCGGTGTTTTCTTCACTATAAGATCATATTTTTGTTCAGGAACCTTCCTGTTTACATAATACTGTGAATCTATTCTTGCAGAGAAGGCTTTATCGATTAATTCAAAATCCTCAGGTGAGAAGTGATTTTTCAGGAATCTTCTGGTAAATTCAATAGTACATGAATGAATCTCGCATTTTACCCCTGTTTTCATAAGCAAAGAATAAATCCCATGATAAATAGTATAATACGCAGCAGTCAATTGCCAGTCTCTGCTTTTTGAAGTTCTTAATGTGTCTAGTGCTTCTTCTGCCTTTATGAGATAAGCATCTCTAAGATTGTCGCTTGGTTCAACAGGTTCAATACCTTTCTTTTGATGAATACACCATTTTATCTGATCCATTTTACAACCTTTCTGACGAACTCTTCCGCATCTTTAATTAAAATATGATTTCCTGAAACCTCTTTAAGTAAAATATCATCATGTATACTTTTTTCAAACATCTTCATAGGATAGCTCTTGATATTAATATCGATTCCGTATTTTCTGCCGATCTCGTTGACCTTATTTTCATCAAACTTTCCTACAACGAATAAATCAAGATCAGAGTCATCTTTGTGTATTCCCTTAGCATAACTTCCAAAAACAATAATCATTCCCTGCATATATTCATCGGTTTTTTCAAGTATTTCTTTGATTAAATGATTATCCTCCAAAAAACATATCTTCTTATATTGCTCTGTTAAAAGGAAAAACTCTCTTGAAAGGCTCGATTTTTTTAATGCATAAGATTTTATTTTGCCTTTGGTTTTCGATTCTAAAATTCCCTTCTTTTCAAGCTTGGCCAGTGTTACAAGGGCGGTTCTTGAGCTTATATCAAGGAGCTTTTCAACTTCCCTGATATAATACTCTTTGTCATACCCTTTTGTGAACAGGCTTAAAATCTTCAAATCGGTGTCGTTTACTTTAGTAACCATATGATTATATAAGTAAACGGAAGTATATAAATGTTCTGGTTTTTATCGATCTATAAATTCTACATTCTCAAAAATATGTTTCAAAAATAATCAGCATCGATGTTTTTCAATCTCTTCCCTCAAAACATCCATGACAATCTTTCCGTCAGCCCGTCCGCGAAGCTTTTCCATGCACATGCCCATGAGGATTTTCTCCGCCCTTTCATTGTTTGCAAGTTCCTTGTTCTCGGCGACGACTTTCGCTATTATCTCTCTGACCTCGTCATGTGTGATGTTATGTGCATCGAGCTTTCTTATGATTTCATCAAGCCCTGTCTTCGGATTGAGAATCATTTCGCTAAAGACCTTTGGAAGAAGCGGCTTGTTTATCTTTCCTTTTGCAAAGTATGAGAAGACATCTTCAATGTTTTTGTCTGTGAGGTCTTCTACGGGAAGGCCTTCCTGCCTCTTTATCTCTGACAAAGTTATTGTAAGCGTTGTTGCAAGAGTCCTTGCATCCGCTCCTCCCTTAACGAGCTTCTCGAAGAGGTGGCCGCGGCCGCTCCTTACAATCTGGTTGGATATCTCTGTACTTATTCCGTAGTCTTTGGCCAGCCTCAGAATCATGTCGTCCCAGAGTTCCGGAAGATGGCTTCCTATATCAAGAAGCATTTCCTTTGTCAGGGGAATAGGAAGAAGGTCGGTCTCCGGATACATTCTGGACGCTCCCGGAAGGGGACGCATGTATTCGCTGTTTCCGTCCTCCAACGCTCGTCGTGTCTCTTCCGGAATGCAGGAAAGAATCTGGTTAATCCTTTCGGCCGCAACTTTCAGGCTCTTTTCAGAGTCCTTCTTTGATGCAACAGCTATCATTAATGTATCGCCTTCTTTGGCCTTCATGAATTTTCCAAGCTCCAAAAATTCTTTTTCGAGCTTGTACTTCTCAAGGTTTTCATCAGTATGGATGACACCTTTTATTCCGCCTTTGACTTTGACGTAATTGGCAATCTCGTTTCCCAGCGTCCTGGTTGGTGTAAGATGTCTTTTCAGGTAACCGGCGAAGCCCGGTATAAGTATTGCGAAAGTAGTCTTTCCGTTTGTGATTTTGCATTCTGAATCTTTGAAAATCTTTGAGACGTCCTTTACTTCAGCGACCACATCTTTGAACTTTTTCTCTTTTAATTCGTTCCTGATTTCAATAAGCCTCATTTGCCTCTCGACTTCATACTCGACCCATTTGGGTATTGTGTTTAAGTCCTGAGCGCCTTTTATCTCGACTCGCGCTCCTTCCTTAATTGAAACATTAATATCCTGGCGGATTGTTCCTAACCCGCGCTTCACCTTTCCTGTTGAGCGAAGAATCATCCCTATTTTTTCCGCAAGCTCTCTTGCCTGTTCAGGCGTCCTGACATCCGGGGTCGTTCCGATTTCAATCAGGGGGATTCCGAGGCGGTTTAGCCCGAAGTGGACTTCTTTTTCTTCCCTGTTAAGTATCTGCGCCGAGTCCTCTTCGAGATTGATGTTGGTTATCCCCACATCGCCAAAAGACGTCTTCACTTTTCCGTCAAAACCGATTAGGCACGTCCTCTGGAAACCTGTCGTGTCCGAGCCATCAATGACAAGCTTTCTCATGATTATTATTTCATCAGGCATTATGCAGTCCATGAGCATCCCTGCTTCTATTGAAGTCTCCAAAGAAGCGGAATCCATTTCATGCGGCGGTTCCTCATCCATCTCGACAAGGCACGTGCTTCTTGGATATGAAAAATAATGGAACTCCCTGTTCTTCATTTTCTCCTCGGCAACTGCAGCATCAATAGTTCCGCCCTCACCCTTTACAGGTCGAAGCCTTCTTATTATTTTCCTGTCAGGATTTTCTTCATCAAGAGTTGGCTCGCAGCTGCAGAATAGCTTTCTTCCTGTATCAAGCTGCTGGTGTATCTCTATACCACATTTTAATCCGAGCTTTTCATAATCCATAACAATCATTCTCAGTAAAGATAAGTTTCCGGAAGAGTCCTTTGGGTTATCTCTCCGGCTATGTTTGTGAGCATCATTTTTCTTACTTCTTCTATGTCTTCGGTGTGGCCGAGAACCCATCCGAGCTTCACGTAAGCTGTCTCGGTGAGCATGTCTGATGAGCATATAGCTCCTGCATCATGATAGAGCATCCTCAGATTGGTATACACGGAAGGGTCTATCCTTCCGTAGATGGTCTGTGCCGTTCCGATGAAAGGTATCCCGTCTTTCGTGTGCTTCCTGATTGTCTCGATCCACGACTTCTTTGCGAATGTCGGGACATGCCCGAGGCCTGCTGTCTCTATGACAAATCCTCTGTACCCCTTTCCTATATAATAGTCAATTACATCGGGATCCGCATCCGGATAAGCTTTTAGTATCGCGACCTTCGGCTCAAATGCGATGTCAAGTTCCACATCACCGTCTGACCTTTTCTTCTGTACAGGATTTATCTTCTCAATCTTTCCGTCTGTCCAGACTTTTGCGAGCGGAAGCTCGTTTATGGGACGGAATGCATCCCTTCTTGAAGTATGCATCTTTCTTACTTTGGTTCCGCGGCTGAAAAAGCAGAAATCATCATTAGTTGAACCGTGCATACAGACCCCGACTTCGGCTATATCGCCTGTGGCGATGTGAGCTGCACATATGAGGTTCATTCCCGCATCGGAACTTCCACGGTCGGACGATCGCTGCGAGCCTACAAGGGCGACGGGCTTTGTGAGATTTCTTAGCATGAATGAAAGCGCAGCCGAAGTGTAATGGAGAAAATCGGTTCCGTGAGTCACGATGACGCCTCTATCGCCATTGTTAAGCTGTTTTGCAACAGCCTTTGCGATTTCTATCCAGTCTTCGTGACCCAGATCCTCGCTCATCTTTGTGAAAGGGCTTATGCATTCCATGTTAACGATGTCGGATAGTTCCGGAATGTTCTCCAGAATCTCTCCCGATTTTGAGAGGCCGGTGACTCCGCCTGTCCTGTAATCGACCTTCGATGCAATAGTCCCCCCTGTTATGACTGCAGAAATCTTTGGCTTTGTTTTGTCGAAGGAAATTTTCCTGGGTCTTATCTGTGGGCCCGAATCCGTTTCACTGCATTTCTCTATGCCCTTAATTTCATCAGCCAGAATGCCAATATTGTAGCCGTTTGCAAGCTTGATGTAGAGGACTTCCGGCCTGCTGAACTGGTCTTTCGGCATGATTATTCCGCTCTTTTCGGCGCCCTTGAATTTAATCCTGACAAAGTCGCCTATATCCAATTTTCTGGCTTCCAGAAGTTCCCCCAACCTGCCTGAGTACATGGGTAAAAATTGGAAAAGAGATATTAAAAAGGTATAGAGTCTGGAATAACGAATTTATATAAAATTAGATTTGCATAGTATATCCATATGGTCCGGCAAGCTTTTTCGAAGATTGTTTTTTTATCCCTTATATTTGCTGTAGCCCTGTCAGCGTCTTCCCAGAAAGCTGATGCCATTGCTATAGGCGTTGCCCCCGGAATCCTGAACGTCGGGGACGTTTATCCCGGCACCTCGAAGCTTGTTGAGTTCTTTCTTATCACAACAGCGACCGAGGATATGCTGGTCAGCATGTCTTCAATAGACCCCCATTTCGATTTTTACACGACAGTTCACGACGGTCATTATAAATTCTTTCCTGAAGAGTCCTCGAATGAATATATAAACGGCTGGATAAGCTTCCCTGAAAATCCTGTCAGGGTTTCTCCGGGCGAGACGATTACACACACTTTCCCTCAGGGGGAAACCATCAGGGCGAATAAAAGAGTCAGGGCGATACTCACCGTCCCCAAGGACGCCGATCCGGGATATCATGTAGGTTCAATAAATTTTGCTCCGCAACTGGCCTCCGGAACGGGGGGTCTGGCAACAATGGCCGTTTCCAGGTTTGTTTATGTTTTCTATGTAAAGCCGCTTGAGGACCAGCCCGAACCCCTGCGGTCGGGAAAGATAACTGATATAGAAGCCCGCAGGGTTGAAGGCGACAGGGTAAGGATAGATGTTTTATTCCAGAACACCGGAACAGATACTGTGTTCGTAAAAGTCAAAACTATGGATATTTTTGATAACTTCGGAACGCTGATGAAGACAGTAGAATCCGGTTATGAGCGGGTGAAGCCCAGGGAGACAAAAGTCCTCTCGGCTTTCTGGAACGATAAGGATGCAAGGGGGTTGCACAGGGTAAAGGCGGAAGTCGATTTCCTTACGGGCTCCCTGACGGCAGACACCGAAGTGACCATACCTGAGGAAATAACATCAGGCCTTGGCTTATTCCCATCGCCGACCGGAATGACCACTGGCTTTCCGTGGTGGATAATAATAGTCTTTGTCGTGATGATAGCACTAATTGCATATTTCAAATCAGACTGGGTATGGATCATGGTTCTTCTGGGGCTTATAATAGCTGTTCTGGTTATTATAGGCCTTCTGATAAGCCCCCCCAACATAGATGTTTACAGCATACCGTGGTGGCTCATTATAATAATAATTGCAGTAATATCTCTTGTTATATACTGGAAAATTTAAAATATACCAGATCAATTAGATTGTGGTGGTGTTATGAAGTTTCATAAATTTTTGTTTTTAATAGCGTTTGTTGCAGGATTGCTTATCTTTACCCTGCCCTATCTTGGGATAGAATCCCCGGAAACATCTTACACGACATTCATTAAAACAGAATACAGTGAAGATCCGCTATTCAGTTATGCGGTCAGCATCTTTCCGATAAAGGTAGAGGTACTGAATGCCGAGCAACTGATAACAAACGATTCAATAAAAATAGGTGTTGCGGGCCAGATGAACGAAATGCATTTCGGCAGAATACCTGTCGGGGCTTCAACAACTAAAATCCTGGAAATAGAGAACAATGAAGGGACTTCAGCAAAAGCCATAGTGGAAGTTGTCGGGCCGATGCGTTCCTTTACAGCCGGACTGGATATAGAAAAACTGCTGCCTCCGGGAGAAAAGAGCGAAATAAAGATAAAATGCGAACCGGCATCATCGGGCAACTATACGGGCGAAGTGATAATGACGGTAATTTCCCCGAAGAGCAGTTTTTCTGAACAGCTGCTGAAGCTTATGTGATAATCATGAAATTTGCATATATAACATTATTGACAATTTCATTGCTATTTTTAGCCAATGCAGCAACAGCAGACGTGCCGGTTGTTGTCAAGATAACACCAAAGCTGGAGAGGTCATTGGACTATTATAATTTTTCCGAAGAGATAGTCAACAGCTATCAGAGATTCGTTGTAAACCTCTATAATATAGGCTCCATAGGCTGCCTTACAAGAGTAAGGTTCGATATATATAATTCCACAAACGAAGAAGTTTTTGATACTGTATGGTCTGAAGAGTTTCCGATGGAAGCCGGCTCCTATTATACATTTGAGACATACTGGTATCCATACAACATCAGCGGTAATTTCTATTCAAAGATGAGAATATACCAGTGCAATGACATTTTTGAAGGCCCCGTTTCTGGCTTCAGTGTTGATAATACAGTTGCTAATGAAACAAAAAAAATTGATTTTCTTGAGGAGGAAATTCTTGAAGTGAAGAAAGCAGCTAATACTGAGAGTTATATAGAGCTTGAAATAACGGCCATAGAAGATTTGGAAAACTTAATATTCCACACCGAAGACTACCCCTTTGGCTGGATTTTCGGGGATAAAAAAATTGATAAAATAAATAAAGGCGAAATTAAGTATCTGAGAATAAATTACGACCCCGAAATATGGAGAGAAACCGATATTTCGATAAATATTTTTGACGAGGAAAATAATTATTTCTCCAGTAAAAAAATATTTCTGGAAAAAAATAATAATCCTGATACGAAGGATATCATAATATCGGTTTTGGGAATAATAATATTTTTGCTGGTTTTCCTGAAAATAAAAGAAATTAAAGGCAGAAGAAAAAAGAAAAAATAATTATTTCTCTTTTTTAAAAAACAGAAAAAATCAGATTTATTTATTTTATTAATTTCCCGGGAAATCAATGAAAATCAATTAAAAATGAACTAATTTCGGTCCAAAATTAGCAAAGCTTTTAAATCATAAAGTGAAGTAAAATACAACAATCAGGGGGTAAGGTGTTAGATTGTCTAGAGTAGTTGGTATTATTTCTGGTAAAGGCGGAGTCGGCAAGACGGTAGTAACGGCCAACATCGGAATGGCCCTTCATGAAATAGGTCAGGATGTTACACTTGTTGATGCTGATCTGACTTCATCAAATCTCGGCCTTCATCTGGGCCTGTATTCATTTCACCCCTGCAATATGCAGAAAATACTCCGGGGAGAGATAAGGCCGGAAAAGGCGATATACATACACCCCTCGGGACTGAAGCTGATGCCTTCATCGCTTGCGTATGAAAGCATAGACGTCGATGCATCAAAGCTCAGAGCAATTTTTAACAGGATGAATGGTCTTGTTTTAGTCGATTCGCCCCCCGGAATAGCAAGGGAAGGCCTTGCGGTCCTCCAGTGCTGCGATGATTTGATAGTCGTCACGAATCCGGAATATCCTGCAATAACAGACGCGCTAAGGGTTATAGAAGTGGCAAGGGAGAATAATAAGAAT
Organism: Candidatus Aenigmatarchaeota archaeon; assembly: GCA_016932735.1. Lineage (GTDB taxonomy): Archaea > Aenigmatarchaeota > Aenigmatarchaeia > QMZP01 > QMZT01 > JAADIF01. Next base: position 21,165 of record JAFGCI010000009.1, read on the forward strand.
ATTCTCGGAATCGTTGTCAATAAGGTATCCAGAGACAAATTTCATGTTCATGTATCCGAAATAGAGGCAGCTACGGAACTTCCTGTGATTGCGATAATACCGGAAGATAAGAGCGTCCGCAGGTCAATTTTTTCAAAAATGCCCGTGATACATCACAAGCCTTATTCAGTTCCGGCGATAGAATTCAGAAGACTGGCGGCAAAGCTGGTGGGAGCACCTTACATACCCCCGAAGTTTGCAGCTTTTAAAAATCTGATATCAAGAACAAAAATCGTAACGCATCATAACAGAAGCATTGCAAGTGATATGACAACCAGTGAGAATTATAATTTTTCAGATATGAATCAGACGATAGCACAGCAGACAGCGGCTTATAATGCTCCGGGCGTTCAAATGGCAGCCGCCCCCGGTATTTATGATAATACGGTGCAAGAAAGCCAGCAGTTTAATGGTTATCAGGAAGTGCCCTGCAATTCAACGCAATTCATGAAACCCGCCTTTAACAAATTCACAGAGGCCGAAGACAGTCTCGGCATATCCCCTAAGACTGAAGAAAGAAGAGGTCCGGGCAGGCCAAAAGGCTCTTTGAAGAAGAAAGGCCCCGGAAGGCCGAAGGGCTCAACAAAAAAGAAAGGTCCTGGCAGGCCAAAGCTGGCAAAAAGAAAAAAGAAGAAGTGATAAGAAGATGAGAGAGCTGAAAAAGACATCATTTGCAGCTTTTATTATATCAATGGTCATTTTGTCAGCTTCAGCTTCAGCATTTCCTGAAATAGCAGATGTTGTTATTAATCCGGCTATACTGTGGCTGGATAGTTCGAATTCAGTTGAAGTCGGCTTCAAATGCTATGAGTGCGCAAGGGCCGAAGTCCATATCGAAGGCCCGGGAACGAATCTGGACGATGTAGCAACTAAAAAGGCAGGTCTGAATAATGATTTTGGTTATTCTTATGTTGCTGAAAAACCCGGAACATATAACGTAGAATTAAAGGGCTTCAGCATCAATGACACTAATACCACTAATACAACAACAGTTAATTTTGCGGCACAGAAACTGAAAGCAGTCATAATATCACCGAGTGCGAGCCACCCGATACTGAAGTATAAAGATGAGCTGTTTGATTCTGTTTATCTGGATTTCTCTCTTCTGGCGGACGAGGAAATGGTAATTACAGAAAGCCAGAAGAATAAAGTCGATTTCAGGATGTTTCTTGATAACGTTGAAATAGATCTCCAGACAGGTGACGACAGATACGATACCCAGATAGGTCATTGGAAGTTTACACCAAAGGTTCCAAGTACGCTTGCGCCGAATCTATATGACCTCACCATACACGCTAAGTATGACGGACAGACTGTTGTAGCGTCTCATGCAGATTCTGTCATTGTGAAGCCATCATTTGAGGCTGAAATCATAGAGCCTACAACCAATAAGTTCCTGTCCCTGAAGGGAACGGACAAGATGACAGTGAAGGTCAGACTTAGCTACAAAGGTCAGCCCATCCAGCTTGGGGATCCAAGTTTCACATTCTATCTGGGGGATGAGAAGATAACGACACTGGTGTCGCAGGACGATACTGACAAATATCTATGGTATTTGCAGATGGTTGTTCCGGGGCAAAGGGCAGGGACAAAGGATATAACCATGTATGTAAGCTATAATGGGGAAACTCCTTATCCCCCATCACTTACGGAGAAGGATGCGGTACACTTTGTGATACCTTTTGCCGGCAGAATTCTGGATTCCAGCGGGACTGTCCAGCATATCGATATAAAGCTGGAGGACGTCAACCAGTCAAAATACTACACCATTCAAAACGGTAACGATGGCAGATACAACGCGGACATAATACCAGGGACATATGATATGAACGTGCAGCTTCCTGGGCTTACAGCTGTGTTCAATGATGTTGAGATTACAGAAGAAAACCTTAAAGAGACTGCATCCACCGACGGGCCTATAAATTTTGATGCACCGAAGGCGATTACAACAATAGACGGGGGCATTGATGTTATAAAGGCGATAGTCCTTGAGTTTGATTTGCCTTTCAGTAATTCTGAATTGACTATGTCTTATGATGACTCCAGAATCAGGAACGAAGAGAATCTTGAAGTATACCAGTGCTTTAACTGGAATTTCGGAAAGGGTGCATGTGCCGACGAATGGGAAAAGGTCAGTTATGTAAATACCAATACAAGGGGCAATGTAATCATGTTTAATACCACACAGCCTTCAGCATTTATTATAGGCGAAAGGAAAGAACTTGAAGTAACGCTTGATAGTGACATCGGGTATGGAACCTACATAACGGGCGAGAATGTTATAATAAAGGGACAGGTTACAGATTCATCTGGAAATGCAATAGAAGCCGCGGATGTGGAAATCTCTATTGTAGGTATGGAGGAGAATTACAACAATGTTGTCAAGACAATAATCTCAGGAAATTTCAAGTCGCAGATAGAGATGCCGACAGATAAGGGTATATACAATCTTAGCGTTAAAGCCAGTAGATATCCTTTCAAGGAAGTTATTAAGTACTTTACCATTGAGACCGAAATAAAGGAGGAAATCAGCTTCATAAATGTCCCAGACGGCCAGAAACTGTATGTAGGGGAGCCTCTTGATATAAAATTCTCGCTTCTCAATTCAGGACAAACCGTCCTTAAAAACATAAAATTGTATGTGGCCGGTCTGGCCACTGAATGGTACCAGCTTCTTCCTGTAAGCATAAATGAGCTGGAACCCGGAGCCATAAAGGACGTTGAATTGAAACTTCTGGTTTCAAAATCTTACTGCGATAAATACGAATGTAAAAATTATTATCCCGTAACGCTTCAGGCAAAGTCTGACCAGATAGATGAAGAAGCCTTAATGACATTGACACTGAGAACCGAAAAGGAAGTGACCGTTGAGACCATCGCTGAGAATAAAGAAAATGTCCAGAGCCCTTTCAGCCTTGATGGTCTGATAACCGGTGGCATAGCAAGCGGCTCATCCGCAGAATCAATCGCCGTTTACGGCGGGATTATTATAATATCTGTTCTTGTTGTCCTGTCATTAAGGAAAAGATACACGACATCAGGCGGCATTGTGCCAAGAGACCCAAAAACAGTCCAGCCTAACGTTCTTCATTTCATGAAATCAGGAATGAATAAAAATACACAACAACAGAATCAGAGCCAGTTCGGGGGTCTTCTCGGCCAGAACAGAAAGAAAAACGAATAATCTATTCTATAATTAACGGAGAGTTTATTTTCAGCATGTTCAGTCTTCTCTCGAAATCGGCTATCTTTTCGTGAAGTGGTTCCAGATCGAAGTGTTCTATATTTTCTTCAATCCACTTCTGTTTTCCTTTTAACATCTCAATTTCCCTGATAAGGCTGCCGGGATCTATGCCCTTTATGGTTTCATGGCCTCTCTCTATATTTTTCATTTTCTCCTCTATTGCGGAAAGCTCAATATTGACTCTTTTGGCATATTCCGTATTGTTTTTCACAGAATCGCGGATTGTTTTATTCATCGTTTCCAATTCTCTGTATACCTCATTTTCAAAATCCTTTACAGCATTCTCAGTTATTCTCGAGTCTACGTCCTTTTTGATGTTACTTATTTCTTTCATAATCCTGCCGGAATTATCGTCGGATAAAGTTCCCGGCGGCAACGGTCCTTCGTGGAAGTTCTTCAGAGTCTTTGCAAGCTCATTCATGACATTATCAATCCTTTTCTCATTTTCAACAAGCCTGTTTCTTATATCGCTCATGTTCCTTGATAATTCTGCTTCATTCTTCAGGAGATTTTTTCTGAGATAATCCAAATCCTCTGAATATTTGCTCATACCTGTCTGAAGAAGTTTTGCAGGGACTCCGGTAGGTGGTCCCGGAAGGCTGTTTCTCACTGAGGGAATAATCTTTTTCAGCTCTTCGTTCTCTTTTACGAGCTTTTTAACATCTTCCCTGATTTTATCAATATCGTCCTTTCTTCTGAGGAACTGCTCTATCTGGACAGATTTCTTGTTTATCTTTTCAATTTCCTTTTCAAGGGCGATACCCCTTTTCATTGCATCTTCAACATCCTTTGCATCGGGAATTTTTGGGGGGACGAGATTCTGTTCGAATTCAAGGAATTCCTGCTTTGTTATCGTCTGCTCAAGTCCCTTCTTCAAAGAAATCATTTCATTCTTCAGGGAAGAGACATCATCTGATGTGCCTTTTTTCGGCGCGGATTCAATCTTTGTTAATCTGTTTTGTAAGTCCTTTAACGATTTTTTCAGTTCCAGAGTCGATGTATCCGGAACCATTTTTTTAGTTGGCGGTGATTTCATCTTGCTGTTAATAAGAGAAAGTTTCTTGTTCATGTCTGCAAAGACAGTGTTTATTTTAGAGTCGTTGATATCTATCTTTGAGAAGAGAGAGTCTACCTCTTTTTCAAGTTCGCGTAAACCCGTTGTATTATATCCCTTTGATAGCTCACCAAGTCGCTCTTCAATGATTTCGATTTTTTTATTTATATGAGAAATGCTCCCCTTTTCGCCTAAACGGTTTTCGATGCCTTCCATCCTTGAGAATAATGCCGCAACTTTCATTCTTATATCGTCAGAGCTTTTTGCTTCCTGAGCACCGGTTTTTATTTTTCTCATCTCCCCTTCAAGAGAACTGAGAGAGGATTTAATTTTTTCAAATTCGCCAAGAATGGGAGGCAGAGGCTTTTGGCCGCCTCCGGATTTTTTAAAGAATATAATGTCATTCGAAAGTGATTCTATCTGTTTCTTCAGACTTTCTATCGGTTCTTTATAGTCCTGAGCACCTTCAGGTATTCTGACTGGTTTTATGCTTCTTACTCTTGTTTCAAGGTCTTCAATCCTTTTAATTAGCTCAGGATCCGTACCGCTTTTGGCGTCTGATACCATTCTTTTAAGTTCTTCAATTTTTTCTCCATAATCAGAAGGAATTTCAGAAGCCACACCGACCGAAGAAGCCTTTTCTATATTTTTCCTGAGAACATCAATTTCGGATATTGTTTTTTTCCATTGCTCAAAAACATCAGCACTTTCTGCGAGCTTTTCAAGTCTTCTTACATTCTCTTCAATGTCATCGGGTACATATGTGGTCGTTCCGATTTTAATTTTTTCTATTTCATTCTTCAGATTAATTATGTCAAGCTCAGTGAGTTGTTCAGTATCCTGCAGTCCATCTACTTTATCTTCAATAGTTTTCAATTTCTCTAAAAGAAGAGCTTCATCAACCATACCCACCGAACCTAATATAATATTAGGATATTTCTTATATATTGATTGAAATGCCGGAATCTATATATCAAGAGAAGGTGAGTTCTTTGAGCAGACGCCATTCAGAACTTTGACCTTTGTGATGGAACCCTCCCCCATGTTTGCGCATTCACCCGATAACAGCGCTTCTATTATGCACTCTTCTCCGGGTCTTAGGGGATCCGATGATGATTTCTGCGTTGCGCTCGTGACAGCACAGTTGAAGATATCGGTGCTGTTCGAAAGCTGGAAAGAAAACCCGTAAACATTTCTTGTTCCTGTATTTTCAAGCTTTGTCCTGAATTCTATAATAAGTCCGCCGGAAGCCGTTATATTGACCCCTTCATAATTGCCATAGTCTGAAGAAAAATCATAGAAAGTGTTCTGGCAGTCTATCTGGTTCATGGCATTTGTTGCAGAGGCGTTTGATGTTGTCGTTGCCAGATTTAAAGACCACGGACCGACAAAAGCCGCGATGGATATTGCTATAAGTATGAGAAGAACGGTGGATATTATAGGAGAAACACCCTTTAACATCTAGCTACCTCTTATTGTCAGGAAGTCTGCGCCTGATTCAAGTATGAAATGTATATTGTAATCAATTCCTTCATAATTGGAATTGATATATGCAATGACCTCACCGTAAGGCAGATTATCGCCTGTGTTTGTCAGTTTCGTATAGCCCGTACCGGTCTGGGACGATACGTTACCATCGATTGTTATTGTCATTGATTCCAGAGGCATCCACACTTCAACATCTTTTTGATAAACGCCCAGAACAATCTGGGACGTATCGATTGCTATGTAGGATGTTTCGGACCCTATAACCCTGAAACATGCCTTGATATGCTCATTCTCCAGTATGAATGCTGAAGGCTCTCCCTGGCAGCTCCCTGTATATGCCATGGCATCAAGACCAACTCCTATTATTACATTTCCATATCTCTGGGAGCTTCTGGGCGATATGACAGGGGCAGTGCATTGATAATTCCAGTAAAGGATATCATTGTCGGTATCGATTGTAAAAGTGCCCTCATCAATTTTAAGGTCTATAACTCTTTTTGAGCCTTTACCGCCGGATGCCGCTTCCTGAAGAACCTGATCCAGTTTGACGAAAGTCGACTGCATCTTGGATGTGACCGCTGCGCATTGCATTTTTTCCACGACGGGATAACCTACCTGATATACAACAGCAGTTGAAGATATCAGTATAGCAATGAACAATACACCCATCACAAGACTTATTCCCTTCTTCATGCCAAAACACTGCCCTTTATTATCTCACTTTTCCTTCTCAATTGAAGGTAAGTGTAAAGATTGTATTTATCTCTTACCATTGATAGTTGCTTTTCTTGACTATTAAATTTAACAGTCATAACAAATTTGGGATTCACTGCCGAGAAAATCGTGCTGTTAAGACCTTCATCTGTAACCGTCAGGTTCTTCAGCGTGCCTGATATATTAAGTTCAACTTCTGTATCATATCCCAGATAATTAACTATTGTGACATTCAAATTATCGGAAATGTTAGTCGTATAAATTAACAAAGTCGTGAAATTGAGTATATTGCTGGAATATATTGACCGGCTGAATTCCGTGAAATTTCTCAGCTCTACTGTTATATCGGATTCGTTTATCCCATAATTGAAAACTCTCGGGTATTCGCTCTGCATGTTGTAAAACAAATACTTGAGATCGTCAGCCTTATATGATGACGAGAATATGGATTCATTTTTAACCAGATAGAAACCGGTAAAGAATAGCGTTATGATTATGATGGCTCCCAGAAGGAAGTATTGCCCCTTTACCTGGCCAAAGCTCCGAACTTCTATCATAATTTATCTCCAGATATAGAGTCTCAATATTTTAGGTTCATAGCTCCCGTTGCCGGAAAATATATATGAGGATGCCCATATGGTGGCATTGGTATTCAGCGGATCATGACCGTTGCAGGAACCTGAATAATCACAAATGCTGACATTATAATAATATCCCGGAATTTCCAGCGAACTTATGATATTTGTAAAATCTTCAGAGTATACATCATAGCGGAAAGCCTCCTTCTGCGATGCGTCCATTAGGATTCTGTATCCCCTAACAGACATATCCTCTGTATAAGTCGGTACAATCGGTTGGCGGCTCAGCACGGCAAGAAAGCTGATGAGTATTATAGCGGCTATGATACTCTCAGCCATATACCAGAAGCCCCTCATACAGATTTACACCTATATAGATAATTTGGATAAATCCGGTTAAATAAAAAGTCCATCTTATTTGCACTTCCAAACACATAACCCGGAATATATTCTATCCCATATCTCCATAGTCTCCATCAGCTTCGCTCTTTCCGAGATGCTTGAAGATATTTTTTGGGTATTTGAAGGCCACGTTGCGTTCTTTTAGAAGTCTCTCATATTCGGCCTTCAGCCCACCTATTTGAGGTAGCGGAAGGCTCTTTAGCTCCGCGAAAATAAGAGGATTCACAGTTGCCGCCCTTCCAATCATCACACCTTTACATCCAAAGTCTTTCATTTTCTGGGCATCATCCTTTGTCCTTATGTCACCGTTAGCTATTATGGGTTTCCCTGTCTTTACACATCCAGGAAAGACGCTCCAGTCGGCCTTATCAACGTATGTTTCTTTCCCGTGCCGTGCATGGACAATAAAAAAATCCGCATCAACGCTGTTTATCAGGTTAAGATAGACTTTCTTCTCCTTCTCGAACCGGTTTAGACCAAGGCGCATCTTTATGCTTACACCATAATCATGGTCTTTAATTATATCAACAAGCTTTCTTGTCTTTGATATCCGCTTCACCATTGCGCAGCCAATGCCCTGTCCCACAAAATCAGGTGCGGGACAGCCCAGATTCAGGTTGAAGCCCCGGAAGCCTTTATTGGGGACAAATCCTGATAAGAGACGTTTGAGCGACATCTCCTTCTGTCCTACAAGCTGAATCATTGTAGGCGTCTCATCATAAAGCTTTATTTTCTCCAGAGTGCATGCATTCCTTCTTGCGAGCGATTCAAGCCTTGAAAGTTCCGTAAATGTCAGGTCGGCTCCCTTCCCCCTGTTCCAGCAGATGGTCCTGAAACTTGAGTCTGTCATGTCCTCAATGGGAGCAAGCATATAATAGAATCCGTCTTTAACATCAAATCCGTTCATACCAACCATCTATATCACAAGATAAGAGATATGCTTTTAATATTTTATTTGGTTTTAAACAATTTTTCAGAAATATAGTATATAATTGTTTAATTCGAACAATTGTTTAACGGGTATCGGTATGAAGGCCTTGCCAATATCCGTGTGATATATAAGGCAAGGCACTATACATATGAAAATTATAACTACAATCCAAAACTCTGCATAAATGACTTCATCTTCCTTAATTCCCTTAAGAATTCTGAACCCTTTCCGGTGAGAGATATGCGCATTTTTCCTTTTACATCGACTTTTTCGATTATTCCCTTTTCGATGAGTTCTGTGAAGTAGCCTTCCATGAGCTTGTGGGAAAGATTTGCCTTATACATGATATGGGTTGGCTTGGCTTCGTTCCTTTCTGTGTAGATGGTCTCGAGTATAGCCAGTATGACATCGACCCGATCCCTTCTCCCCCCTCCTCTCATTTTCTTATCACCGAAATGAATGCCCCCAGAAGCAGGCAGAAACCTGCGAGCTGGAGGACTTCTGCGAGCACATATAATACCAAATCAAGTTCAACGACAGCAAAAACCACATTCGCCAGAGTGAGCATTATGAAGCCGCTCGCGACCAATCGCGAATTGATTGTATGCAGTTTCTTGCAGTTTATATAATAGTAATATGATACGAAACCGAGGAGCATTACCATTGTCAGGTGGAATAGGAAATAGCCGTAATAGCTCAGGAAAGCCAAGACTATTATGAAGTATGTGAACAGCAGGAGGTCTCTTCTGTCCCTTTTCTTATTGACAAGCATGTAAAGGCCGTAAGCAAACATGGCCGTAAGCAGCCTGTACATGAAAAGGCCGCCGAAGCGGTATATGGTCGAGAGGCTTTTTGATATGTACTGGACCTGTATTGAGCCTATCTGCATGGTCTGTAAGACATCAAAATAAAGGTCAAAATTAGTCATTATCTTAAAGACGAATGCAATGGCGATCATAAGGAAGAATATGTGGAAATACTTGTGCTCCTTCTTTTTGGATATCGTGTAAAGCTTGTACGAGTAGAATGAAATCAGCAGGGCAACGATTATGCTTATAATCTCGAAAGCTATATCAATCCCGTAGAACCATTTCGGTGAGAACAATAAGGTTAACATATAAAAATGATTTCTCCCTGTGATTAAAAAGTTTATAGAACTTTGTTCTCCCACTTTGTTTCACAAATGGTTTATAAAGGGTTTCCAAATGTATTATCAGAAAAGCCGGAATTTCCAGAGTCGGAGGTGATGCCGAAGACAGTGTCTGGGTTTTTCAGTTTTTTTGGGCAGGCTATTGTCCCACAGCCTGCCCTCCCCCTCTCATCTCCTTTAATTCAGTATTGTGGGACTATTCCTCCTATTTCACCCTTTCTGAATAACTTTTAAGTTAAGCAGACCAAATATTTAGCATGTTTGAGTACTGGACATTATTCAATGGTATATTTGTTTTGTTCATCGTCACAGGATATATAATTTACAGACTTTTTGACAGGGGAAGCGTTTCCGATGAAGACAGGAAGAAAGAGCTTTATGCATGTGGCGAGAGGTGGGAACAGCAGTCCATGCCATCCGGCTTCTATTCAACAATAATAAACGCCCTGAGAATAAAGAAGTTGTCTGAAGCCCATACAGGCGATGTCTCTGACTACCTTCTATGGGTTTTTTCAGGAATTGTCATAGTAATGATGCTTTTTGTGGTGTTTTATTAATGGATGAGAAAACAAGCAGCCAGAAAGAAGAAATAAAGGAAACGATGGTTGAGCTTAAGCCGGAAGAGAAAAATTTGAAAAAAGTGAATAAAGGCCTTGCAAAAAAGCTTATCGCATACTGCAGAAAGAAGTCGCCTTGGATCATCCATCTGAGCAGTGGAGGCTGCAACGGTTGCAGTATAGAGATTGTAGCGTGCCTGACGCCTAAATACGACATAGAAAGGTTCGGAATGATTTCCAAGGAGCTGCCAAGACATGCAGACATACTTCTGATTGAAGGGCCCATGACAACAAAACTGAAGCAAAGGGTTCTTGATATTTATCATCAGACACCGAATCCAAAGGTCGTCGTCGCTGTGGGCTCATGCCCGCTTTCAAACGGTGTTTATCAGGGTTGCTATAACGTAAACGGACCTTTGGACAAGTTCATACCGGTCGATGTATATATACCAGGGTGCCCTCCCAAGCCTGAAGCTCTCATACACGGAATAGTGCAGGCATTGGCCAAATTCGATGAAGTCGCGTGATTACATATGGAACTTAATGAAGTCAGAAAGCTCTTCTCCGGAAGAGGCATAGAGCTGAAAGAGAAGGGAAACGAGTTCTGGTGCAGTATTATACCAGAGAACATCATAGAGATACTGAAAAAACTGAAAGAGGGAGGAATAACCGATCTTATTCTTATATCTTCCATGGACATGATGGAAACCATTGATGTTGTCTATCACTTCTCATTCGATGAGAATGAGAGGTATTCTCTTAATATAAGAGTGCCTCTTCACAGGGAAAAGCCGGAAATAGAGAGCATTACATCGGTTTATCCGGCAGCCATGATACTTGAGCGGGAAGCATTTGAGATGGTCGGCATCAATTTCAAAGGCCATCCGGACCTTCGGAAAGCCTTTCTCGATGAAAGCTCTCCTGAAACGCCTTTAAGGAGAGGAAAATAATCTCATTTTTATTGATTCCTTACATTCATTTAACCATATCTGCAAATGACGTGATTTTATGATAGACATTGTCAGAATACCTGAAGACAGGACAGCGGCTCTTATAGGAAGGAATGGCTCTACGAAGAAGAAGATAGAGAAGATGATGAAGGTTCAGCTTGAAATCAGGGAAAACGACGTCGAACTGATAGGCGAAGACCTTGATGTCATTTATGCCCGCGATATCATAAAGGCCATCGGAAGGGGATTCTCCCCAAAGGAAGCATTAAAACTCCTTGACGATGAATACCAGTTGCTTGTTCTCAATGCAAAGGACTACACAAGGCGGAACCTTGAGCCGGTCATAGCGCGCATTATAGGAACGCGCGGAAAAGCCAAGAAGATAATTGAAGAATATACCAGAACCCGCATATCAATATACGGGAAGACGGTTTCTATAATAGGGACAGTTCATGACATTTATATAGCGGCGGAAGCCATTGAGATGCTTCTCAACGGCTCTCCTCACAAGAACGTATACCTTTATCTTGAGAACGTCAAGGCAAAAAACAAGATATAGTGCCTTGCCTTATATATCACACGGATATTGGCA
>JAFGCI010000010.1 GCA_016932735.1 Candidatus Aenigmatarchaeota archaeon
AATAAAACAGAATACAATTTATTGATGTTCTTATTAAAGAAAGATAAAAGCTTTACAGCAACACAAATTTCAGAATTAATGCAACTTGATAGAACGACTATTCAAAAAGCTATAAGTAATTTAGTTGAAAAAGAATTAGTAAAGCGAAAACAAAAAAACATTTCTGGCGGAGGTTATACTTTTTTGTATTTAATAGAAAATAAACAAGAGATTAAAAATAAGATAAAGGAAGTTATCCGTAAATGGTGCAAAGGAGTTGAAGAAGCTATTAATGAAATATAATCCTTTTGCGTAGTAGAAGACTATCTGTCCGAAGGACTAAAAGCCCCCTCTTAATAAATTTCTTTTACGAAGTAAAAGGCAATATGTGCGTATCACCTGGACTCCCCCTCTTTTGCTTCTTTTTCTAAAAGAAGAATGAGATTTAGACTAGTGAAAATTTAATTGCGTATAACATATGCAACTATGCGAAGTTCTGCGTAGCAGAATTTGGGAAAATGGCGGGCTGAGCCGTTTTCCGCATAGTTGCTGTTATTTGCCCTGAGCGACCCGAGGGAGCGAAAGCGCAAGCGTGGTCGAGGAGCGGAGCACGAAGTGCGAGCACCGCAGAAGTCACAGGCTCCTGATCAGGGAATGGAGTTCCGTAGTTTCAGCGGCTTATTATCAATAAACCGTTATGCTGTACAACGCCAATTTAATTATTTCTACTCAGAACAATTAACAGGACCTCAGTTTCAATTCAGATTTATTTTCACAAGCCGCTGAAATTTTGATTAACGCTTGTTTGGCGATCGTGCGCAGCATGTCGCCTACGCCGAAAGGCGTTTCCCAGCGGTCCGTTAATCGAAGGAACGTAATGGTTGAACAGTATGCTGGTTAACTTTCATAACAAGTAGCAAGAGAGCCTGTGATTGCAAATAACAACTATTTAACGAATTTTATTCGTTATTTGCGCCCGGTTAGGGCAGAAAGCGATATGCATGTTCACTTTTCATGTATTCATGTATTAGGATGTTAATTTATATAGGCCGTGCTTTTATTTAGAATTTATATGATACACAGAGATTCCTGCCTGTCCTTTATGGAGAAGAGGTCTCTTCTGGCAAGGCTCTCCGATGAAATAAAGCTCAGAAGATATTCAAACGCGACCGGAAAAGCATATGCTTATATCGTTTCAAAGTTCCTCGATTCCGGACAGGGCCCGAAAGATTTCATGCTCTCTTATACGGGATTAGGCAAATCCTCTATGAGGACAGCTTATTTTGCCCTCCGGTTCTTCTATGTTCATGTTTTGAAAGAGGACTTTCGGGAAAATCTTCCTCTTGCAAGGTCTTCAGGAAAGCTTCCTGTTGTCCTCAGCAGGGAGGAGGTCCGCTTGATGCTCGATGTTACTGTGAATCCTAAGCACAGAACTGTTCTTTCCCTTCTTTATTACGCAGGTCTGAGGCTCTCAGAAGCAGGGAAGGTCAGCTGGGAGGATATTGATTTTGACAGGGGATGTATCCACATTAAGGGAGGAAAGGGCGATAAGGACAGGATCGTCTTCCTCCATGAGAATCTCAAAAAGAGCCTCATGAATCTGGATTCATCCAGAATCGGGAGGGTTCTATCTTCCGGGCGGGGAGGCCTTTACAACAAAAGGACAATACAGGTCATTGTCGGTAATGCGTCGGCAAAGGCGAGCATAGATAAGAACGTCACGCCCCATACCCTCAGGCACAGCTTTGCTACCCATCTTCTTGAAGGCGGGGCAGACATACGCTTCATCCAGAAGCTTCTCGGCCACAAAGACCTCAAGACCACGCAGGTCTATGCTCATGTGGCGAACAGTTCTCTTAGCAATCTTGCAAACCTTATTTGAATCAATCCATCCAAATATTCTTTATGAAAAATGATTACGATATCTGCTACTTCAATCACGAATCCCATGGAAAGATGGTGGAGAGGCTTAAGTCTTTCGGTTTCAAAGGAGCATACTTCCTGATAAAGTTCACCAACAAGAACGACTTCGAGAAATATCTTAATGATTTCAAGAACTCAGAGGCAAAGGACTTGGGCTGCAAGTCCTGCGTCCTTATCGAGACTGATAAGCCTGGAAACATACAGAAGATATGCCAGCAGGTCAAGGGAAAAGTTGATATTGTTGTCGTCCGCGGGCTCAATGAAGACGTATTTAGGAAAGCATCCGAGACTAAAGGGGTCGGAATGATAACCGGTTTTATCGACAAGGAGAACAAGCTTCTTGTTGACTATGTAACGATGAACTTCTGTAAAGAGAATAACGTCGCTGTCAATTTTGGATTCTCAGAACTTCTGCAAAGAGAAGGCGTCGGCAGGGCCCACTTTGCCAAGGAAATGTTTGAAGCGGCAAAGATTGCAAGAAAAAGGAAAGCTCCTCTGATGGTGTCAAGCCTTGCGGCGAATGAATGGGAGCTTCGCGGTAAAAGCGAGATTGAAGCATTCAGAAAGGTCTTAGGTCTTATCTAAGTATTCATATCATTCTGAATTCTGTCTTCCATCTTCCTCTTGATTACTTTCAATCGGAAGAAATTCTCCCTTTCAATCTCCTGCAGACGCAGGTCAATATATCTTTTGGTAAAGATGAGATTTGGAATCATGATATGTTCGAGGGAATTGGTTCTTCTCTTGACTTTCTTCGTTTCCTCGCCGATTCTTCTGACGCTTTCCTCGGCGACGATGAGCTTTACAAGGTTCTGATTGACCTTCATGAAGTTGCTCTGGGCTTCCTCAATCTTATGGGTTTCATGGAGGAGTATCTCTTTCTTAGGCTGTTCTACTTCCTTTTCCATGACCGGAATCTTGATGCCCATGACGTTCCTGAAGCCGAACTCTATATCGCCCATTTCAGGGGCGCTCTCTGCAATCGACTCTACAATTCCGCGGCCGGCGATTGCACGGGATTTTATGATGTTCTTTCGTCCCTCAACAAGCTCTTTTGTGAGCTCTCCTCGGACGCCTTTGGCCTGGTCTACGATTTTGAAGAACTCTGAAATCAGGGCGTCCCTTTTCTCCTTTAACAGCCTGTGCCCCTTGGTGGCTAGCTTTATCTTCCTGTTGGTCTTTATGAGATCCATCCTCGTGAGATGGACTCCGGATATTATCTTCGGCATCTTTCTTCAACCTTATTTTTTCTTCGGCTTTTTAGCCGGAGCAGTATTTGGTTTTTCATCCTTTTTTTCTCTTTCTTTGGGAGCGGCCGATTCGGTCTTTTTCGTTTCTGTCTTCGCCTTTTTCGGATGGAATTTATCAAGTATATCAGGCCTTATCCTCTTTATCTCCCTTTCCGGAAGCTGGCTTACGAGCTCCCATCCAATCGATAAAGTATCGGTTATTGTCCTGTCATCGGATTTTGATTGATTGACGAACTCGCCTTCAAACCTGTCGGCAAACTTCAGAAGGAACTTATCAGTTTCGCTCAAAGCCTCCTCGCCGACGACGGCGACAAGGTCTCTTAAGTCTCTTCCCTCTGCATATGAAGCATACATCTGGTTGGAAAGGTCTGCATGGTCTTCTCTTGTCCTCTCCTTCCCGATGCCCCTTTGCATCAGTCTCGAAAGCGATGGCATTACATCTACAGGCGGATAAATCCCCTTCCTGTGAAGCTGGTTGCTCATTACTATCTGGCCTTCCGTTATGTAGCCGGTCAGATCAGGAATCGGGTGCGTTATGTCCTCGTTAGGCATCGTAAGTATCGGAAGCTGTGTGATGCTTCCCTTCTTGTCCTGTATCATTCCCGCCCTTTCATAAAGGCCTGCAAGGTCTGTATACATGTAACCCGGATATCCTCTTCTTCCCGGGACTTCCTCTCTTGCTGCCGCGACTTCACGAAGAGCCTCGCAGTAGTTTGTCAAATCTGTCAGGATGACAAGGACATGCATTCCGTGTTCGAATGCAAGGAACTCGGCAGTCGTAAGAGCAAGCCTCGGTGTGATTATCCTTTCGATTGTGGGATCGTCTGCAAGGTTCAGGAATGTGACTATCCTTTCCAAAGCTCCTGTCCTTTCGAAATCATCCCTGAAGAAATTGGCTTCTTCGGATGTAATGCCCATTGCAGCGAAGACTACAGCAAAGTTTTCTCCTTTTCCCGGAACCTTTGCCTGCCTTGCAATCTGGGCCGCAAGCTCATTATGCGGAAGCCCTGATGCTGAGAATATGGGAAGTTTCTGTCCCCTGACAAGGGTATTCATGCCGTCGATTGATGATATTCCTGTCTGGATGAAATCCTTTGGATATAATCTTACAACAGGATTTATTGGATTCCCGTTTATGTCAAGCCTGTTCTCGGGTATTATCTCTTTCTTCCCGTCCCTCGGCCTTCCGGCGCCGTCAAAAATCCTTCCCAGCATGCTCTTTCCGACAGCTATCTTCATTGTCTCCCCAAGGAACTTGACCTTTGTATTCTTTGTATCGATTCCGCTTGTTCCCTCAAAGACCTGAATGACTGCCTTGTCTTCCATGCTGTCAAGGACCTGGCCGTGCCTCTTCTCGCCTTTTCCGGTCGTTATCTCAACGACTTCCCCGTATTTGACTTCCGTGACCTTGTCAACGATTACGAGAGGCCCTGAAACGTTTGTTATGCTTGAATATTCTCTGACTGCCATCATAATCACCTTCTATTTCGCTATCAAATTGTTAACGGATTTCGCTAAGTTAAACCTATATTAGCGAACATCTAACTGACTCTTTGCTCCTTTGATTTCCTCGACCTTCTCTTCCATCTTCCTGTAATTGGACGCAAAGGCCTTCTCATCCATGTACTTCATCTTAGAGATGTCATCAATGACAGATGATTTCATTATCTCTGAAATGGTCTGTCCTTTGGACAAAGCCATCTGGGATGACTCATTGAACTTGAGGATGATGCTGAGCATCTTGTACTGCTTCTCAAGAGGGCAGTATGTATCAACATCATGGAATGCGTTCTGCTGGAGGAAGTCTTCCCTTAGCATGCGCGCGACCTCAAGGACCGCCCTCTCCCTTTCCGGAAGGGCGTCAAGACCTACGAGCTGGACAATTTCCTTGAGCTCGGACTCCTTCTGGAGGATTCCCATTGCATCATCCCTCAGAATCATCCAGTCTTTCGAGACGTTCTTCTCGAACCATTTTGAGACCTTGTCCTTGTAAAGAGAATATGATGTAAGCCAGTTGATTGCGGGGAAATGACGCCTGTCTGCAAGCGATGAATCGAGCGCCCAGAATACCCTTGTGATTTTCAGAGTGTTCTGTGTGACCGGTTCGGAGAAGTCTCCTCCCGGCGGGGATACTGCACCTATTACACTGACGGAGCCATATCTTTTTCCGCTTCCAAGAGTCTCTACCCTTCCTGCCCTTTCATAGAACTCAGCGAGCCTTGATGCAAGATGAGCCGGATAACCTTCCTCACCAGGCATCTCTTCCAGACGTGACGAAATCTCTCTCATGGCCTCGGCCCATCTGGATGTCGAGTCGGCCATTAAAGCCGCATCGTAACCCATGTCCCTGTAGTATTCTGCAATCGTCATTCCCGTGTAAACTGAAGCCTCTCTTGCAGCTACAGGCATGTTTGATGTGTTTGCAATCATGGATGTCTTTTCCATAAGCGGTAACTTGTTCACCGGATCCTGAAGATGAGGGAATTCCTGAAGAACTTCAGTCATCTCGTTTCCTCTTTCACCGCAACCAATGTAGACTATGATATCGGCGTCTACCCACTTAGCAAGCTGGTGCTGGGAAACTGTCTTTCCCGTCCCGAACCCGCCGGGTATGGCTGCAGTCCCGCCCTTTACGAGAGGGAAGAAAGTATCAAAAATCCTCTGTCCGCTTATCAGCGGTATTTCTGGAGGAAGCTTCTTCATAAATGGTCTCGGCTTCCTGATAGGCCATTTATGGGAAGATTTTATTTCATAGACTTTTCCATCAGAATCTTTGACCTTGCATATGACTTCCTCGACTGTGTATTTGCCGGAAGATGCAATCCAGTCTATCGTCCCGTTTACTTTGTAAGGGACAAGCACCCTGTTTTTTATGATTTTGGTTTCGGGTATTTCTGCTATTATATCTCCCTGCGATACTTTGTCGCCCTTCTTTTTTAAAGGAGCAAAATCCCATTTTTTCTTCTTGTCAATCGAGGAAACAGTGATTCCTCTCGCAATGAAATTGCCGGAAGCCTCTTTGATAAGTTCAAGCGGCCTCTGGACCCCGTCGTAAATGGATTTGAGGACTCCGGGACCAAGCTCTACTGAAAGGGGCATTCCCGTTCCATCGACCGGCTCCCCCGGCTTCAGGCCCGTCGTCTCCTCGTAGACCTGGATGGAAGCGACATCGTTCCTGAGCCTGATTATCTCTCCGAGCAGATTTTCTTTTCCTACCCGGACAAGCTCGTAAATGCTGTGCCCGTCCATTCCGCTTGCTTCAACAAGTGATCCTGCAATCCTTACAATCTTACCCATAATACCACCTTATGATTTCTCCCAATTCAAATTTCATAGTTAATCTCAATTTGAGTTCCGTGAAAGCGCATGCTCTCCGTCTTTCAGGATGTTTCAAATCCTATAACATCTCGAATCATGCGGGAGACCATATCTTCGCCACCGCCTTCCTCATCCGGAATCTCAATAACCATTTTCTCTTTCATTTTCGAAAGAGCATCCCTTGCTTTATTGCGAAGTCTGGCCGAGATGACTATGATATCCACATCATGCGGAACATTCCTTACAACATCTGTTACATTCTCTTCGGTTGCCCGCCTGCAGTTCTTAAGACCCGCAAGCTTCATGCCTGTTACTGTCGTTTCATCCCCGATAACTATCATTTTTGTCATGCAAAAAGCACCCTGGCTATTTCGTGCCTCTTTGTGGATTTTATCTGCTCCATCCTTTCTCTGAGCGTGTTGACCGCCATTTCTTTTCCGTCTTTGCTCTTTAGAACGACGCCAAAATCGTTGATATCGGCGGCTTCTGCCTCCGGAAGGAATTTCGAATATTTCCTGTCAACAAAAACCTTTGCGCTTCCCATATCCCTTTTTGCTTCATTGGCAAGCTTCTCCAGCATTTTCTTCTTTTCCGCATCGCTGGAGTTTAGTATCATTTTCTCAGCTGAATTGAAGGTCTCTTCAATCAGTTTGTGCTTCCTTTCATCTATAATGTCCCTTGCTTCCATCTTTGCATGGGACATTATCCTTTCCCTTATAAGAAACGACTCCGTTTTGGCTTTATGGAGAATGTCATTCGAAAGGGACTTTGCCTCTTCCTCATACTTCTTCCTGATTTTCCCGATTTCGGATTCGCATGACTTTTTGAGTTGTTCAGTCTCCTTTCTGCCTTCTTCTTCTATGCTTTTTAGCAATGTTTCCATACTCATACGCGCACCAACATTTCCTTAATTTCATTTGCCGGTATTTTGCCGGCGATGCATACAATAATCCTTCTGAGGTTCTTGACTTCCATCCTTTTCCTTGCAATGAAAAGTATTATCGAGCTCATACTCAACGGCCTGAAAAGCGCATCGTCAGCGAACCTCTTTATTATGACACCGTTGAGAAGGTTTTCAAGCTTTATGAACGAACCCGTCTTTCCAAAGTGCTCAATTCCTTCCTTTGCGGCATTATAGAACGGCGTCCTGCTCAGTATATTGAGAGCTTCCTCGTTTGAGCCTTCAGCCATTGCCTTGAACATCTTCTTTGTGACATACTTTCCCCCTTCAATGAAAACGTTTTCCTCATCAATGTGCTCCTCCATTATGCGGAGGGCGTAAGTGATGTTCATCACGTCGACATTCTTTGCTATATATGACTGGAGGTCGGGCGACATTACATCTTTAAGCGACAGCCAGTCCTTCGCAAGCATCTTCTCAAGCTTCACCTCAAGGGGTATCGTGCTGTCCATATTTTTATAATCGTCCAGCTCGTCTTTAAGGCCTTCTCTGTATTTCGCGTCAAGGTTCCCAGTCATTTTTTCAACCGACCCGGATTCCACGAGCTCCCGGACGTATTCACTGCTCCATTTGCACGGGCTGAGCATTCTTGCAGTATCTTCCGGATTCGCTCCCGAATGCAGCATCCTGATTATTATCTGGAGATTCGATGTCTCTATATAGCCCAGCGTCATTTTCTCCAGCGTCATTCTGTCACCCTGGGGCAGGGTGGCTGCTATCTCGTTATATACCCTGAGGAAGTTCGAGAGGACTCCTTTCTCAAGCAAATCCTGGTCCACTCTTTTCCCCATGGCGCCCTGTATATCCTGCTCATACTCTGTTCCCGCAAGGAAAGCCACAAGCTCGTCAAGGTTCTTGAACAGGGCAAGGTTTTCCGTCTGGTGGTAAGTGAGAAGTTTGGAGTGCTTCCCGCTCACAACGCCATAAGCATAGGAATAGTCTCCTCCCTTCCTCTTTAGCAGTGATACAAGTTTAGGTCTCAATATCACACCTTCGTCTCTAGAAGACCTGTCCTGCTATTAGCATCATTACACCGATGACAAAACCGAATAATGCGGCAATCTCCGGCATGACGACGAATATAAGGACCTTACCCTTTACAGCAGAGTTCTTTGCTGCGGCTCCGATTGATGATGAAGCCAGTTTGCCCTGCATCAGAGCTGATATTCCTGTTATGCCTACGACAAGTCCGGCAAAGAATGATATGAATCCCTGCTCCATTGTCAGCCCGCCGTTCATTATGCCCAGAATTATCAGGATTGCTACGATGAAACCGTAGATTGTCTGCGTCTGTGGCATTGCCTGAAGGATAAGCGAACTGCTGAAGTTCTCTTCATTCTCTCCTGTAGCGGCTGCTGCCGTGTTACCTGCTATTTCGAGCCCCTTTGCAGAGCTTATACCCGCTATTATTATCGCCAAAGCGGCTCCAATAATACCGAGAACGCTTCCGCCGATGACGCCGAAAAGCATCTCTTCTCCTGCCATATTTTTTCCTCCTTTAGTTTTTCAAATCGTTTAATTTTTGTTTCTTTTTATAACATTGTTTTATCTTTCCACTATTGTGTGTATCCTTTTCTCCCTGAAAGGCTTGAAAGCGGTTCCTCCGCCCGAATAATATGCGCCGAAATGCTCGACATACTGGAGACGCAGCGAGTGGACGAAAGCGCCCAGACTGTTTATCAGTATATTGATGACGTGGCCGAATATGAAGACAGCTGCCCCAACCAGTATTCCTATGTACGGTATCTGGTAGGCCATCCCCGCGAGAAAGTTGAAACTCATTGCTATGCCTGCGGTTGTCAGGGCCATTGCAAGTATACGTGCATATGACAATGTATTCCCGACAAGTCCTATTAAATCAATAAAGGCCATGAAACCAAGACCCTTTACGAGCATCAGAAGCCCGACGACTCCGAGAACACCGCCAACGTATGTATATGTCTGCGGAAGCATCCCTGCCATCGGAAGAGCCGCAAGCACAACTCCTCCGATGAATACATACCATGCCGCATGCTCGAATATCGCTGTCTTCCTGTCCTTCCTCCTGAGATTATCATAGATGCCGAGGAAATGCCCGAACATTATGTGCATGAATCCTATGGCACATGTCAGCATCAAAACTGTCATTGCGTTGCTCCCGAACATGGGGTCTAGCCAAAGGGCCATGTCATTCGGCAGTACTCCGAATATTGATTTTGCGAAAAAATCGCCGAGATAGCTTCCGGTTAGTACTCCGAAGAATATCGCCGATATCCCGCAGCCTATCATTATGTAACCGGCGGCTGCAGCGTTATCTGACCTTTTTCCCATTGTTCTGAGAGTGAATATTCCCGCTATTATAAGTGCGATGCCGTAAATCGTATCAGTTAGCATGAAGCCGAAGAATATGCAGAATGTGGGCGCTATGAAGAATGTGGGGTCTATCTCATTATACTTCGGAAGGCCGAACATCTTTGTCAGGCCCTCAAAGGGTTTTGCTATTCTCGGATTCTGAAGAATTATTGGAGCTTCTTCGAGCTCTTCCTCCCTCTCTATTATGCACTTGCCTTCTGTTATTTTCTTTATAGTCTTCTCGACTTCGTCCGCATCCTTTTTCTGCGCCCAGAGGCGGATAACCGTGGTTTTTGAAGTCTTCCCGCAGTTGATGAATATCTCAGCCTTTTCCATCTGGAGATGAAGAATCTCTTCAATAACAAGGAAGTCCTTATACGATTTTTCGAATATCGACTTCAGCTTCTGCCTTTTCTCTTTCTCTTCCTTCCTGTATTCCTTAAGGCCAGATTCCAGAGAGTCTATGATATCAGAAACCCTGCCGCTTCCTCCCATCCTGAGGCCGTCGAACCCGCATTCCCTCAGGACAGCGTCAAGCTTTTCCCTTTGCCTTTTCTTTACAGCGACCGATATTATTGCCCTGCCTTCTGAAAGCTGGCTCTCTAAAGAATAATCCTTCTTCAGCTCTGAATCAAGCTTTGTCCGGATGTTCTCCAGATTGGCCGCCGGCACTGAGCCAAGGACGCAGTAAAGATAATTGGATTCCCCGAAGTCGTCTATCTTTTCTTTTACATTCTCGTATAACGAATACGTCTTTAGCTTTTCTGAAAGCCCTGATATCGTTGTCGAAAGCTTCTGTATATCATCTGACAATCCCGTGATTTCATCTTCATGGCCATCTAGGAGTTTGCCGACTGCTTTGATTGTTTCCTCATAGTTCATGTCCTTTACTTTCTTCTTGTCGGTATAGTCCACTCCGAGCATATCGGCCAGTATGTTCTTCTCTGCCCTAGCCTCAAAAACAGCAAGAATATCAATAATCTTTCTGATCCTGACAAGAAGATTGGAAACGTCAGCAACCTTATCCAGAGGCTCGTCCCTCTCAAGAGAAATTTTCTGCAACGTCCTGTCTCCGAGATGCTCGACCTGCGTGATGCCCATAGAATGGAGGGCGTTCATCAGCTCCTCTTTCTTTCCGTCTGCGATTACGCAGTCTAACCGGCACATCCTGGCTGGTAAAAACATATGCATCAGTCTTTGAACTCGCTGACAACCATTCCGACTGCTCTGTCCATATTTTTAGAGGCAGAAGATTCTATGTTCATGGTTTCCTTTTCAGCTTCTCTGATAACGTTTTTGGTTTCCTTTTCGGCTTCCCTTTTTGCCTGCTCAATAAGGGAATCGGCTTCTTTCTGCGCCTTATCAATTATAAATTTTGTTATCTCGCCCTTGCTGGCCAGTGCTTCTCTCAGTTTCTTTTCGCACTCGGCTCTTGTCTTTTCGACATCGTCCTGTATCTTCTTTTCGAATCCTTTGATTGTCTCGATATTTTTCATGAAAATTCCCCCTTCCTTCCGAGTAAATTTTCGCTTGATAATTATATGATATAACTATATATTCTTACACTAATTAATCAAGCAGAAACAATGTAAAAGCATTATTAACTGAGCAAGCTTAAATTTCTTTTTTGAAACTTTTAGTGACTATTGAGTTGTTAATATATTTTTAAATACTCAATCCAATTATGTAACATAGTAGGTTAAAGTAGGTGAATTTATGGATTTCGATTTCGGTTCAGACTTCAGCGGTTTTGGTGACTTCCAGGCTTCTTCGGAAAACCTTGAGATGAAGAAAACAAGGCAGTATGACAGAATCTGGCGTGTCTCTGTAGGAGGAAGCATCTGTGGGAAGCCCCTTCTGCTCGATGGGATTATATATTTCGGGGCAATGGACGGGTTCCTTTATGCCGTGGATGCTTCCACGAATAAGGTATTGTGGAAATTCAGGGCAGACGGATTGTTCCTTGATTCATCTCCTATGCACTTCTCGGGAAAAATATATATCGGTTCTTTCGACAATTTCATGTATTCTGTTGATGCAAAAACAGGAAAGCTTGTATGGAGATTACGTGCAGGCGCTGAGATAAACTCAACTCCCTTCGTAGATGAGACCGGAGTCTATTTCGGCTGCAAGGACGGTTTCGTTTATGCTCTTCATCCGGAAACCGGAAATGAATTGTGGAGATTCAACACTGGAGACGTCGTAGCCTCTTCACCAGCCAAGGTTGACGGAAGGATACTTGTAGGTTCTTTCAGCTCTTTCTTATATTGCCTGAATGCGAGCAACGGAAAAGAGATATGGAGGTTTAAAACAGGCGGCGAGATTGAGAATGATTATACAATGACCACGCACAAGGGAATCGTCTATTTTGCCTCATTTGACAACTGCCTTTATGCTGTAAGCATTGAAAACGGCAGGGAGTTGTGGAGGTTTAAAACAGGAAAATACGGGAACTGCAGTATCCCTACTATCGCTGATGATGTCATTTATTACAGTTCGAGAGACGGCATCCTGTATGCTCTCACCATGAGCGGTCAGGAGCTTTGGAGGTTCAAAACCGGCAAGGAGTGCATTGAAAAAGGACCCGTTGCACATAACGGCAGGGTATATCTGTGTTCAGGAGACAACAACCTTTACTGTCTCGATATCCATGGAAATGAACTCTGGAGATTCCAGACCGGAGGAGGCGTTTTTACTTCAGGCGTCATATTCAATGGAACTTTATACTTCGGTTCATGGGACTGCAGGCTGTATGGCATAGACCTCGAAACAGGAGAGGAGAGAACAAGGATACAGACCAGCACCAACAAGCAGGCATATCTTCCAGATGCTTTCGAGATGTTCAAGCTGGAAGTCAGAAAGACTGCTGATAATTTCGAAACGGCAGGCTCTGATGACAAATATGCAGGCTCATTCCAGAATTTGAACCTGAGCGAGTATGGAGCAAAATCTGAGTATGTTACAAAGTCCGAATACACCCACAAATCGGAGTATACGACTGATTTCGTTATATTTGAAGGGGCGATGACTATCGGAAACGAGGTCATCTATATGCACAGAAACATGTTTCCGTCTTTAACTTCGAAGGAGATGATATGATGGATTTTGATTTCGGTTTCGAAGCTAAACTGGAGGAGATCGAGGTAAAAAGGGCAAAGAGATTCGAAAGGCTCTGGCAGGTCGGCGAAGGTGGAAGCATATCATACACGAAACTGAAAGGCGATGTCCTGTATTTCGGGGCGGCCGATTCATATTTTTATGCAGTCGGCATAAAGACCGGAAAAGAACTCTGGAGATTCAAAGCCGGAGGCATCATAACAGGCAGAGCTGAGATTGCAGATGAAAGGATATTCTTTACGACTTTCGACAAGACGTTGCATGCTCTTGATATAACGACGGGGAAAGAAATCTGGAGATTCAGATCGCAGGGCATGATGTTTGACGGACCTACATACTCAGAGGGCTTTCTTGTGATAGGAACGAAAGGCGGGTTCGTTCATGCAGTGGACGCTGCAACGGGGAGGGAGATATGGTCCTTCCGGACGGGAGATGACATATTATCCGCTTCGACAATACATGAAGGAAGGGTTTTCATAGGATCCGCCGATTCATATTTCTATTGCATCGACCTTTTATCCGGCAAGGAAGTATGGAGATTCAAGACAGGCGATCTCATACACAATGATATACAATGCCCAATATCTGGAAATATGATATTCTTTTCATCATTCGACAATTTCATGTATTGCCTCGACTGGAAAAATGGTAACGAACTATGGAGATTCAAGACAGGTAAATACGGCATGTCGGAGCCTCCTCTTCTATATAAAGATGTATTGTACCAAGGAACAAGAGACGGCATTCTATTTGCAATAAGTACTGAAGGTCGCGAAGTCTGGAGATTCACTACCGGAAAAACCCTTACAGGGCCTTCTATCTTCCGGGACAGAATTTATTTCGGCTCCGAAGACGGTTATTTACGTTGTATAGATACCGATGGAAAAGAAATATGGAGATTTGCAATAGACGGAATAATGTGGGACATACCTTCAATGTATGAAAACAAAATCATATTCGGAACGTTCAATTGCAGGGCATATGCACTTGACGCTGATACCGGAGAAGAACTCTGGAACTTTACCACAAGCAATCCCAATCCATCACCAGTTCCCCCGCCTCTCGACTCATTCGAAGCCGAAGTCAGGAAATCAATGGATAATTTTGAAACGGGAAGCGGGCAAGAAAACAACAGATATTCCGGAGCCGGTGAAACTATAAACCTCAGCGATTATAGAGATAAATCTGAGTATGTTACAAAGTCCGAATACACCCACAAATCAGAGTACACGACAGACTTTGTGATCTTGGACGAGCGTTTACTTGCAAGTTCAAGACATCATGAGCGAACGTTTACATGTGAACTCGTGAGGTTGCACGGAACGTGCACACATTGCACAGGATGTGCATATGTATTCGAAGGAGCGATTAACTTTGAGGTGAATGAATGGACTTCAGTTTTGATGGATTCGATGGCTTCACAGCCAAGACAGATAATATTGAAATAAAGAAAACCAAGAAATACGACAGGATATGGAGAACCGGAAACGGAGGAAGCATTGATAACAATCCTCTTCTTTTTGAAGGCATTATATATTTCGGAGCTCTCGATGGGTATTTTTATGCGGTTTCTGAGAATACAGGCAAAATCTTATGGCAAATAAAACTTGCAGATAAGGTGAATGGCTCTTCGCCCGCAATTCATAAAAGAAGCATCTTCATAGGTTGTTACGATTATGGTCTTTACAAAATTAACATAGATACAAGAGAAGTCGAATGGATATTCAAGACCAATGGAGAGGTGTTTAGCAGTCCCTTTGTCCATGATGGGAAAGTTTATTTCGGTTCAAGGGATTCCTATTTTTATTGCATTGATGCGGTATCAGGACAGGAACAATGGAGATTCAAGACGGGCGCATGCATTGCAACTGCCCCTTTAGTTGAGGATGGAAAAACATATTTTGGTTCATACGATCATTCCTTCTACTGTCTTAATGCAGATAATGGCACGGAACTATGGCGTTTTCAGACCGGTAACGATATAATCAGCAATTTTCCCTTTGTAACGTACAAAGGCATAATATATTTCGGATCATTTGACGGCTATATTTATGCTGTAAATAAGGATACAGGAATTGAGAATTGGAGGTTTAAAGCAGGCAAATATGGAGTTGCGGGAGGCATTCCTTACATACATGATAACGTCTTGTATTTTTCCTCCAGAGATGGAGATTTTTATGCAATGACGCCTGAAGGGAATATTTTATGGCAATTCAGGGCGGACGGGCCGATAATTGCTCAGTTACCAAGAATACACAATGGTAAAATCATGTTTGGCTCTGAAGATGGAAATATGTACTTTTTGGATCTTTACGGAAATGAGGTCGGAAGATTCAAGACGGACGGTCTTCTCTTTGGAAAATTCCTTTTAAACAATGGTAGAATATATTTCGGATCATTTGACTGCCGTTTCTACTGTGTCGATGTCGATACAATGTCAGAAGTTTGGAGAACAACAACATCAACAACTTCCAAGGCGCATATTCCGCCTGTCAATGAAGTCTTCGAGGCTTCGATAAAAACGTCAACCGATACGATAGATTCTGTCGGTGAAGTTGAAGACAAGTACTCGGCATCTTCAAACACTCTGAACCTTTCAGATTATGGCGAGAAGTCGGAATATGTGACGAAATCTGAATACACGCACAAGTCGGAGTACACGACGGATTTCGTGATTTTCGAGGGAGCAATGACTTTAGGAAACGGAGGCGTCTACATTCCCGTAAATATATTCCCCTCACTGGCCCCGGAGATGATATGATGGATTTTTCTTTTGAAGGATTCGGCGATTTCGAGGCGAAAACTGAAAACATAGAAATCAGGAAGGTCGGAAGGTTCGACAGAATGTGGGAGGTCGGTTCCGGAGGAAGCATAAACAACGTTCCTCTGGTTGTCGGAGACATCGCATATTTCGGAGCAATGGATGGATATCTCTATGCACTTGATCTTGATAAAAAAGAAGAGTTGTGGAAATTCAGATGCCTTGACGGTATTGAAGAATCAAGTCCACAGCATTCTGAAGGAATAATATATTTTGGAAGTTTTGATTCATATTTTTACGCAGTTAAGGCTGATTCAGGAGAACTTGTATGGAAGTATAAGGCACAAAACATGATTGATGTCGCATCATTTGTTCATAAGGACGGGGTCTTATTCGGAGATAAGGACGGATATCTTTACTGTCTTGACAAAAAATCAGGGGAACTGAGATGGACGTTTAAGACCGGAGGACCTGTAATATCAGCTCCTTCTGCAGTGGAGAACTTCGCCCTGACGGGTTCAGCAGACGGATATTTATATTGCATCAATTTTGAGACGGGTTCTGAAATCTGGAGATTCAAGACAGGAGCGGAAATCCATAACGACAACAATCTTACGATTGTAGATGGTATTGTTTATTTTGCATCATTTGATAACTTCCTATACGCGCTTGATGTAAGGAGCGGATCTGAAATCTGGAAATTCAAGACCGGAAAATACGGAAACGGTGGCTCTCCGACATACCATGAAGGAAGACTATACCATGGAGTCAGAGATGGTTTTGTTTATTGCATTGATGCGAGCAAAGGCACTGAAATATGGAGGTTCAGAACCGGGTCTGATGATGTTCTGGATACAACACCTTTGGTATATAACGGAAACGTCTATTTTGGCTCAGGAGATACATACATTTATTGTGTGAGCCTTTCCGGAGAACTTGTATGGAAAGTTAAAACAGACGGAATTGTCTGCACGTCCCCAAAGGTCTGGAATGGAAAAATTGTTATTGGATCGTTTGATTGTCATCTGTATGTTTTAGACTGGAATACAGGGGACATATACTGGAGATTTTCAACATCAACCCTTTCCCAGTCTCCGGTTCCGCCACCATTTGAGAACTTTAAGGTCGAAATAAAAAAGACAACCGAATTCGGTGAGAACATAAGTGATTCTGATAATTATAAAAACAAGATTGAAAACCTGAATCTTGGTGATTATTCTAAATCTGAGTATTCTGTTAAAAGCGAATATGTCCATAAATCAGAGTATACAACAGAGTTTGTATTTTTTGAAGGAGTTATGAAGAGTGAGCAGTTATGGAATTTGATTTCAATACCAACCTTGTGGATTTTGAAGTAGAAAAACCGAAATTTCACACGGTCAACTGGAATGTCACAGCAGGAGGAAGCATTTCAGCCGGAGGGTTAATCAAAGACGGAGTCGTATATTTCGGTGCATGTGATGAAAGGGTTTATGCTGTTGACTGCAATACAGGAAAGAGCATATGGACTTTCAAAGGCAGAGGACTCTTCGTTGAGGCGCGACCGTGCATCCACGAAGACCATCTTTACATAGGGTCCCATGGCGGGCATTTCTACAAAATTGATATACAAACAGGAAATCCTGTATGGGAATTCAAAGCTACCGACAGAATAACAGGAGCGTCTTTTGTTCATGACGGCGTTGTTTACTTTTCTTCTTTTGATAATTATGTATATGCTCTGAACGAGAAAACCGGAACAGAACTATGGAGATTCAAAACGGGCGGCTGGAATGGTTCTTGCCCCCAGATTCATGAAGGAGTTCTTTACTTCGGTTCGGGGGATGGCAATTTCTATGCACTGAATCCAAAAAGCGGGACTGAAATATGGAGATTTAAGACAGGAGGAGCTGTTTTCTACTACAAACCACTTCCAATTTATAATAATGTTATATTCTTCCCTTCAACAGACCATAACTTCTATGCTATTAACACGAAGACAGGAAAAGAGGTCTGGAGGTTTAAGATGGGAGCAAGAACAGAGACAACGCCTGTCATTGATGATGTTTTAATTTACTTCGGTTCTCATGACCACTATTTCTATGCGCTTAATATACTGACAGGGAAAGAGGTCTGGAGGTTTGAGGCGGGCGGAAGAATAGGAGACCAGAAAGCTCTCATAGTGAATGACAGTATTTATTTCGGCGGTTCCGATGACGGCTTTATCTATTGTCTAAACAAAGAAAACGGTCAGCTTATATGGAAGTTCAGAACAGGCGGCGATATCTGGAGCGACGCTTTATATCATGAAGAGACCATTATTTTCGGCTCGTTTGACTGCTATTTGTACTCGCTTGATGCAAAGACCGGACAAGAAATCTGGAGGTTCGAAACAGCGAACAGGAAAATGTCCAATCTTACCATCAGCGAAGAGGTCGTTATAAAGAATGAAGAGACCGAACAGGTTTTGAATGTCGATGCGGAAGAACCGCACTATAAAATAAAAAATGAAGATATTCTCCTTGGAGAATACGGAACAAAATCCGAATATGTAACTAAGAGCGAGTATACGCATAAATCCGAATATACAACCGATATGGTAATTTTTAATGGAGTGATGGAATGGATTTCGACTTTGAAGGATTCGGAAATTTCAATGTCCAGAGCGAGAATCTGGAAGTAAGGAAGACGAAGAAGTTCGACAGGCTTTTCCGCATAAAGGGCGGAGGCAGCGTCAGCACTATACCACTTGTCCATAAAGGAGTCGCATATTTCGGGGCAACTGACGGAATATTCTATGCAGTTGATATCAGTTCCGGAAAAGAAGTCTGGAGGATAAAAACCGACGGACTTTTCATGGAATCATTCCCCACTCTGCATGGGAACACTATCGTTTTCGGTACATATGACTGTAATGTTTATGCAATCGATGTTTCTGAAAGAAAGATAAAATGGAAATGCAAGACAGGAGGAAAGATAATCAGTTCTCCATGCGTCCATGAAGATTTCGTTTACATAGGTTCGCAGGACGGGTTCGCATATTCTATAGACATTAATACCGGACAAATAAAATGGAGATTCAATACAGGCGACTGGGTCGTATCATATCCGAACGTCTCTTGCGGAAAGGTATATTTCGGCTCATTCAACGGTTTTATGTTTGCGATTGACGCCGAAACGGGCCATGAAGTATGGAGATTCAAAACCGGAGCAGAGATTTATAATGCGACACAGTTCCTGATAAGAGAAGGAAAAATATACGTTCCTTCACTTGATAATCATCTGTATATTCTGAATTCGGAAACGGGCTCAGAGATAAAAAGAATCCGCCTGGGAAAATACGGTCCCGCATGCTCACCAGTCTATCACGACGGCGTCCTATATCAGGAAACAAGAGACGGGGACCTTTATGCTTTAACACCGGACGGACAGGAGTTATGGAGATTCCGGACAAGCGAAATCATAGGAGTGATAATACCATTCAAAGACAGGATTTATTTCGGCTCTGCCGACAACAACTTCTACTGTGTCGATAAGAGCGGAAACGAGCTTTGGAGGTTCAGGACGCAGGGCTATGCATGGTATATAACAATGCATGAAGGTTTGTTTTACCTTGGATCATGGGACTGTCACTTATACTGTGTGGATATGGAAGGCAATGAAATCTGGAGATTTGCAACGAGCACCCCGCAGCCGGCTGAAATACCTCCCGCTTTCGAAGGCTGGGAAGCCGAGATAAAGAAATCGGTGCAGGAAGCAGAAACAATAGCGGACGAATCGAGATATTCGTCTTTGGCGGAGTCACTTAATCTTTCTGAGTATGGAGCAAAATCCGAGTATGTGACTAAGTCAGAGTATACAAACAAATCAGAATACACGACTGATATGGTAATTTTTAATGGAGCGATAGAATGGATTTCGACTTTGAAGGATTCGGGGACTTTAGCGTTCAGCTCGAAAATCTTGAAATGAAAAAACTCAAGAAATTCGATAGGATGTGGTCTGTGAAGAAGGGCGGTTCAGTCTGGTCTATACCTCTTGTAGAAGACGGTGTAGTCTATTTCGGAGCATATGACAACAAGATTTATGCTGTCAATGAGAACAGCGGAGAAGAGATATGGAGAATAGAAACCGGCGGACCGATTGTTGCAAATTCGCCAAGAATACACAAACAAAAACTCTTTATGGGCTCCAATGATGGTTTTTTCTATTGCATTGATAAGAATGGAAAAGTTCTTTGGAAATTCAAGACTGGCGGGGAGATTGCATGCAGCACACCGGCATTTCTCGATAATATTGTTTTCTTCGGTTCAAAGGACTGCAACGTATTTGCTCTCGATATTGTAACAGGGAGAGAAGTCTGGAGATTCAAGGCAGGAGATACTATAATGTCTTCCCCGACTGTATGGAACTCCAGATTGTTTATAGGTTCATATGATAGTCATATGTATTGCCTTGATGCAAAAACTGGCCGGGAAGTCTGGAGAAAGAAACTTGGGGCTGAAGTTGTTAATGAATGCCCCTTTGTTATTTACAACGATGTTCTTTACTTCTCTTCGTTTGATAATTTTTTGTATGCTGTCCGGGCGCCGGGCGGGCAGGAAGTATGGAGGTTCAGGACAGGACAGTATGGAAACTCGTTTGCAAGCGTGATATACAAGGATGTAATATATCACGCATCCAGAGACGGTGTTCTCTTTGCATTGACTCTTGATGGAAAGGAGTTGTGGAGAAAGAATTTTGACGGATGTATGTATTCTACTCTTGTCGCTTATAATGAGCATTTATATTTCGGAGTTGAGGACGGCTTTATTTACTGCGTTGATATGATGGGAAATGTTGAATGGAAGTTCAGGACAGGACAAAACCTTACAATGTGCCCCACATTATCAAGCAATAAACTTTATTTCGGGGCATGGGACTGCCATGTCTATTGCCTGGATATGGAAGGCAATGAAATCTGGAGGTTTACAACAAGTAGTACAGCGCCTGCTGAAATGTCAAGCCCTTACAGCATTTTCAAAATGGAAATAAAGAAGACAATCGATGAGTCTGAAACAATTGATAGTGAATCGAAATATTCGGACAAAACGGAAAACATAAATCTCAGCGAGTATGGAACAAAATCTGAATATGTGACAAAATCCGAATATACACATAAGTCTGAGTATACGACTGACTTCGTGATATTTGAAGGAGCGAATGAATGGAATTCGAATTCGGTGATTTCGGGGCCAAAGTCGAAACTATTGAAGTAAAGCAGACAAAGGATTTCGACAGGCATAAGAGAATCGGAGCAGGCGGGAGTATAGGGTACCATGTACTTCATGATGGCATCGTCTATTTCGGCGCGATGGATAGCAGATTCTATGCAGTTGATGCTGATACCGGAAAGAAATTATGGATATTCAAAACCGATGACAGAATTGTCGGAAAGGCCTCGATCCATGAAGCCAAAATCTATTTTGGCTCATTGGATTCATGCATGTACTGCCTTGAGCGCCACACAGGAAAAGAGATTTGGAGAACTAATACAGGAGCAGGCGTATTTGCAAGCTCTATTATTTACCAGGGCAGGCTTTACGTCGGAAACTTCAACGGATATGTCTCCTGCATCGACATAGAAACAGGAGACATCATATGGCAGTTCAAGACGGGAAAGGACATACTCGCAACGCCTTCAGCATTTGACGGAAAGATTGTGATAGGGTCGTTCGACCATAATCTATACTGTCTTGATGCAAAGTCGGGAAATGAAGTCTGGAGATTCAAAACAGGGAGCGAGGTACATAATGACGGAGCTCCTCTTATCCACAACAACAGAATATACTTCACAAGTTTTGATAATTTCTTATATTGTCTGGATTTGAACGGAACTGAAATATGGAGGTTCAGGACAGGAAAATACGGCAATGCATGCTGTCCTGCAGAATACAATGGCGTCCTTTACCATGGATCAAGAGACGGAATCCTTTACGCTCTGGCAATAGACGGAAAGGAAATCTGGAGATTCAGATGCGCAGGCATGATAGAATCGCCTCCTTTTTTCCATGAAAATAGAATATATGTATGTTCTGAAGAAGGAAATATGTATTGTCTTGATTTGAACGGAAATGAATTGTGGAGGTTCGAGTTCAGCGCAAGCTCATATGATAGCCCGTCCTTCTACAAAGGAAAACTTTTTGTCGCATCATGGGACTGCCATTTATACGCTATCGATATCAACACACATGAGGAGGCTTTCCGCGTTTCGACAAGCACGAACAAGATTGCAGAGGCGCCTCCTGCAAACGAGTCCTTTGAGGCGGTTGTCAGGAAATCTGCTGATACGATTGATACAATCTCATCTGATGAAAGATATTCAGGCATGAGTCAGACTCTGGATCTTTCCGACTACGGCGGAAAATCAGAGTATGTGACGAAGTCTGAGTATACACATAAGTCTGAATATACAACGGATTTCGTACTATTTGAAGGAGTGATGGAATGGACTTTTCAGACAGCTTCAACATCTCTGTTGAAGATATCGAAATGAGGAAGACGAAGAAATTCGAGAGGATGTGGCACATATCAAGAGGCGGAAGCATCCTTTGCATAATTCGGGTAGATGAGGATACATTATATTTTACTGACATGGACGGGTACATTTATGCAGTAGGTACAGACGGGGCAGAGAAATGGAAGTTCAGGATGAGGAATGTATCGGAGGCGAGCCCTTCGGTATACAGAGACATGATATTTGCGGCTGGGCATGATTCTTATGTATATGCGCTGGACAAGAAAACGGGCAGCAAAATCTGGGAATACAAGACAGGAGACCAGATATTCAGCGTCCCGTGCGGAGGCGGAGATCTTGTTTTTGTCGGCTCCAAGGACGGCTTTCTCTATGCATTAAAATATGATACAGGTGATTTAGTCTGGAGATTTTCAGCTGGAGACTGGATTGCATCAGCACCCGCTTATCATGACGGTAAAGTCTTTGTGGGAAGCTTCGATAATTATCTTTACTGCATTGATGCAAAATCCGGAAAAGAGATTTGGAGATTTAAGACCGGAGGCGAAGTATTCAACACTTCGCCATTGGTTGTTTATGAGAATATCATATTTTGTCCTTCAATGGATAATTTCCTTTACGCCATAGACACACAGACCGGTCATGAAATCTGGAGATTCAAGACAGGAAAATACGGTAATGCTGGAACTCCGCTTGTTTACAACAATACGATTTTCTACGGCTGTCGTGACGGCATAATGTATGCATTATCGATGGATGGCAGGGAATTGTGGCGATTCACTGTAAAGAGCGAGGAAATACTTGACAAGACTCCTGTGGCGAATGATGGCAGGCTGTACTTCGGGGCAGGAGACGGCGCTTTCTATTGCCTCGATATAAGAAGCGGACATGAGATCTGGAGATTCCAGACAGGTCAAAAGATATACAGCCAGCCTGCGGTAAAGGATGGAGTTCTCTATATAGGCTCATGGGACTGCAACCTGTATGCCGTTGACGGAAACACCGGCGAAGAACTGTGGAGGTTTGCAACCGCCAACAGGCAGGTATCGCAGATTCCTCCCGCCTACGGAGCATGGGAAGCGGTCATCAAAAGGTCCGCGGAAGAAATAGAGACTATATCTGAAATGGACAGGTATGCCGTTTCCGCCGGCAATCTGAATTTATCAGAATATGGGACGAAGTCGGAGTATGCGGGAAAGAGTGAATATGCAGGGAAATCGGAGTACACCACTGATCTTGTGATATTTGATTGGGAGAATGTATTATGGACTTTTCAGACAGCTTCAACATCTCCGTTGAAGACATAGAAATAAAGAAAACCGGAAAATTCGACAGGATATGGAAGATAACAGATGGAGGAGGAATAGACCAGTCTGCAATTATAGTTGACGGAAAGCTTTATTTTGGATCGGCAGACTGGAATTTCTATTGTCTTGATTCAGCTACAGGTAAGGAGTTGTGGAGATTCAGGGCCAATGGCATGTTTATAATAGCGTCGCCTTTATGCATAGATAATATTATTTATATCGGAAATTATGACGGGAATATGTATGCACTTGAAAAGGACACAGGAAAACTTATATGGTATTTTAGAACAAACGATTCGATAGGCACAAGGGCAGGGCATTATAAAAATAAAATATATTTTGGCTCAAAGGACGGTTTCATATACTGCCTTGATTCGCTGAAAGGAAACTTAATATGGAAGTCAGCTACAGGAGAGCCCATTGTATCATCTCCATCATTTTTCAAAGGAAAACTTTACATGGGATCATTTAACGGCTTCTTTTACTGTCTTGATGCCGAAACGGGAAAAGAGGTCTGGAGACTTAAAGCGGGCGCTGAAATATATAATGACAGCCCATTCCCGATAAGAGAGGGCATAATTTACATCACATCTTTTGACAATTATCTGTATGCAGTAGATACTGAGAACGGAAAGATATTGTGGAGATTTAAGACCGGAAAATATGGAATTGCGGGGCCGTGTGAAATATATAATGAAACCATTTTCCAGCCTTCAAGAGATGGCATACTCTACGCTTTGACTATGGAAGGCCACGAAAAATGGAGATTCAGGACAAACGAGCTTGGAGTCATTGTAAGTGTCACGGTCCGTGAGGAAAGAATTTATTTCGGGTCAGAAACAAGGGATTTTTACTGTATTGATATTAACGGTAAAGAGATATGGCGTTTACAGACAGAAGGAGGGATATTCTGCGGCAAAGTCCCTTTCCATAATGGAAAGCTGTATTTTGGTTCTTACGACTGCCATATGTACTGCGTCGATGCGGAAAGCGGCGAATTGTTATGGAGATTTGCCTCAAGTGTACAGAAAAGGAATGAGTACCCGCCTCTTACAGAAGGGTTTGAGGCCGTAATCAAGAAGTCTGCGGAAACGATTGATACAATTGTCTCGGATGACAAATATTCCTCTCTTAATAATGCTTTTAATCTTTCCGATTATGGGGAAAAATCCGAGTACATGACAAAGAGTGAATATACTAATAAATCAGAATACTCTGCAGATTTTAATTAATCAGACCCCAACAACCCTTCTTATCTCGGCAAGGCTCGATATCTTATAGTTTTTCCCGCCGAAATTGATTTTATCAAGCCTCATGTTGCCTATACCGACTCTTCGAAGGGCGAGGACTTCAATCCCGAGAACTGCAAGCATCCTTTTTATCTGCCTCTTCTTGCCCTCATCAATTGTCATTAAAAGCCTGTCTTTCCCGACAGTCTTCGCAAGCAGCGCTTTGACGAAGAATTCCCTTCCGGTATCATCATCTTTTATTGTCACTCCTTTCATGAGCTTTTCCTTCTCTTTTATGGTGGGGTCTCTTGAAACCTTTGCTATGTAAGTTTTTGCGATGTGGCTTTTGGGGTTCATGAGGTCTTTTTCGAGGGCTCCGTCGTTTGTCATGATGAGAAGCCCGTCCGTATCCATGTCAAGCCTCCCGACAGTAAAAAGGCTTCTTTTTGCTCTTTCATCAAGTTCGCTTACGACGGAAAGAAGGTCGTAGATGCTCTTTTCGCCTCTGGTGCTCTTCTGGCATATGTAACCTGGAGGCTTATTGAATATCAAATAAGCGTTCTTAACCGGCTGCACAGATGCAGCCTTTCCATTCTTTTCAATAATTATTCTCGAGTTGTTCCGGACGAAGCTCTGAACTCTCGTGACCTTCTTGCCGTCGACTGTTACTTGTCCTGTTTTGATAGCGTTTTCTGCGTCAGAAGTCCTTGCAAATTCTCCGGTCTTCATCAGATAAGTAAGAAGCCTCACGGATTTTGACATGAAAATAGTTGTGGAGGATGTTAATAAACAATTCTATTCCCAGGTCTCCAATTCTGTTTCCTTGCCATAATTCTTTTCATTTGATAAGAGAAATTTATGTATCGTCGTTTTACCATTTGGCTTTCCGTTGGCTTCCTTCAGGACGAACTCTGCAATCTCCCTGAACTTGGTCTTAGAGTTTGAAAATGCCATCTTTGTTAGTATCTTTGATGAGCCGCAGTGGTTGATTATGTCGTCTCCTTTCTTTATGCATTTGCCGATAAGCTGGACTGTTATATCCATATACCAGTCCGCTTTCTTCTGGTTAAGAGTCTGGAGTAGTTCATGAACTTTCTCCAGCGACAGTATTATTCCGTTAATGATAAGTTCAGCATTGACCGAATCTATTTTTTTTGCATAGCTGCTTGTCATTGGCTTTTTTATGATGTAATCTATCTCGTTAAGAGTATCATCAAAGTTAGATAAGAAAAGGTAGAGGCTGCTTGCGTCTTTCTTCCTGAAACTGCCTTCTTCTGCCTTTTCGGCTATTCTTGAGAGATTCTGCCTGAAAAGCATCATCGTGGACCTTATCCTGTTAAGCTTCTCAGAGAAGGATATGTCATAAAGCTCTCCCAGTATGACATCCTGTTTTATCGATACAAGCTTCGATGTCACAAGCGAAAGCAGCAGAAGACCACACAGCACCTCAGCTATAGCGAGCAATTTAAATAGACCCATCGGTATTATGTCACCGAAACCTGTTGTTGTCGCTGAAACAAAGCTGAAATAAACTGCATCGAATATGTTCGATACGTTTTCGTTTTTTATGCCGTAATAGAGATGATTTTCCGGGCTGCCAAAAATAACATATGCAACTCCGAAAGAAAGTATAAGTATGCCCCATAAAAGAAGAATGTATGGGAAAGTCATCTTGTCAAACCATGTCCTCACCTTGTTTTTTCTATTCTTCAGCTTTGTAAAAAGATCGTCAATTTCAGCAAAATCCTCGGTCATTTTCATCACACTATTGAATGTTATTTCACCTAATAAACTATTATTATATCTTCATATTTTTATACTTTAACATTTCTTATTATAAGTATGTCCAGAAAATTATATATGAAAAAACAAAGATATGAAGATAGTAATATCCCAGAATCCAGAAATATAATGGTAGAGGCCATATTCTCTGAGACATCGCACTCAATAAAGAGTAGATTCCTTACGCCACTGGCAGTATTTCTCAATGCAAGCGCTTCTCAGATAGGTGCATTAAGCGCTTTCTCTTCGCTGGCTGCTATCTGCGGGCAGATTCCCGGCTCATATGCAGTATCAAGGATAAGCGGCAAGAAAATATGGATAATATCAAACATATTTGCCCGTTCCGTTGCCATGTTTGTGCTTGCGCTAATAGCGCTTTATCAATGGGAATCCTCTATTACTATACTTGTCCTTATGGGTGCCATGATATCGTTTTTTGTCGCTTTCCGGGAGCCGAGCGTTTCCAGTTCTTTAGCCGACATGGTTCCCAAGAATTCAAGGGGACCTTTTTTTGGCAGAAGAGACAGTATTATAAGCCTCATATCGGTTTTCATAGTCCTGACAGCCGGTTTAGCTTTGAAAATGTTCGGCTTCCCTGTGATATTCATAGCGGGAGGCATAGCTGGCCTGCTTTCCATTCCTCCAATATTGAGAATGAGAATAAAGGACGGTGAAAGAAGTTACAGCTTCCGTAAGCTGATAAGGATAAGCCCAAGCGATTCCATCACCAGTCTTAAAGTCAACAAACAATTGGTCTATTTCACATTGTACATTGCCCTGGTCCGTTTCGGGATAGGAATCGGCGACCCCTTTTTTGAGGTATATATGCTAAGGGATATCGGTCTTGATTACATAGCCTACACCGCCGCCATTGTCACGGGAATAATTTTTGATTACATATTTTTGAGATACTGGGGCAAGGCTAGTTCCCACTTCGGAAGCAAGAACATACTCATAGTGACAGGAACACTCATGTGCTTTACGCCACTCTTCTATTCAATGTCGACAAGCTTTGCACACATAATACTGACAAAGGTTTATGTTGGATTCACTTTCTCAGGATTCACTCTTATGACTTTTAGCTATCTTCTGGACATCGCCCCCCAAAGACAGAGATACAAGTATATTGCACGGTTTAATGTATTCAAGGAAGGCGGGTTCTTTTTGGGTACGAGCGCAGGAACCCTTCTTGCGCTGACTTTCGTCTCGACAGGAGACCCCTTCACAAGCGGGCTTAAAATGATATTCTACGCATCGGCATTCTTCAGGTTCGCTTCTATACCTATACTGCTTTCCCTAAAAAAGAAGGGTCAAAGAGGCGACAACTACAGGCTCGGCTATGTAATGTGGGAGACGGCCGGAGCAACTCCGGTCAGAATCGCAGGCAGAAAGATATCTCACTTAATAAATATTTCATTTGCTCCCTTAAAGCTGGCTTCAAAGATTATAGAAATTGCAAAAAGACTTTTTTATTATCATGCACGAGGCCGGTCATGGTGTTTTGGTTAAGAAGAAAACAAAATTCAGAAATATATTAAAAATAAAAAATGAGAAAAACAGGAAATCAGGCGAATGTCCTTATTCCCATCTTGGTGAATTCATTATTGACCTTTTTCTGAAGGCTCTTTTCTTCCTCTTTATGCGTTCCGAGAATGTAAGGCGAAGTAACGCCGGTTATTATTGTTATTACCTTAACCTTCCCCTTCATATCAGGAGCAAGCCTTGCGCCCCACATCACAGTTGCATCCGGGCTCATCTTCTTTGAGACCGTTTCCCCGATTTCAGTTATCTCGTCAAGTGTGAGGTCTTCGCCTCCGATTACCTGTATCAAAGCTCCGGAAGCTCCCTGATAGTCAACATCAAGAAGCGGGTGGTTAAGCGCAATCTCTATAGCTTCCCTCGCCTTGTTCTTTGTGTCGGACTCACCCACGCCTATTGTCGCGACTCCGCCAGAATGCATTATAGACCTTACATCTGCATAGTCCAGATTGACAAGAGATGGCTCTGAAATAAGCTCTGTTACACCTTTAATCATGCTTGCGATAAGGTCATCTGCAACGGCGAACGCCTCCTTCAGAGGCCTCTGGCCTGCAAGCTGAAGAAGCTTCTGGTTTTCAATGATTATGACTGTATCAGCGTAATCCCTAAGGTTCATAAGGCCGTCTTCTGCCTTTCCTATCCTGGTTCCTTCCATCCTGAACGGGAATGTAACCGGTGCAATAACAATTGCGCCCATCTCCTTTGCTATTTTAGAAACGACAGAGATGCTTCCTGTACCTGTTCCGCCTCCAAGTCCGCACGTAGCGAACAGAAGATCGCATCCCTGAAATGCTTCTTTTATCTGTTCTTTCTGTTCTTCTGCCGCTCTTTTTCCGACATCAGGATACCCGCCCGCGCCAAGGCCCCTTGTCAGCTCCTTGCCTATCAGGATCTTCTTATCGGCGTTTGTAACGCTCAGATGCTTTGCATCAGTATTCATTGCAATAATCTGCGCGCCCTTGACGCCGAGCTCTGTCAGCCTGTTTACGGTGTTGCACCCACCGCCGCCGCATCCTGCAACCATTATGCGTGCTTTATACGCATCAAAACCCGATTGCTCGCCCATTAATATCACCCATCCTTTCCCTGAACTATAGTAATTATATTTTAATATGCGCATATTTATATATTAAAATTTGATTAGTTTCCGGATTCCCCGGAAACAATAAAATTTATATATCCTTAAAGCAAGTTTGTTTCATGGTAGACGAACAGCCCCAGAGGGAGACTATAACAACCACTATAGAAATCGATAAGGAGCTTTTCCTCCTTTTCAAGGCGCTCTGCGTCCTTAACGAGACAACTATTTCCGGAGAGATAGAAAAGCTCATTAAGGTAAGAGTGGGCAAGATGAACAAGGAGACGGGGAACATATTGAACGGTTAGAGATCATTAATCCTATTTCTTGCTGAACTATTTTTAATCTTGTTTACAAATAAATATCATGGAAAAACTGTCAGGAAAGCATGAAATGACCGCTCTGGACATTTATTATCTTGTCAGAGAGCTAAAAGAAGTGCTTGAAGGCGGGTTTTTCAGGAAAATCTATCAATGGAGGCTGGACGACGGCTTCCAGTTCATATTCGAGATTTATGCTCCGAAAGCTTCAAGAACGGGCTCTAAAACTTCAACTGCCAGATTGTTTGTCGATAAGAGCCATATATTCCTGACCACCAAGAAGGCCGAAGCGCCTGTTCAGCCGCTGGGTTTCTGCCAGCTTTTAAGGAAGAAATTGATAGGAGCCAAAATCAGGAACATAGAGCAAAACGAGTTCAACAGGATAATCGAAATAAAAATGGACGACTATTATCTCATCATAGAGAACTTCCATCAGGGCAATGTAATATTCTGCGATAGCGGGGAAAAAATAATAATGCCTCTTTATCACCAGACGTGGAAGGACCGGACAATCCGTCCGAACCACGCCTATGAATACCCGCCGTCTGATTCAAACCCTCTCACCATTTCAAAGGAAGACTTCATTAAACAGGCAAAAAGTTCCGACAAAAAGATTGTCGTTTTCATGTCTGTCAATATGGGTTTTGGCTCCGTTTACGCAAATGAAATTCTGAAGGACTTCGATTCCGATAAGAATGCAAAAGAATTCTCTGAGAAAGAACTTTCAGTATTATTTTTATCAATGAAAAAATTCGGCATGATGAAAATGAATCCTTCTATATACCCCGATTTCGTGTCGCCTTTTCCCATCGGGGAGAGAATCCCTAAAAGGACGGAAACTTTTTCGGAGGCTCTCGATTCATATTTCACTCCGAGGCTGGTTGACACTGTCGAAAAGAAAGAGCAGAAAATACAGAAGAGCGAAAAGGACAGGATACAAAGAATTGTAAAAAGCCAGGAAGAAGCCATTGAATCTATGCATGGAAAAGGCGTAAGCAGCAAAGAGATAGGAGAGATTATCTATGAGAATTACCAGTTTATTAACAATACAATTCATCAGCTTCTGGGAGCAAGGGATTCAGGTCTGTCCTGGAATGAGATAAAGGAAAAACTGAAATCAAGTGGAACTGAGATGGCAAAGTCCATTATAAAAATAGATGAAAAGAAAGGGCTTCTCACACTTGAAATCACCGGAAAGAGATTTGATATAGATTATAAACAGCCTCTTGATAAGAGTGCGACAAAATATTTCGAGACTTCCAAGAAGATGAAAGTAAAAATCACTTCGGCCAAAGATGCCCTTGAGAAATCAAGAAAGAGGCTTCAGGATACTGAAAGAGAAGGCCAGAGAAAGTCAGAAAAGGTCAGGCAGAATGAATTGCTGAAGAAAAGGCAGAAATCGAGGTGGTTTGACAATTTCAGGTGGTTTGTAACTTCAGATGGCTTCACAGTCGTCGCCGGGAAAGACGCTGAAACCAACGAAATGCTGATTAAGAGCCATACGCAGTCAGACGATTTTGTATTGCATTCCGATATACAGGGAGCCGCTTTCGCCGTTATTAAATCAGAAGGAAGAAAAATTTCCGATGCGGCCAAGAAAGAGGCCGCAGTCTTTGCCGCGGTCCAGTCAAAAGCGTGGTCAAGAGGGCTTGGGACTGTTGATGTGTACGGGATAATGCCGAAACAGGTCATCAAAGCCAGCCCCGACGGCATTAACCTCCCAAAAGGCTCCTTCTATATAGAAGGGGAAAGGGAATGGTTTCACAGCACGAGGTTGGAACTGGCTCTCGGTTTCTGGGAGAATCCGGAAACTGGCAGAAAGGAAGCGATATCGGGGCCTCTGCAATCGGTGAAGGCCAGAACAAAATATTATGTTCTCATCAGGCCGGGCTCTACAGACGCTGCCGAACTTACAAAACAGATTAAGGGCATAATCGTTCCCAAAGCAAAACCGGAAGACAGGAAATGGATTGACTCTGTAAACACTGAAGAAATAAGGCGGCTGATTCCCGGCGGAGCAGGAGATATCAGATAAGCAGTTTCAGCCCGCCATAAACAGTTGACATTCTGAATGCAAACTCTGCCATCGCTTTCCATGTATAGTCGAGCGTTCTGCTTTTTGAATAAACAAACCTGTTGAGCATGAACTTTGATAACTGCATCTTAGGGGCCCAGTAGTGCATATTCACATAATCCACTATGTCAAAATACGATCTCGCCATCCTTTCACGCGTCCATTCTATAATGACGTTGGCGGGCTGGTAATCCGATTTTGCTATCGATACCTTTCCGTTTTTTAATGCAGAAATAAAATCATCGACTGTATGTACATCGCCGCTTATCTCGTTAAGAGACATTCCAAGCATGTCCGCCGAATGTGCATCTGAACCTGCGAACAGAGGCTTTCCGAGGTCTTTTGATTTTCTCTTCGTCAGCCAGTTGGCGACTTTATCGACATTAAGAGAATTGAATATCTCAATGCCGTCTGCGTATTTTATCTTGTCCTGTATTCCGAGACCCTTTATATCAAAAGGATGCGCGGCGATTGCAAAGCCGCCCTGCTGGTGTATCCTGTCTATCGTTTCCTCGGCAGAGAGCTTCTTCGGTATAAGCTCATTAAGTCCGAGACCGAGTATATGCCCGTCTGCGGATGAGATTTCCGTTCCGGGGACAACAAAGACGCCGTGCTTTTTTCCGGCTTCGATTGCTTCAGGCCATGCTTTTATGTTGTCATGGTCTGTTATGCATAATGCGCCTATACCCAGATTCTTTGCTCTTTCTACCATCTCGGCAGGAGTATTGGTTCCTTCCCATTTAATCTTCATCTGCTTTGAATAAACTGTATGGCAGTGCGTCTCTATCAGCATGGGTATTCCCTTGGAGCTAAAATATATAAAATCATATATTTACTATTTATATACTATCTACAATAGCATATATTAATTTACTGGGTTGGTTTTATGGGAGTTTCAAGATACCCTTATCACATAGCGATAATACCTGATGGGAACCGGAGATTTGCTAAGCGCCTTATGCTACAGCCATGGAAAGGGCATGAATGGGGAGCGGAGAAGCTGAAGAAGGTTCTCGACTGGTGCAAAAAGACAGATACGAAGATG
The DNA here is from genome assembly GCA_016932735.1 of Candidatus Aenigmatarchaeota archaeon. GTDB lineage: Archaea > Aenigmatarchaeota > Aenigmatarchaeia > QMZP01 > QMZT01 > JAADIF01. The sequence continues at coordinate 32,508 of JAFGCI010000010.1, forward strand.
ATTACCTTCTATTCGTTGTCTCTCGAAAATATAGAAAGAAGGCCGAAGAAGGAGATAAATTATATCTATGACATCTTTCGTAAAGAACTGAAGGATATTATTGTAAATGAGGACAATTACACCCACAAAAACAAAGCCCGAATCAGCTGTTTTGGTAATTTTGAAGTCCTTCCCGACGACATAGTCGATTTGATAAACGGGGTCGAGAAGAGAACAAAAGGTTACAATAATTATTATCTCAACCTTGCAATAGCGTATGGCGGAAAACAGGAAATAACAGACACTGTCCGGAAGATTGCCGGAAAGGTTTACCGCGGGGAGATTTCAGCCAGAGATATTGATGAAAAAGAAATAATCAACAATCTCCATACGAATGGCTTCCCCGACCCGGACATGATAATCAGGACAGGCGGCGAAAAAAGGATGTCAAACTTCCTTCCCCTGCAGTCCGCTTACTCCGAGCTTTTCTTCATAGACACTTTATGGCCGGAAATGACGGAAAAAGAGTTCAGGAAAGCTGTAAAGGAATATTCTGAAAGAAAGAGAAGGTTCGGTGCTTAATTTTCTGTTTTCAGCTTATAGAGAAAATATTTCCGGTTTTCACTTTTCTCATGCATAAAATGCGTCCGTCTGTTGCGATTTCTACTGAAGGGTTCTTGGGGTTGCAGTGAACTCCGGCAATCGTTCCGTCGATAAATCCTATATTTCCAAAAACAGTTTTGTAGCAAACAGTCCTTTTCTTTCCTAATATTTTTTTCAGAGGTATACTTTCATAGTGAGTATCAATGACGCATCCTTTATGTATCGGGTCTTTGTATCTAGGACTAAGATATGCTGAGACCACCCCATCCCTAAACCCGTGATAAACGAGAATATCTTGACCTTTCGGTGTCGCCGAATGGAGTGAAACAATTTCACTGTCACCGGAAGAACTCACCTTACCCGCATAGTGGGAATGACGACCGTTTTTTTCTTCAACAGTCAGGTAAACGTTTCTTTGAGAAAGATAGCTTTTTCTTAGCATGTTTTTTATTTCATTTCTATCCATAATATTCTATCTAACCAAATGAAAAAATTTAAAGGGATGATTATCCAGTGCTTATTCCACGTGGACCGTGTTTGAAAAGACTCTTCTCTTCTCTCCTTCTTCCGTCTTCTTATATCTCATCACAGCCGGATGAAGCTTTATCTGCGCTTCGACCTTTCCCCTAACATTGTAGGAGAGTATCCTTTCATCCATTCTCTTCATGGTCCCTATTCTCCACAGAAGCTCAGTGTTATCCTTGCCCTTCCTGATTACAGGTGCGATGCCTTCGAATTTTCCCTCAACCTCCATAAGAGGCGATATAGTGTCCTTAATCAGAACGCTCTTTATTGAGGTGAAGAATGAGCCTTTGGCCTCAAGTATTACAAGGAAATGGTTCGAGCCTTTCTTTACGAACCTCTTGGTTATGCTTGGTCTCGACATCTTCATGTAAACGATAGCCACCGCAATGAGCACCAATATTACGGCTATTATTATTTTCATGAGCGAGAACCAGTAGTTTATCGTATATGAAATGTATACCTTATCTCCCGGATTCATGGTTTCTATGGTCCAAATGCCTTCAATGACGCCATTATCTAATGACCGTGACGCGTGTGGTGGGACATCCCATACTATATATTCTGATAGGGGGACTTCTTCACCGAACGCATAATTATGCTCGACAACATTTCCAAGATTCTCAACTGATATCAATACGGTTTCATAAAGGAATCCCGACGTCACTTCCCTTGTTTTCTTTACATTCCTCGCTTCAGGAATAACCACAGTATCAATTTTGCTTAGCATCAGGTCCCTTACAAAGACCTCTGTTACATAACTGCCGGCCAGAAGGCCGTCCGTTGGGAATTCATAATCAACTGTTTTTGAGCCTGAACCTTCCAGGACTTTTATATATGATAAAATAACATCCCCATTTATGTCCTTAAGATAGAAATCCACTGTTATGGCAGTCTCGTCAGGCTTCAGAATCACGGCGCCCATTTGTATATTGCTCCCTGAGATTTTTGCATCAACAGTTTGTATTGATGTCTTTTTCTCTTTAACCAGAATTTCCGATTTCTTATCCCCGACGGCTTTTAACGAGAAGGCAAAAGACTGGTAAACGTTAGGCATCGATATAGACTGAACTGTCAGTTTATAGGTTTGCGTCCCGTTATCCTGCGGAAAAACGACAACGTCTAATTGTTTCTGCGACAGTGCAGGAACAAGGAAGAAGTATTTGTCCAGTGTTACCCACTCAGAATGCTTTCCTTCGACAAGAACAACAATATCCATCATCATGTTAAGGCTGTTCTTAACTGTAAAATCGAATCTAGTTGATTTTCCGAATTCTATCGTCTTGGAATCTGTTCCTGTTATTTCAACACCGGCTGCGGAAATCAATGGATTAAATAGGATAAACAGTGACAACAAGAAAACTCCAGTCAAAATTAACTTTCTCATTAATTAACCTCCCCCAATACACCAAGCGTAGTGTATGTAAATTCCTTGCTTTCCTGATTTATAAGTTTTTTAGTTATTTCGTATCATTACGGGTTTTAATAGTTAATTTGAATTTAAGTTTCACGACGGCCATGCCGTCTGTTGCATTAAAATATCAACTTCTCATTAAACTACTTTAGAGAGAATGGGATCGGTGGGATTTGAACCCACGCTCTCGAACTCCCGAAGCTCGGATGTTAGCCAAACTACACCACGACCCCTTTAATCTAAATATTCTGACCCCAATTCTTTTATAGTCTTCCTTATTCCGGTCTTAAAATCATATTTAGGTTTGTAGCCGAGAACTCTCCTTGCTTTCGAAATATCCACAATCCTGTTCCGCACCAATCGTGTAATGCTCGAGACTTTGGTCGTGGTGTCGGATTCTCGCCTCTTTTCTTTAAGTCTGGCCAGTAATTTAGCCAGAAAAACAGGAACGGTCTTCGTTGGCATTTCAACTCCGAGAGCATCAGCAATATCCTTGTATATTTCCCTGTAGGTCTTCGGGTCGCCGTCTGCTATATTGAATATTTCATTTTTTGCTTCCGGTTTCAATGCGAGGGCAAGAGCATCGACCATGTCATCGACGTAAATCAGATGCCAGAAATTCTTTCCGGAACCTATCATCGGATATCTTTTCTTTGCTGCCTTGATTATGTCAGACCAGAATTTGTTCGGCCCGTAAGCGATGGTAGACCTTATTATTGTGTATGGTATACCCGATTCTTTGACGAGCTTCTCCTGCTGCATTTTGCTTTCTTCGTAACCAGTATCCGGATTATAAGGAGCATCCTCATCCAATGGAAGTCTGGCCTCTCCCAGAACACCAACAGAGCTGACAAGAATAAATCTCTTTATTCCTTTCTTCAGGAAGTTTATGGTTCCTTCGATGTTGACCTGTTTCATCATTGGATCGGTCTCATCGAGTATTGCAGCAAGATGATAAACGACATCGGGCAAGGGGGATAATGTTTTTTCAACTTCTTTTTTATTGAGTATATCGCCTTTGATTAGTTTCGCCCCTTTGGGAGCTTCCCCGTAGCTTGCAAAAATCACGACCTCATGGCCGTTTTTCATGAGCTTCTTCGCAAGCCTGTTCCCCACAAACCCCGTTCCGCCTGTAATCAGAACACGCATTTATAATCACCGACACAATTAAATTGAAACTGTCGTTGAAATATAGTGAATGTCATTATTCAAATTTATTATGCCCTTCACTATAAATCACTGAAATACGAATGGTATCTATTATTTAAATATCACTGAAAAGAACAATCTATAGAATTACAAGGTGTTCGGTAATGATGAAAATCGGGAAAGTTGAGAAGTATATTAATGATGTCATTGAAAGGGAGGGCGGGATGACTTTCATTCTGATAGACCCGTGCGATCACAAGACTCCGGAAACGGCAATAAAAACTGCCAAAGAAAGTGTTGAGTCAGGAGCAGACCTCATACTAATCGGCGGTTCCATTGGAGCGCAGGGCGAGCTTCTTGACGCCGTTGCAAAAGGAATAAAGGAGCAAGTCAATGTTCCGATAAACATATTTCCGGGAAACACTTCATCTATAACAAGATACGCGAATTCGATTTATTTCATGAGCATGTTAAACTCAAGGAATGCATACTGGTCTACGATGGCTCAGACCGTCGCCGCTCCGGTGATAAAAAAGCTCGGCATAGAGGCCATTCCTACCGGCTACATAGTGATTTCCCCCGGCGGAACGGTTGGGTGGGTAAGCGATGCTAACCTTGTCCCGAGGCATAAGCCGCAGATAGCGGCTGCCCTTGCAATGGCAGGCGAGCTGACGGGGAACAGGATTATTCTGACGGACTGCGGCTCCAATCCGAAAGACGGTCACATGCCTTTTGAAATGATAAAAGCCGTCAGCGATTCCATAAGCGTTCCTTATGTGGTTGGCGGTGGGTTCAGGACAGCGGAGCAGGCCGGAAAAGCCATAGAAAACGGGGCAGACGCTGTCCAGATAGGCACAGCCGTAGAGAATATAGCAGATGTCAGGAAGAAGGTCGAGGCAATCGTCAAATCCATTAAAGCCGCAGGCAGGAAGAAAGTCTAAGACATATACATCCGGAAAATAAGTGACCTTTTTCATATTTCTTCTTTCATAAAACCCATATTAAGAGAAACATTTATAAAGCAGGATAATCAAAATCAATTAACCGCTTAACAAAAGCTTATTATATTCTAAGTGGTGGAGGTAATTTATGGCAAAAAGAAAATCTAAAAGAGTTGCAAAAAAATACTATGTTCTTAAAGCTGGCAGAAAATCAGCAATCTTTACCGGTTCCCAGCCAAGACAGGCAGCTCTGAAAGCAGCAACGAGGGGTTTCAGCGACATAAAGCTTAGAGAGAGAGGCAGAAGGAACAAAGACGGCACATACACAATGCACCTTTTCAAGGGTAACAGAAAACAGGTAAGTGCTCCATCAAACGCTCCTTCATGGTTGCCAAGCAAGGTCTGGAAACCAATCGTAAAGAAAGTTGGCGTTGAAAGAGTAACAAAAATTTAATTTGTTTAACCGGATGCAACTTTAGGGTTGCATCATATCTTTTCTTTTTCTTTATAAATGGGCTCAAAACTAATTATATAAATGTCATCCGTCATTAATGTGTTATAGTTTCAGGAGGCCTGCTTGTGTACGAAAATATATGGAACTGCCTGCCTTGGGTTAGTGGTTTATTAGCTCTTGTTTTTGCCGGAGTGCTGATAATATCTATAAAGAGAAAAGATGATGGTCCGGAAGAAGTAAGGAATCTGACACACCTTATACATCAGGGAGCATTGACTTATCTTAATAAACAATACAAAATTCTCAGTGCCTTCGTGTTAATTGTCGGAGTTGTTCTGTGTTTCGGCATTGGACAAAATATTGCAATAGCGTTCTTTTTGGGAGCGTTTTTCTCGGCTCTTGCCGGTAATATAGGGATGAGGGTAGCAACAATCGCCAACGGAAAAACAGCTGCCGCATGCCAGAAAAGCATGAACAAAGGCCTTAGGGTCGCGTTTTCCTCCGGAGCTGTAATGGGTATGACTGTTGTAGGTATGGGTCTTTTAGGCATTAGTTTTCTTTATGCGGTTTTCGGCGATCCTAACATAATATACGGTTTCGGTTTCGGGGCATCGGGTATAGCTTTATTTGCAAGGGTCGGCGGCGGAATATACACAAAGGCCGCAGATGTCGGAGCCGACCTTGTCGGCAAGATTGAAGAAGGAATTCCTGAAGATGACCCCAGAAATCCTGCAACGATTGCTGATAATGTGGGTGATAATGTCGGCGATGTTGCTGGTATGGGAGCCGACCTTTTTGAATCATACGTCGATTCTATAATAGCCGCTATGGCCATAGGAGCCGTTCTGTCAACTTTCGGCGGCTATGCGGCCGTCCTTCCAATGGCTATAGCCGGTCTCGGTATTCTCGTTTCGATAGTGGGGACATTCTTTGTTAAGGCACACAGAAAGAAAGATGCGGCAAAAACTCTTAACAGAGGCACCTTCATTTCAGCCGGACTGATGTTTTTATTATCGTATTTCCTTATAACTCAGATGATGGGTCCGGAAGGTGTGAATCTCTGGTATGCAACAATATCGGGTCTGGTGTCCGGACTTTTAATCGGCGCTTCAACTGAATATTTCACATCAGAAAAAAATAAACCTGCACAGGATATTGCAGAAGCTTCAAAAACCGGGGCGGCAACCAATATAATCACGGGTCTTGCATTTGGAATGGAGAGCACAATAATACCCGTCCTTGCTATATGCGCAGCCATTCTTATCTCTTACCAGACCGGAGGTTTGTATGGAATTGCACTGGCGTCTGTAGGCATGCTTTCAACTCTGGGCATAACCCTTGCCAGCGACACATATGGTCCCGTGGCGGACAACGCTGCAGGCATTGCAGAGATGGCAAACCTCGGGATCAAGGTAAGAGAAAAAGCAGAATCCCTCGATGCTGTAGGTAACACAACGGCAGCTATAGGAAAGGGATTTGCAATAGGCTCGGCCGCATTGACTTCGATTGCATTGTTTGTGGTATACGGACAGACGGTCGGCCTTACAGGAATAGATCTTATCAAGCCTGGCGTTTTTGTCGGATTATTTATCGGAGGCCTTCTTCCCTTCGTTTTTTCCTCACTTACAATGAACGCTGTAGGAAAAGCGGCTATACAAATGGTGGATGAGGTCAGGAGGCAGTTCAGAACAAAGAAAGGTATTCTTGAAGGAACAGAAAAGCCCGATTATGCAAGATGCATTGAGATAAGCACCCATTCTGCATTAAGACAGATGATTTTACCCGGTGTGCTTGCAATAGCAGCTCCTATAGCTGTAGGTATGGTATTGGGTGTGGAAGCTCTCGGGGGGCTTCTTGCCGGCGGTATTGTGACAGGCTTCATGCTCGCGCTCCTAATGGCCAATGCAGGCGGTGCATGGGACAACGCGAAAAAATACATAGAATCAGGAAAGGATGGAGGCAAAGGTTCGGATACGCACAAAGCTTCTGTCGTTGGAGATACCGTGGGAGATCCATTCAAGGATACGAGCGGTCCTTCATTGAATATTCTGATAAAACTGATGTCAATAGTGGCGCTTGTCTTCGCTCCGCTTTTCCTTTTATTTGTTTAAGAATGGAACGTATCCAGAAAATTGCTCAGGTGGGATTTTTCTGATTTAAGTCCCTGTATATCAACATTCCTGCAGTTTTCAGTTTTGTATTCATTCACAGAAATCGGTTTGATTTCATCAATTAAATATTTATTTCCCCCTTTTCATATTCATTGTCATGGATACTGAAAAGAAGATTGTTTTTGTTGTGATGATCATTGCTACTTTCGTTTTTGTTGTGGCACTGTCATCTCTTTATGTGCAGACTGAAGTCTCTGCCGGAAACGCCTGTGGTTGTGCAATACCTATATGGCTTTTCATACCACTGCTTTCATCGATAGGCCTTCTTATCGGAACCCTTATATATTATCTTCTCAGAAGCGGAAAACAGGCCGAAACTCATCAGAAGGCTGGGTTCGATGTTAAAGAAATGGCCTCTTCATTCACAAAGATGCTTCCGCAGGATGAAGCCGCGATAGTCAGACTGCTTATAGGAAATAAAGGAGAAATGACACAGGCAAGGCTTATGAAAGACAGTGGCTACAATAAAGTCAAGATTCATAGAATAGTAAAGAGGCTTCAGCTCAGGGGATTCGTAACTAAAACCAAGGACAGGAAAATCAATACGATTGCGCTTAGAGAAGATATAAGAAAATATCTGGATTAATTCGTTGCTATCAGTTTTTTCAGGTTGTCCTCTTCTGTCAGATTAAGGCCTATAACCTTGGATTCTCCTTCATCCATTGAAACTCCATAGATTGTGTCTCCCTTTCTGACCAGATCTATATTATGGGAAACCACTATGAACTGCGCCATCTTTGACTGGTGCTGTATCAGTCTGGTCAGTGCAATCGTGTTGGTCTTATCAAGCGCCGCATCCGCTTCATCGAGTATATAGAACGGGCTCGGCTTATGCCTTTGTATAGCAAACAGGAAGGCGAGCGCGGTAAGTGTCTTTTCGCCTCCTGACATAGAATCGATGTACAGAAGTTTCTTCCCGGGAGGCTGTGCAGAAATCAGAAGGCCGGATTCTATATCCCCTTCCTTCTCTAATTTGAGATACGCATCGCCGCCCGTCATCTCATTATACAGTTCCAGGAACTGCTGGGAAACCGCTTCAAGCGTCTTTTTGAATACATCATGCCTTTTCGAATCGACTTCAGCTATCGTTTCTTCTATCGACAATTTCTCTTTTATTATCTTTTCGACCTTTTCCTTGAAGGTCTTGAATTCCTCGTACAGGCTGTCATAATCCTCAATGGCTTTCATGTTGACAGGCCCGAGCTGCGCGAATTCGCCCATTATCTCGTTCTCCCTTCCCTTCAGCCACTGGACGCTCTTGTCCTTAAGATCGGATTCTTCCATCTCTTTGATATCATTTTCCTGCTTGCCGCCCCACTGTTCCTTGACAGAGTCACGCTTCGCTTCAAGGCGGGCCTTGTTTATATTAATTTTATTCAGTTCCTGCTGGATTATAATTCTCTTTTCATAAATGCTCTTTCTTTCTGACCTCAGCTTTTCGAGCTGCTCCTTGAGCTTTGCGCGCTTGCCTTCAAGGTTTGCGCTGCTCGATTTCTTCTCCTTTCCGAGAAGTTCCTTTAGCTGGGCTTCAAGCTCTTCTATCTCAATAATGAGTATCTTTATCTCTGATGATATCTTCTTTTTTTGCTCGTTATAACCCCTTATTCTTGGATCGGAGCTCTTCTTGATATAGAATCCTCCTGTCATGGCTCCGGTCGATTCGACAAGGTCGCCGTCGATTGTCACCATCCTCGTTCTTTCGGTCTTGGATATCTCCTTTGCATTCTCGATGGTGCTGACGCATGCAGTAGTTCCAAAAACGTAGCGGACTATATTCGAGTATTTCGGCTCGTGGTGGACGAGGTCTGAAATCCATCCGAAAGAGCCTTCGGGCGAGTCCGAGATGGCTTTCTGCTGTATCCTGTCCATCGGAAGAAATCTGGCTCTTCCTATCTGGTTTTCTTTTAGATATCTTATACAGTTGACTGCAACATTTGCATTTTCAACGATGACATCCGACATATGGGCTCCGCCTGCTACATCGGCTGCGACTGCATATTTGTCAGGGACTATTATCAAATCTTTAAGGACTCCATGCACTCCCTGAATGTTCAGGACGGCCTCGACTGCAGGCGGACGCTTGCTGTCCATCTGGCGCATATCATTAATAAGTGCTTCAAGCCTCTCAATCTCTCTGTTATTCGCATCTATTGCGTTCTTCTTTGACTCTATTCCGGATTCGAGCCTTGAAATCTTTTTTGTAAGGTCGACCTGCTCTGAGATGTTCATCGCATCCCTTATAGCGTCTTCCAGTTCGTTCTCCTTTGCTTCAATCTTAATATCAAGCTCCTGAATGGTTTTTTCGCTCCTGTCATACTCGGACTGCTTCTCGTTTATCTTCTGCTCAATCTCTTCCATGCTTTTTTCCGTGGAAGAGAACTCTTTCCAGATGATCGATAACCTGACTTTGTTAAGCTCCTTCTCAAAGTTTTGATATTTCAGGGCTGCCTCCCTTTCTGCGGAAAGCCGTGACATTATTTCTCCTTTCTGTTCAACAACTATCTCGGCTTCCCTCACCTTAACAGCAATCTTTTCCAGTTCGTTCAGAGCCTTCTTTTTCTTCTCCTCATATTCAGTTATTCCGGAAATCTCGTCCAGGACAGTTCTCCTTTCCACCGGATCCATTTCTATTATCTGTGTGACTGCACCCTGTTTAAGGATATTGTGGCCTCCGGGCTGTATCCTTGCCTTTGTGAAAACGTCGAGAATCTGCTGTCTTGTGACAATCTTCCCGTTTAGCCTGTATGCACTGACACCGCTCTTGTTTATCCTTCTGGAGATTGTCACGGTATCGGTGTCGAACGGCAGGACTTTGTCTTTGTTGGAAAAATATAATGTGACCTTTGCATAGTCAGCTCCTTCCTTCTTCCTGCTGCCGTTGAAAATAAGGTCCTGAGATTTCTTTGCCCTCAATATTTTTGATGATGTTTTTCCCAGAACAAATGATATTGCATCAGCAATATTGCTTTTCCCCGAGCCGTTTGGTCCCGTGACAACGGAAAAATTGGTTGGGAAAGGTATGCTCGCTAACCTCTTAAATGATTTGAAACCCTGAACAGAAATCTTTTCGAGCCTGACCATATGTGAATAATATTGTCCGGCGAAGTTTTTATTGGTTAATTGATTAATATCACCTGAGACAATATCTTATTATGAGTAAGATTATACTCTTCTTCATTTTGTTCGTCTTTCTCACTATCATAGTATCAGGAGTTTCTGCCAGAGAGGATTGCTGGGACCCCGTAAAAGGACATTGCTATCCCAGAATTGGTTTCTTCATGTTTGGTAAAGCAACGCCCGAATGGACAGCAGAATTTGATTATGTGATAACTGCTCATTATTCATCATCGTATCCGCTTGAAGTAAAATCTATCAGCCCTCATACATACGTCATAGGAACAACCGACTGGAACTATGGCTCTGTCTTGTTACAAAGCGGGGAATCCTTTCCCGAAGAATGGTTTGTAAGAAAGTCAGACGGCACCAAATTCAAAATTTATGGAGACAGATACCATCTCATAGACCAGTCCGACTTTTGCCCCAAATCTACCGCTTTCGGCGGGAAAAGGTACAATGAAATAATAGCAGACAGAATGCAGTGGCGCTTTGATCTGACTGCATTTGATGGTGTCGGAACAGACGGTGTATGGGAAACACCCGGCTGGGGCAAGGACTATGACCTGGACGATAACGGCGTCAAAGACTGGAATGAGCACGATTATGCATGGATAGAGAATGTATGGAATACAAACGGCGTAATGAAAGCTGTCAGAGAACTTAGAAACGATATAGGGGATGATAAAATAATTTATATGAACTCCCTGCGGTTTCATGGATTCTCCTGGCAGGAGACGAACGGTCTTTATCTCGAGCATCAGCACGGAATGACCAAGGGAGGCTACTGGCACAATTTCAAAAACTATATGACATGGTTTGACCAGTGGATGACAATAGCTCCGGAGCCTCACACGATTTTATACGGGGCAAACAGAGGCCAGTCAAGAGACGACTACACTTATATGAGATTCAGCCTCGGTGCCGCCATGTATGGCGATGCTTATGTAGAGGTGACAGACAAAACCTCCCGCGAACATATGTTCATATCTTACTATGACGAATATGACATCAATCTGGGATATCCCACCGGTCCCATGGAACTTTTATATGACACGGAAGGCGTTGATGGGGAAGGTGTATGGGTCCGTTTTTTTGATAACGGTGCATATATCCTTAACATGGACTCAAAATCAAATACTGTAACAGATAACCAGCTCAAAAGCATGCAGGGGTATAACGGACCTTATTACCGATTCAAAGGCGGTCAGGACCCCGATTTTAACAACGGGGAATTGTTTGATTTTGTAATCCTTTCGGGAAGATCGGAAACTCATATAGATGACGGCAGACCGAGTTCTATCGGAGATGGAATAATGCTTACAAAAAATCCTGCAGTATCAATCAGCGATATTATCATTGACAATGAAGCACAGTTCACTTCTCCCGGAAGCGATGGAGCCAATTTTCATGGAACATGGATCAGGGAAAAGGGCAACCCTGAGTTCTGGACTCCGGGATATAACTGCGAACAGGGAAACTGTGGCTATAGAGCGGCAAGTTCATCTTCATACACCACTCATGCAGATTTTATACCGACTATAGGCGTCGCCGGAGATTATGAAGTATATGAATGGCATGGACCGCGCTCCGGAGCCTCTCAAAACGTTGTTTTTGAAATAAGTCATGCAAACGGCAAAGATACAAAAACAATTGACCAGACAAAAAATACAGTGCACTGGAATCTTATTGGAACATATCGATTCAATAAAGGCGGCAATGGCTTTGTAAGAATAAATACAATGGGCTCAAATGGTGATGTTATTGCGGATGCAATAAAATTCGTTTACAAGAATGAGCCTTCGCTTTCATGCTCTGACCAGAACGGCTTCATATGTTCAGAATCGCAGGTTTGCACTGATAACTTTATCGAGGCCAATGACACAGAAAGA
>JAFGCI010000011.1 GCA_016932735.1 Candidatus Aenigmatarchaeota archaeon
CCTGACATTAAGCATGACCAGAGGATGGAATACCGTCTTCGTTCCGACTAACGATAATATAACAAGGGATTCTATAGAGAATTTCTGCGGCTCTGTCAAAATTTTTTCAATCGAGGGAAGCAGGCTCATAATACAAAAAAGCCTTACCGGAGGCGATGCATACCTTGTCAGGACATCAAAAGATTGCACTGTCCAACTGCATGAAACTCGATATCCACAAAGCGATATAATGATAAGAAAGGGGTGGAATGTAATCGGAACGTCTTCTGAATTGGATTACTCGGATGTAATTGACTATTGCGGAGGAAATATTCAGATGCTTGCAGTGAACCATGGCAGACTTATTCCCGTTAAATATGGAGACAAGTTGAGAAAGGATAACGCATATCTTGTGAAGAGCAGTGACGGATGCGCTCTTAACATTTAATTAATAATTGAAACTATTGAAAAACAATAATATCGAAAGCCCCACAATAATAGTAAGAGGAGCAGATGTATGAGAATTTCGCACTACAATAGTCTATTGCTGGGAATCATACTCGTCTCAATATTATTTCTTCCTATGTGTTCAGCCGCGCTAACATTTGAACAAAAAAAAGAAGCGTGGCTTGAAAGAGAAGGCGAACTAATGATAGGTGGCTATCCCCCGGAGCATTGGGGATGCCATAGGGTATGGTCTTATGTTTTTGCGTGGCTTGAGAACAACAGCCACAAGCAGTGCAGTCCGGACAGGAGCGACCTGGACTGCACGGAGGAACTTGTTGAAAATCTAATAACAATGCAGGGATGCTCTTTTACCGATAACAGCGCACTTTATCTTGCCCCAACTGCGGCGCGTGTCTATTTCCAGTACAAGGATAAGATAAGCCCGGAACTCTATCAGAAACTGAAAAGACAGCTTTCATACATAGTTACTGACAGATACGCATTCTCATTTGGCCCATGTGACTGGCAGAGGACGCAGCAATATATATCATACATAAAATACCTGATGGCACTTGAACAGAATGAAGTGGTTGCTCCTTATGGAATGAGTTCCTGCAACCATTGCTTTGATTATACCGGCTCTTCATGCTGGGATATGAAAGATCTGAGCGAGTTTCCTGAATGCGGCTGCTGGACCGCACAGTCGTTCACATGGGATGGAAAGAACTATGAGGCAGGCCAGGAATATATCGTCTATGAATCTTCCAGAGACTGGATATACACGCATTTCGATTACTGGCTGACTCATCAGGTAGCGGAATTCGATACGATAGGTTACAATACGGTGGGTCTCAATGCGCTTCTGCTCCTTTATGATTTTGCGGACAGGCCCCTTGAAAGGCTTGGAGGCCAGCCCGATCCGGGAGGGGTTGAAATGAAGAAAAGGGCAAAGATGATGACAGACCTTTATCTTCTCGATTCGGCAATGGATTTTGCAGGAGACCATCGCGGAGGCGTCCAAGGGAGATCCAAGCAGTATTACTTTACAATATCAGAGGATGCTTTCCCGTTCTATCAATACTTCAATCTTCCTAATACAAACGCCAGAAATACGCATGCAGATGTCGCTTATGCAAGCACTTATCGTGTGCCTTCCGTTATTTACGACGCCGGAAATCTGGATGACGAGCCCGACAGCTACTGGCACATAAATAGGGAGGAGCGAAAGAACAAGATAAATTACGTGACGAAATACTATTCCATCGGGTCCAATGCATACAACGCATGGGTGATGGACATAAGCTCTGATGATGACGGGGATCCCAGGAGAGGATACTTCTTCTCGCTCTGGATGAATAACGAGAAATATGGAATGAGGGAAGATGACGTTGAAGCGTTGCTCCTCGGAGAAGGCGGCTACCAATACAAGAACTTCATGTATATAGTAAATGACGGCTACTGCCACACCAACGGCTGGGGACCTGGCGATTGCACCGAAAGGATCATAAAGCTTCACATATTCAGGCCGGAAAGCTATCAATTCGACGAGGGAGAGGAAAATCTCATACCTGTCGCAGAGGGAAATTACGTATATCAGCTCAGAAACAGGGGCGACTGGAACTTCTTCCGCGAAGGAAAGACAATGTTTGGAATAAGAATAAACGGGGAACACGAAGCGTTTTTAGAGACGGGGGTTCTTGGAGCCGACTATGACACGTTCGATGATTTCAAGAATGCTGTGAGAAGCAACGTAAGGGTGGTCGGCAACTGGCAAACAGACAACGACGGCCTCATGTACTTAATGGTGCAGAACAGCAAGGGTGAGAAAATCAAGATAAAGAGGATGGAGCGTGGGGGTCTTGAAGGTTTCGATCCGCAGGGAAATTCACTATATAACAGCAATAGAAGAATAGAAACCTTGGACAACGAAGGCGAAAAAATAATAAGCTGGGAAGGAAACAAGATGACTGTACGTCGCCACGGAAGGGAATGTGTTTATGATTTTGATGCATGGATTTACAGCGGAAATGGGTGTACTGAACTGTTTCTTTCATGCTCTGACCAGAACGGCTTCATATGTTCAGAATCGCAGGTTTGCACTGATAACTTTATCGAGGCCAATGACACAGAAAGA
>JAFGCI010000002.1 GCA_016932735.1 Candidatus Aenigmatarchaeota archaeon
ATTGTTTATGTGGGATCAAATGATGATAAACTATATGCTATCAATGCAACCAATGGTACGGAGATATGGAGTTACACTACCGGAAGTGATGTTCGTTCCTCGCCAATTATTGCAGATGGAATTGTTTATGTGGGGTCAAATGATAATAAACTCTATGCTTTTACAAACGGACAGCAGGATTTGCAGCCGCCGGAAGTTTCTTTAGTTTCTCCGGCTAATGATACTCTTTACAACACGACAAACAGCATCACAATTAATGTCTCCGCTTTCGATTGGAGAGGTCTAGAAAACTGCACGTTATGGATTAACGAAAGTGGCTGGATAGCAAACGATACACATAATTTAACAGGTCAATGGAACAGTTCCACTTGGAACTTGCCAAACCTTGCCAAAGGTACATATTTATGGAATGCACAGTGTTGTGATAATAGTTCAAATTGCGCTTTTAACCAAACCAATTACACATTCACAATCAATTCAATGCCAACAATATACAATGAGTCTTTATTCCCCCCGTTGCTTTATGCAGACGAGAATCTGACATGGCAGGCTAACATCTCTGATTTGGTTGAATTATCAGACGTCTGGTATTCAGTTATCAATTCAACAAATGTGACGCTATATACGAAATCAATAAACAATACAATGGGAGTCCGCAATGAATCCTATAATACGACCGGGCTCGATACAGGGAACTACAGGATACTGCTTTATGCTAATGATACACTGAATAATACGGTAAATACGACACTTTATTTCGAGATAGCCGATTCAATAAATGTCTCGATATATGTCCTCAATGCAACAGGCAACTCGACTAATGCAACGCTCAGGCTTTATTACAATGGTACAAATTCCCAGAGATTGTCAGCGGAGAACGAGACACTTAACTCAACGATTCCGGAAGGGCTCTGGAAACTCGTTCTGGAATCAATCGGTCTGAATATCACTATGGATAATGTGAATATAACAAACATTACAAGATTAGGTAATGTGAGCTTCAACGATAACATATCTACAAGTTCTTTTTCGGCTTCAGCCGTCAATGCCATCTTAAGGGCACTGAAGAAGATTGTTTCCGCTGAAACGACTTTCAACTTCACTATCGGACAGGTCATTTTCTCATATGACGATACAGGAATGAATGAGAATTACGTTTCTGTCTGGGTCTGCCATGACTGGAATCTTACAACAGATTTCTGCAACGGGGTATGGGAGAACGTGACATCAAATTCAACAATTAATACGACTTCAAACATTGTTCAGATTAACACGACACAGTTCTCTTCATTCACGGTAGCTCAGGACAAATACTGTGGAGACGGGACATGCGACTCCGGTCTTGAGGATTGTTCATCGTGTTCGACGGATTGCGGCGCGTGTATCTCGAACCCGCCTGGGAGCAGTTCACCGAGCGGTGGGGGGGCTCCTCCTTCAAAGACAAAAAAGATGGAAATAATAACAACAAATGAAACGCTGAACGCGACAATCCAGAAGGCTATATCAATCCCTCTGAAAAATACCGGAGAGACAAATCTGACTAACGTTACAGTTGATTTAGAATCCGATTGCGTGAATTGCAGTTTCAGCAAAACGTTATTCATTTTTGACAGGATAAATGTTAATGATTCGGTTCTCATTTCATTCTCCGCCCTTTTCAATGAAGAAGGGACATATGATATTATACTGACTGGAAACTCTTCTGAAGGCGCGACTCTGAACGCTTCCGTTACAATCACGGTCGGGGGATGGGTCGTGCAGGAATCAGCCAGACCTTCCTGCAATTATAATGGGGTCTGCGAGCCGGAGTTGGGGGAAGACAAGAATTGTCCGGACTGTTCCAAGCCCAAAATCTGCATTCAGGTAATAACTCCTGCAAAAAATCCGGAGACGGGAGAGTGTATTGAATATCCAACGCCGTGTGATGTCCCGCAAGGATGGATAAAGGTTGATGTTTGTGAACCTGAGCCTCCTGAAACAGAAAAGGATTACACCATATTATATCTGATTCTGGCTATCGTGATTATATTAGTCGCTGTATTTGTCATAATCAAGGTACGACACGACAGGAATATTATTGCAAGCAACAATCCTTTTGTGTAGAACCTTACATTTTATTAATCGTTTTATATAATTCCTTCTAATGCAGGAAATATGCGCGAGACAGATGAAGTTCATCGGGGAAGAGAGGCAAAAGAAGCTCGGATCTGCAAAAGTTACGGTAGTCGGATGCGGCTCTCTTGGCTCCTTTGTCATTTCTGCTTTAGTCCGTTCAGATGTAGGATTCATCAGGATAATTGACAGGGATTATGTAGAGAAATCAAACCTCTACGCGAACGGTACGTTCGATCTTTCCCATATAGGAAAACCAAAAGCTATCATCATGAAAGATGCGATGAAAAAAATTAATGAAGACTGCAATACAGAAGTCTTTGTTGAGAATCTGGACTATGAGAATACACATCTGCTTGACGGCACGGACATAGTTATCGACTGCACCGATAACATGGCAGCCAGATATCTGATTAATGATTACTGCATAAAAAACAAAATCCCATGGATATACGGCTCCGTCCTCGGTGATGAAGGCTACATAATGCCTGTTGAAAGATCCGGGAAGCCGTGTTTCAGGTGTGTCTTCGGTAATGAGAAGCATCCAGAGAATACATGTGATACGGCTGGTGTTTTATCGCCCATAGTTTTTATAATCGCCTCCCTTCAGGTTTACGAAGCCATAAAATTCTTCACTGATATCGGGACTTCGCTCTGCGGCCAGATAATACATGTTAAACTCGGCAAGAAGGATTCGGAACTAATCAATGTCAAACCCAATCTGAATTGCAAAGCATGCGGCACGGGGGAATTCCCGTCGCTGAAAAGGAGTGGATATCGCCTTATTTCAATCTGCGGCAAGGATTCCTACCAACTGAAGCCTCACAAGACATGCAAAATAGAACCTGAGACATTTTCTAAAAAGCTAGTTTCTTTGGGGCTGGAAGCGGAGAACCTGAAGGATGTCATGATTAAGATAGAGCATGAAGGAATGAAGTCGAGCCTATTCAGGAACGGGACAGCCATAATAAAATACGGGACTAAAGAAAACGCTAAAAAGCTCTACGAGATTATTCTTAAGGCTCTTGACTAGATCACCACAGAAAATACAGGATGAGCATTATTATTCCTATTATCAGCATCTTTATCCCGAATCCTGTGAGGTCGAAACCTTTCTTTCCTGATGTGTAAGCTCCCTGGAGGAAGATGCCGAGAAGGAATCCTATTATCAGGAACCCGGCCGTTATAATGATATATGCAAGGTTGTTGAGTATCTGGAAATAGTTGAGAACGGCCAAGAATAGTGCAATTGCCAGTGTGACGATAAACCAAGTAACCTGCATGAATATTATTTCTGATAGGAGGCTTATAACTTTTTATTCAAACTTATCATATTTATTCGCCTTTTTCCAATTACTATTCATGACTCAAATCATATCTTTTGAAAATATTACAAAGCGATTTGGAGACAATTTAATCCTGAATGACATTACATTCGGTATAGAGAAGAATGAAATTTTCGGGATTGTCGGCAGAAGCGGCTCCGGAAAGAGCACTCTACTCAAAATTCTCGCCGGATTTTATCATCCGGCAAGCGGTAAGGTATATTTCAATGGAAATAACATGACGAAAAAACCGGCTGAACTGAAAAAGGCCATAGGTTTCGCTACCCAGGAAGATGCCTTTTATCACGACCTTTCTGTTTTTGAGAACATGCAATATTATTGCAGAATATATGGAATAGGGGGTCATATTGATGATTACATAAAAGGCCTGCTACGTTCTGTCGAACTTGAAGGAAAAGAGAACACCATTTCAAAGAATCTTTCGGGAGGTATGAAAAGGAGGCTTGACATAGCGATTTCTCTGGTGAATGACCCGGAAATTATCGTGATGGATGAGCCGACATCAAATCTCGATCCTATATTGAGAAAGGACATCTGGGGAATTATAAAAAGCATCAGAAATCTCGGAAAGACCATAATTGTAGCTTCCCACAATTTTGAGGAAGTGAGTACAAACTGCAGTCATGCTGGCGTTCTTTTTGATGGAGGAATACGTATGTTCGATCTCGATTCAATGAGAAGTGATATGGACGTTTCCTCTATATCGATGAGTATTGAGGAGTGCTTAATCAGCGGTGATTCAGATTACTGACCTTCTTAAGATATTCTGGATAGTGTTGAAGAATTTCAAACTCGTCATTAGATCATGGTCGTCTCTGGGTGTCATTGTAATAGGGCCCCTGGCGCTCATGCTTCTTCTAGGTTTCTCATTCTCGAGCACGGGACTCCACGATATAAAAATAGGGCTTTACAATGAAAACGCAGATTCAGATTACATACTTGGAAACGTGTCATATGGAGAGATAATAAATTATCCCGGTTTGGATGAATGCAGGAACGGGATAAAAACTGACGATCTTGACGTGTGTATGCATATGAGAGATGAGCTCATGTCTTCAAACGGGACTAAAATAATGATTGTCCTGTATTATGACAACTCAAAAAAGATTTCCTCTTTTCTGATACCATTGCTCGAAACAACGATTACACAGTCAGCCAAAAGAATAACAATGGGTGCTGTTGATGAAGCGGCCGATTCTTTTGAGAATATTTATGACTATATAGAATCCTCCGAAACCGAGCTGAATGATTACATATCTAAAATAGAGAGCTTTAAGACAGATATTAAGAAGATAAGAGACGAGTTGTCTGATTCAAAATCCGCATTTAGTAACAGTTTCAACAGACTCAATTCTATAAAAAACACAATTTCAGATACCATTAATTTTGGCCCCAAATTAATCAGAGAAAATACATATCAAATAAAAAACAGCATTAATGCGATAGATAATGCAATAAATAGCGCTGGCTCGAAGATAAATAACGCAGTCATTTTTCTCGACGAAAATCAGACAGAGATTAAAAACGATTTTTTGGATGCTAAAAGAGATATTGGCTCGATATTTCCCGCGATAGAGAATATAAAGGAAAGGCTTTCTGCAATCGGGGAGGATTCTGATTTGATAGAAGAGAATCTTAATGAAATGACGGCAAATATTAATTCCATTACATCTTCTCTCGAGAAAATAGAAGATTCGCTGGATCTCGATATTAAGTCGATAGATAAAATTATAGCCGGTCTTGAGAAGACAATATCAAATGCAAAGAAGCTTAAAGAGGACTTTTCCTATATGAAAGGAAGGCTGGGAAACGATGACATCGAAAACATGAAATCCCTGGCCGATCCCGTAACGACAAAGTTTGAACCTCTTCTGCAGAACCTTTCAAGCGTTTACTTTTTGTTTCCAACGGTTCTTGTCATGATAATTGTTTTTGTAAGCATGCTTCTTTCAAATATCATAACCCTGAATGAAATGCATTCTCCTGCATACCTCCGCAACTTCACTGTTCCATTGAGGGGATATGTTTTTGATATAGGTCTATTTGTCACCAGTGCTCTTATTTCTCTGTTCCAGATTGCAGTCCTTTTGGCCTTCTCTCAGTATAACCTCGGTTTGCCGATTATGCCTATTATTAATGAGATTGCGCCTGTTGTGATACTGACAATAGCTGTTTTTACTATAATAGGAATGGATATAGCATATCTGATAAGACGTCAGCATACATCAATTCTCGTTGCTGCAATATTCTGCATAGGGGCTTTCATATTCTCAAACACGCTCCTGCCACTGAAATTCATGCCGAAAATTGCGGCAGAAATAGCATCTATGAATCCTATAGTCATTGCTAGTGAAATGATAAGAAAAACTATATTTCTTAATACAAGCATATTTATGGAACCGTTCCAGTTATGCATAATAATATTCTTCCTTGTAGCCGGAGTAATTCTGTTGCCATTTGCGAAAAAGATAGATAAGATAAGAATAGGATAGTTTCATAACTTTTTTGATATTAAATTAATCATGGCAAAGCCAGAACTAATGGATTTTTATGTGATTCTTTTCTCCCATTACGGCCCCCGGCACTGGTGGCCGGCTGAGACCCCTTTCGAAGTTATAATCGGCGCAATCCTAACCCAGAACACCAACTGGAAGAATGTCGAGAAGGCAATAGATAATCTGAAATCGGAAGGATGCCTTGATATCAGAAAGATTGTAGAAATTAGAAAAGAAAGGCTCGAAGAAATGATAAGATCAAGCGGCTTCTACAAACAAAAGGCAGAAAGGCTTCAGAATTTCTGCAGATTCGTTCTCAATGAATATGGAAGCCTTGAAGAAATGTTTCACGAAAACACGGATAAAATCAGGAAAGATATGCTCGATCTGAAAGGCATCGGTCACGAGACTGCCGATTCCATCCTTCTCTATGCTGGAGGATTGCCGTTCTTTGTAATTGATGAATATACGAGAAGGATATTCAGAAGGATCGGATTCCGGGTAAATGAAAACTATGAAGATATCCGGAAATTATTTGAGAAGAATATTCCTAAAGATGTTGGAATTTATAAGGAATACCACGCTCTCATTGTGGAACTTGCAAAAGAATTCTGCAGGAAGAAGCCTTTATGTTTTGATTGTCCTCTAAGAAATATTTGTAAAAATAATTCAGTTGTTTAATTTTTCGCATTTCTTCATAACATTATGATAATAGGCAATGCTTCCGCAAATATCTGATATGATTTTTGCGTAATCGTGTGGTTTGAATACTACTTTATTTTTCCTGACTGTTTCAAGATCAGAAAGACTTCTCTCCAGCAGGAATCCTGCAGAGGAGCATATTGAAGGATATGGTCTGCTAGATAGAGCCCTTTCTGTCAGACCGGCCATGACAGATTCGTAAAAAGTTCTTTTCATTTTCATTAATTAGTAATAAAATTTAAAAATGAAAGAAAAAAAGGAAGAAATGATTATTTCTTCTTCCTTGTCTTGTTGATGTCCTTCTTGAAGTCCTGAGCGTATTTCTCGATGTCATCCTTGAATGCAAGGCCGAATCCGATACCGACCACGATTGCAACGACTATCGCAAGCGCTGCAAATCCTATGCGGAAAGCGTCGACCAGTATGCTGACTTCGAAGCCTGCTGTGTCAAGGCCTATGACTATTGCGAAATATATTATCAGCCATTTTCCTACGCCTCCGACGAGCTCCTTGTATCCCATCTTTGTATCGAGCGCCTCGTTCTTGACATACTCGCCTATTAGCATACCAATCAGTATGACAAGCGCCGCGCCTATTAAGACCGGAAGATACAATACAATAGCGGTCACGACCGCCGAGAGCGCTGTCAGCTTTACGAGAAGCGCCGCCTCTCCAAGGAATACCACTATTATGTACCATTTGACCAGAGAGCCCAATACCGATGACAGCTCTTTCCCGTACAAAGCTCCCTTAAGGTTCCTGGTCTTTATCCAGTAGTCAAGCTTTGCCCTGTGCAGTACTCTTGTCACCGCGCCTCCTATCAGGCTTCCGATGACCCATCCGAGGATTAATACTATGAGAGCAGCGACAAGACCGGGAAACCATGTAACGAAGCTGTCCCAGAAATTCATGACACTGTTCTGGAGTATCAGTCCTATCTGCGTGAGAAAATCCACCATGCTCACTCACCCCCAAATTTGGAACAGGCATATGCACTAAGTGCAATGCCATGGAACTTATTTTCAAATATATATAATAAAATTTTTGATTTAGAGAATTTATAAAACAAAAACAGCCATTACGTCGTTTTCCAATTTATATTTTCAGTTCGGTTCTGATTGCATAGTTCCATCCGTCGGGCCCTTTGCCCCATGCCTTTATGTATTTTTCGCTTGTGTGCCTGTCATTCCTGTCTCTGACAAGGTACGGCCTGTCAACGACGTCTAGCATCGGAAAATCGTTGGGGGAAGCTCCTATTGCCATTGTTTTTATGTCTCCGTACTTCTTCCTCAGGAGATCGCACAGAAGCCGGACGGCCTTCCCTTTGTCATTGTTGCCGAGAAGATGGCAGTATCTTGCGCCCTTCACGAACTGAAAGCGCGACTCCTTTATCAGGTTTCTTATATCTTCCTCGACTCCTATGTCAATAATCTTGAAAGCTATGTCATATTCCCTTTGCTGCGCCTTCACCGCTCTTTCCATAGGAAGCCCGGTGTCCCTTGCAAGCTCTTCCGCTGTCATCTCGTGGAAGCATTTTACATTGTAGACTTTCTTGATTTTGGAAATTATGTCTTTCAGGGATTCGGAGGGCGTCCCGAGTTCTATTATCTTATACCCGTCGTCCTCTTTGTCGAATGAAAAGCTAAAACTGAAATAATTCTTAGGGATGAATATGGCTCCCCCGTTCTCGGATATGAACGGATCTTTTATGTCCAGCTCATTTGTATAAATCTCGATTTCGCCGCGCGTCTTGCTTGTGCATATTATAATAGGTATTTTCATTTGCTTCAGTTTTTCAATGTTCGCTTTTACAGTCTCGTATGAATAGTCCTCGCCCAGAAGCGCTCCGTCAAGGTCTGTAAATACTATCAGTTGCATATTGAGTATTTTGTGAAGGACCAATAAATATAATATATTAACTCCCTAAGGCAATCCTATTTTATGGTGAATGAAGAGGTCGTGGCTTACATAAAAGAGCAGCTAAAAAACGGCTTCCCTCTAGAAGAGATAAGAAATTATCTCATAGACGGCGGATATTATATGCCCGATGTGGTTGATGCCGCCATAATGGTCATTAACGGAGAGCAACAGGCAAAAATTCAGCCGCCATCTCCTCAGGAAAATCCCCAGAAGAAAAGGGCTGAAGGGCAACCGAAGCCTGAGAAAGGCAGGAAAAATATGAGAAATATAATAATGTATATATTAGTCATTGGCCTTGGTATTGTCGTGGGGCTCAAAGCCCTTGCGTATTTTGAAATCATAGACATCTATGCGATGATAGGGTTTGACCCGTTTTCATTTCTGGGTGGGACAATAAGCGGTAATTTCTTTCTGAAATAATTTATTCACCCTCTCCCAAGACTAATACATGGCCAATCAGAAGATAGTCGGCATAATCGAGAACAGATTATCTGAGGGAATTGATATCAGGGCAGTCTGCAACATGCTGGTCCAGAGCGGTTATGACCAGAGGGAAGTCGACGAGGCTGTCCAGTTCGTACGGGATAATGGTCCACCAAGACAACAGGCTCCTGCACAAAACCGGCCCGTTGCAACTAACGATGTTTCCGGACAGAGACGGCAGCCACATCCGGACTATCAATACCAGCCTGAATACACTCCGCCCTTCCAGAAATATGACAAGTATTTTGACAGGCTTGAGAAGGGCGAGAACATGACGATAGTATATATCATCGGGGTTGTCTTTCTGATAATCTCTGCCGTTGTTGCCATGTTTCTGTTTGGGATATTCTAGAAGTCCCACCACTTCTCTTTTAACTGGTGAACTATTATCGGTATTGCTATTCCTATCAAAGAGCCGACAATGATATCCTGCCAGAAATGTACACCGAGCATTACACGTGATAATGCAGTAAGAATTGGTATTATAAAAATTGGAAACATTTTCTTTTTTCTTTTTAGTATAAAGAAAAGGGATGTGAATCCCGCAAATGTTATTGCGGCATGGCCTGACGGAAATGATGGCGTACTAAGGCAGTATTCATTGCACAATGCATCAGACGGGCCGCACACTATGCATGGCCTTTCCTCATCGAATGCATACTTAAGTCCCTGTGTAATCAGAACTGACAGCAATAGGGACATTGCAAAAAATATAAGAGCCCGCTTGAAGACTTCTTTCATCTCGGGTTTTGCTGACTGCCTTATTGTAAAATAAATAAAAGTCAGGACAACCCCTAGGATTCCCCAGAATTCAGGTTGCCCGAGAAGGGTTAAGAACACCCAGATGTCTGCCATCTATTTTCCTCTGTATTAATTTGGTTAAAAAGGATTTACATATTTGGCCTTATCTCCGAGCTCTTCTTCTATCCTCATCAGCTGGTTATATTTGGCGTTTCTGTCAGACCGTGCGGGAGCTCCTGTCTTTATCTGGCCGGCATTTACTCCGACGACAAGGTCTGCAATGAAGCTATCTTCGGTTTCTCCTGACCTGTGCGAGACGACTGTTGTCCAGTCCTTTTTATAAGCCATCCTGATAGCATTAAGAGTTTCCGTTACAGAGCCTATCTGATTCAGCTTAATCAGGGCCGAATTTGCGGCTGAAATCTCTATACCTTTTTTTATTCTCTTCGTATTTGTCACGAAAATGTCATCCCCGACAATCTGGATCTTATTCCCGAGCTTCTTAACCATTTCGACCCAAGAATCCCAGTCGTCTTCAGCAAGGCCATCTTCAATGCTTGGTATTGGATATTTATCGACTAAATCTGCATAGAAATCCACCATCTCGCCGCCGCTCATTTTCCTGTCTCCGACTGTGTATGTTCCGTCTTTGAAGAACTCCGATGCGGCCGGGTCAAGCGTGAAAACAAGCTCTTTTTCGTATCCTGCATTCCTTGCGGCTTCTGTCATAAGGTCAAGCCTCTCTTCGACAGTCTTGAGTTCTTTTGGAGCAAAACCGCCTTCATCGCCAATAAGTGTCGTGTGGGCGCCGAATTTTTTCTTCAGAATCTTGTGAAGGCTGTGATAAGTCTCAGCTACCATCCTGATTCCTTCCCTGAAATTCTCTGCGCCGACAGGCATTATCATATGCTCCTGAATTGAATTCTCCTGACCTGCATGCTTTCCCCCATTTATGACATTGCACATCGGAACTGGTATCATTGTTGCGTCTGCTCCGAAGAGCTTTCCTATGTATTTGTATAGAGGCAGTCCAAGTTCAGCTGCTCCGGCCCGTGTTGCCGCCATTGAAACAGGAAGAACAGCGTTCGCTCCCAGCTTGTCCTTATTCTCGGTACCGTCAATCTCAATCATCAGGTTATCGATATCTACCTGTTTTGTCGGGTCCATTCCGACAATTTTAGGGGCTATAATCTCGTTAACATTTCTTACGGCTTTCAGAGTTCCCTTTCCCATGTAGCGGTTTCCGCCATCTCTCAGTTCAAGGGCTTCATGTTGTCCGGCTGATGCGCCTGAAGGCACCATCGCCCTGAATAAGCCCTTATCAGTGACCAAATCAACCTCGACTGTAGGGTTTCCCCTTGAATCAAGAACTTCTCTTGCCTTTATCGATTTTATCTTTCCCACTCGGACCAACCTCCTTTATAAATGCTTAGCACAATCTATGTGCATAAAACCGTTTGACTTAAATAACGATAGATGATATAAATATCTAATCTTAAAACAGCCGGTGATAACATGAATGATGGTGATTTCGTAAAGATTGATTTCGTCGGAAGAGTGAAGGACACAGACGAAATATTCGACCTGACGATTGAAGACGTTGCAAAAAAAGAAGGTATCTACAACCCGAAAAAGGGATACGGACCTGCTCTTGTCATCGTCGGAAAGGAAATGGTAATACCGGGGGTAGATGAACAGCTGAGGCAGATGAAAGTCGGTGACGAGAAAGAATTCGAAGTCCCGAAAGAAAAGGCCTTCGGAAACCGTGACCTCACCAAGATAAAGATTGTCTCTTATTCGAAATTCATAAAAGAGAAGATAGAGCCAGTGCCCGGATTGTTTGTTGACATTGACGGCAGGGAAGCGAAAATACAGACGGTCAATGGCGGAAGGGTCCGCGTCGATTTCAACCACCCGCTGGCCGGAAAGGCCCTGAAATACAGGCTGAAAGTCGTTGAAGAAATAAAGGATACAAAGGAAAAGGCTTCTGAGCTTGTCGAAAAGTACGGGATGAATGCAGTCATCAAGGACACGAGGATTGATGAAACGGGGAAGCTGACGCTGGTAATTGAGAAGGATATCCCGAAGTCGGTCAAGGACGTCATCAAATCACAGATAGAGAAATACGTAACCGAAGTTAAGGATATCCAGTTTGAACTCAGGCCACAGATTGATAGAAAAAACAACAATCCGGAGCACGCAGAAAATTCAACTGGTACAAATAAGGTTTAAAAAACTTATTTTCAAACTTCCATTCAAGTGGCATATAATATTGTTTAATTATAATCGCCATATTCACCATATGTTTTCGAGGAGGGGTTTGATATGAGTACAGCATCAATCATTGACTCGGCGCTTAACAGGTCCGATGAAATCAAGGCTACCGAAGTGGCTTTCAAGGCTCAGAAAAAGAAGGAGCATGCAGTTGATGATGAACTGAGAAAAATTCTTGAGTCAAGAAAAGCCGACATAAAGGTCATTGGTACAGGTGGCGCCGGTGGCAACACTATTTCAAGGCTTATGCAGGTCGGCATTGTCGGTGCTGAGACTCTCGCAGTAAACACCGATGCACAGGATCTTCTTTATACTGACGCAGACCAGAAAATCCTTATCGGAAGGGAACTGACGAACGGTCTCGGCGCGGGAGCCAATCCGGATGTAGGTATGGAAGCCGCAAAGGAGTCCAAGGAAGAGCTTAAGGAAGCGCTTGAAGGCGCTGACATGGTCTTCATAAACTGCGGCCTCGGCGGCGGCACGGGAACCGGTTCCGCGCCCATAATAGCTGACATGGCAAAGAAGATGGGCATCCTTACCGTTGCTATATGCACGTTGCCTTTTGCGATGGAAGGGAAGCAGAGACAAAACAATGCACAGAAAGGTCTTGAGAACCTTGAATCAGCTGTTGATACTTTAATAGTTATTCCGAACGACAAGCTTCTTGAGATTGTCCCCGATGTTTCAATCACGACCGCATTCAAGGTCGCTGACGAGATTCTGGTGAATGCTGTAAAAGGCATTACAGAGCTTATCACGAAACCCGGCCTTGTCAATCTTGACTTTGCAGACGTGAGAGCCGTTATGGGCTCCGGCGGAATCGCAATGATAGGAATGGGCGAGTCCGATTCCGAGAACAGGGCAATGGAGTCCGTCGAGAAAGCACTGAACAACCCTCTTCTTGATGTCGATATAGCAGGCGCGACAGGAGCCCTTGTCAATGTCATAGGCGGAGCAGACATAACGATAAAAGAATGCCAGGACATTGTGGAAACCGTTAACGGAAGGATAAACGCGGATGCAAAGATAATCTGGGGAGCTCAGATTGTAAAGGATCTTGGAGACGTCGCAAGAACAATGCTTATCATAACAGGCGTAAAGTCTTCGCAGATATACGGACGCAAAGAAGAAGAATCAAAGAAGGTCAAGAAGCAGAGAGAAATAGAACAGGTTCTTGGCATAGATTTCGTGAGCGGGTAAATCCAAATCCCCTCTTCTTATTCTATTTTATAATACGCTTAATTGTATTGTCGATACTGTCATATCGCCGCCCTGAGGAGCGGCTGAACCGCCTGATACAGATTCGGTTCCTGCATAGGTCATTATTATCTGATTGTTTCCCTGGACGTTTCCCTGTATCTTTATCATGTAACCGATGCCTGAGTCCTCGTCATACAGCTCCCTGTAATGGAGGCTGAACTTGATAAGGTAGATACTGTCTTCTGTAACGCCTTCAACCTCAAGAAGCCCCGGAGGCGCTGTTCCGTAATCTGCAGGCTCTCCGGTGTAAGGCGTATTCAGGGCAATCCTTTCGGAAGCCAGCATTCTCTGCGATGAGGGAAAATGGAAGTATAAAGTGTTGCCCGTTTCATCAACTGAAAGGCCCCTGCCGTCAATGTTCGGGATGTTAATAGTTTGCGTGCATCCGTTTTTTGTTGTGCATGTCGTTGCAAGCGTTGCAATCCTGTCGTTAAGGTCGTTCATGAATTTTTCCGCGGAAGTGTATTGGGTATAGACAGTCCTCTTCTCTATCATCGGAGAGCCCCATATGTAGGCAACTCCCACAAGAGCTATTACAATTCCAGTGATTATTATAAGGGAAAGCACCTGCACCTGGCCCTTCCGGATTTTGTGCAAAAGGCAGTCTGAGAGCTTCATGATAGAATATTGAATTGCCGCATATATATTATTCATTTATCTCTTTCTGAACAGGTAGCTCTCAGTTATATCCCTGAACGTTCTGTCTCCGGAGCCAGTGCTTTCGAGCCGGTAGACAAACCTTGGTTTCCGGGAAAAATGCATTCCGACCTGATGGTAATGGAACTGCTCTTTATCTTTGCCCAATGTATAAAACACGGCAAGAACCCTGTATGGCTCTCCGTTATGAAATACTTCCTGACCCGGAAGTCTCTTCGGATATACACAAATCATATTTTACTCATGACTGTAAAATTTAAAAAACCGGCATCATCCATCCTTTTTATTCTGTCCTGATAACTTAATTACGGGCAATGAAGAGATTACCGCTCCAGTATGACCGAAAGGAGTGATTACAGTGGTAGCTCCTGAGCCCTTTCCTATCTGTTCTTTTCAGCCCTGGGGTGCTCATGCTTCATCTCTTTTCTTCTCTTGAGATGGTTTATATGCTTTGCCTTCTCTTTGAAGAATTCCTCGAGGTTCATACCGCATTTCTGTATAAGGGTTGATGCATACTCACCGCCAAGGAAATAGGGCATCACGACATAAGTGGCTCCGCTCTCATACATCCTGAGAGCCTCCTCTATCTGGTGCGAAACTATTATCACTATCGCCTCCTTATTACGTTCCCTTATTTTTCTTATAAGCAGGAGGTTTGTTTCGGCGTCCGGTATTGTCGATATAACCATCTTTGCTGCCTGAAAGTTGAGCTCATCAAGAAACTCGCTGTCATCAGCGTCTCCATATCTGCAGTCATAGCCGCTGCCGGCAATTTCGGCTATTATCTCGGGATTATAATCCACTATAAGAAATTTCTTTTTAAGGCCCTTTATGGTCTCTATTATACTTAACCCTATTCTGTTGTAGCCGAAGACTATTACATCATACACATCGTCCTTCTGGTATTTGTGCTCGTCAATCTTTTTTCCCTTCTTCTCAAAGATTGACAGGTATCCGGAAATGCGCTGATATATCCTTTCCGCATGCGTTATCATATACGATGAACCGAATATTGTAAAAAGCCCGACTCCGGTCACAAGAGACAATATGTTTCCCTCTATATGCCCAATCTTCACACCCAGCGCAATCAGTATCATGGAAAATTCGCTTATCTGCGCGACGGTAAGCCCTGCAAGGAAGGAGTTTCTCTTTGTGTATTTAAGCAATCCCATAAGCGCCATTACTATCAGAGGGTTCCCCACGAGAATAAAAACCGAAAAGGCAATAATGGGGATTATCAGCTCGTTCGCATTGATAAAGACCATCTGAGACCCGAGAAGTATGAAAAAGAAAAGTATGAAAAAATCCCTGAGAACGTTCATCTTGAGCTTTATCTCATAATGGTGCGGCGATACGGAAAGGGCAATTCCTGCAACGAGAGCGCCTATTTCTATTGAAAGCCCTATATATTCAAAAGCAACGGCAAGAAGAAGCATCCAGCCGATTGAGAAGAAAAGAAGGAACTCCTGGCTTTTTGAAAGAATCTTCACTATCTTCGGGAGTGCGAAAACGCTTATGACAGCAAGCATTGATAACATGCCGATGCCTGAAAGCATCTTCTCTAGCGTTATGCTAAAGATTCCGTACCCGCTCGCTGACGAGGAAACTATCATCAGAATCATTATTGCAACTACATCCTGGACGAGCAGGAACCCGACCGATATCCTCCCGTAGAGGGTCTGGAGATCGCCTTTGTCGGAAAGAAGCTTTATTATTATTATAGTGCTGCTGAATGTCAGGGCTATCGCAATGTAAAGAGAAGTTATGTCCGGGAATCCTAACATGCGCGCTATTAAAAAACCTACCGCGGTCGTGAATAATATCTGGCCCAATCCCGTTATAATCGATACCTTTCCGACTCCTTTAAGAACTTTTGGATTCAGGCTCAATCCTGCTATGAAAAGAAGGAATACTATGCCGAACTGGGACAGCGTTGCCACTACGTCTGTTGATTTGACAACATTAAAGACAAGGGGCCCCGCCAGTATGCCTGTTATTATATGGCCTATTATGATGGGCTGCCTTAAAGTTCTCATGAGCCATGAAACAAGAACGGCTATGATTATTATTATGCTCAGCTCTGTGAATACGCTTTCAACAATCATTTTTCAATACCCTGTTTTGGAGTCATTGTGATTGAATAAGTATTAGGGCGGTTCCCATATATAATATTCCGAAAAACCAACCAATTTATATTCATCTTCCAATCCATTATGATGGCTGAAGCAAAAATAGTTTTTGAAGGGTATACATCTATAGATGCCAACGGAAGGTCTTGCTCAACCGTAACGCTTGTTAGGGATGAAGAAATTGCAATGATTATTGACCCGGGAACCCTGCCCGACCAGAAAGTATTGATAGATGCGCTGAAGAATGAAGGGCTTTCCATAGACGACATTAACATAGTCGGTCTCACTCATTCCCACATGGACCACTTCAGAAACATCGGAATGTTTCCAAAAGCGAAGGTCATCGACTACTGGGGATGGTGGATCAATGATTTTTGGAAAAAGTCTGACGGAAATATTTCAGAAAACATTTCAATAATCAAAACTCCCGGCCACACAAAAGACAGCATAACTTTTCTTGTAAAGACTGAAAGGGGAAAGGTAGCAATATGCGGAGACGTTCTCTGGAAAAATGACCTGCTTCATAAAGACCCTTTTGCAGAGGACCTGAAAGAGCTTGATAAAAGCAGAAAAAAAGTCCTTGAAATAGCCGATTACATAATACCCGGACATGGAAAGATGTTCAAGACCTAATCCTTCTCTTTGAGATAAATCCTTCTCACAATATCCTTCTGGACAAAAGGCGCAAGCTTTTTTATCAGGTCAGAATTGAGCTTTCCTGCCTGCATCGCCTTTGATAATGCGAACGTATCAAGGCGGGAGAAGTCTTCCCATATACCGGACTCCCTGATGATATTTTCCATCTTATCCCTTTCCTCATCTCCGGAATTGGGCATCCTGAAAGTCTTTCCGGTCCATATCCTTGCGACGACTCCTTTGCCAGCGATGTTTTCAACTTTCTCCTGCTCGGAAAAAGCATAGATTTTTTTCTCGACAGATTTCAGCTCGTCGTCAATCTCCTTTTTTTCTGCGGTAAGTTCAGCATATCTTGTGACAAGCTTAACGCCGTCATCGGCGCTGAATCTTTCCGGCTCCATCTGCTCGGTCCGGAAAAGATGCTTTTTCTTCGGGCATATCGGCGCGAACTCGCACCAGTCGCATAGTATCGATTCTTTTGCCGGATATTCTTTAGCGCTGTTTATCTCATCAATCTGCTTAACGATTTCAATTTTCAGATTTTCCAGCTCGTCATCGTTTTTCTCTATCTTTATCTCCTGATTGAACCGGAGATAATGCCATATCAGATAGATTTTCTTAGCATAAGGATACATCTTCTTTATGGCGATAGAATAGAGCGCAAGCTGCCTGTCCTCATTAACCTTGTCATCGCTCGGAAGGGTTCCTGCAGTCTTGTAATCATGTATCTCAAATGTTCCGTTGCCGTCTGTTGCGAGGCGGTCGATATAGCCCTGAAGCATGTACCTCTTGTCATCGAAGATATCAAGCAGGATTCTCTGCTCGATGGAGACAGTCTTCATCTGGTCGAAAGGCTTATATTTTTCATAATAATCAGTTATGCATTTTTCACCGGTCTTCCTGAAGTCCTCGGCACTGAACTCCTTCCTGACTATGAGAATCTTGTCGTCGTAATTCTTCTCCCAGTGATTGTTGTACCAATCAAGAAGCTCTTTCAGAGTATCAACTTTCATGAAGCGCAAATCCTTGTAAAGCTTCTCAAGAGCCTCGTGGACCATGCTTCCCATGAAAGCTTCGATGGAACGCTCAATCTCAGTTTCGACCTTGTCGATGTAGCGATACTTGTATCGGAGAGGACAGTCGGTAAAAGTTCCGATCTTGCTGTGGGAGAATAACGCCATGAAATAGGATGGGGTTTGGGAAATAAATGATTTAGTCTGAAGATTTTTGATTAAAATCTAGGAATTCCGACCTTTTCCATTTCTTGTATGCAGAAATCGCGTTATGTCTTACGGAACTCTTTGCCATTCCTATAGAACTGACTGCTGACCTGTAACTATCAGAAGGTCCCTGTGAATCCCCTCTTGTAAGTCTGTAAGATAGGGAGAATATACCCGAATCCGAATCTATCACATAAGCTGCCTTCACTCCGTCTCCCAATTTCTCTGAGAATCTTTTAGGGAAATCTGATTTATTCATATCCCTGATATCATATCAAATATTAAAAAATGATAATGTGCCAAAATATCTCCTTTTTTAAACAATAAATCCTAAATTATCACCAATATGGCAGGTGGGACAAATGGCAATAAGGCAACCGATAATAGCGGTAATGGGGCACGTAGACCATGGAAAGACCAGCCTGCTGGATGCTGTCCGGGGCAGCATTGTCGCTAAAGGAGAGGCGGGTCTCATAACACAGCACATTGGCGCCTCCGAAGTTCCGATTTCTGATATAAAGTGTTTCTGCAACAAGAGCGTCTGTTTTATCACTGACAAAGTCAGGATACCTGGGCTTCTTTTCATTGACACTCCGGGTCATGCTGCATTTACGACGCTCCGAAAAAGAGGCGGAGCAATTTCTGACATCGGGATACTTATAGTCGATATCAACGAAGGCTTCCAGCCCCAGACAATTGAATCGCTCACATTTCTTAAAGAGTTTAAGACTCCGTTCATAGTCGCTCTGACAAAGATTGACAGGATAATGGGATGGAATCCCCAGAAGGACGTACCGTTTGCTAAATCGTACGATGCCCAGTCGGAGCGCGTCCAGAGAGAATTCGACGAGAAGTTCTATACAGTGTTAGGCCAGCTATCACAACACGGATTTCCAGGAGAGCGATGCGACAGGATAACCGATTTCACGAAACAGATTGTAATGGTCCCCATTTCCAACCACACGAGGGAAGGAATAGCAGACCTTCTCATGTTCCTTGCGGGAATGAGCCAGAAATTCCTTGAGAAGAGGCTCGAAATAACCCCCGGAGAAGGGAAGGGCTCGATTCTCGAAGTCAAAGAATTTAAGGGCCTCGGTAAGACTATCGATGTCATAATATATGACGGCGAAGTCAGGAGATCGGACTGGATTGTAATCGGAGGCAACGAAATAATAGTAACAAAGATAAAGGCTCTTCTTAAACCGAATCCCAACTCCGACATGAGGGTCGAGAAAAAGTTCATAACGGTCGATTCCGTCTCTGCGGCGTCCGGCGTCAAGATTTCCGCCCCGGGGCTTGATAATGTCATCGCAGGCTCTCCAATAAGATGTGTCTCCGATGAGAAGGACGTCGAGAAGGCGAAGAAAGAACTCGAAAGGGAAATCGAAGAGGTCGAGTTTGACACCGGAACCAGCGGAGTCATCGTCAGGGCCGATACATTAGGAAGCCTCGAGGCGATGATAAAACTGATGAAAGAAAACGAGATTCCTATCAGAAGGGCGAAGGTCGGGACCGTCTCAAAAACGGATGTAATGGAATCCACTGCAATGGAAGACCCGATGATATTCGCTTTCAACGTTCCGATTCCGGAGGACATAAAGCTCATGGTCAAGGATGAGGGCGTCCAGCTTTTCTCCTCAGACATAATCTACCGCATCATCGAGGGTTATGAAGAATACAAGGAACAGAAAGCGAGGATGAAGGAAGAAGAGCTTCTCGGCAGCATAACGTCTCCCGCAAGATTCAGGCTTCTCCCGGGATATGTTTTCCGCCAGTGCAAACCGGCAGTCGCCGGGGTCGAGATACTTGCAGGAACCCTGAAGCCTGGCGTCAAGATAAGGAAGCAGGGAACCGAGGAAATAATAGGGACAGTCAAGGAGCTGAGAGTCCAGGACGAGAACGTAAAGGAAGCCAAATCGGGCGAGAGGCTTGCCGTCTCGATGGACGACGTCGTCATCGGCCGGAACGTGAAAGAAGGAGATGTCCTTGAGACTTACATCTCCAAAAAAGACGCGAAGATGATAGAGAAGATAAAGGAAAAGCTCAGAAAGGATGAAGCTGAATTATTTGATGAAATAAAACCGAAAAATGTTTTTGGAGTCTAGAACGGCAATGGTATTCCTTTAGAATTGGGTTTTTTACCTCTTTCTAAAATAGATTTATACAAAGCTCTATCAAGCATATTAATCGGATACGTAGAACTTGTCGGATCTCGAATCTCAGTACACCATTTACCGTTGGAAGAAATACCATAAACAGAAGAAAAATGTCTTTTAACATTATCGCGAATATTATTGCACAGAATCCTCATATAACTCAAATAACCACCATTCACTATTTAATAGTAAATAATATTTAGTTTTTGTATTTATAAGCATGTATATTGTGTAATATATATATTGAATAGCATTATTTTCTCTTTAATGGATATTGATTATATTTATATTACTCGTTGTTTAATAGATATCAGATTTTTAATGAGTATTATGTTGGGGTGATTTGAGATGCAGCCTATGCAGCCTAATTCGAATATGGCTTACGATAGAACAATTGTAGTGTTTTCGCCTGACGGGCGTCTGCTTCAGGTCGAGTACGCAAGGCAGGCGGTACAGCGCGGCAACACTGTCGTCGGACTGAAGACTAACGAGATAATTGTCCTCGGAGCGACAAAGAGCGATGCTCCGCTTCTTGAGAACAACGTGCACAAGAAGATTTCAGAGATAGACGACCATGTCGGCGTGGTCAGTTCAGGCCTTCTTGCGGATGCAAGGGACATAATTGAAAACGCAAGGGTCAAGGCGCAGATACACGAGC
This sequence comes from Candidatus Aenigmatarchaeota archaeon, assembly GCA_016932735.1. Taxonomy (GTDB): domain Archaea; phylum Aenigmatarchaeota; class Aenigmatarchaeia; order QMZP01; family QMZT01; genus JAADIF01. The sequence goes on from JAFGCI010000002.1 coordinate 20,790, forward strand.
TCACATACGGCGAGAACATCTCAGTCACGTCGCTTATGAGGCACATTGCAGGCAACATCCACATGGTCACCCAGTACGCAGGAGTCCGCCCTTACGGAATCGGGCTTTTAGTCGGCGGGGTCGATGACTCGCCGCATTTATTCGAGACGGACCCCTCAGGGACAATGATAGAATGGAAGGCACAGTCCATCGGTAAAGGCGCTGAAAAGGCCAAGAAGATCCTTGAGAAGAGATACAAGGACAGCATGAAGAAGGAAGATGCGGTAAAGCTCGTCATAAGCGCGCTCAAGGCGGGCGAGAAAATCCTTACGACGGACACTGTGGAGCTTGCAGTCATAACGAAGAACGATTTCAAGCAGTTCTCTGATGAGGAACTCAGGAAGCTCTTATAAGGCATGCATCAAAGGGCATGCCAGATTGATTAATAGTGTTAATATGGTTTCGGTCGATAAAGCAGTGATTGCAAGACTGGTAAAGAACGGAGAGACATTCGAGGTCCTTGTGGACCCGGACAAGGCTCTCGCTTACAGGAAAGGCTCGCCGGTTTCCATTGACAATATTCTGGCCACTTCTGAGATTTTCAAGGACTCGAAAAAGGGCGACCGGCCTACAGCAACAGACTTAGACAAGGCTTTCGGGAAGGGAATGGACTTCCTCCATATGGCTGAAAAAATCATAAAGGAAGGCGAAATCCAGCTGACAACCGAGCAGAGGAGAAAGCTCACGGAAGAGAAGAGAAAGGCCGTTGCGGACCTCATCTCCAAATACGCGATAGACCCGAAATCCAAACTGCCCCATCCTCCTCAGAGGATAACGAATGCGATGGAGCAGGCGCATGTCCATGTCGATCCTTTCAAATCCGAGAAGGAGCAGATGAAGGACATCATCGACATGATAAGCCCGATAATACCGATTTCAGTCGAGAAGGTCGATGTCGCAATAAGGATTCCTTTGGAGCATGCGGGAAGGGCAGAGCCAGTCCTCAGGCGCATAGCACAGGTCAAGAAAGAGGAGTGGACATCCACTTCATGGATAGTCGTCATTGAGATTCCAGCGGGCATGCAGGCTGACATCTATGCGCGCTTAAACGACGTCACAAAGGGAAGCATAGAGACAAAGATTATTGGGGAGACGAAGCTGTAGGAACATTTTATATTTTACGATTTTACTAATTAAACATGGAAGACGATACGACAAATATAACAAAATTAAAAATCTTAGTTAAAGAATTCTGCGAAAAAAGGGATTGGGACCAATATCATAATCCAAAGGATTTATCTATTGGGATTGTTACCGAGGCTTCTGAACTTCTTCAACACTTTAGATTCAAGAATGAGGAACAAATCAAGAATATGCTAGACGACGAAAAGAAGAATGAAGAGATAACAGATGAAGTTGCTGATATACTCTATTTCCTGCTGAGATTGGCTCAAATGTATGAAATAGACCTCTCGACAGTTTTGAAAAGGAAACTGGAAAAGAATGAACAGAGATATCCTGTTGATAAGGTTAAAGGTTTGAATAAAAAGTATTCGGAGTATTGAAATGTTTAATAGAGAAATCATTTATGATGCACCGCAAGAACAGTTCTTTCAGGATGTGAGAACAAATAGGTTAGCGGACATTATGAAAAACAATTTTGAAGCAAATTCTGGAAGAACTGTAAATGATTCAGAGTTCAATTCTTGGATTGTAAATGGGGATAAAATTAAGAATCTAATAGAATCCTCAGATTTATCAGATATACATGTTTCGTTTGAATACCAGGTTCCTTATACCCAAAAAAGAATTGACTGTCTATTGTTTGGAAAAAATAAAGAAGATAGGGGTTTTGTAGTACATATTGAATTAAAACAATGGCAAAGGGTAGAGGCCTTAGATATAGAAGGTAACTTTGTTGAAACATATACTGGTGGAAACACAAGAAAAGTCGCACATCCATCTCAACAGGTAGAAGGCTATCATAAATACCTTCTAGGTTTTGTTGAAGTGTTTGAACAAAAGGAATTGGACCTGATAGGTTGTTCATATTGCCCTAATTACAGAAAAAATATTGGAGAGGGACTTTTCAATTCAATCTATAAACCAGTTTTAGAAAAATATCCAGTTTATACCCACGAAGATGTTGAATTGCTGGCACTGAGATTAAAAGATTTATTAAGTAACGGGAAGGGGTTTGAAATATTTAATAGATTCATGCAATCTCCCATAAAACCATCAAAAAAACTGCTAGAAAGTGCCTCTAGAATTATTTCAAACGAATCTGATTTTTCACTTTTGAACGATCAGTTGTATGCAAAAAACGTGATTCTGGATAAAATAAGGAAAGCTCAGAAGACGGATGAAAAAAATGTAATAGTAGTTAAAGGAGGTCCGGGAACTGGGAAAACCGTGATAGCATTACACATCTTAGCCGAGATGGCTTCTAGGAAAAAATCTGTTTTTTTCTCATCAAAATCAAAACCACTGATAGAGGCCATTAAACATAAGATAGAAAGGAAGGATGCGAAATTGTTGTTTGTTTCTCTTAATCCACTTGTTCCATCGAGAACAAAAGAGAACCAGTTAGATGTTTTAATTGTTGATGAAGCTCACAGAATCGGTAAAACATCAAATATGCAATTTACCAAATCTTCTGACAGAACTGATATGCCACAAGTAGAACAATTGATAAGATGCGCCAAAACCTCTGTCTTTTTCATTGACGATAAACAGGTCATCAGATTTCTTGAAGTCGGAAATACAGATTTAATCAAAGAGACAGCAAAAAAATATAACTGCCAAATAAAAGAAGTTGAATTGGTTTCTCAATTCAGATGCGCAGGCTCAGACAACTATCTAGAATGGCTTGAATCGGTTCTGGGTCATTCCACAGAAAAAATGATGTTCAATCCGAAAAAAGATAATTTCGATTTCCGAATAATAGATTCTCCAGAGATGTTGTATAACATTATAAAAGAGAAAAACTCAGAAGAAGGACAAACTGCCAGACTTACTGCAGGATTCTGTTGGGACTGGTCACAAAAACTAGACCCTAACGGTGAATTATTTAAAGACGTGAAAATAGGCTCTTTTGAAATGCCTTGGGAAACACATGATAAAATAAACCCACCTGAAGGTTATGTTCGATGGTATGAATGGGCATACAAACCTGAAGGAATAAAGCAGGTTGGATGTATTTACACTGCTCAAGGATTCGAATTTGATTATATCGGAGTCATTGTTGGACCAGATTTAAAATATAGTAAAGATGAAGACTGCTTAATAGCTGACCGTGAAGAAACAAAAGATCCTGTATTGAAAAGAAGCAAAGAAAAATTCGATGAATACGTCAAGAATATTTATAGAGTCTTGATGTCAAGGGGCATGAAAGGGTGTTATGTGTATTTTGTCGATAAAGAAGTTGAGAAATACTTTAAATCTAGGATAATAGTAGAAGGTTCTCTGTTATACTAAAATGCGAAAACTATATTAAACGTCGCATTCTGGTATAATTTATGGTTTTTGACACTTTTCCCTAACAGTTAATTATAAATACCCTACGTACAATACAGTTAACAGTTAAAAAGTACACTTTCAAGGTCCGGCAGTTACATTCGAGCCGGATTTCTTGTGTGCAAGTGTTATAAACGTACATTTAAGTTGATTTGTTCATAGGAGGACGAAATTATGACAGAAAAGAATACAAATGACATCCAGAAGTCCGACGCCGCGAACGGGAACGTCAGTGATGAGAAGAAGATTGTTGTTCCGGGCGAGCTTCTGATGGAAACGATGGATTACCTTCCCGGGAAGAACTGCTTCAGGGAAGGCAATGCGATATACGCAAAAAAGCTCGGCCTTTTGAGGACGAGCGGAAGAGTGGTTGAGGTCGTTCCGGTTTCGGGCGTATACAATCCCGAAGTGGGAGATATGATAATAGGCGTAGTCGATGAGATTCAGAACGCAGGATGGGTGATTGACATCAATGCTCCATACACAGCATTCATACCGCTCTCAGGCGTAAGGGAGTTTATCGACACGAACAAGACAAGCCTTAACCAGATTTACGCTGCAGGCGACCTTATCTACGGAAAGGTCATGATGTTCTCGCCATCCAAGTCCGTGCATATAACAATGCAGGACCCGAAGGCGAAGAAGTTCACTGACGGGCGCGTGGTAAGGATAAACACGACGAAAGTCCCGAGGCTTATCGGACGCTCAGGCTCCATGATAAGCATGATTAAGGACGCGACAAAATGCTTCATAAGCGTCGGCCAGAACGGAATGGTCTGGCTCAAGGGCGAAAACGAGGACATCGCAATAAAGGCTGTCCAGATGGTCGAGGAGTACGCCCACACGACGGGGCTGACAGACCGCGTCGACGCATTCCTTAAAAAGGAGCTCGGCTCAAGGCCCGCAAAAAAGGAGTCTCCGAAAGAATCTTTTGAAGAATACTCGAAGGAGTCTGCTTCAAATGAGGAATATGTGGAGGCCAAGGAGTGATTATTATGGCAAGAAAAGACGGAAGAAAAGCCGACGAAATGAGGGAAGTGAAGATGGAAGTCGGCGTTCTCAGGAATGCTGACGGCTCGGCAAGGGTCCAGATTGGAAAGACTATCGCAGTCGCATCTGTATTTGGTCCGAGAGAGCTTCACCCGAAGCACCTTCAGGACAATGAAAAGGCAGTCCTTAACTGCATCTACATGATGGCGCCTTTCTCAACAACCGAAAGGGTCAGGCCCGGCCCATCAAGAAGGAGCCACGAGATTTCCCTTGTAACCAAGAGCGCCCTTGAGAAGGTGGTCAATCTTAAAGACCATCCAAAAGCGGTAATCGATGTTTACATATTAATCGAGCAGGCGAATGCAGGAACAAGGACTGCAGGGATAAACGCCGCAAGCCTTGCGCTTGCAGATGCGGGAATCCAGATGAGCGACCTTGTGACTTCAATTGCCTCCGGAAAGGTTGACGGCGAATACGTTATCGACCTGTCAGGAGACGAGGAGAAGATCACAGGATGCGACCTTCCGGTTGCATACTTACCGAGATCCAAGGAGATAACGCTTCTCCAGATGGACGGAGACCTTTCCAAGGCAGACGTCAAGGGAGTCCTCAAAATGTGCATCAGGGGATGCGAGAAGCTCCACAAGATTCAGGTTGATGCTCTCAAGAAGAAATGGGAAGCGGAGACCAGTAAATAGGTGATACTAATGGCAGGAATAAACATACAGAAAAAGTACATTTCCGCTCTTGCTAAAGACGGCAAGAGGATTGACGGAAGGAAGCCTGACGAGTTCAGGGAGATAAGCATCGAGACTGGTGTCATCCCGAATGCTGAAGGCTCGGCAAGAGTCCGAATCGGAGAGACAGAGGTCCTTATGGGAGTCAAGATTGACATTGGGACACCGTTCCCGGACACTCCTGATGAGGGAGTCCTCATGAGCGGTGCCGAACTCCATCCGATGGCTTCGAGAAGGTTCGAGACAGGCCCGCCAGATGCGGAGTCTATCGAGCTTGCAAGGGTCGTCGACAGGGGAATAAGGGAGGCTCATGCAATAGATACAAAGAAGCTTTGCATAACTCCGGGCGAGAAGATCTGGATGGTCATGATAGATGCGCACGTAATGAACCACCAGGGCAACCTCATTGACGCATGCGGACTTGCCGCGATGGCAGCCCTTTCAACAGCAAGGATGCCTAAGCTTGACGAAGAGGGAAAGATTGTCATTGGCGAGAAGAGCGATGAGCCTCTTCCGATAACGACAAAGGTCTTTCCGGTAACGGTTGCAAGGATAAACGGCAGGCTTATGCTTGACCCGACGCTTGAGGAAGAAGACACCATGGACGTCCGTCTTACAATCTCTACAAAGGACGACGGCAACATAACAGCAATGCAGAAAGGCCTCACGGGAGCCCTGACGATGAAGGAAATCGAAGAGGCTATCGATATGTCGATAAAGAAGGGAAAGGAGCTTAGGAAACTTTTATAACTGTTATAAGCTTAACTTTCCATATTATTTGAATATTGTCGAGTGATGTTATATGGCAAAGACAAAGAAGGCCGGCGCAGCCGGAAGATATGGCTCGCGATACGGCAGCACTATCAAGAAAGAGATTAACAAGATAGAGAAGCTGTCAAAGGCGAAGCACACGTGCCCGTCGTGCAGGAAGAAAACCCTTAAGAGGCTTACTGCAGGCATCTGGCAGTGCACCAAATGCGGCACCAAGCTCGCCGGAAAGGCTTACACGCCCGAATAAGAATTAAACTAATTGGTTTCTCTTCGGGAAATCTCGGAGTAAAGGATTTGAGTGATGATATGGTTGCTGAAATGTATGCATGCTTAAACTGCAAGAAAGATGTCGAGATTGACATAAACAGGACAAAGAAGATAATCTGTCCTTTCTGCGGCTACAGAATACTAAAGAAGAAAAGGGCGCAGACGACAAAGAAAGTAATTGTCAAGTAGGGGATACAATGGATTCGCAGTCCCAGAAGCTGATTGAGCAGGCTCAGTTGCTCCAGCAGGAGCTCCAGACCCTGATGTCGCAGAAAGGGACTTTCACGATGGAACTTGGCGATGTCAAGCGGGCGCTTGACGAAATCGAGAAAACAGACGAGAAGGAAGTCTACAAGATTTCCGGTTCAATCCTCATAAAGAGCGACGTTGAAAGGGTAAAGAAAGATCTTGAGGAAAAGAAAGAGCTAATCGAGGTCAGATTGTCTGCAATCGAGAAAAGGGAGTCCAGAGTAAAGGAAAAGATTGAGGAACTCAAGGAAAAGCTGACTGCATGAAATTGTGTGATTATTATGAAAGCGGGTGAAATCAAATCTCTTCTGGAGGATGTTCTGCAGGACCATGGGATGCCGAGGAACGTAAGGCTTTCTCTGGAGAATTCTATAAGCAGCCTTGAGAAGGATGACGATGAGGATGTCAGCGTAAAGGTTGCATCCATTATTTCAGCGCTCGACGAGGCATCCGGAGACCCGAACATTTCTTCTTATGCAAGAACAAGGATATGGAACCTTGTTTCTCAGTTAGAGTCGATGAAATAGATTATTTTTATTCATATCTTTCCAGCAAAACCAGTTTTCCTTCAGAATCTCTCATATAGAAAGTATCACCGCCGTTATTCCAGATTGGGCTTCCTTTCTTGTCTTCTTTTGACCAGTATAATTCATGTTCTGTTTCTTTCCCGCCTCCGGAATGTAGAGTGAATGATTCTCCTGCACCGAGGATTAATTCCCTGAATGTATACATGTTTGTCGCATCATCCTTTATTGTCCATCTTGTCATGTTTATCGGAGCATCGCATAGGTTCCTGATGGCCACGTATTCTTCATTCGGATAATCCCTTTCATCGCCGTCCGGATTATAGACGAATCCGGTGATGTTAAAACAGTTGAAATAATAGGAATTATCCCAGAGTCCCGTCCTGTTTTCATTCGCAAATGTTTCCGCATATTTTAGCTCCTTTTCGTACCGGTCATTCGGAGGGACAATGTAAAGTGTCGCTAATCCCTCTTTTATCAGGAGTTCGTTGACAAATATTCCGTCAACGAAGACGTACCTTAGGAGGCGGTCATACTGGTCGGTCTGGTCGAAATCTGTTTCGAGCGTCACGTTCTTTCCCTCGACAAGCTCCCTGAGCCTTTCTCTCGCTTCCTCGTATAGTTCCTGGTTCTTCTCCGGAGTGTTTATCCCGAGAAGCCTCACCCTTTCATCCGTATCCAGTATTATGGTATCGCCGTCCACTATTCCTGTTACGAATGCATGTTCTGCCTTGTAGAAAATACTCTTGTCGGGAATTTCTGAAGGTTCGTTGGAGACGCATCCTGAAATGAGGAAAAAGATTACAAATAAAACCAAAAGAAATATTGCATGTCTGAGCATAACCATATTTGATTTCCTATTTAAAAAACGAAGACAAATATTCATACATTGGTGTTATGCCTCATGTAGTAGTGTATGAGGACGTCCGAAAGTATGCCCCCATGAATTTATTTCATGGGGTTGTCCAATATATGGTGATTCATGATGGATTTTAAGAAGTATATTAAGAAAAAATTCGGAAAGGACATATTCTCAATAAGCGAGGAGAATATCATTGAGGAAAGAGTCCGTATTGAGAAGGAAATAGAGAACATCTCCACTGATATAAAGAACATACAAAAGACAATAGAAAGGCTGATGATTGAATCCAAAGGCCAGCCGAAGGCATTAAAGCTTCTTAATATCCAGAAAATCAAGGCGCTGAAGGTCGAGTCGAACACTAAACAGCAACATGCAATGAATTTCATCAAGAAGATGGAACTACTTTATCTTGTCGAGGCCATGAAAGAGGACGAAAAGATAGATGAGAAGTCTGAACTTGTCCAGAAGATAATCAACTCCGATATGGATAAAATCAATGAGATACTGATGGATACCAGCATCCAGAAATCGCTTGAAGATGGCAAGATAGACAACGTCAAAGAGAAGCTTGAGAAGACCTTCGGCAAGGAAGCGAACGTCATCGACTCTGAGACGCAGGAGCTCATGAACGCCATTGAGGATCTTGAGAATGTCGACATGGATACAGCCCTTCACATGGCTAAGGAGAAGGCGAAGGAGCTTTCAGGCGAGAAAAAGAGGCTCGAGGACGAGGATAAAGAGTGATTCTCTTTCATTCTCTATCAGAGAGTGGATAAATTTATATTATTTTCTTTTATTCCAAATTCTATGGGCGTAGAAAATTATCACCCGGGAATATCTCAGGCGGAGATTGATAATTCCAAATCTGAGATAGAGATAGTGCCGCTGTCCAGATATCTGGGATGGCTTCCTTTAGGAAAAGTCAGGGTCAGATGCGGTGGAAACAACGGACAAGTATGTGGTCATGAATACAAACGTCTTCTTAGAAACGATTTGCCCAAAGACCAGAGAAGACAGGGCCTTTATGGGCAGATTCTCGTCTGCCCTGAATGTGGCCACAGGGATGAAATGGCTTATTGGAAAAAGAAATCAATTTAATCAGTTTCTTACAAATGTATAGCCTGTTATCTGGCCTCTTCTGTATAATGGGAATATTCTTCCGGCCAGCGGTAAATCTTTAACAAGGTGACCGCTATAATCTATAACTTGAACTGAGCACACAGAGCCTAAATCAGCTTTAAAAACACCCACTCCTCCTCCCAGAAGTGGAGCCAATATCCTTTGCGAAGGCATTTTATATGCATTCGATACCGGCAGATCTCCTGTTGGATATTGACAGCCGACTTTGCCTGTGACGCTTGTTTTCATAGTTTTCTTGCTACTCATAGGAAAAATTGACGAATCAAAGTAATTTAAGCTTTACCTTATCCATGTTTGAAACCTTAATAATAGGCTCTTCAAATAGAATAAAGTTATGCATTTCGGCCTTCATCATCTGAATATAAGAAAAAGGATACACTCATGGCACGACCCTTATCCGCACCCGGACAAGGCAATAAGAGCTCTGGATAAAATAGTCGTCACAGGAGCGCTGCTCGGGCCGCTTGTGAACATTCCGCAGCTTCTGCAGATATATACGACCCAGAATGCAGGAGGCTTGTCACTTTTCACTTGGTCATCCTATATTTTCTTCAACATCATCTGGCTGATTTATGGCGTCATACATAAATCGAGGCTCATACTGGTCTGCTATTCGATGTGGGCAGTGATGAATGCGATAACTGTTATCGGAATACTTCTCTTCTCATGAATCCGTAAGAAATAAAAATCCTGGAATCCAAACTAGGGCAGGGTTTCAATTACCTCGTTAAGAGAGATAAAAAGATACATGAGAAAAGTTACGGATTATAGATCGTACGAAGCCATGGGTTCCAGAGTGGATTCGCTTTTTGAGCAGTACAAGACCGAACAAGGTTTTTTTGCAGACATTAAGAAAATGCTCACTCCGCGTTTTGTGGAATACGCCAGTCTCCATGATTCATGGACAGAACAGACAGGAGACATAATTATCCGCTCGATTCCGGAAAGGAGGAAATAAAACAGAACCCGTCGGCAGCAAAGAGGGGTATCTATTTATATGCAATCTCGCCGGACGAATACTCGCTCTTTCCGCCATACTCGCTCTTTGTACCGTATTCGCCGCTCGAGAACCGGACCTGAGGAATTGCCGAATAGCCTGTTCCCATATTCTCTGCATCGTCTAACTCTTCTTTTGCAATAATCGTCTGGACTTCAAACCTGTTCTTGTCGATGACCTTTTCGTTTGAGGGCGCTCCGCTTGTACGGAAGTTCCATAATTGTTTTCCAGTCGTCGGGTCTATACGGTACATTCTGCAGTTCCATGAGCCTGCAAAAAGTTTTTCGTCAGTTATAACAGGACCTACCCAAGACGGACCGTCTGTGCTAAAGGTCCATAATATTTCTCCCTCTTTATTAATGCAGTATATCTTTCCCGGTCCGTAATCATCGGTGCCGCCGCCAACATAAATATTTCCATCTAAAATTTCAACGTTGCTTGCGTGCATATGGACTTCGGTTTTAATTTCTCTTATAATGCGACCATCCCTCAAATCTATTTCATAGAAAACGTTGCTGTTTCTTGTACCGATATAAAGGACGCCGTTTTCGGTCTTTCCTCCCTGAAGCATCCCCCCGCTGAGCTGGGCTCTCCATATCTGCTTCCCTGTGAACCTGTCTGCACAATAGACATTGAAGTCCCATGAGCCGAATATCACAGAATTATCATGTAAATTAACAGGTGGAAGATTTGCAACAGCTCCTCCTGTAGTGAATCTCCATGATTCCTTTCCTGTCTCAATGTTGATGCAATACATGTTGCAGTCATAGCTGCCTATATATGTTAGATTGTCTCTTATGGCGGGTGTGGAAAGTATCTCGTCTCCTGTCCTGAATCTCCAGAGTTCATGGCCTTCGTGATTAAGACAGTACACATAACCATCCCTGGACCCGAATATTATTCTCTCTTTAGTTACTGCGGTCCCGGAAACAACCTTCCCTCCGGTCTTGTATCTCCACAACATTTTTCCTGTTTCCTTCTCTATGCAGTAAATGTAGCTGTCATAAGAACCGAAAAGAATCATTCCTCCATAAACAGACGGTGTTGCATTCCCCATGCATCCCCCGGTTTCAAATCTCCACAACTCCTTTCCACTCTCTGTATCAAGTGCATAAAAAATGCTGTTATCGCATCCGAAATAAAGTATCTTCCCGTCAGAAGCGGGAATGCATGCAACTGTTCCGCCAGGCGTGTGATCCCATCTCAGGCCGTCCGTCTTCTCGCGGACTCCCAGATCGCGGATTTCTATATTGAAATCGTCAAAATTCATCATTAACCTCAGTTTTTGGCAATAACTGAGTAAATTAAGGCAGAAAGAATGATAAATAGCGCAGGCAACAGGTGTCCCATCTCGCTGAATTCGGGAGAGGGGGTCACTATGACCTCAATAACATTAGGTTGATTACCTTCTGTCGTCAGCCACAACTGGTGTTCTCCCGTATTCGAAGGCGAGAATATGGCTTTGTATATCTTTTTTTCCTGAGGGAGGAGGGTTATATCCAGGACTGAAGAACCGCTCTCTTCAAAGAATATGTTCCCTCCGGCTGTGGATATCCACGTTAATTCCAGTTGCTGAGGCGAAGTGGTCTGTAATGTGTTCTCTGCGGTTATATAAATCTCAGTATTTCTCCCGATAACTGCGCTTATGCCGCACTCTCCTGATATATAGCAGTCCCTGAAAACCGCCGCTTCCGATACGCAGGGCAATGCTATCATAAGGGCGAAAATCATGAATGCCATATATCTGGTTTCCATGATAAATGATTGGATTTGTCCTCTTAAATAAGGTTTTCCGGCCGTTTTAGCAATAAATTTATATTTCGTTCCGCCTTTCTATTTTCTATGGATACAGTGGATCTGAAGTCGAAAATAAGAGCAGTGCCGGATTTCCCGAAAAAGGGTATTTTGTTTTATGATATCACGACCTTATTGCAGGACCCGGAATATTTCGCCTATGCAATCAAAGGTATGATTGGCATGTGCAAGGACAAAAAGATAGATGTTATAGCGGCGGCGGAGAGCCGCGGATTCATTTTCGGATCGATAATCGCCCATGAGATGAAACTGCCTTTCGTGCCTCTGAGAAAGCCGGGAAAACTGCCTTACAGGAAACTAAAGACTATGGAATATGATAAAGAATACGGTCAGGACGGTCTCGAAATACATGAAGATGCTCTCAAAAAGGGAGACAAGGTAATGCTTGTTGACGACCTTCTTGCAACAGGAGGAACAATGAAGGCCGTGGCCGAGCTCGTTGAAAGGATGGGCGGAGAGATTGTAGGGATGACATTCCTTATCGAACTCGGGTTCCTCGGCGGCAGGAAGAAGCTCGACAGATACAATATATGCAGCCTTATGAATTTTGAAAACGAGGAATGGGACCCAGAGAATAAGGAGCCAAAAGAGGATTTCTCGAGTCCAGATATAACCAATTGAGCAGGTCGTGCTTTATTAATTATAGTGGATGACATAATAAAACAGAACCCAGTCATTCACTATATCTTCCTGACTTTTTCAATTTTATTATGTCAGGAACTATATTTAAAACAAAATCCTCATTTATCTTTACATAACTGGTGGGTATATGCTTGACATAAAGCTTTTCAGAGATGATTTAGAAGCTGTTATAAAATCTGAGAAGAAGAGGGGCAGGGACGGAGATAATGCCAGAAAGGTTCTTGAATTCGATGAAAAATGGAGGGCTGCCGTCAGGAAGGGCGACGAGCTCCGTCAGAAAAGGAACGAGGCGAGCAAAAAGGTTGCTTTGGCAAAAGACCCCAATGAAAGGGAGAAGCTGATAACAGAGACAAAGGCAGTCAATGATGAGATTGGCAGGAATGATAATGATATAGCCGATTTCCTGAAGAAAAGAGATGAATATCGTTACAAAGTAGGCAATATTCTTTTGGAGGATGTGCCGATAGGAAACGAAGAAAAAAATCAGGTTATCAGGACATTCGGAAAGAAACCGGGTTTTGATTTCGAACCAAAGGCTCATGTGGATTTAACCAGAGATTTGGATTTAGCAGAACTCGACAAAGCCGCTGAGATTTCCGGTGCAAGATTCTATTACCTGAAGAATGAGATGGTTATCCTCCATATGGCCCTGATAAGATATGCACTGGATGAGCTTATGAAAAAGGGATATAATGTAATGCTCACCCCATTCATGGTCAAAAGACCTGTTATAGAAGCCGCAGCTGAACTTGCCGATTTCGAGCAGCAGCTATACAAAGTTGATGATGATATGTTCCTGATTGCAACATCAGAGCAGACCTTGGCGGCATTGCACATGAATGAAGCAATCCAGGAGAACGACCTTCCAAAAGTTTATGGCGGCTTCTCGACATGCTTCAGGAAAGAAGCAGGTTCTCATGGCAAGGACACCAAAGGCGTCTTCCGTGTCCACCAGTTCGACAAGGTCGAGCAGTATGTTTTCTGTTCTCCGGAAGAAAGCGGTAAGTGGTTTGATAAGATGATTTCAGTTTCGGAAGAGCTTATGAAAGGGCTCAAACTTCATTATCAGGTCGTCAGCATAGCTTCCCAGGAGATGAATGATAACGCGGCCAAGAAATATGACATAGAAGTCTGGATGCCTTCGCAGAACCAGTACAGGGAAATGGTTTCGTGTTCCAACTGCACCGACTACCAGGCACGGAAGCTCAATGTCAGGATAATCATGAATAAGGGTGGCCGTGAAATCCTTCACACGCTCAATTCGACTGCACTTGCTATGCCGCGACTCATAACTGCGATTCTTGAGAATTGCCAGAAGAAAGACGGGTCAGTTAAAATTCCTGAAGTTCTGTGGAAGTATACAGGATTCAAAGAAATGAAACAGAAGAAGTAGATTATTGTTAGGAGGTAAATAAATGAGCAGAATTAAAGACCCATCGCTTGCGCCGAAGGGCAGACTGAAAATAGAATGGTGCGAGGATCACATGCCGGTTCTTATGGACATCAAAAAAAGGTATGAAAAGGAAAAACCTCTTGAAGGTTTGAAAATTGGTGCATGCCTTCATATCACGAAAGAAACAGCTGTTTTATTGAAAGTCCTTAAAGCCGGCGGTGCGGAAGTTTTTGCATGCGGCTCGAATCCGTTATCGACGCAGGACGATGTCGCGGCGGCGCTTGCTAAAGACGGCATCAATGTTTACGCGTGGAGAGGCGTCAACACTAATGAATATTATGAGTGTGTCGACGAGGTCCTTGATAATGATATTGACATCACAATGGATGACGGGGCAGACCTGACGACAAGGCTCCATACGAAAAGGAAAGAGAAACTCGAAAAGGTCATGGGCGGAACTGAAGAAACGACGACAGGTGTCATCCGTTTCCGGGCTATGGAAAAGGACGGGGCGCTGAAATATCCGGTCGTCGCTGTCAATGATTCTTATACGAAATATCTTTTTGACAACAGATACGGAACGGGGCAGTCCAGCATAGACGGCCTTCTCAGGGCGACTTCTGTGATGATTGCGGGAACAAACTTTGTAGTCGGAGGATACGGATGGTGCTCCAGAGGCGTCGCAATGCGCGCAAAAGGAATGGGAGCAAACGTCATCGTTACTGAAGTCAATCCCGTAAGGGCTCTTGAAGCTGTTATGGACGGATTCCGCGTTATGCCCATGATCGAAGCTGTGAAAATAGCAGATGTGATCATAACAGCAACAGGCGATAAGGGCATCGTAAGAAAGGAACACTTCCAGAAGATAAAGAACGGATGCATTCTTGCGAACACCGGTCACTTTGATAATGAGATAGATCTTAAAGCGCTTGACAGCATGACGACAAATAAAAGAGAGATAAGGACGAATACTGTCGAATACACACTTCCGGACGGAAGAAAAGTTTACATACTTGCCGAGGGAAGACTGGTCAACCTAGCAGCGGCTGAAGGCCATCCGCCGGAGGTCATGGACATGAGTTTCGCCAATCAGGCTTTCGCGGCTGAGTACATCAAGAACAATGGAGATAATCTGGAGGGAAAGGTATACACGCTTCCTCCGGAATATGATAGGGATATAGCATCCATAAAACTCAAATCCATGAACGTTCATATAGATGAATTGACCGATGAACAGAAAGCATATCTTACCGGATGGAAAGAGGGCACATGATACGTGTTTTTGGTGTTCTAATGAAAATTTCTATTATCGGTTCCGGGGATGTGGGTTCACACGCAGCCCATGAGATTGCGGGCAGGCAGATAGCAGATGAGATTGTTCTGCTGGATATAGTTGATGGCCTTCCACAGGGAAGGGCGCTTGACATCCGCAATTACTGCCCAACGATAGAATCCGAAACCATGATGATAGGGACAAACAGTTACTCGGACACGAAAAACTCTGATATAGTTGTAATAGTTGCAGGCAATGCGAGAAAGGCCGGAATGGGTTCGCGCGACGAACTTCTTGAAACCAATAAGAATATTGTAAGGTCTGTCACAGAATCTGTTGTAAATTATTCCCCGAATGCTCTGATTATGGTTGTGACAAACCCTGTTGATGTCATGACTTACGTCGCCTATAAAGTGAGCGGGTTTGAGAAGAACAGGGTATTCGGCATGGCAGGAGTTCTCGATACAGCAAGGCTGAAATGTTTTATAGCCGACAAAGCCGACTGCTCGCTTAGAGATATTGAAACAATTGTAATGGGCTCCCATGGGGAAGGGATGGTCCCCGTTTTCAGTAAGACTAAAATAAGGCATCGCTCTGTTTCAGAATTCCTGACAGGAAAGGATATGGAGGAAGTGACAACAAAGACGCGGCAGGCAGGAAAGAATATAGTTGAACTGACTGGAAAAAGCGGGCTCTTTGCGCCCGGCGGAGCCATTGCAAAGATGATAGAGATAATAATCAATGATACCAGAGAAATACTGCCGTGCTCGGCTTATCTTGAAGGCGAGTACGGACTAACAGATATATGCATATGCGTCCCGGTGGTTCTGGGAAGAAACGGTATAGAGAATATAGTAGAATTCGAACTGGATGAAAAAGAAAGAGCAATGTTCGATAAATGTGCAGAGGGGATAAAGGCAAGCATAAGAAAGCTTACAGGTCCGGGTGAAGATAGAACTGAAAATGCAGTTAAGATGGGAGATGATATTGATATAGAGGATAACGGAGAACTGGAAGGTTCATCATCAGATGACGAAGCTATAACAAAAATAAGAGCTGATATTGCAAAGATAGAGCAGGATTTAATAATCAAATCAAAAGGCGATGTGGGGAAGCAATCTCAGCCTCCCATTGAAGAAGGCTCGAGTTCTCCGAGAAATCCGAAGAAGCTGTTGAGCTGACCGCCCGCCTCTCCGGAAAGGCTTCCCATGAGGACCAGTATTAAAAGAAACGTTATTACAACTAGAACTATCCCAAACAGCACCTTGATCGACATTTCCATGATTATAATATCTGTCGGACTGTTTAAATATTGATACTGGTAACTGTTTTAAACTTCTGGAAACAATACTATCCTATGCATAAGAAGGTCATTGAAGCCGCCCTTTTCATGACGAACAAGCCTCTCAAATTAAAGGAATTGTCCAGGATAGTCGGCGTCAGTTCTTTGGGATATGTCAGGGAAGTAATAGAAGGGCTGAAGGACGAATACAAAGAACGCGGCATCGATATAACCGAATTTCCCGACGGCTGGATGATGCACGTCAAGCAGGACCTCCTTAACAGGGTCAAGCACCTGACACCTTATTCAGATCTGGCAGAAGGCCACAAAAGGGCTCTTGCCATAATTGCATATAAAGAACCTTTAAAGCAGTCTGATTTGATTAAGATACAGGGCAATAAAGCATACAACTATATAAAGTTCCTTGAGAAAAAAGGCCTTATAAAATCCGAGAAAGAAGGAAGAACAAAGACTTTGCTTCTTACAGCAGAATTTGAAAGATACTTCGGTGATACGAGAGCCAACATCAGGGAGAAGCTGATGAGAAGGGTATCTGAAACCTCTCTACAGGAACCGGATTCGGAAGAATTTACCGAAGAATAAATATAAGAAGGCCCTATAGATTAATATATGAAGCTGAATAACACGTTATTTGTTGCAGTAACCATTATTCTGGGAATGCTCCTCTTAAGTTATAACGCCATGGCGGACTGCGGTACATATTCTCCTCCGGACATCGGTAATTGGGTAATAAATGATTCAGATATTATAGCATGCAGTGATATGGGAATGACAATAAATGGTAACCTAACAGTTAATGGTATTCTGCAGATGACAAATGTGACGCTGAAGATGAATTCCAGCAATGGTAGCTTTGTACATATAAACAACACGGGTACCTTTGAGATAATATCTTCGAATGTGGAAAAGGCTGGGCAGGACAATTATCTTTTCTGGAATATTAATCCCGATGTTCTGGAAATAACAGACAGCAACATATCTGATTGTGGTATAAACGCAACGGAAGAGATGAACAGGGGGATTTATATAGAGACCAATGATTTGCAAATAGAAGGCAGTCTTTTTGAAGATAATTTTGTCGGGCTCATAATAAAAGGAAGCAACGTAAGCCTGGATGAAAATATATTCGCTGATAACGGGATTCATCTAATTATTACAGGAAACGATAATAATTTAACTTCTAATGAAATGTCAGGAGCAAACAGCCAGTCATTCTTTACGGGCAACAATTTCTTCGTCTCAAAAAACATTCTTCTTGATTCGCTTATAGATATTGCTGGATCCGGTATACGGTTTATCAACAACAGCATTAATTCGGGGGACGGTCTGTATGTCAACGGTGACGGCTCTACAATTGAAAACAATACCATAACCGGCTGCGAATACGGCCTGAAAATAGGCGACATAACGAATTCTGACAACAATGTTATACGAAATAACGTCTTAAGATACAATAAATACGGTTTCTATGTTGATAAGAAAACGACCAATTCCAGATTTTCCGGGAATTATATAAAGGGCAATCTTACAAACGGCTTCTCCGTTGCCGGCATATATCTTTTAGGCATTGAAAATGTTCTTGACAATAACGTTATTGATAATAATGTTTACGGCATTTTTGCCTCGGGCTCCAGCAGATGCAATGTTACCGGAAGTGTCCTGAAGGACAATAATTTTGGTTTGTTTTCAGATACAACAGCGTCACTTCTAATAAAGGATTCTGTAATCGAGAATAACACGAAAACGGATTTGGATATTCTGTCCACATCCCTCACCCTCATCAATGCCAATTATACCACAATGTTCAGGAACTGGACCGTGATTGTCCAGGCGTTCGACTCCAACGGGACTAGAGTCAATTTCACTGTCCAGCTTGAATCAAATACGGCGTCCTTGTCATATCTGGATGATTCTGTAAGCGGTGAGAATATTACATTCAACGTCCCTGAGTTTTTTGAAAACAAATCCCTTAACGATTCTGTAAAAGAATACAATCCTTACATAATCAGGGTTTCCAATACCTACATAGAAGGATTTCAGGAATCCTCATTCAACTTCACGACGGATTGGGTTTATACTGTCAATTTCAATGGGACTTATAACGACACATACAATCCTCCTGTGAATTTCATACTGAGCGTAATCAATCCAAGGAACCAGACTTATATCAGGGACGATTTTGTCAACGGCTCCCTGCCGGCCGAGGTTCAGAGCACTACGAATCTGACAGGCTGTGTCTATGTATTAAATGACGCTTCAGCAGAGAGCATGACAAATACAGGACTTAAGAGCTATACAGCTTATATTGATGCTGACGATTTCTTGGCAGGGATGAATAAGATATACTTCAGCTGCAGCGGCCCGGGAGGATTGCACAACATAACAAATGCTGTTTATTTCACTGTTTATGCCGACAGAGAGTGCCTGATTCATGACGACTGCCTCGAGAGCCAGTTCTGCAAGGATTATGAATGCACGGACATTGAATGCGGCTGCGGTATCGCAAGAGACCATGAATGCGCCCCTTATGAGTGCTGCAGCGACGATTCCTGTCAATTAACAGAGCAATGCATCAATCACCAGTGTAAAGCTGTGAACTGCGACTGCCCTGAAAAAATAAGCAACCACAGATGCATCATACCCGCAGGATATTGCTGCAAATCCACTATGTGCACGGGAACAAATGAGATATGTGATATGAATCTTAACAGATGTATAGAAAGGACAATTAAACTCATCCTCTCAACCAAAGACGCGGTTGTCGGCGAAGAGCTTGAAATAACCGTGAGGGATATGCAGGGTGTTGCTGTTGGCGATGCCGACATAACCGCCAATTTCGCCTCTGGCAATAAAATAACAGCTAAGACAGATGGAGAAGGGAAGGCAAAGCTAACTCTCCCCGAAGCGGGGGAAGTCAATATAGTCGTAAGAAAAAGCGGGTATGCAGCCGCAAGTTCGGATATTGTTGTCAGGGAAGGTTTCAATCTTCTGATTGTCTTGCTGATTGTCATAATAGGTATTGCAGCGGCTGGTGCGTTCCTTTACATAAGGTCTAGAGGCGGCTTGAAGAAGCAGAAGCCTGTATCTATGAAGAAAATTATCCAGGGAAACAATGTCATCCTTTCTATCAAGAATGATACGAAGGATTCGATGAGAAATGTAATAATAAATGATCAGGTCCCCCATGGAGCTTTCATAACTTCAAATATGAGACCCCAGATCACACAGTTCGATGCCAATACCGACAACCTTTCATGGGAGTTCATTGCACTGGAACCGGGCCAGGAAGTCAGCGTAACATACCAGACCTACAGGGCCATGGAAGGCTTCTCCGTGAGAATAGGGGATCAGGAATACCTTTCAGAATAAATTAAATTATCTTATGTAAGCATCAAGGACATACTGCTGAACCATTCTGTGTGTATTAAAAAAAGACGCGTTTATCGCTATCGTATGCTTCATCATTTCTATCCATTTCTGCCTGTCATAGTAATACATAGGCAGAACTTCTTTCTCGAGCTTTGAATAGAGGTCAGCTACATCGAAATGGCTGTCGCATTCATGTTCCGGATCCGAGCTTCTCGGGCCTATCGACCAGCCCGTCACGTTCTCTATATATCCTTCCAGCCACCATCCGTCGAGAACGGAGAAGTTGATGACGCCGTTATGGGAAGCTTTCATGCCGCTTGTCCCGGATGCCTCGAATGGGCGCATCGGCGTGTTGAGCCACACATCGACGCCTGCAACAAGCAGCTTGCTGATATCAATGTTATAATTCTCCAGAAAAACTATCTTGATATTTTTTGACAATATTTCTCTCTGATTGAAGATGTGCTTTATCATCATCTTTCCTGCTTCGTCGTTTGGGTGAGCCTTACCCGCAAAAATCAGCTGTATCTTTCCTATTTCGTCCGCAATCTTGTTCAGATGCTCTATGTTATGGAAGATAAGGTCGGGGCGTTTGTAACCGGTCATCCTTCTTGCAAACCCGAATGTAATAGTATCATAATCCATTTTCGTTTTAGTGTTTTCGTTTACGAAATCAATGAGCAGTTTTTTAGCCTCCATATGCGTGTTCCATATCTCATCATCTTCTATGCCAAAAACATATCTGAGGCTGAACGGGTCGTGTGACCAGTTGGGTATGTTCTCGTCATAAAGCCTTTTGAATGCCTCAGAGACCCATGTAACCGAATGGACACCGTTAGTGACCGAGTGTATCTGGTATCCCGGGAAGAGCTTTCTGGAGACATCCTTATGCCTCTTTGCAACGCCGTTTATGTAATGGGAATGATTAAGAGCCAAATGAGTCATGCTGAACTTTCCCGAATCCGAGAATGCATCCATTTTTTCAAAAGGGAAAAAATCTTCCCCGAGAACAGACTTTACAAGGCCTATATCAAACTCGTCCTGACCTGCCTTAAGCGGTGTGTGGGTAGTGAAGATGCACTTGTCTTTGACCTTTTCAAAATCATATTTTTTGTTAAAATCTTTCTCCTCCTCGTTCTTTGTCCTGTTCAGGAGTTCCATAATTAGGAATGCTGCATGTCCTTCATTCATATGATAGTTCTCAATATCCTCATAGCCTATGTCCTTCAGCATCTTGAGGCCGCCTATGCCTATTATCGCTTCCTGCATTATACGGTATCTCTGGTCGCCTCCGTAAAGGTGGCTTGTCAGCTTCCTGTCATCAATGGTGTTGGCAGGAACGTTAGTATCAAGGAAATATACCGGGACAATTCCCCCTGAGGGAGAAACGACATCATGCTGCCATGCTCTCACGACAACAGGCCTGTTCTCCAGAGTAACAACAACCTTGTTCGGCAGAAGCTTCATATACTTCTCCCTGTCCCAGACTTCGTCTTCTTCGGACTGGTTTCCCTTCTCGTCTATTTTCTGGCGGAAATATCCCTTTTCATTCAGAAGAGTAACGGCCACCGAAGGCACTTTAAGGTCTGCGAACGTCTTTATCATATCGCCCGCAAGAACGCCAAGGCCGCCGGCATATGTCGGCATGTCTGCAGAAAGGCCTACTTCCATTGAGAAATACGCAACAACAACAGGCTCATCAACATCAGGCATAATAACACACTCTGAATAAATTTGATGGAGGTTGTTTATATTAGTGGTCGCAGCTAAGGCAGAGTTCTGAACTTAGTGTTGAGGAGTCCCCATTCTAAGAATAGAAGTACAAATGCAGCAAGCAATGAAGGCACTGTCAAATCTTCTGATAATTTTTGTTCGCTTGATATCGCCAACCTTTGGAAGGCTTCTCCAAGGTCTGTTTCGTTCTGAACCCTTATGTAAGAGCCGCCTGTCGCCGCAGAGATATTTTTTAAGCTGTCTTCATCCAAGATTGTTACAGAGGTAAGCCCGGGCATCGAGCCTCCTTCTTTTGTCGCTATCCCGACGGTGTCAATGATTATGTGCTTGTCATTCGCATAGTCTATTGCATCCTTTACGTCCGGTCCGACGTTGTTCTGCCCGTCTGTCAGAAGAAGTATCCTTCTTGCCTTATTTCCTGTTGTAAGTACTGTAGATGCATCTATGATGACGCTGCCTATAGCCGTTCCGCCCACATATTCGACTTTTATGTCATCAATGGACGCTTTCACTCTTTCGAAATTGTTTGACGGGAACTGCTTCAGGAATGTTATTCCGGAAAATGACATTATTCCTATCTCAGAGTCTTTTGGAGCATTGTCAACGAAAATCTTCGCTGCAAGCTTTGCCGCCTCCAGCCTGTTTGGATCATAATCGTTCGATGCCATACTTCCCGATGCGTCTATTGCCATGACGAAATCAAAATTGCTGCTTCTGCCGGTATACCAAAGCACAGGGCCCGATATAGCGAGGATTATTATCGAAAAGGTCACTAAACGCAGTATAAGCAGCAGATAATTCTTTGAAATCAGCTTCTGGCCTGTTATTTTCTCTATTGCGGGGAAATTGGCGAACTTCAGTGCCTGTGCCCTCGTATAGCGGATGCTGATGAAATGAAGAAGAATGAGCGTAGGCAGAGCTAGAAAGAACCACAGGAACTGAGGATTCGTAAAACTTATCTCCACTATGCTCTCCCCCCTCTTCTTAAAAGGAATTGGATAATTGGCTTAATAAAATCTTCATCCGTATTCAGGTCCAGAAGATCCGCATTGCTTTTTGAGAACGTCTCCTTTATGAATTTCTTTTCGTTTTTTGTATATTCACTGTATTTGTCTTTTATCTTTCCTGTGTTGATTATTGTCAGTTCGTCTGACATGGGATCCTGTAAGACTATGTTCCCGGTTTTGATGAGCTCATTGTCCCTTGGGTCCCTGACCATTATTCCGAGGACATCGAATTTCTTTCCGGCGACCTTCAGAGATTTGTCCCATTCTCCTTCCAGCCCTATGAAATCTGATATGATTATTAACAAACCCCGTCTGGGCATTGTCTTCATTACAAAATCTATCGCATTCTCCAGATCATAGCCGGCTTCATAAACATCCGCGTTCGCGAGAAAATTCAGGATCAGATAGAACTGCTTGTCTCCGCAATCCGGAGGAACGAACTGGGCTATTTTATCGTTGAACATCGTCATGCTGACGTTGTCTCCGGATTTGAGAACGAAATAACTGAGTGATGCAGCAACCTCCGCTGCATATTGCGCCTTGAGTTTTTCGGTTGAACCGAAAATCATCGAATAGCTCGTGTCAAGAAGTATATATGTATTCAGGTTCCTTTCCTCCTTGAATTCCTTTACCATCAGTTCGTTTGCGCGGATGCTTGCCTTCCAGTCTATTATTTTAGCATCGTCTGTCGTGAGATATTTCCTGTAATCCTCGAATTCAAGGCCCTGTCCTTTGAAAACACTCCTGTATTTGCTGGCCACCTGCGTATTAATCAATATCTTAATCAGAATCTCCAGTTTTTTTGCTAGTTCCACTACCTCGATATTCAATCTGACCATTTAATCATCAAAATTAATTTAGGAAACGGGTATCTTTTTGAGAATTTCTTTTATTATGTCGTCGGTCTTTATTCCTTCTGCCATTCCTTCATAGTTTGGTATCAATCTGTGACGCATTACAGGAAGAGCAACCTCTTTGACGTCGTTGGGTGTGACATAGGTTCTCCCGTTAATCAGTGCCGCAGCCTTTGAAGCAATGAATAAGCCTATGGAAGCCCTTGGGGAGCATCCCCACTCGATATATTGCCCCAGTTTTATCTTGTAATTGCTGGGATTCCTAGTAGCATCCACTATCTTGACAATGTAATCCTCTATCTTCTCATTCAGATAGACTTTCTTTACGTCTTCCTGCATCTCTATTATTTCCTTTGCCTGTATAACGGGGTTGACATCAAAATCATCAAATTTATGTATGTTTATGTTCTGATCCAGTATCCTTTTCTCCTCGTCCGGTTTCGGGTATGGCATGAAGACCTTTAGCAGGAACCTGTCTATCTGAGCTTCAGGCAGGTTGTATGTGCCGGCAGTCTCTATGGGGTTCTGCGTAGCGAGGACAAAGAACGGGTCCGGAACAGGGAAAGTTTCCTTTCCAATTGTACATTGCCTTTCAGCCATGACCTCAAGCATGGCTGACTGAGTCTTTGGAGGGGCCCTGTTTATCTCGTCTGCAAGAAGGAAATTCGCAAAGACCGGCCCCTTGACAACGAAGAATTCCTTGGTTTCGGCGTTATAAGAAGTGATTCCTGTAATGTCTGTGGGAAGCAAATCAACCGTAAACTGTATCCTGTTGAACTGTGAACCGACCGTCTTGGCAAGGGTTCTTATCAGAAGGGTTTTGGCGACGCCAGGCACGCCCTCTATAAGCACGTGGCCATTTGACAACAGGCCTATGAAAAGCCTTTCTATGACTTCGTTCTGGCCAACCACCATTTTGGATATCTCTTTTTTTATTGTGTTTATTTTTTCACTATATTCCTTGACTTTCTTTTCTTCAAGTTTTGGTTTTTCGCCGGCCATGATAAATTATTGACTTATCCTATTAATAATTGTTCTATCTCTCCGCCTGTCTGCTAAGTATATTTATTCGCCTTTGCAATAATTATATATTATGAGGGGAATAGTAAGGAACGGTCTTATAGTTGTTTCTATAGCCTTCCTGATATTCAGCGTTTTCTTTATCGAAGAGATTAACAGGGCATCGGCTCTGACCACAGTCGAAGGCACGGAATCAAGGCTCACTATATGGGATGACACTGACTCGCTGATAAAGAAATCAGGAGAAAGTGTATATTTTTATGCTAATTTTACCAACCTGACGTCTTCGGAGTCGATAAACGGAAGCGGAGTTTATTGTGAAATAAAATTCAACTACAACGGAACATGGACATCGGATGCTAACATGACCTATAACGAGACAACAGAACTTTTTGAATATAACACAGTTTTCTATTACAAAGGTAACCACACTTTCAATATTACATGTTTTGGCTCAAGCCAGTCTTATGACGATCTTGAATCACAGGACATCTTTATAATTTCGAATACCAAACCATCAATCGACTGCCCGACTCAAATAATAGAATGCTACGAGGATACGCTTTGCTCATATAACTTAAGCCAGTATGTGACCGAGGTTGATTTGAATGATAACCTTACTTACGATGTGGTTTCCGGCAGTGCTTTTGAGGGGCTTTATTATAATCAGACCACTGGAATGTACTATGTAAATTGTACAAATGACAATTGCACGGGGGTTTATTTCACAACATTTATAGTCCAGGATACGGACAGGGGGGGTGACTTAGCCCCAAAGGATTATTACATATATGCTGTAAACGATCCTCCTGAATTTACTCCGGCTATAAGTTCTGAAATATATGTTGCACAGGACGAGAGCTTCTATTACGATGTAAACGCAACAGATGAAGAGAACAATATTCCTTTCTATTTCAATATAACATTCATCAACTGTACAAGAGTCTACAGCTTAAACGAAAGCTGTGAAATACTCGGAATAAACACGACAACGGGCATAATTAACAAGACGTCGTTCTCAAACGATGAAGTGGGCATATACTATATAAATTTCACGGTGACAGATTCAGGAAACTATCCAGATAACGGTCTTCAGGGCTTTCTTCCCAACGCAATATCATGGGAGGTCGTACTTTTTAACGTAACCAATGTCAACGATCCGCCAAACATAACGACAAATCTCACTGAGCAGATAATATGGCAGAATCAATCGTTTTATCTTGAAGTCAATGCAACAGACCCCGAGAACGACTCTGTGACTTTCAGCGCGATGACTCTTTACAGAAACCTTTCATTATATCCGGATTCACCCGTATTCCAGTTCAACCTGACAAATCTGACAATGTATGACAATGTAAGCGTAGGCATAATGAATTACACGAACGTTTCCAATTCGCAGGTTGGTAACTTTACACTAAACATAACAGCGGATGATGGAAATCTGAACGGTGTTTCATGGACACTTGTAAATTTCACAGTTTATAACATAAACGATGCGCCTGTCATGGACACTATCGGAAACCATACAGCGATCCAGGACGTCAACTTCCTTCTGCAGGTGAATGCGACAGATATCGATGATTTTGCGTCATATGTGCCTTATTCCGACTCATTAAACGGCACGCTTTTCTACAATATAACTTTCATTTCAGGAACGGCCTTTTTCGGAATAGACAACGGGACGGGGTTAATCAATTTCACTGGCGGGCTTTCCGAAGTCGGTGTGTACGTCCTTAATGTAACTGTTAGTGACGGAGGAAACCTGACGGACTCTGAAATAATCAATATAACTGTTGTGGCGAACAACCCGCCCAACATAACAACAGTTATACCTGAGCAGACAGGAACGCAGAACCAGACACTATATCTCGAATTCAACGGAACCGACCCCGATAACTCAACCCAGAATATAACGTTCTATACAGAAACATATTACAGGAACATGACGCTTATATCGGTTAACAAGTTCCCCGTAACAAACATCATCAATTCCTCATGGCCTTCCCAGCCGGTTACAGGAATCATGAATTATACGAATGCTTCCAATTCTCAGGTCGGAAATTACACAGTGAGGATAATACTTATTGATTCATGGAACGTCAGCGATTATGAAGATGTCAATTTCACTGTTTACAACATAAACGACCCCCCTTCAATGAACTCGGTTCCGGTAACACAGACGTCTTATGAAGATTCAGAGTTCTTCCTGGATATGAATGTGACGGACATTGATTATGAAACACCCTACGGGGATAATACGACCTTTAATATAACCTTCCTTAACGGCAGCCAGTTCTTTGCAATCAATAACCTGACAGGAATAATCAATTTCACTGTCACCAATAATTCTTATGAAGGCTCAAACTACACAATAAACATATCCGCATGGGACTCCCAGAACATAATGACTTGGCAGATTATCAACCTGACCCATTATGCAGTGAATGACTATCCGCAGTTTGTCAATCTTAACAGCAGTCTGGAGAGCAGGGTTTTTGAGGAATTCCTCTACCAAGTCAATGCCACTGACGAGGAGTCCGGCAATTCCAGCCTTAGATATAACCTGACCTTCATAAACGGCACCCAGTTCTTTACAATAAACGAGACCACGGGCCTCATCAATTTCACTGTTAACGAATCCTATCTCGGTACATACCTTCTGAATATCAGCGTCATGGACGACGGGTACAACAGCACTTTCCAGGGAATTCTGGAAAACAGGACTAACTACACCCAGATAATCCTTGATGTTAAATCACAGAATGTCCCTCCGCAGATAACATCTGTCTGGAACAATATGGACCAGAACTGGCAGAATATAAGCCTCAATGAGAATGAGAGCATAACGATCTCAATGACAATTGAAGACCCGAATAACGATAGTATGACATGCAACTGGACGGTTGACGGGGTCATCAACGGGGACGAATCAGAGATAACTCCCGGATTATGCACAGTCGGCCTTGTTGGCGTTACCGGTATTTACAGGCCGACATTCCAGGATTCAGGAAATCATACGATAGTCTTCACGATATATGATGGCAACGGCACTGATTCTGTGACGATTAATGCGAATATAACTAACGTCAACCGGCCTCCTCAGCTCGTGTATCTCATAGGCAACCAGATATGGCCGATGAATACGGACAACGAAAATATCAATCTGTCTTATCATTTCATTGATCCCGACAACATAAACAGCGTCACAAACGATGACAATGTCATGAATTACAGTATCAATGTAACGCCCACGCACATAACCGTCTCCATTAACCAGACCAGTGGAAGGGTTACGCTGACTCCGGATTCTGACTGGTATGGAAACACAACAACGCAGTTTGTAGCTAACGATTCAGAATATATTGTCAACAGCAGCATAATCCAGCTCAATGTAACTTATGTTGAGACGGAAACTGTTACAATAACAACTAATATAGGTGGAACTGGTTCCAGCACAACCACCGTAACCCAGACAATAATAGAAACCGAAATAGCCTCCCTTACAATAGAAGCGGAACCAATGATCGAGGTCACGAATAACGAGGAAGTTAAAACACCCCTGAAGTTCATAAACAGCGGCGAAGTTGATCTGGCGGAAATTTCAATAAGAGCCATAGACGTTGACAATACAAATGAGGTGGAACTCAGGCTAAAGAGCAGCAGAATATCATCTTTACTGGTGGGCGAGGAATACGACACTGAAATGACCATAATCACTAAGAATCTCACCCAGCAGAAATATCAGGTAAGAATAACAGGTGACGTATATGATCCTGATTTTGAGCAGAGCGCCACGATTTACCTCAGGACAGTCCCGATAAACAAGACAAGCATAGAGGAGAAGATAAGGTTCGTCAAGGACTATTTCGAGGAAAACCCCGCATGCATCGAACTCATGGAACTGATAGTAAGCGCGGAAAGGTCGTTAGGCAGAGGTGATGTTATACAGGCACAAAACCTGACACAGCTCGCCCTTGACAACTGCAGGGACCTGATAAGATACACAGCTAACATGACATATTCAAGGCCCGCCTTCATCGAGGCCAACAGGATTCCGGCGGATGTCGTTATCGTGTCAATAATCATGACCATTGCCGTCCTGATAATCGCGACTGCCCATTATATTCACAGCGCCAGGGAAAGGAAGAGGGAAAGGCAGGAATTCGTAAAGAAGAGGAGCGAGGAACGACATAAATTCCACCGCCCGAAGATGTGATTTCTATGAATGTTGCAGGCTTATGCTCGATATGCGGGAAGCCTGCAAGACCATCATTCGGCTGCAGGATGTGCGGCTCCATAGTCTGTTCTGAATGCTTTGATAAAGAATCCGGGCTCTGCAAAAGATGCAAAGCCGGAATGTTTAAGCAAATTTATTAAAGTTTCTCACATAATATACCAGAATGAGGTTGCCTCAGATGCAATCTGAGGATATCCAAATGAGTGCCGGGATCGCATAACCTGGTAGTGCGCAGGACTGGAAAATCCGAAGATTTTGTTTCGGGATTCCCGCAATCCTGTTTCCGAAAGGATATCTGGGTTCAAATAAGCCCTTCTTTCTAAAGAAAGAAGCCCTTAAGGGGAAGAAAAGAGATTTCAAATAAAATGAAAAGGTTTTGAGATTCCCAGTCCCGGCGCTTCTTATTTTTAATATTATTAGCAACCCGATGTCGGACTACCGGTTGTAGTTACATGGGTTATATCCTGCACGAAATCAGGCAAATTTTCTGGATCAAGGCATGTGTATCTAATATCAAGTATATTTAGTTTTGTTAGTGTAGATAACGAAGATATGTCAGATATTTTGTTGTAACCTATTCCCAAAGTATCCAATTCTGTTAGTGTTGATAAAGGAGATACATCTATTATCCGATTACTCATTAAATTCAGGTTTGTAATTTTTGTAAGTGAGGACAAGGGTGCCAAATCCACTATCTGATTAACTCCTAAATCCAGATCTGCTATATTCCCGAGTGCCGCCAGTGGGGATATATCAACTATGTCGTTGTTCTGCAAGCTAATTTCAGTCAATCCCGAAAGGGATGATAAAGGTGTTATATCCACGAGATCCGCATCTTCAATGTATAAAACACTAACGTTTCCATCTTCTATACTTCTTATATCAATCTTAGATGAATCCAAATCCTGATTCAAAGCAAGAAGCTGATCTAGTGTCTGCTTGTCTTTAAAACATATTTCATAATCTTCTTTTCCGTAGAATGAATCGATAAGACAACCAGTTAAATCTCCCATAACGGTTCCAGTATCTATTAAATCGATCCAAGTACCATCGGAATGGTCATATAATATAACCACAGATAAATAGTAGTTACCACCATAATAACCCAGAACTGAGCAGTTTGCTATAATTTCTATTTTTTCACCTTGGGATATTTTTATAGCACTTGTATCAGGATCAAAACCATTTATAGATACATCTGTACAAATAGGAGGTTCGTCATAAAACCTACTAATGTTCACACCTGTTATATTTATGTCAGCGCTTTCTGTGCTTGTAATATTCAATGTGAATTTACCACTATATGTTGCAAGACTCCATGAACCTATTTCAGGATCACCTATATGAAAACCTGTCGCTTTTTCATATTCTGAGATTGTTATTTCACCTTCTAAATAGGTTTCATCGTTGTAAACAGTTGTTTCTGTTTCGTTTTCAAATGTGATATTTACAGAAACATTGTAATTATTTCCCATTTCAATTCTCTCGCAGAAAGCTTCTACTATAATCTCTTCCCCAGAAGGTATTATTTTTTCTCCCGGCAAATGAGAATTTACACGTGTAGCAATCGGAGAACATACTGTTCCGTTCGATCTTATTATTATATCAGTTATATTGATACCAAAGTTTTGGTTATTAGTCATGTTAAGAACAAAAAACCCTTCTACTGAATAATTCCATGAATTAATGACATCTGGGAAGAAGACGAATTCTGGGGGTTCTTCTGGTGCTTCCAAAACATTTCCTGTAACAAAGGATTTTTGTGCAAATTCAAATAAACCTCCCAATGTTATGTTATAGTCAATGGTTACATTATAATCATACCCTTCTTCCCTCTCAGGACAGGAAGCAGTGATTGTCATAAATGATTTGGTCAGGAATTCTTCTTCTCCGGGCGGATTTCCGTTAATCTGGACATCTGTACATTCCTCTCCATCTTCAGTTATAATTATTTCTGTTATGTTTGTTTCGTTGTTGAGTCCGTTGCTCACGTTAAGTTCAAAATAGCCATCAGAATAATAAATCCACTCAGGCACCATTCCGCCTAATACAGCGAATCCTCTGAATTTGTCTGTATATAGTTCGCCTGAACACGCAGATGTATCAAGCGGTGAATTCCAAAGCATCCCTTTATAGGCATTCGCCCCCTCCATGGTTGATATCGTAATAGTGTAATCAAATATTTCCTGACTGATGTTCTCAAAGAATTCTGCAAAAATATCTTTTCCAAATTCACAGTTGCCTGTTAAACCTGCATGAAAGTTGCCAAATTCATTCATCGTATCAATCATATAATTGATGTCTTCCATCTCATATATTGTGAGAAGAGTGTCAAAGTATTCGGCCGTGAAATTCATTTTATATGATACCAGTTTCTGTGTAATATTGCATATATCTTCGTCTTCTGTCGCATATATTTCAAAATATTCCACAACATCCAGAAGCGTCCATATATAGCTTAAATTAAGCGTATCATTATATGTGAAATTCCCGGGATTGCATGTTTCGATTAAATCAATGAAACACTCTATATCTTCCCCGCAATCCACGAATTCCGGGGGCTCTTCTTCATACTGAGTCAAATCTATATTGCAGTCGTTCTCGACCCTTACAAGATACCCTGTTCCGGGCTCAAGTAAGTTTCTCTCAACCGTCAACATACCTGAAGACAGGTTCATTGCCAGAACAGAGCCGCATTCTGCCTCAAGGTCTTCTACCGGTACCCGGACATTTACACCTATAAGATTCCATCCGTCCTTCATTGAGAGGTTTTCGGCCTCAAAAGCACCTGATGTTCCAGGGTCATAACTGCAGTCATCAGCGACCCTTACAAGGTACGTTTTTCCCTTTTCGATCGCATAATACCGACTGATTGCATTGTTCTGCAAACCGAATACTAAAGGACGCGTGCAATTTGTGAGGGAGCTGACAGGAATGTCAACATCGTATTTGTTGAATATAATATTCCAACCCGCCTTGAATGTGAGTTCATTTTCTGCGGATGCAAAAGAAAACAAAAACAAAAAACTCGCTAAAATAATAAATGCCAAAGATATATCCTTACCTCTCATAAAAATAATTGGTATATCTTGTTATTATATGTTACATGTTCCAAGGATGCAGCAGCCTTCCACAAACTCTCCTGTGGAACAATGCTCTTTAGTATCACAGGTCTTTCCTGTTTCACTTCCAACATTGCATGGCTGATTGTATTCATTATCATTACAATTTTCTGAACAGCAGTCTTTGAAGCAACAATTTCTCAAAAAGACATCGTCCGGTATGGGGTAATACTCTCTGGCCAGATCGGTTAAATCTATCCCGTCAAATATTTCCCCTTCCTTTTTGTCCCTTATCATCAGATACCAGAAATCGTTGTCTTGCTTGCCGAACTGCACATTCCAGTAGTCCATGCCAGGATCGTATGTTGCAGATACTATGTTAACTCCCAAGTCTTCGATAAGATGCTCGGCACTGGGTTGTTTTCTAGCTATTTCAGTTATTGTTTCTTTGTCTATATCGGGCTCGGCTGGCGGGAAGTTGCAAAGGTCTTCGTTCTGAAGCTTTGTATATTCGTCTCTTCCAACGCGCATCAGAACGTCCTTTATCACATCTTCCTTGATTTCTCCATACCAAACCAGATTGTCGTCTTCGAGGTTTTCTTTTATGGCCTCTGTCGCTTCGTGCTGGCATACCATATAATCCATGCTTGATTTGAATTCATAAGGGAAACCAGTCACTCCGTGCTTGCTTAGGCGAAGATTGGATTCCTTCATTATATCCTTTGTGGGATGGTATGCGAATGTCTTCGTGACGAATCCCTGCTGGTAGCCCCAGAAGAGCTTTGTCTTCTCTGCACAGCTGTTGAAGAACGGAAGCATAGGAGCTCTCTTCACTCTGAACTCGGCTTCGTCCGGAAGCGCTGCAGGGAACTGCCCGATAACGCCATCGAAATTATCCGCATTCAGCCCATGCAGCAAATCGAGATGTCCTCTGTCAATATTCATGACAACAGGAACATCCCCCAATTCCTCTTTAATTATCTTCCCGTATGTATCAAGTACATTCTGCAACCTGCCTATATCATACTTCTCTATTTTATAATTTAGGGGATCGTTATTTGCTATTTCTTCTGCGAACTGGACAGCGCGAAGACCGGGCGTTCTTGCATACAATGCTATTCTTTTCATATCATCTCTGAAAGAGTTCTGTGTTTCGGTTTTTTCCCAGAATTCAAAAGCCGGGTATTGTGGCTCATTGAATCTATTTTTTAGAATCCCTATTGAGTACATGAGTATGTATCTTCCGCCTTTCTCATTGACATAATCAATGAGCTGTTTCATATAATTCTCACAGCTCATAAGTGTTTCATTGCTATATCCTTCTTCACCAAATATATCGCCTGAGCATGAACCGAGCATGTGCATATCTGTCAACCCCACTTCGAAAAGGCGGTCAATTTTCTGTTTGGACAATTCAACATTCTGGTTTGTCTGCCAAGTGTTAGTGCCGAAAGGTATGTATGGCTCGCCGTCCCACCATAGCATATGGTTTTCGTCTATGTACCATTCATATCCTTCTTCCGGACATCCGTCACATGTGTATTTGCCTCTTGTAATCCTGTCACCATTATCGGGTTGGTTTGCAATTTTATCGTCCTGAAGAGGTTCATATCCAGGTTTATAATTGAGCAAATCGATTTCACAGAATCTGTTGGTTCTTACAAGATAAGCATTTCCAGATTTGAGATATTCCCTTTCATCAACAAGTCTTCCTAGTGAAAGCCTCTTGACAATAAGAGGACCGCAAACGTCTTCCAGATAAGATACAGATATTTCGGAATCTAATCCTATTGAATTCCAGCCGGATGATAAGGACAGCATCTTAAGATTAAACAAGGTCGGGTTTTCTATTATATAACTGCATTGTCCGGTAGCTCTTATGAGATAAGCATTTCCTTTTTCCATTATAGTCACAGGCACAAGAGCATTGTTATTCAGGCTAAAAACAAATAGATTTGTGCATGACCTGAGGGAAGACATGGGAATGTCGATGCCGTAACTATTGTATACCGCGTTCCATCCCCTTCCGAGCGTTATTTCACTGTCAGCAGATGCGGAAGAAAAGAGAAGCATGCAGCTTAACAAAAAAACAGAAATCGGGATAAAACTCTCTTTCATATATTGTAATGGGTATAGTAATTTATTATTCTTTGTTAAAGATAGTGCATGCAAAAACCCGAGCAAATCGTTCTTGAGTCTTCTGGCTTTTCTGATTTCAATCCGGTCCAGAAAATGGCCCTGAAGAAAGGTCTTCTTGATGGCAGAAACCTAATAGTCGCGGCGCCTACTGCGAGCGGTAAGACTCTTGTTGCAGAGCTTGCTGCCGTCAACGCTTTCCTGAATAAGAAAAAGACCGTATACATCGTTCCGCTGAAAGCCCTTGCAAATGAGAAGTACCAGGAATTCAATGAGAAGTATAATAAAATCGGGATGAAGACGGCGATGAGCATCGGAGACCTTGATGAGACCGACCCATGGCTCGGGAAGTATGATGTCATAATAGCGACATCTGAAAAGATGGATTCGCTTCTTAGACATGGACTGGAGTGGCTTGACAGGATTGGGCTTGTTGTAATCGATGAAATCCACCTTCTTGACGACCCTGGAAGAGGTCCGACACTTGAAGTTACAATAACTAAACTTCTTTCTCTCATAAAGCCTCAGGTTCTTGGATTGTCAGCAACAATAAACAATTACGAAGAGATTGCGGAGTGGTTGAAGGCAGATAGCTTCAAGACGGACTATAGACCAGTAAAAGTCGAAAAAGGAATATGCATTGATGACAAAATACATTTTGAGGATGAAAGGATTATCGAACTTGATTCATCCTCCGAACAATCAACCGGAATAACACTTGATACGGTTGATAAAAAGAAGCAGCTTATAATTTTCGCGAATACGAGAAGAGGAGCCGAATCGACGGCAGAGAAAGTCGGTTTTGACATAAAGAAGAAGCTTCCCGAGAATGAGAAATTCGAGCTTTTCAGAATTTCCGAAGAAATCATCCATTCTATTGACAGGCCGACCAAGCAGTGCGAACGCCTTGCCGGCTGTGTAAGGAACGGGACTGCCTTCCATCATGCAGGCCTTGTTGCGAAACAACGATCCATTATCGAAGATAATTTCAGGAAAGGTGTAATAAAGCTGATTGCGGCAACACCGACGCTTGCAGCCGGAATAAACCTTCCTGCATGGAGGGTTTTTGTAAAAGACTTAAGAAGATTCTCCGGATTCCGCGGAATGGATTATCTTCCCGTCCTTGAAGTCCAGCAGATGATGGGGCGTTCGGGACGTCCGAAATTCGACAAGACAGGGGAAGCTATACTTGTCGCAAAGAACGAGGAGGAAGCCGAAAAATTATGGGACAAGTACATTCTTGGGGATCCTGAAAGAATCCAGTCAAAACTTGGTGTGGAGCCTGTCCTCAGGATGCATACGCTTGCTCTTATTGCATCCGGCATGATAACATCAGAATCCGGTCTCGTTGAATTTTTTTCCAAAACTTTCTATGCATACCAGTACGGAGACCTGTCAGAGCTTGAGAAGGTTCTTGATAAGGTCATAAAGATTCTGGAAGATTTCGAATTCATCAGAACCGGAAAGAATGAGACAAAGAAAAGTGATAATCCTTTCAGAACCGCTGCCGAGCTTTTGAAAGAGAGCGGCTCGGAAATCTCTCCGACAGTTCTTGGAAAAAGAGTCTCTGAGCTGTATATCGACCCTATAACTGCTCATGATTTCATAGAAGGCATCAAGGTCTTCGAGAAGAAAAATGCGACTCCTGTCGGAATAGTCCAGTTGCTGTGCAATACAATTGAGATGATACCTTTGCTGTCGGTAAGGAAATCCGATATGGAATTGGTAGAATCGGTTGTCGTTTCGAATTCGCAGAATTTTTCTAAGCCTGTTCCGAACACCTGGGATATGGATTACGATGATTTCATAAGGTCTGTAAAAACCGCGATGTTTATCGGCTCCTGGATGGAGGAATCCGGCGAGGATGTAATAATGGATAATTTCAATGTCACTCCCGGTGAGCTCAGGGTAAGGCTTGATAATGCAGACTGGCTTTCGTATGCGATGAGCGAGCTGGCCTGGATTTTAAATAAGAAAACTATTCTTAAAGAAATAAAGAAAGTCCGAATCCGCCTCAAATACGGAGTCAAGGAAGAGCTTCTTCCGCTTGTCCATATCAAAGGCATAGGGCGTGTAAGGGCAAGGATGCTATACACGAGCGGTGTCCGCTCTCTCGAAGATATGAGAAAGATTCCAATGGCTTCTCTCAAAAGAGTTCTTGGCGAAAAGCTTGCCGAATCTGTAAAAGAACAGCTTAATGTTAAGACAGAAGAAAAGCAATCTAATTCAGGGCTGAACAGTTTTATGGGTAGAGATGAATAGCATGAAGATAAAGAACATTTCGAACAGGAAGCTGATTGCATCCGATATCGAAGAGGCGAGAACTTCTTTCCAGAAATCAAAAGGCCTGATGTGGCGAAAAAACCTTCCGGACGATTACGGGATGTTGTTTGATTTCGGAAAGGACAGAAAAGAAGGTTTCTGGATGCTCTTCATGAAGATTCCGATAGATATGATATTTATCAATTCTGGTAAAGAGATAGTCGATATCAAACACAGTATAAAGCATATGTCGTTGAATCCATTGACATGGAGAATTTATTATCCTAAAAAGCCGGCCAGATGGGTTCTTGAAATGAAAGCAGGCTCAATGAAAAGGCTAAAAACAAAAATCGGGGACAATCTGGAGTTTTAGAAATTACTTCCTTCTTGCTCCGCTAAGTGTTTTGTTCTGGAATCCCTGTTTTTTGAGCTTTGAGGATTTACCGAATCCGCATTTGACGCATTCTTTGTGGGTTGCATGATAAGTGGCATTTCCGCATCTTCTGCAGAGTATATGCACCTTTTTGTTCTTCTTTCCCATGCTGGGTGTTCCTTTTGTCATATTACCACTTTATTTCTTATCTTAACAATCGGCTTTTTTGTGAATTAAAATGATGCCATTTACTTGCTTGGTGAAATCCAGACAATACTGTCTCCGCGCACAAGGACCGTTCCTATCTTGACTGTTGTATCAGATCCCTGCACTTCAGCGTCGTCGAGCCATATATTTATGTGTGAGTCGAAAGCCTTAAGTACGCCTACTACCTTATCCGTAGATTTCAGGTGCAAAATAACCCTTTTTCCCGAGGCGCTCCCGAGAACATCAAGAGGTCTTGAACCCATGCTTCTGTCATTATTGTCAGATTCCATCATAATGTAATCCCCTCTTATCTTATTGTATTAATATATTAATGGGTTTTATATTAATGACAATGTATTTAAATCTATGTTACTATTCAAATTGACGGTATATTTATAAATATTATACGCTATTAACTGTTAAGAAATGAAATAACTGTGATGACATGACAAAATGGAATCTTGACTCAAAAAGAAAACCGACGGGCGGGAAGCTACGCTCTCATCAGAAGAAGAAGAAATACCAGAGAGGTTCCGACTTTTCAGGTACAAGAATAGCTGAACCTGTTAGAAAGACTCACAGAGTAAGGGGCGGGGGCACCAAAGTAAAGATTGTATCAACCAATAAAATGAACGTAGCAGATGAAAAGGGAAAGATTTCTGTTGCAAAGATTATTTCTGCAAAGGACAACAAGGCCAATGTCCATTTCATCAGAAGGAACCTTATAACGAAAGGTGCAATACTCGAGACTGACAAAGGTCTTGCAAAAGTGACATCAAGGCCAGGAAAAGACGGAACAGTAAACGGTGTTCTTGTTAAGCCGAAGAAATAAATTCATTTTACAACAATTTTGAAACCAGTTTAGCCTTTTCCATATCTATGTTTCCTTTTACAGCGTCTATTAGTGTGCTCTGTCCGTTGTGGGTAGTGACGGCCCAGTATGGGTAGAAGACCTGTCTTGAATCTGTTACACTGACGCCCCACAATTCACCAACCTTTTTCAGATAGTCGGATGACACTCTAAAGTCGAGCTTGCTATCTATCTGGTCTATCTTTGACCTTTTTTTCCCGACCGAAGCGTCTGTGATTTCCAGAGGTATGGAGCCCATATCCATGTCTATGCTTACTTCCCCGGTCTGCATCTTTAATTTCTTGTTTGTTAATAGTTCATGGACGCTTGATTTTATGGATTCCTTGGGTATTTTCAGCTCGTCCGTCATCTTTTCAATTGTGGTTTTTCTGTTCTTGAAAAGATAGAGAAGGACAAGCCTCTGCATAGGCGGAAGCGAAAGAAGTTTCATCAGGCCTTTCGTATGCTTCATTTCTTCTCCTTCTTCATAAATTAATTCTCCTTCAATTCCGTCAACGTAAAATGGTGTGTTCTTGGTGCCGTCGCTCCCTATAACTTCCCACATAGGATAATATATGAGTTTCATATCCTCTATTCCCTTAAACTTTGAATATAAATCGTCCTCATAGAACGTCATTGAGAAGACATCGAATTTTTTGGATACGCCTTTCATTTTTTTTGAGGCCTTTATGCTCTCGCCTCCGTGCTCAGACCTCTTTATCCTGATACTGACGACAAGCGGCTGGTCAGTGATTCCGACAACCATCGCCTGTCCTATGGGAAGTTCTTTAATCTGTTCTTTTGTGGTTCCTCCGACACCTTCCACGGAATCTATTATTGCTTTCAGGTCGTTTGGATTTGTGACCTTCAGTATTATCTGCGTGTTGCACTGAGATAAAACGTTCTTATCAACTTTAGCCGGCCTCTGCGAGATTATGCATAAACCCATTCCGAATTTCCTTCCTTCTGCGGCAATAGTTCTCAGTACCCTTGAACTCGGGACCTCGCCGAACCCTCTCTCGGGACAGAAGTTGTGGGCTTCTTCAACCACCAGGAAGAACGGAGGTATTGTTTCCTTCTTCCTGGCCCTGAAAAGCTCTTCTGTAAGCTTCATCACAACCATTCCCTGTATCTCGGGCTTGGCGTTTTTCAAATCTATTATAGTAATCTTGCCCTTCTGGACAATTTCTGTCATCTTTGTATAAACGGGGGAAAACAGTTTCGTTTCATCAATGCTGCCTAAGAGAGAAAGAAGTCCCCATTTATATTTAACATCATTCTCATTCACTTCATCAATGATATCCCTGATTGTGAAATCCTTGCTCTTGAACTTACTCAGGGCATTATAAAGCAGGCCTTGCTGGCTTGCTGAAGGTCTTCGCGGAAGTATGTCAAGAAGCTCTGACATCGTTAGCTTGGAATTCAGCTTCAGCTGGTTTGCCTGATCAGAGATGCTGTATACCTGAACCTGCTCCTCGTATCCTTTCGGTTCAATGCTGAACCTGTCCATCAGTTCAACCTCTTTCTGGTTACTATTTTTTTCAACCATTGCCGAATATTCGCCATGCGGGTCTATTATAACAGCAGGAACCTTGTTTTCAGCAAGCTCCTCTATCAGGACGCCTGCAGCATATGACTTACCGGCGCCGGTTTTCGCAAGAACAGAAACATGCTTTGTTATAAGATGCTTTATCGGAAGAAGAACTTTGATATCATAATCATCCAGAAGTCCTATATATGCGCCGTCTTCTTTCAGCCCAATGGTGTTCTTAATCATTTCAGAGTCTGCCGCAAATATCGGCGTATCTGGTGAGAAAGGAGCATTAGGCGTCTTTAAGAATCCCCTGCTATCGCGATAACCTATAACAACAACCTTTGCCACAGTCTCGGTTCCGTATCTGACCAGTGAATCTATGTAACCTAAGACCCAATGCCCTTCGGAATCTTTGACGGTCACATACTGCATTTTCTTTACTCTTGCTTCAGCATCAAAACTGAAACCGGCGGTCGTCACCCTTCCAGATATCTTTCCAAGCAGCATGATAAATCCTCAATAAAATTAATTTCTATTCTAATCATTAAATTGTTTTTTAGATGGGCCCGAAGGGAATTTCTCGGAAATTGTTTGCATACGCAAACAAAAGCTCATTTACACTCATTTCGCGTAAATGCCGGTTCGAACCCCTGATCTCTCGGTTTCCTCTGAGATATAATCTCAGCCAATTCGTATGGTTAAAAATAACCGAAGCCGAGCGCCTTATCCAAACTAGGCTACAGGCCCATTATATGCATAAATCCCTTCTTATCTTATCCGCCTTCTGCTTGCCTTCAAGGTTTTCTACTATTTTCAATGCAAATTCAATGGCAGTTCCGGGACCCATTGAAGTTATGACATTATTATCCTCAATAACCCTGGCATCTCTTGGCCGCGGAATTTCTTTTTCTCTTCCGGGATGTATTGTTGCTCTCCTGTCTTTCAATATTCCAGCTTTTGCCAGAAGAGAGGGTGCCGCACAAATCGCTGCAACGAGTTTTCCTTTCTCTTCGAAATATTCTATCGCTTCCATCACAGTTTTTGAATTCCCAAGATTCTCGCAGCCTCTGTTTCCGCCAGGCAATACGAGAGCAACAAAATCGTCCAGTTTTATATTATCCATCTTTTTGTCTGCTATTACTTTGAGTCCGTTTGCACCCTCAACGATAGACGAAGGTAAACCGGCAAGAACGACTTCTATTCCCGCCCTCCTGAGAACATCGGCAACTGCAACTGACTCTATCTCTTCAAAACCATCAGCCAATGGCACCAATACCCTTTTCATAAAACTTCCCCCGAATCACCCATTATGATAATGTTTATTAATCATTACAGCAATTTATTCTTATTATATCATGGAGGTAGATAAATATGCCTGTAATAGGTCTTACATTCAAAGAGATTGAAGGAAAAAGAGGAGAAGAACCGATAAAGGGTGACCTTAAAGCCAATTCATCTCCTGTAATAAAGAATGTAAAAGAGGTTGATGTTCCTAGCCTAAAGAAGAAAGCTCTGTCAATTCAGTTCGATTTCAACACAAAATATGAGCCGAACGTCGGGACTGTGAGAATCGGCGGTGAGCTTCTTTTCCTCACGGAGAAAAATAAAAGCGTCCTTGATTTATGGGGAAAGGATAAAAAGCTCCCTGATGACATTTCAATAACAATACTTAACTATCTTTTCAGGAAATGTCTTCTTAAAGTTGCAAACATAGCTGAAGAGTTGCAGCTTCCATTGCCTCTGGCTATGCCAAAAATAAGTCCCAAAGAAAAGAAGGTCTGATAGGTCTTATTTTTCTTTTTTATTGTCTAAAAAGACCTTTGGAACAATATATATTTCTTTTTATTGTTTTTGGAACAAAATAAAGGTCTTTGAATCTTCATATTTATCTCTCTAAAACTGTTTCATTCAAATTATATATAGGGTGCAAACAAACTATCTTTCAATGGGTTTGGCTTGACCTGAGATAAATGTCTATAATGTTCAGACAAGCTTCAACTAATATATAGGAGGAATAAATATGAAAATAAAAAAGATCGCAGCTCTCGGAGTCGGTCTTGCTTTGCTGGCAGGTGCATCTGTTAGTGCGGCAACACTTAGCGACTTCGTACAGCTCGACGGAACAACACTGACATCACCAACAATCGTAATTGGTGATACAGCAAAGACAGAAGACGTCATTGCCGGTATTGACATCGGTGCTGCTGTAGCTGGTTTTGCAACAAACGATGTTACGTTGTCAGGCAGCGGTGCTTCGGCAACTGTGACAGGCGGAAAGGACATCTCGACAACAAACACCAAGTTGTACTTTGGAGATGCACTTAACAAAGCGGGTCTTAGGACAACTATGACAGCAAACGATTTGCCAACTGTTCTTGCATCAGGTTCTGTACAGGATACAGCCGGAGCAGAATACACTTATGACCAGTACATCAACATGGGTGGAAGAACCGTAACTTTCGGAGACAGCGGTGGAGACCTTACTAACTCAGCACCGATAGTCGACTTGGGTTACAGTGCAAGTTCGCCAGCATACACAATGAAAGTTGTCTTCAACAAGCCGATAAACATAACATCTGCTGATGTACAGACAAATACAGTTGAACTTTTCGGTTCAACATGGACAATAGGTTCCACATCAACAGCAACATCGCTTGTACTTTTCGGCGGTTCAAACAAACAGGTACTTACAGAAGGAGACGAATCATTGACAGTATCCATTGATGGCGTTGACCACACGGTTCAGCTTCTTGGTGTATCTGATACAAACACGGTTGTTGTAAAAATCGATGGTGTGACAAAGACACTTACAAAACAGCAGCAGTACACAATAAATGGCGCAGCTGGAAAGGTAGACGTATACGTAGAAGATGTCTATTACTACTCTAAGCAGGGAACAATAAGCCAGGCACAGCTTAGCTTTGGTTCATCTAAAATCACATTAACAAGCGGACAGAGAGTAAAGGTAGGCACAACCGACTACATAGACGGAACTGAGGTAACACTTACAGGCAGCCCACTATCAACAATAGAAATAAAGGTTTCAGGTGGTGATACATCTACAGACTATGTAGCAGCAGGACAGAAATTAGTTGATCCTGTATTCGGTACGTTCGCATTGTCTTTCGGCGGCCTTACGCCAGAACCAATGGACAGCTCAAGAACACAGATTGAAGTGAGCACATCCGGTGACAGATCAGCAACACTTAAATTCACCGACTACAGAGGCATAGAAAAGTCGTTCGTATTCGCATACGACAACGATTCCGATGTCGCTGTGATGACATCGGCACTTCAAGACAGCAACAAATACAGAATCCATGTAGTTGAAGGCGAAGCAGTCAACCTCAGGGAATATGTAGTCTTGTCACAGGGAGAATTCTCGCACATGTACCAGGTGACAAACATCAACAACGTAGGCGACGCACAGACAGCAGATGCAACAATACAGCTTACAGACGTGTTCTCCGGTGAGACAACAGACCTTGCTCTTGTAGGTCCGGGTTACACGAACGGAACAGCATACATAGACGGACAGACATACCTTATAAACGCAACAAGCACTGAAGTCAAATTCACATGGGGCGCCACTGCAACTTTCGGTGGTGTAGGAACAGAAACAGTTGTATTCCCAGGACTTTGGGGCAAGAACGGAGAATATGTTGTCTTGCTTGATAACAGGACACTGTCAGTAGCAAACGGTTCCTCATACAGCTTCCCAGGAAGCACCACACCACAGACGCTTGTAAACACAACAAACTCGTATGACTTCGGACAGGTCACATACGTATTCAACTGGAACGGAGGCTTAACAGGTAGCCTTGTAAGCGTAGAAGGCGTATCAGCAGGACCTTTCCCAGCAGTGCTTGTCCTTGAGGAAAAGGGCAAGGATGCGTCCGGAACCGAGGTTCAGAATATAGCTGTTGTGGCAACAACAACAGGAAGTGCTTCACCATACAAAATGCAGGTAAGCAGCGATGTAGCATACTCAGACACTGCAGCCTTGGAAGACAAGACAACAGCAGACAGTTATGTAACATACGACATAGACAGATATGGATTATTTGGTGTAGTTGACTCTGAGAACCAGGGTAAAGTAACATTATACTACCCGGATGACCAGGCAATAGCAAACGTCGCTATGGGCGCAGCTCCGGTCTGGACTGTCGGAAGCGGTTCTTCAGGCGGAACATACGCAGTCGCAGTTC
Source organism: Candidatus Aenigmatarchaeota archaeon (assembly GCA_016932735.1). Taxonomy (GTDB): domain Archaea; phylum Aenigmatarchaeota; class Aenigmatarchaeia; order QMZP01; family QMZT01; genus JAADIF01. The sequence goes on from JAFGCI010000002.1 coordinate 64,101, forward strand.
CAATAAAGAATCCGATTGCAAAGTTCGCTGCTGAAGTAGACACAAACAATCTTGCAGGCGACCTTATCTTAATCGGCGGACCTTGCGTCAACGATTTGGTAAGAGATCTTCTTGCAGATGAAGGTCTGACTTGCGGAACATGGGACAAAACAACAGGCATAATCAGAGTTGTCGAGAATGCATTCAACAGCGGACAGAAAGCATTAATCGTTGCAGGAACGACAAAGACTGACACAAGGAACCTTGCAGACAACTACGTCATCAAGGGAACACTTGCATATGACAACTAAAAGATAAAGGATTAATTCCTTTTCTTTCTTTTTCTTTTATTTTAAGCGAATTAGTTATGGCTATATCTTCATTCAAGAAAGAGTAAAGGGGCCGCGGCCGAGACTTCCAGAGTTTTCATTATTCTTCCACTTGAGTGCTTCTTTGCAGAAGCGTCAGCTCTCGGAAAGAAGGCCTCATTTGAACTCGGACTAAGGGATCCACAGTCCCTTGTGCTAACCAGGTTACACAACCGCGGCCATAGTTCTACTTTATTCTTTTATTATTTTATATTGTTTTCCTTTATGATTCCTCTCAGGTTATTCCTATATAATATTCTGGACTGACTGGGCTATAAGGTCCCCGAACATCATGCTTGAGCCCAAAGCCACCATGAAATAAATTATAACGGAAATAATCAGTATTTTTCCGGCCAGATACCACTGCATTGTCTTGTTATCCCCGTGGGTTATTTTCGTAATGAAAATAGCCAGAATTATTATTATCTCTATAAGATACGTACCTATTATCAGCTGGAATACAGCAGGTGCAATTGAGCTTCCGCCGCTTCCCAGAATCGAAGAGTCCATCAGCGCCTCTCCCATGCCAAGTTCGCCTCCGGCCGTCATTGCCTTGAGTCTAGAGCCAAGAATACTAAGGACGTTGATAATAATCTGCGCCATGGCAACTACAAGTCCTGTTATCATTGGGGTGAGCATGTAAGCCTGGAAATTCATGGAAGACACGGATTCGGACAGGATGTCCCTTAGATATTCCTGTGTCTCCCTTATGTTCTTGAGATACCTTGATATTATAAGCATGCTCTCTGAAGCGTATTTCACGCCTTTCTGGGCTATGTCTATTATCATGTACATTATGTTCTTTACCAGATGGCTCGGATAATAATGGATTGCGCCGTATTGTTCGTTAAAGAAGGCTTCGCGGAATGTCATTCCAAGGTTCCTTATGTTCATAAGGGCTCTTGAGAAGAGCCCCGCAATCTTCAGATCCTTGACGTCCTGTATCGAGTTCTCGAGAGCCAGTTCCGTGGGAACACCTCCGGAAATCCTGTTTCCGAACTGGAAAAGAGCGACCTCGAATTCCATCTCAGTGTCCTCGACAGTGGACTGGATACCCATCTTCTGGTAATTCGTAAGGAAGAAATACAGGGCGAGGCTCATGCTTATACCAAGAGTAATGAGCATGGACATGGCCATAGAGATGAATGAGCAATTCTCAACTTCGCTTCCAAAGAAGTTGCAGGCATCCCCCATCTCCTTATCCGGTATCAGTGTCTGCATGTTTGAGGAAAAGAAAAGGACGGGAATGAATGCCAGGACGAAAAGCACGAGAATGCTGAGGGGAAGTACAGGAATGCTGTACTTTTTGCTACCCTTTCCTATATTGAAACAACCCTTCTTTGGAACGTCCGGGTGGGCCGATATGTCTACCTGAGAGAATGTGGAGGGACGTTTCTTCAATATTGTATTGATAAACCAGACTATGAATAGCGGCAGAGCTATATTATACATCGCTATTAAATGCCATGGTGATATCATATCAGCAAGGAAGACGGCCGCGAGCGGAGCCATGACAGATCCCATTACAGGCATTATGATACCCATCATATGGATTACCATAACAGGTGTGTTCAGTTCCTGTGCATAATGTTTCATCCTTGTTTTCGTGCCATCCAGAATTATATTCAAGGATTCGTCGAGCATCGTTTCTGCCCTGTCCGGAGGCTCCAGCTGCGAATCCCTGATAAGCCTCAATGATTCAGCGAATTCGGAGTTGTCCTGCTTCCATTTAGAAATATAATCGGTAAGGGCTGCGTTTGCGGAAGTATATCCTCCCATCTCTATGCTCCAGAGCAAACGGCGCATATCCCAGGCGAGCTCTCCTGAAACATTTGCCGCTGCAAACCTGAGAGCCCTTTCAAGATTAGGGGATATTCTCATTGAGATGACCATATAAAGGACGGCAAGGACTACCTGAGAGCTTGCATTTATCCTGAATTCCTTGGCCATTATAGACGGATATATTATGAAATAGTAGGCAAGGCCTATTCCTCCCATCAGAATGAATAACAAAGCCATGGGAGTTACTCCGAGAACTACCACAACTATCCCTATTATTGAAAATGCTATTATTGTCAGGACAGAAAGGGCGAAAACGTCTGAGGGTGTAACAGTAGAACCGGCGAAAATCAGGGCGCTTTCTATTTTTTGTTTGGTGTTTCCCCCCATGTCAACCTTCAGTATCTTTCCGGCAACTGAACAGAGTTTTTCGAACCATGACCTGTGCTGAAGGTCTTTCTGTTTATAAAGCTTGAACTCTTTTGAAAGGGTGGTCGGTCTCATCTTTCTGTACTGTTCGTACAGCTGTTTATATCTCTCCCTGTAATAAGTAGCCTTGGCAGCTCTTATTTCCTCTGTTTTTTTCTTTCTGCCGCCAAATAAACCCATGTATATCTATTATCTTCGCTTCCTTTAAAGAATTATATGAGGACACCGGCACTAATAATTATCTGAAGGCATTGTGGCATCGTTTGAGGATGATGACGCGGCATTGCTCCGGGTGACACCAACTGACTGGCTCCCCTGATTATCTTCATCTATCTCAAATTCTATCTTATGGTAACCGGTTCCCATTCTTATCCTCCCGTCAGTCCCGCCGGTCATATCCAGTTTATTATCCAGAAGTATCTTTATCGGATACTCGCTTCCAAAGCCGAAAGCAAAGGACGGTGTTATTTTAGTGAAGAATTCACCTGTCCTTATCATATCTATCCTTCTGTCTATTGTCTTGTTGTCGCCCTTGGTCACCGCAAATAAAATTGCAGGGTTGGTGAAAGATTGCTCAAGGCTGACTGAAGGTCCCAATAAGGATGCAGAAGGGAATACCCCCATTCCGCTTTCTGAAACGGGTGCGAATACATATCCCTGCTCTCCAAATGAAATGTAATATCTCCTTTCTGGTCTCATCGAACTTACAGAATGTCCTAATGAAACATCAAGACTGTTGGAATTTGTCTTTATTTCAATGTTTAGTGTTCCTATTGCTCCAAATGTATCGTTCCCCTGTTGAGGCTGGTATCCTGCTTTTGAAAGCGAAACATAATACCTGTACAGACCTTTCTGATTCACAAGGTAATAATATTCGTATCTTTCCGAAGTGCTGTTGTATATCATCGCTGCCTGGTTGATTATAATTATTCCGGTGCTGTCCTCTTCAATGGTCATAAGTGCTGTTGCGCTCAGAACATCGCCTCCTGCAATGTCCGAATAATCAGACCATATCGTTATGTTGGATCCTATGCCAGGAAGCCGCGGATCGGTTCCTATGGAAAGTCCGGTCGCATGTATCCACTCGGTTCCATTGCAGTATTTAATGCCGACAACGTCTCCTGCATATCTTATATTGAAACTACCGCTACCACAGGAATACAATTCTCCGTTTTCGCAAAGGACGTTAAGTATGCTGGTATCGTCATTGAGTGTATTTCCATTATAACAACATGCCATGCCCTGTGTATTCACAGACTGCTGGAAGCTGTCGCTTCCGTCGTCTCCGCAACAGCTCGAATCTGTTCCGGTTCCATAATCAAGCCATGAATATGGTGTGCATCCTGTTGAGTCTATGCAGTAATACTCTTCTTCATCCCTCTCCAGATAATAGCATGAATTGGTGCATATGTAATCGCTGGACGGGCAGGTTTCAGGTGTTCTTCCATTGCACTCAATATCACCTGTTACGAATGTCCTGTAAGCCGAGAAGCTTCCGTTGTTTCCTGCATTATCTCTGGCCCGGACTCTCCAGTAATATTCTGTATGGTCATCAAGAAGGGCAATATAGCTGGTCTGAGCTGTAACCGCATTGACGTCCGGAGAGCTGAAAAGAGAATTGGTATCAACCTGTATCAGATAGTCTTGCGTCCCTGAAGGGCCGTTGTCTGTCACTGAGCTCCACTGGAAGGTTTGGTAAGCCTGATTGCATTTGTCATCTGCCGGAGAAATCAGTACCGGTACTGGCGGAGCACTCTTGTCAATCATTATCTGGAAGCTTCCTATGGATGATGAAGAGCCTGCATTGTCCCAGACCTGATATCTGACAGCAGTATCTATGTTGTTTGTGTATTCAAGCCTGTATGGAGCTGACAAAACAACATATGGCGTGCATCCTGAGCCTTCGCAATATCTCACTTCATCTATTCCGGAGCCGCCAGTATCTGCTGGACTTAACTGGACAGTCTGGTCTGTATTGACCCATTGACCATTGTAGGTGTAATTGTCTCCGATTGTCGGTGGCAGCGCGTCTACCAGAATTTCAATTCCAGATGATGTTGTATTCCTGTTTTCAACGTTGTCTATAACGCTCCAGCAGAAGTATTTGTATTCAACAAGATTTACAGGAACGGTGTATTCTGTCCATGTGGATGCCGAGAATGCCGGACAGGATAACAGGTCTGACAGGTAATAGTAATCTCCTGAAGCGTTGCATCCCGATAAAGAATCGCTGCATGACAATGTTATAATTGCTGTTGTATTCTGCCAGATTGTCGGAACTCCGGACAATATTCCATTAGGTGCTGAATAATCGGTAACCACATCAACTGTATCATATTGCGTGTTTGTTGCCTGGTCCCAGCACGTCACAGTCAGTCTGTGCCATCCTTCTGAAAGGCTCGTGAGATTATAATCTGCAGTTCCCGAAACAAGATTATCGCTGTTCATTCCAATCTGAATTCCGCTGACGTTATCTGAGACATTGCAGTTAACAAGATATGTATTCGCGAAATCTGCTTCAACGTTCACATATGAAACGCTGAACATATCGTATGGGTCTGGCGAGATTATATTCACACCGGGATTATCCGTATCGACGCTTACATTCTCTTCGTTTGTTGAACGATAATAACCGATTACGTCATAGGCACGGATTGTGTAATAATAGGTCGTATTAGACATCAATCCTGTATCAGTAAAGTCTGTCGTGCCGTTTCCAAGTATCTGAACCAGTGAATAGGTTTCCGGAGCTCTCAATGGCGATGTGCTTCTCCTCCATATCTCATATTTTGTTATGTATGAACTGACATCGTTTGCAGGCGACCATAACATTGTAACATTTCCTGTTGTAGACCAGCCGCCCATTTCGGTAAGAGAGAATGATTCCGGCGGTGTTGTGTCATAAACGGTTGTATCGGATGCAAGTATCTGCTGCGTATTGTTCAGATAGTCTCTGAACTGTACATATATCGTATGTGAACCATCACTTGCCAGACAGCCATAAGTTGCATCTGTTATATTGAAGGATGAATATGATACAACATAAGCCAACCAATCCGTCCAGCTACCTGAGTCACATGACAGTCTCATTTCATCTGCTCCCGTTGACGATATTGAAAGGTCGGGTGTGGTGTCGTTTGTATAACCGGAAGTATCAGATATTAATATCGAGCCTGTTGTCGGTGGCGTATTGTCTATCACAAAAGTTCCTGCTGGATTAAGGTAATCACTGGAGCTCTGCAGGTCTGTTGCATTGCATCTCAGGTCAACTCCTCCCTGACTCGCAACCAAAGAAATGTTCCAATCATAAGAACCATCTGCATCCTGATATGCTATCGAATTCCATGAACCGTCGTAGTATGCTTCTATATTATAATAGACTGTATCCTCTGGGTCTGTATCTGTGGAACCGCTGCATGATATGCTTATCGTATCAAGGTCTCCGCCATAGGTTCCTGATGCAGGAGTCAATGTTGTCGGAACTGTCGGTGGAGTGCTTACAACTGTGACTATTCCGGTCGAATTGACCCAGTTTCCCCACTCATAGCCGTCGTAGACTCTTTGGGAACATGTTATATTGTCGCCTCTGTCTCCATAGCAGGGCTGGCCTAAATCCAATGTTTGGGAAGTCTCTCCTGAAATTACAGAGCCGTTTACATACCATATATATTCCCTGCCCTGAAGAACGTCTTCATCATCGTTGTCCGTGAATGTCCCGTTGTTGCATAGAACAACCGCATCTGTTACAGGTGCCGTATCATTTATCATGAATGAGCCGACCGTCGGAAGCTGGTTTTTCACAACAAAAACGGACTGCGATGATAAGTTCGTGTTTCCCGCAAAGTCTGATGCGTACCATCTGTAGCTTACAGTTTCATGGGCACTATAGTTTCCTATACCGGCTTCAAAAGAATAAACGTTTCCGTTTCTCTGGCTCACTGTATAATTTGAAAGCCCGTTAAGCTCAAATAAAACCTCTTCTACTCCTGAAACAATGTCTGTTATGGTCACGTTTGCTGTAAAGCTCTGGTCTTCGTGAGGCTGAACCGGAGTCTGCCCGTAAGTTGAGAATTGTGGATAACCGACATCGGAAACGAATGTAACGGATTCGGTCATATTGACGTTTCCGCCGGTGTCATTGGCGGCAACTCTCACTGTATTCGAGCCTTCTGTCACTGTAAGTATAGTGCTCGCGCAATTGAAAGTCGTGTTTGTTAGCCATCCATTTAAAGAATACCAGCAGCTGTCAAGATTTATATCTGATATCGTCGTATCCATGTTTATGGATAAAGAGCTGTAATTATAATTTTCTACAGGCGATGTTATGATTATTGAGGGAGGAAGAGTGTCAACGGTGAAATACAATATCTCAGTATTGTTCAGATTCCCCGCCGTATCGTTGGTCTGGACGCTTATGTAATAATTTCCGTCAGAAACTACATTGAATGTTGTATTACCTGAAAGATAATTGTTAGCTCCTCCGTTCAACTTATACCATGACTGGTTTATTCCGGAAAGTGCATCATAGGTTCCGTAATTCAACGGAATGCCGGTCTGGTATGCATAGGTGATGTTATCAGGTTCGTAGATGAAAACATCCGGATAAATCTTGTCAATCGCAACCTGCTGCTGGTTAACCGTTTCGATGTTGTTCAAAGTGTCGTTCGCATAGAATCTTATATAATTGATTGCATTTGTTGTGATTGTTACAGGAATTGTATATTCCGTGTCCGGCACGCAGGAGCCCGCCTGGTCAACACAATATAATATGGTATCGCATCCAGCCGGACTGTCCGAACAGATTAGCTGGATTGTCTGGTCCGAATTATACCATGCAGATGAAGTGAAGTTGGAACTTGTTGACGGTGGTGTATTGTCTATCGTAAATGTGCCTGCAGGATTCAAATATCCACTGGTTTCTGTCATATCGGTTGCATTGCATCTTATATCGACATTGGATTGGCTTGACAAAGATGAAATGTTCCAGTCATACGAACCGTCTGCGTCCTGATAAGCTATTGAATACCATGAACCGTCATAGTATGCATCGATATTGTAATAAATTGCATCAATATCATCATCGGTTGAACCGGAACAGCTTATTGGAACGATGTCGCTGTCTCCGCCGTACAGACCTGTTGTTGGTGTGAGAGTTGTTGGTGTTGTCGGCGCCGTGTTTGCAATTAAAACACTATCTGACAAAGCCGTTCCATTTTCATATACGTCATAGGGTACGATAGTGCAATTCCATGTATCGTCCTTAGTAGTGTTTCCGGACTGCAGAACCACGCTTGTGGCCGAAGTATAGACCGATGTGTTTTGTATGCTATTCTTAATCCAGATAAAGTAATAGTTCTGGCCGTCTCCTTCATTATCGCTCCATCCCGAAACGGAACATGTCAAATCATTGGTTGTGAATGGGCTATCAGGTGTAACATTAACTAATGATATTGCAGGTTTTGTATTCTCTGTAAAGCTTCTTGAAGCTTCTGCTCCGAGATTTCCGATGCTGTCGTTAGCATAGACACGGAAACTATATGAATTTCCGTCTGTTGTTGCCTTGGTAGCGTAGCATGTGACTGAATTTCCTGTTCCAACTTTAGTCATCGTCTCATTCTGTCCGTCCCAGTCGAGCGTGCATGTATCAACATTCATCGTTGCGTCTGATACGGTGACATTGATTGTCACGCTGTTGCTTATCTGCCTGCTGTTATCTCCCGGTGTCGGAAGGACATATGTGACTGTTGGTGCCTGCGTGTCAACTGTTATACCAATTGAATCCTGTTGCACGTTTCCTGCCTGGTCCCAGCACGTGACAGTTAAAGTATGAGCTCCTTCTGAAAGGCTTCCGAAAGTATAATCGGCAGTTCCTGAGACAAGGTTGTCATTGTTCATTGGGTGCGGAACAGATTCAACATCGTCGGTTGCATTGCAGTTGACAAGATATGTATTCGCGAAGTCGGCGAATATCTGGACGATCTGCGTATCGAACTCATCGTCCTGAGATGGTGATGTTATGGTCACTCCGGGATTGTCCGTATCGATTTGTATTGAGCCTTCATTGCTGTCTCTTACATTATCTGCATTGTCAACAGCCTTTATTGTATAATAATAAGTGGTGTTTGAGAATCTTCCTTCATCTGTATAAACTGTCGTTGTATTTGAGACGGTGTCTATCAGCTGATAGCCGTCCAAACACTGTTCAACGCCTCTTGAGATTGGTGTTGAGCAGTTCCTGTAAATCCCGTATTCCTTGAGGCCGGATGTATCGTCTGTCGCTGCTGTCCATGACAATGAAACGTTTCCGGTTGTCGACCATCCTGACGGGTCAGTCGGCTCGTCCGAATCGACTGTCAGAGTGAATGCATTCGGTGGTGTCGCATCTACATAAAGTTTTGTGCAGGTCGGCCAGCTTCCGAAATTATCCATTGTATCATTGGCACGGACTCTCCAATAATATGTTCCGTCAGATAATGAAGCAGCTGTATATGAATTGCTTAATTCATAAGACTCCTGAACGACTCCGGATAGACAGTCCGCTGCAGTTGTTATCTGAATATGATAATATGATACAGAACCCGCACATCCTGTATCGGATACAGTATTCCATGAGAATGACGGTGTGGTGTCATTTGTGGCTGTTTCAGCTGAAGGCACCAATCCGTTTGGTTGGCCTGGGCCGGTGTTATCTGAATTTATGTTTGTATTTCTTTCTGTCGAATAAACAACACTTGAGTCTTCCACAAGCCCATACACTGTGTGACCTGCAGTATCAGCCCAGTTCACTTGGAATGAGCACGACCTCTCAGGCTGTCCGGCCGTCGAGTTACATAGATTGAAAGACTGGGACGATTCGCCTACTCTTAAAACAAGATTGTCGTTGTCGTTGTCTGAAGCTCCTGAGGTGTCAATAAGAACGTAGTCACCTTGTTTTACACAGCTGTCATTTGATGTAATTGAATTTAAAACAGGTGCCGTGTTTTCAATCGTCAATGATGAGGAATTTTCAGGCGTTCCGTCAGTTAATCCGTCATTGGGTGTCAGTTCGCATTTCCAAGAATCTCCCTTTGTTGTTTCCTGTGAGACTATTGTCTGGTTGTTTGAGTAGCTGTCTTTTGTGTCCAGCCAGATTTGGTATATATGCGCAGGCGATAAGATATGATTATATATTCTTACATCATCTATGGTTCCGTTGAATGTATAGACACCTGAAACGCTTCCTATATGCAAATCGTCGGTAGCATCGTCCTGTACGAAGCCGGAATCATTGCGTTGGGCTGTAAATCCTATATCCGCGCCGTTTGCGTAAAGAGTTATTCCTTCTGAACCCCCTCCGCTATATGAGAAGCACAGATGATGCCAATCATTTGCGCTTACGACATATGTATGATTATGTCTCCATATACCCACGCTTGAAGTTGTCCAATAGGAAAATCCGAAGCCTCCGGCAGATCTGGTGTAAAAATTCCATCCATCATAACCTGCTGTGTCTTTATTGATGAAAAGGCCGAAACTATTTTCATAAGTAGTGTTGTATGGCCTAATCCACGCACAGGCGGTGAATTGTGCCATATTATCGATCATATCAGCAGAACCTAGATTGATCACATCATCAGAGCCGTCGAAATTATAAGCTCCCCCAACCTTGCCCGAGGACGTCCATCCGCTATCTGAGTCGAAATCAAAGTTCTGAAGAGTTCCGTTGTTATTGTATCCGGAATAATCTTTAATTGCCCATGTTGCTGTTGATGAAACGTTCGTATCAAACGGCATGTTAAGGACCATTATAGGCTCATCGTTCTTCCACCAGTTGTAGATTGCTGTTGTCGAATCTGCATCGGAATCCTGGATATTGTTAGCGTAGCATGTTATGTTTTCAGTTGTCCTGTTATTGTTGTTGGTAGCATTAAGTATTGGTTTTGACATTGTCGGTGCATGATTAACAAGGAAAGATGTATCGTTTCCGGCTATTATATTTGAATAGCTTATGCTGTCATAAACCCTCGCCCAGTAATTGTTTGTATGCGGATCTGACTGCTGTGCCGTATAATTGCATATCAGAGGGCTCGCTGAATATGAAGAAGTGTAGCAGTAACAATATGACTGGACTCCCGTTCCGCAGTTTGTGCATGATGAATCGTTGCACACAAATAGTGTCGCAGTGTCCGATTCATAGTCTGCATATGTGACATCAAATGTTATGTTCTGCCCGACGTTTACCTCGTCCGTCGCGTATGCGGAAGTCGTGACTGGAGCTGAATTGCCGATTCCGACTGCAGTCGAATTCTCGGCTGTCCCGTTGTTGTTCCCGTTGCCCGGCGTTACCTCGCAAATCCACTGCTCTCCGTAGCTTGTATTCCCAGAAGTCAGAGTCGTTATTATTGAATTGCTTCCGTTGCTGACATAAGTCATTCCCATCAGGTACGATGAACCGTCCTGATACCATCTCCAGTAGGCAATCAGTGTTGTATTTACAGTGTTTGTAAGAGTTGCATTGCACACCAGGTCGTCAGACTCTGAAGGCGAGGCTGGTGTTATTACCGGCTGTGTTGTCGTGGCTGCGCACATTGAATTATCCCAGCCAGTATCAGTGCAGACTGATTCGGTGCACTGTTTGTTTGTTGCGACAGTTCCGTTCTGGGCACTGTTATCAGAACATGTTATATCGCCATAATAGCAGTTGTTCCCGTCTTCATAGCCATTCCCATAGACTGTTATCGAAGTTCCGTTTGAATATGTTCCGTCACCGCACGACCAGTCCGTGTAATAACAGACAAGGCTTGTATCGCTTCCTGTGTTGCCTGCTGTATAGCCATTACCATAAATTGTGAGATGGGTCCCGTTCTGGGCGTTTTCATTGGAACATGTTATGTCGCCGTGATAGCATGTTCCAGATGTATCTGTTGAAGATGTATCCGGCGTGTATCCGTTCCCATAATATGTTCCCGATGTGCTGTTCGAAGCCGCACCCGATATACATATTATATCGCTATAGTAGCAGGTAAGCGACTGGTCTGCAGCTGTATTTCCTGATGTATAACCATTGCCGTAGACTGTCGATGAAGAACCGTTGGTAGCTGTTCCTGCGGTGCATGTTTCAGTTCCATAATAGCAAAGTATAGACGTATCAATTCCTAGGTTTCCTGAATAGTCGCCGCTTCCGTAAACTGTAAACTGGCTGCCTGACCATCCAGAAGTTGAGCAGGATACAGCGTTGTAACAGATATTATTTATTGCATCGTACTGATAGCCGTTTCCTGACTGTCCGCATGTTGTACATGTAAGCGTTCCGATTGTAGTGTCATCTGTATACGACAATCCATCCCCAATACACGAATCTCCTGCATTGTATGAACAGTAGTCTGTATTACCGGAAACATCCCATCTTTCGCAGTTTGCACTGACATCGGACATATCTCCTTCATCACATATAGGGTGGTCCTGTGTATCCATATCACATGTCGTGCCTGTACATGACTGGCCACTATAATAGCATGTATTTCCGGAGAAAGTTCCACTTGGTGGACAATAATTACCGGATGTTACCCCTGATTCACCGCACACATCACAATAGTTCTGTCTCAGTATGTTTGAAGATCCAAGTAAACATCCGGTGACCGAGCAAGAATCTGTCCAGTAGCATGTCTCTGCGGATGAGACAGTATGTATTGTCTTTGCACAGGCTCCTCCGTCGTTGTCATCTATGCAGTAGTCCGGACAGTTCTCCGATGACTTGTCTGTCCATCCGGAACCTCCGCATGTCGACGTCCCGTAGTAGCATGTGTCCGTGGAATCTATGTAACAGTAATTGGAATCGCATCCGCCGGATTCACAGGATGCAGATGAGACCGGACAGGATGTATCCGTTGAATATGAGCATAAGCATGAAGTAGAGCAGTCCCCACTGTAGTAGCAGGTCGCTCCGGATGGATAGTCTCCGCAGTCGCCGTCTATGTCACATGCTGCTCCCTGGCTTCCTCCGGCCGCTAACTGGCAGCAATTGGAGCCCTGGCAGTGGCCTGTTATGTCGAATGATAAATCGGAAACTCCTGTATAGTCGCAGTTGTTATTGGCCGAGCACAATGAACAGTCGGACCTGTACTGTGTTGTTCCGGGGTCGCAGACGCCTGATGAACCGGATGCGGATGAACAATCGTATGAACTTTCTGATGTGGACGAGCCTCCATCGTAGACGCAGATGCCGTCAGGATTGTAGTCTCCGCCTGTCGCCGAGGACGAGTCACATTCATATCCGTATATCGGGCTGCCGCCATTGTAACAATCCGAATAGTAAGTTGCTCCGTTTCTTGCAGTTTCATCTGTGTTGTCGCAGGAGCCCGCAGAGTCTCCTGTATCTAAACAAATTCCGACCTGGGACCATGTCGTTCCCGATGTTATCGAAGTGTCGCATGAATCTGCATATGTCGTTCTTGCACCGCAATCATCATAGAACGGCTCTGTTCCTGCACATGATGCAGAAGCATCAGAATCGCAGTCTTCTGCAACTATCCCAACAGTGTCACATGTCCCGTCATCTAATCCGTATCCTTCCTGTGTGAATGCGTCTGAACCTATTGAACCATCTTCGCATGCATTGCCGTCAGTCGAGCCGTCGGTCGCCCTTATCTGGAAGTAATATGTCGTATTGTAGAAGACAGTATCTGTGTCGCAGCTCCATAAGCCGGCATTATTGACTGCACATATTCCGTCCCACGTCTTGTCTGAATTGAAATCACATCTGTATCCATTGTATCCGGATGAACATGCACATACAGAATCATCAAACAGTGCATTGTTGTTCGCATCAACGTATCCTCCTGTACAACATGAGCCTCCCGAGCAGATGCCGTTTGCAATGTATGCAGGTGTTGTTCCTCCTGAATTGACGTTGGAATCACATTCATAGCCATCTGTACATGAGCTGTAGTAAGTTGAACCGGACTTAGCTACAAGACCCGAAGCACATGAATCTGATGCGCACACTCCGTCTGCTGTTCCGTCGGAATCGCCGTAACTGTCGCAGACGTTTCCTCCTGAATTGCATCCGCATACGACATCGTTACCAGATATTGCTGTTCCCGACATCGAGCCCGAATCATAAACTTCCTGAGCGCAGAATGTTCCGTCAACTGCCCACTCGTCTGTTGCTGAACATCTGGTGTCGTCGGATATTGTCGCTCCGTTGCAGCATGAATCCTGTCCGTCGGATGTTGATGAGAATGATTCTCCAGAATCATCTCCGCAACAGGCTGTTGCTGATGAGACCCATGTATAAGTGGAACATCCCGATGCTGTTGATTCGCATCTTGCTAAACTGGAGTCCCTGTCATAATTTGTCTGGCTTATTCCGGAACTCGTGCATGTGACACCTTCCCATATTGTGCTCTGGTTCGTGCAGCATGTTTCTGTCCCGGCTGAACATTGAGTAGAGCCAGACGAATAATCCCAGCCATCTGCACCTTCTGCTCCTGTATCTACACAACCGTCCGATGAATAATAACAGGTATTTACTGTCCAGCATGACATTGAACCGTCTGCCCATGAACCGGACGTGCATGCTGATGGGGAGGCTTCACTGGATACACCAGTGCATCCAGATGTCGTACAGTCGTTCGCCCTGTTGACCGAACCTCCGTTATCATAATAACAGCTTCCAACGGATACGGTTCCGGGGTCTAAGCAGTTTCCCGCTGAACCTGAGAATCCTGTTCCTGTTGTCGTGCATGGGTCCGATGAAGTCTGGCAGGTGTTTGTGCCATCGTCAAGCCTCCAGCTTGATGAGCCGTCTGTTATTGATGAGTATTCATAACCATTGTCGATGTCTTCGGTTGAGTTGGATGGGCCTGAACCTGTGCATGGATCTGATGATGCATAATAACATGTGTTCGTTGATGAAACGAAGCAATCCGCACCGGAGCCATCTGTCCATGCGCCTGAAGAGCATGTTGCAAAAGTGTAAGAGCTTGCAGTCCTTCCTGTTCCTGTGCATGTTTCATCGTATATGCAGTTGGAACCAGAGATAACTCCGTCTGCATTGCAGCCGGAGTTTGTGCATGGGTCCTGTGATGGTGCCGTGTATGAAGTAGTAGAGCATGCTTCGTCATAGTAACATGTCCCACCTGATGCATAGCCATCATCTGAACATGATGATGAGCCAGATGAACAGGAGGAGGATGCATATCCATTGCCGTTGCATCCTGTTGATGTGCAGATTCCTGTCTCTGTTCCATCGGATGTATAATAACAGTTTCCTCCGGTTACAGTCGCGGGATCATAACATTCGGTCCTGTCGAAATCGGATGCTCCGGAATCTCCCCAGCCGTTTGTTGTATCACAGGAATCTCCTGACTGATAATAGCAATAGTCAGTATCATCGTCATAGCAGTAGTCGTCTGTTCCTGTCTGTGACTGCTGGTCGCAGACTGTCCATGCAACTGCAGAATATATTGTTGTGTCCTGATTTAGGTTGCATGTTGTTCCTGTACATGACTGTGTTCCGTAGTAGCAGGTATTTCCTGATGTCGTTCCTGACGACGGGCAGGAATCTCCCTGCGTTACTCCTGAAGCTCCGCATGTGTCACATTCATTCTGACCTAATGCAGCCGACGATCCCAAAGAACATCCGCTGACTGAGCATGAGTCTGTCCAGTAGCAGGTTTCTGCAGAAGAGACTGTATGGGTTGTTTTTGCGCACGCTCCTCCATCGTTGTCATCTATACAGTAGTCAGGACAGTTCTCTGAGGACTTGTCTGTCCAGCCGGAACCTCCGCACGTCGACGTTCCGTAGTAGCATGTGTCAGTAGAGTCTATGTAGCAGTAGTTGGAATCGCATCCGCCAGATTCGCATGAAGCTGATGACACGGGACATGATGTATCTGTGGAATATGAACATAAGCATGATGTGGAGCAGTCTCCACTATAATAACAAGTAGCTCCGGAATTGTATGTCCCGCAGTCTCCGTCAATGTCGCATGCAGCTCCCTGGGAGCCTCCTGCAGCAAGCTGACAGCAGTTGGAGCCCTGGCAGTGTCCTGTTATGTCAAAAGATAAGTCTGAAACACCGGAATAATCGCAGTTCTCATTGTCATCGCATCCGGACACTGCGCATGAAGACTGGTAGTTCCCTGTTCCGGGGTCGCACACGCCGGACGCTCCCGATGCTGACGAACAATCATAAGAATCTTCTGAAGATGCTGAACCGCCGTCATAGACGCAGATACCTGTTGAGTTATAGTCTCCCCCTGTCGCCGAAGAAGAATCGCATTCTTCTCCCCATGCAGGGCTTCCTCCATTATAGCAGTCTGAATAATATGTCGTTGCATCATATTTCACTGTCTCTGCGGACGAATCGCATGCAGTATCGTTGTCCCAGCCGTCATAAATGCATATACCTGTCTGCTCCCAGCTGACTCCTGATGTTATTGAGGTGTCGCATGAGTCTGCATATCCTGTCCTGAATCCGCATGTGCTGTAGAACATTTCCTGAGAAGAGCCGTTGCATGTCACGTTGTTATCTGCGCTGCAGTCGGATACTGTTATATTCACAGTGTCGCATGTCCCGTCAGAAATCCCGTAGCCTTCCTGGGTGAAGCCGTCGGAGCCTATTGCACCGTTCTCGCAGGCATTGCCGTCGGTTGAATTGTCGAATGCTCTCAGCTGGAAATAATATGTAGTATTGTAGAAGACTGTGTCTGTATCACAGCCCCAAGTACCTCCATTGTCTATTGCACACACACCGTCCCATGTTCCGTCTGCATTTGAATCGCATCTGTATCCATTGTATGATGAGCCACAGCCGCAGACTGCATCGTTCTGCGTTCCGTCATTGTTACCGTCAACATAATCTGCAGTGCAGCATGATGTCGATGCGCACACACCCTCTGCAACATACTGAGGAGGTGTTCCTCCTGAATTGACATTGGAATCGCATCTGTAACCGGATGAGCATGTATCATAATAGGTTCCTGCATTGAATGCAACAAGGCCAGATATACATGAAATTGAAGCACATATACCGTCGGCTGTTCCATCCGAGTCCGAGTAGCTATCACAGATGTTTCCGCCGGAATCGCATCCGCAGACAATGTCGTCTCCTGAGATTGCTGTTCCTGACGTTGAACCGGAATCATAAACTTCCTGAGTGCAGTAAGTTCCGTCGACAGCCCACTCGTCTGTTGCTGAACATCTGGTGTCGTCGGAAATGGTTGCTCCGTTGCAGCATGAATCCTGTCCGTCTGATGTTGACTGGAAAGATTCTCCTGAATCGTCGCCGCAACAGGCTGTTGCTGATGATACCCAAGTGTATGCGGAACAGCCGGATGCAGTTGATTCGCATCTTGCTAAACTGGTGTCCCTGTCATAGCTTGAGCCCGTGACGCCTGTTGATGTACAACCGACGGATTCCCATACCGTTGTTGAATCGGTGCAGCAGGTTGCAGTTCCTGCCGAACATTCGGTTATATCAGAAGAATAATCCCATCCGTCATCGTCAGCAGCACATCCATCAGATGAATAATAGCATGTTGTTCCTGTCCAGCATGCCATCGCTCCGTCTGCCCATGAGCCGGATGTGCATGATGATGGTTCTGCTTCGCTTGAAATTCCGACACAGCTTGAACTGCTGCAGTCGTCGGTCCTGACACCGCCGTCGCTCTGGGCATCATAATAACAATAACCACCCGATACTGTTCCGCGCGGCGGGCAATAGTTGCCGTTAGTCCTTCCGCCACTTCCACATGTATCACAATAATCGTCCCTCAGGTTCGTGCTGGAATGGGTACAACCACCGGTTCCGCATCCTCTGCTATAATAGCAACTTGCCGTGCTGTCGGGATTTGCTTTCTGCGTCGTCGTGCAGCTTCCGTCCGTTCCGTCATCATCAAGACAGTAGGCATAGCATGACTGTGTTGAATAATCCCAGCCGTCGTCGTCGGCAGCGCACAAATCGGTTCCGCTGTAGTAGCATGCATTTGCTGCCGAGCCTAAACAATAACCAACTCCATTTCCCCAGTTGGTGTATGAATCGCATGTTATGACAGCTGTGACCACTTGTCCATCTTTGCATCCAGTGGATGCTCCGGAAGTTGAACATCCGTAATCATAATAGCATTTAGCAGATGATGTTCCACCATCGGCTACTGTTCCTTCAGCATCACATGAATCACTGGTATAATCCCATCCACTAGTTGTGCACCTATCTCCCGAATTATAATAACAACCATCTGCAGCATCATTATAACAATATCCTGCACCATCTCCCCATGAGCCGTCATCGCATGATGTAGGTGCTGCAGTAGTACTTATTCCTGTACAACCCGACGAAGAACAGGAGTTCGATTCTCCGCCGCCGTTATTATCCCAATAGCACGTTGTACTTACAACGACTCCTGGATCTCTGCAATTATTAGCTGAACCGGAGTAAGACCATCCTGTACCTGTGCATCTGTCAGAACCGCTGTAATAGCATGCATGGGTTCCATCATTATAACAATAACCTGCGCCGTCTCCCCAGGAACCGTAGTCACAACCATAAGGATCTCCTGCAGAGCTTGCAGTTCTCCCGGAACCTCCGCATGCTTCATCCCATACACAATTACTGTTCCAATAAACACCATCTGCAGTGCAGTCCGAATTGGCGCATCCTGTCGTACTTGGTGGTGTATATCCAGATGAGGAACATGCCTCGTTATAGTAGCAAGTGCTTCCGGAAGCATACCCATCATCAAAACATGATGATGAACCCGATGAACATGATAACGAGCTATCGAAAACACAATCTGTTGTAGAATCACAATTATAACTGCAATATCCTCCGGAAGAATCATAATCTCCCGAAGAGTCACACTCAGCTCCGCAGCTTTCAGAGCAAACTCCAGAATCCCATGCCCCGGAGCCGCATGTATATAACTTTATGCTAATACATTCCGTGGATGCTGTATCAACACATGTATCTCCACTATCAATACAATCACTTGATGAACTGCAACATCTTGTGGTTCCTAGCGTACAACTACCACTGCATACATTCTCGTTTAGATCATCCCCGCAACATTCGATTACACTTGTTGAATCATATTCACCAACACCAGCTTCACCAGAATACATATCATAATCGCCACAAGGTGTGCCACCGGCACCACCACACCATGCTGCATCACTTCCGTCACAATCAAGCCACTGGCTCTGGTAACAAAAACCTTTTACAGACGCAGTAAGGGTTCTAGAGTTACTAATCTGATCATAACAAGTCCCACCATCAACACAATCGTTACCTCCATTACAGCATATAGATGTCCCATCTCCGGAATAAGTGCCTCCCTGATTACCATTATCATTATCCGTTAGAGAATAATCGGCATCACCATGACATGTTCCTGTGCATGCCCATGAACTCTCATATGATTCTACAGTATCATCACCGCAGCAGTATTGAGTAGTTCCTGAATCAAAACCAGTATTATAGTCATAACCAAAGCATTCTTCGCAAACATACTGCGCATATAGATTAAATGGGTCCATATCGGTGCATTCTCCTACAGTCTGGGAGCAATAATGTCCACTACCCGTACCATCATCGCATGGGTTACAGGTTGCAGTTCCTGATATCCATTGGCTTCCACTGCAATAATATCCATATAAATTATCGCATGCGGCTCCCGTATTGCATGTAACCCAAGATCCAGAACTGCATATATAAGCCTGACCGTGGCTCACGTCACGCGAACCAGATGATATACAATTCCCGTCCTCAATGCAATCCGAACCCGAGTTGCAGCATGCTGCAGTCGGTGAACCTATTCCGCCAGATCTGTAGGATTCACCGCTTTCATCACCGCAGCATTCCTTTTTGGATTCTGCTATATTTGTTAAAGAATATTCGCCGTGCTCTGCTGATTCGCCTGAAGCTATACCGCTTGAGGTTCCGCATATTCCGGATCCACAGGTCCCGTAATAATCATCGCAGTCATACCAGTACGAATTGATGCAGTATGCCTTATCGTCCCTGCTTCCGCCGTTAAGCCCTGAACGGACTCCTGCGGTATAACAAGTATCACTTCTGATGCAGTCTGAACTGGAGTCACAACACCCGTCAGTTCCGTCAGAAGCCCAGTAAACATCCTGTCCGTTGTTACATGTTTCATAACTTTCTCCAGAATCATCACCACAACAACATTGAGGACTGTCCCCTCCACAATAATCATTATAATCTGCTGCTGCATCTCCGCCTACTACATCCCAGTGATAAGAACCTGTACAATATGATGACGCCCTGTCAGGGTCAACCCATCCTCCTCCACCACAACTACATACTTCTGTCTGAGAATCACTTTCTATGTTTCTATATGTTCCGCAAGTGTAGCAGGTTCCTCCATCTACACAATCTGTAGATGCTGTACAGCACATATCATCCCCTGTATCATCGCTGCATTCAGATTCAGCATTAAAACAGTCCAGAAATTTGTAGTTTTCCCCGCTTCCATCATCACCGCAGCAGTAGGCGTTGGTTCCTGTTTCAAAGCCTATCGATTCCATGTAGGCTCCTTTTTTCCCCAGGCATGTCTCGCATGCGTAGTCTCCGCCAGCACTGGCGGCGTCACTGTCATAACAGGCTCCGGTTCTGCAATATGAAGAAGTTCCGCAGACGTCACAGTCGCAAGAACTTGTTCCGGACGACCATGTGGAGCCGTCGCCGGAACAGCAGTAAGAACCGACTATCTGGCATTTGTTTGATGTCGTGCATGCCAGCCACGAACCTGAGTTGCATATATATTCACTTCCGGTGTACACGCTTCCGCTATTATAGCACGTATTGTCCGCGACGCAGGCAGTAGCTGTAGTACAGCATGCCTCGCTGTCTCCGGAAAGGGGTGTGTTCCTGTAATTCTCGTTGGCATCGTCGCCGCAGCATGATGTTGCAGCGGTGTTGCCGCCGATTGACCATCTCGTTTCAACTCCGGCTATGCAGCTGTTGCAATAAGTAGAACTCGAGTCCAGATACGTATAGCTGTCGCTGCATCCTCCTCCGCCTGTGCATCCTATGTTGTCATAATAACAGGCATCAGTGGATCCTGCTGTACCGTCGCAGTCACCGACGCATCCATCCGATCCGCAGTATGCATCTGTGGTTCCTACACAGCTTGAACTATAAGTGCAGGGACCGCACCAGCATGTGCTGCTCAACGGTCCTGCAATACAAACATAACCTTCGAATTCACATGTACCAAAGTAAATATCACAATACTCGTCACAGTAAGGCCCGCACGTCGAATCAAGTATCCCGACATCTCCCTTCTTTCCGTCCGCCAGTTCCTGTGTTATGTCTTCAATGGTTTCATTCTCCTCCGGAGGAGTTTCTGCCGGCGGTTCCGGAGGCGGGGATGGCGTTGATGGAGTTGAAATTCCGCCGGATGATGAGCCTCCTGTCGGAACTGAAGGTGTTGTATCCGGTTGAGGTTCTTCGGATGGCTCATCTGGTAAACTGTCAGAAGGAGTTTCTGTTATTGTCGTGCCGGTTGGTTCTTCAACCGGAACTGCCTTCCAGAATGGGTCGAGTTCACCGGAAGCTCCGCTTTTTCCCAGCGCGATTATATGGAACTCGCCTTCCGAAGGATCTTCAGGCATCACTAAAAATATCCGGATTGTCTTGCTCTCTCCTGCCCCAAACTGCATCGGATCCGTGTATCTTATGTTCATCCCTTCCGTTGAAAGCATGATGGAAGGCCACGCATTCTCGCATTCCTTGCATGGGTTTTCTGTATAGAACTGCAGGTAATTCCCGTCGGCGGAGAAGCCTTCGGGCTTGATGCCCGAATAGACGACACCGAGAACAATCTCATCATCGGTTCTCGAGCCGACTGTTATTAAGGATTCGAAAGCCGATGATACTTCCGAGGTATATGATATTCTGTCTGACAGGATGGTTATTATATTGGGCTTTGCTGCAGCGGAAACTGAAGATGATTCTCCGGAATAATCGCTGAAAGTTGTTCCGGGAATGAACGATTCGGTTACAATGAAAAAAGTGGCGGCGAAGGCTATGATTATTATCAGAAGCAATCTCCTGTCCGGCATGAATTCTCTGACAGAACTCATTTCTTCACCTGCTCCTTATACCACGCATGCCATCTTTCAAATATGATTTTCGGGTCTGTGGCCCCGACTTCTTCCCTGACCTGCTCCTGCAGGACATGGAACATCGAGTTGGCTTTAACAACCGGTATTGCTTCAAGCGTATCGGTGCTTTTCAGCTTTTCAGCATAATCGACTATTGTCTGCTTAATCTTCGCCCTTAACCTGATATTTTCCCAGACGGCGTTCCAGTCGGTGGACCATTCCTTAACGTAAGACGAAATCCTGTTCAGAATTTCGGATTCGCCGTTCACCAAAGTGTCTGTCGGCTCCAGGCTGTCAGTCTTGCTGGAATACTCCATAAGGTTTATGAACCCGCCTTCTTTCAGCGGATTATCTGTCCAGTGCTTCCTGACCTCGGTAATCTCCGTCATCCTTCTGAAACGATGGAGGCCGTCGGCAGAACGCAGCGTCTTTATAATAGGGATAAGGTCTGTTGCCTTGAAGCTTGTCTTCGGGACTTCAAGGTCGTTTACGACCCTGTCAAAAACACCGTAAGCGGATTCGCCGTGGATTGTTCCTGCCACGACATTTGATAATGCGCCAATCCTCATTGCTTCGTATAATGTCTTAGCTTCTGTGGAACGGACTTCTCCCATTATAAGCGCGGAATCGCCAAGACGAAGAGCGGTTCTCAGCGCTTCGTCAGCCGGCATCTCCGTTTCCACCCTCGTGATGACTGAACGTGATTTCATCCTCGCGATATTGTAACCCATGTCAATAAGCTGCATGACGGGAAGCTCAAGAGTATCTTCTATTGTGCATATTCTTGTCTTCGGCATGAGCTCGAGCATAAGAGCGCCGAGTATAGATGACTTGCCTGCGCCTCTTCCGCCTGCAAGGAGCATTGAAACGGAGCCGTCAATCATGAATGATAAAAGCCCTGAAGCCAGAGGACTTATCGTTTTGTTTTTTATGAAAAGTGGCAGAGTCCATGGCTTGTCCCTGTGCCGCCTTATTGCAAAACCGAGACCGTATGGCGATAACGTCCTTGTAATTATCGCGAACCTTGCGCTTCCGCCGGGGACATCAACATCAGTGTCTAAGACAGGGTTTGCTTCGTCCAACGGCCTTCCCGATTGAATCCTTAAACGGGTTGCCCATGACTCAGCGTCTCCCTGAGTCGGAATGAGGTTGGTCCTGCATTCTTCATAATCGCTGTGATTTATCAGGATAGTCTGTGTCTCTATGGGCGAATTTATGTAGATATCCTGTATTCTATCGTCATTGAGAAGGACTTCCAGAACACCGAGACCGGCAGTGTATCTTGTAAGTATCGTGGCCAGCTGCTCCAGCTCCTTTCCTGACAGAGATACGCCCATCTGGCCCGCGACTTCATGTATCATGTCCCTTCCGATATTAAAGAAAACTTCCCTTACTTTTTCCGACCTTACGAATTCCGCGCTTTTCGGTTTATGGCTCGCCATGTAACGCCTTGCAGAGTCAAGGACAGAATACTTGTCTTCCGCCAGCTTGAATTCTGGAGGCGTTACGAAATAGAAGAACTCGGCGCTTTTTTGCAGCTTGAATATCTCGACTGTGATGTCACCTACCTTGTATCTGTCAACCGACCTTGCCTCCTCCGGAGGCGTCATCATGTAACGGGTAAGCATGAAGTTCGGGCGGATGATAGGCATGAATATTTCCCTGTATACGGACCTGTCTCCAAGATGGAAACCTGCTAGATGGGGAGTCGCCAGCTGTATAAGTTTGGTCTTTTCAAACCTTTCCTTCAGAACCCCGAAAACGTTGTCTATGTAATGCTCAAAACATTCCTGAGCCTTATGGTTTGTCGTTGTCTTCAGTTTCACTTTCAGGTTTCTCATCTCCCTTATTGTTTCAACGTAGGCTCCGACAGGATCCTTCCTGAGAAGTTCGATGACAATATAATGCAGCCTGTCTGCGAGCGCGGGATAGTATCTGCTGCAGGCTTCACCTCCGAGGTTCGCGACAGAAATAAATTTTTCACGGAGTAGGTTCTCCATTATGACCGCGATTTCTTTCAGAATCTCGACCTGATCCTCGTCGTATTCGTATTCCCTGTCCTTTGCAATGACTAATTCTTTAACTTTTTTCACTTCAAGAATCTTGTCGATAGCAACTGCCATGCACTCTTCATAATCTTCGATAGAAGCCCCATAGATGCTGCCAAGCCAGTCTATTCGCAGTCTTTGGGACTCTTCATCGTAAGTATACTCCCCCGCTGTCATAAGAACCCACTATGCTAATTATTTTGATTCCGGCTCTTATATTGGTTATAGTTATAACAGGTAACATGTAATTATTTTTGAGATAGTTGTATTAGTTGTATTTTTGTTTAAGAAAAATAGAAAATAGCCCGACCAGGACATTCGGAGTCCGCTGAATGTATTTCGCTTCAGCGAACATATTCGAACCTGGGTCTGGAGGTCCAGAGCCTCCAATGCCTGGCCTTCCTCCGGATTGCCCGGAGAGATTTGGCCACTACACCATCGGGCTATAATTAATCTTCAATCGCTCTGATTCCTTTCTGTGTGATTGCAAAGCACCTGCTTCCTATTGCATCAAGATTATTTATATATCCTTCTGAAACCAGTTTTGCAATTATCATATTATAGTCCATTGAATTCCCGCTGAACCTCTTTTTTATCTCGTCCTGTCTTATCAGCATGTCTTCGCCGATTATTCTTAACAATATTGTCTCCTTTTCATTAAGCATATTATCACTTTATATAGCGCTAACAATAGCGAACATAACAATAAATAAGTGGCGATAAACTTATATTTGTTGGACTCAGAGCTTTGAGGCAAGGTCTTTGAATTCTACTGCTTTCTTACCGACCCTTTTGGAGGCCTCAAGAACTATATCCTGAGCACGCATGCCGCAGACAGATTCAACATTGAACGCGAACTTGCTGTCAGATGCCTTTATCTTTGCTTTTCCCTTGAATTTATCCAGAACATCCCTGAATTCGTCCACTTTGAACGGATCCACAATTTCTATACTGGTTCCCGACAGCTTAAGAACTCCCTTAGGGAAAGCATCAACTATCTGCTTTGCTGAAATGCCTGAATCCTTTTCGATAAGCGGGTATCCTATACATACAGCAATAGCGGCCTGATTCTTTGCATGATCTTTTCCGAAGCCGAGATGCGCAAAAGCTTCAAGCTTCACGTTCTTTTCGTGCCCTATTTCCGTTATTGGTATATTATCATAAAGAGGCTTCACTTCTTTGTTTGTTGATTTCATGTCTCCGGAATAGACGGCTCCGGGCCCTTTCCTGTTGATTACAAAAACGACTTCGCATAAAGGACAACCCTTTCCACCGCACTCGCATTCATTGAGCATATTAAATTTGGTGTAATCAAACTTAAGGGGTATGAGCCCCAGCCTGTGGGCCAGCATTTCATCGAAAAGCGCACCCTCATTGAACTGAAAATCGACCCAGTCAATGGCCATAGTCGGGACTCCGCTTATCATTGTTCTTCTCAGGGCATTAGCAAAACCGACTCCTGCACCTTCCAGTGTAAATTTGATTTTATAATCGCTATTCTCTAAGACGTTAATTTTCAAGATACCACCTCTGAATGAAACATGACAGTAGTGCTTTTGTCTCTATATGATGTCTCTATAAATTATCAGTTAATCTTATATATATAACACTGATTACTGCAGTTTTAAGCTTTTTAAATTATTCCTATACTTATATCTTCATATCGTGCGGGGGTACCCAAGCGGTCAAATATCTGGAAAGGCGATACAAGATCGCCAAAGGGCATCTACAGATGTCCGATATAATGGCCAAAGGGGCTAGAATACCTACACATTCAGTGTCGGAATGGCCAGGTTTAGGTATGGCTAAGTTCAGGAAGGCTTCGCTTTCCGGGCGAAAGGCTTTAAAACGCCTAGTAGCTTAGAGGTTGCATCGGGTTCGCCCGATGGTTTCCGAGCAGTGCTTTCATGGGTTCGATCCCCATCCCCCGCATCCTCTTTTTTAAATATTTAAACCTTTTGCCTCAATAACACTCAATAGAATTGAGGTATTTCTCATGAGAATACTATGTGTTTCGGACCTTCATCATAGCGAGGATCTTGCTAAGAGCGTATTCGAAGTTATAAAAAAGGAGAAAATAGACGTGTTTGTCAGCGCTGGAGACTTCGTTTCCGATCACTTCGCAAAGGAGGTTCTGGACAAGATGAAAGTGAGGTCTTTCGTAGTTCATGGAAACTGGGACACGAACATAAAAACCGACAACAAAAAAGTCAGCGTCCTGATGAACGAGGTCGAGGAATACTGCGGCTATTATTTTCTTGGAATCGACGACAGGTTCGCACTTGATGAGGAGATATTCGACCTGATAAAGGACAAGCCGTTAGATAAGGTCATAATAATAAGCCATTCTCCGCCTTATGGGATACTTGATGCAACATGGGGCGGCATGAATGTCGGGTTCCCTATATACAGGGAGTTTTTGGAAAATAATGAAGGCGTGATACATGTATGCGGCCATATACACGAATCAGCTGGCTATATTCTGTACAAGAAGAATATAATCATAAATTCAGCTGTCATCTACACGAAAAAGGGCTACATAATCGAATTGCCTTCAAGGGAAGTAAGAGAAGTAAGCCTGGAATAAGCCGAAAAATATGAGAATATTATATTAATGTTCTAGACCTAAATGATGTATATGTTTGATTTGTATTCTGTCTCGGTTCTTATTTTCATAACAGCCCTTGTTTTTGCGTTATACAAGGACAGAAAGAACCTTGAAAGAAATTCCATAATGCTTCTGAGGAGAACCGAGAGAGGCAAGGGCCTAATTAAAAAAATAGCTAATGCCTGTCCGTTTTTCTGGAAATGGCTTGGAAACGCTGGGATAGTGATAGGTTTTGCCGTTTCCGTATACATCACATATTTCATGATTGAAAGTCTTTTCAAGTCAATAACTTCAGAGACGGCCGTCTCAACATTATCTGTGGTGGTGCCTTCAATATCATCTACAACCTCGATGGGGCCCGGATACCTTGCAGTTCCTTTCTGGTACTGGATAATATCAATTGCACTGCTGGTCGTTGTTCATGAAGGCCTTCATGGAATAATGACAATAATCGGGAAAACGAGAATTAAATCCCTTGGATGGGGTGTAATGGCCATTCTTCCTCTGGCTTTTGTAGAGCCGGATGAAAAGGCTCTTCAAAAGAAAAGCCTCGTTACAAGACTAAGGGTTTATGCAGCTGGCTCTCTTTCAAATTTCATTTTTGCGCTGATTTATCTTGGGATATTCAGTCTTATTGCATCGACTCTTTTCATTCCAAGTGGCGTCTCCTATGCAGGCACGTTTAAGGATTATCCTGCAGACAATGCCAATCTTACAGGAGCTATAATAAATATTGATGGTTACCAGATACGTAACCAGGACGATCTTACCTTGGCTCTCGAGAGGATAGGCGTGAACAAAACAATTACTGTGGTGACTTTCAACGGGACAGACAATCTTACTTTTACTTTGCAGACCACAAACCCGCAAAGAGTTGAATTCAAACCGGACATGTTTACTGATTTTGTAATAAGTCTGGAATCAAATTTCCCCGGAACAGTTAAGCTGCTCAATTCCCTTTCCGGCCTCTCGGAGACAAGCACAGAAAGCTGGCAGTATCTTACATACGAGAAACGGTTCTGGGAATACGCTAAATCGACTGCCGCCTCAATAGCCGGGGATGCTGAAATTCATATTTCAGAGATAGAAAGGGCTTTGGAAGGGAGGAATGAGCCTGGTTTTATTGGCATCGGAGGAATTTCTGCATACCATACATTAAAGGATGATTATAAGAACGCTGAATCAGGAATATCATTCTTCCAGGGACTGCTTTTCTTCCTGTTCATACTTAATCTCGGAGTCGGCCTCGCAAACCTTCTTCCGATAATTCCTCTGGATGGAGGAAAAATGTGGGACGACTTATTAAAAAAATACATCCCCGCAAGGGCTGAACTGATTACAAAAATACTGGCATGGAGCGTTTTCCTGATAATCATTGCAGGATTTGTCATACCTTTCCTGAAATAGTTTTTATTCCTTTCTCTCAAATTGATTGTTATGTTATACCTGATAGGCCTCGGAATCTGGGACGAGAAGGACATCTCGCTGAAGGGCGTTGAGAAATGCAAAGAGTCCGACCTTGTTTATGCTGAGCTGTATACTGCAAACTGGGGAGGCTCTCTGGAAAATCTGGATAAAATTATCGGGAAGAAAATCAAAGAAATACCCAGAAGCGGTATGGAAGAGAATATTGAAAAAATAATAAGCGAAGCAAAAAAAATGATAGTTTCAATTCTCGTTCCCGGAGACCCTTTGGTTGCGACAACACATACGCACGTCATAACCGAAGCCCGGAATTCCGGAGTCGAAACGAAGATAATACATTCATCTTCGATATATTCCGTCATCGCAAAGACGGGGCTTCATATTTACAAGTTCGGACGCACTGCGACAGTCGTCGCGCCGACGAAGGATTACGCACCGGATTCTTTCTATGATGTTGCAGTCGAGAACAAAAAAATGGGACTTCATACATTGGTGCTTCTTGATATTGAAATGAACGTAAAAAGGGCGGTAGAGATTCTTTTAGAAATAGAAGAAAGGAAGAAAAAAGATGTCATGAAGAGGGATACGAAAATTCTGGCATGTTCAAGGCTCGGCTCAGATGAAGAGAAGATAGTTTATGGAAAAGCAGGAGAGTTACTGAATGAGAATCTTTCGTCGCCCGCCGTTATTATAATTCCCGGAAAAATGCATTTTTCGGAAGAAGAGTTCATAGAAAAGTGGAATAAATGAGTCCGGTTTATTACTCATGAAAGTTTTTTTAATATGAAAAATATTAGTTAATTATGTGGTCAGAAAGCCTTTTTGAAGATATAATCACCAAATACTCAGATTTGATAGAAGATGGTTTGCAATTGGAGGGCAGGCAAGTATCTATTTATGGGAAAAGGCTTGATTTGTTATTCAAAGACAGATTCAACCACAAACTCATAGTTGAATTAAAAATCAATGCTCTTGACCGCACTATATTAGGGCAGGTCATGGATTACGAAGGTGCTATTTTATCGGAAAAAGAACCAAACACAAGAATCATGATTGTTGCGAACAGAATTCCAATGAACTTCAGGAAATCAATGGAATTCCATGGGATTGAATTCAAGGAAATAACTCTACATTTAATTCTTGAATTTTTGGAGAAAAATAACGAAAAGGAATTAATAGGAAGGATTCAGAATGAAAAAATACGGGCGGAACCTTGCATAGAGAGAGCAACTACTAATCAAACAGTATATTCTGATTTAGACGATGCGCCTAAGAATATTGAAAGGAATAGTTGCTTTTTAGGACAAAGAGACTTAGCTATCGGAGACCTTAAACTCGGTATGAATAAAACATGGGACTATCCACGTCTCCAAATTAACTTGACTGACGAAGATGTAGAAAAGTTTGGTCAATCTTTACATGAGGAATTCAGAATTTATCTCCGATTTCCCGAAGGAAAAATAATCGACAAGAAAGGGAATGAATACAAAGACGGTTTCTTTACTACTAATATTATAAAAGACCAGCCGGGAAGATTTGGGAAAGGAACAGTATATGCAATCTGCTCTATATGGAAATCGAGAAAGAAGTTAGATGGAATTCTAATAGGATGGCTAAAAAGCCACAATATTAGAGCTGGTGACAAAATAAAACTTATAACCAAAGAAAAGAATTTCTATGAACTATCGCCTACTGACTAAATCATTTCCCTTCCCGATATATGAAATCATCAACATTCTTTCTCGCTTCTTCCCTTTTTATCTGATGTGATTCAAGGAATGCATTTAGTTTGTCTATGAGAATTTTTTTCAGCTCGCCTGAAAGAATCTCTCCTGATTTGTATTTCCTATAGATATCGACAAGCTTTGCATCGTCTTCTTCAAAGAACGTGAGCCACTGATAAGAAACATCAACATCCGGGTTTCCGCCAATTTTCCTGTGCTCCTCAATCGTTGCCTGACCTCCGGAGAATGCGTATTTGTTTATCTTGTTCTTGACAGTCTTCGCATTATCCGTCGTGAATATTGTTGCGCTGTCACCGGAGGAACTGGACATCTTCCCGTCTTCGGACATTCCGCCAAGCCCGGGAAGGAACCTGCACTGGATAGATGCAGGCTTGTAGAATCCTATCTTCGGAATCACGTCCCTTGAAACTCGGAAATGCGGGTCCTGATCTATTGCATGAGGGATTAGACAAGGCATCTTCTTTTTCCTTATTATCGACGGCAAAAAGGCTGGGACGGCCTGCATTGCAGTATAGAAAATGGAGCCGATATTATTCTCGTTTGTGAATCCGAAAGCAGACCTCGTCGTCGAGAATGTAATCCTTTTTGCAACCTTGCATGCTTCCCTGTACATGAGGCCTGCATGTTTTGTATCAATAATAAAATGTGTTTTCTTCGGGTCGAATCCCAAAGCTATGACGTCCAACATATTTTCATAAAGATATTTATCGACATCATCAAAGGTCATATTTTCTTTAAACAAAAACTTCTCTTCATCAGGAAACTGGAACCATAATTCAACATCGAATTTATCCTGAAGCCATTTCGTAAAAATCCAGGGAACAAGATGGCCCAGATGTGTATTTCCTGACGGGGCTCTTCCCGTGTAAAGGAAGAACTTGTTTCCTTTCTCATATTCGTCGAGGATGAATTTCATATCCCTATGGGCGAAAAATATGTTTCTTCTTAAAAATCTATGCATTTCTCCCGTATGTTTCATTATTCTTTTTTGCAATGCTTCGTCTATTTTTGAAACGCCGAATTCCTTGATAAGTTTGTCATAATCGATATTTCCCTTTACTTCCCATGGAGTAACCGTGTAATTGTCTGTCATAAGAAATAATTATAGTAAAGGACATAATAAATTAGAATCCTGCCCTTTACTAGATTTTCCTGACATTTTTTAGATTGCTGTGTCAGGAATTATATATTTGTAATGTATTAAAATAGAAAAGAAAGAACTTCCTTGCCATTAATGGCAAGGCTACCGGTTTAGGAAGAAAATTCTTCCAATACTTTCAGAACGTCTTCAAGCGTCTGTTCAGGTGTCTGGTCGATGTTATCGCAGATAACGTCCCTGATAAGACCTTTCTTTTTATAGAATTCTATTAGAGGCTCTGTTTGTTCTTTGTAGATGTTCAAACGTTTTTTTATTACATCCGGTTCGTCGTCAGGTCTCCTTACGACAGAGCCGCCACATTTATCGCAGACGCCCTTGAGCTTGGTCGGCATTGTCCTGAGGTTGTAGATTTCACCGCATTTTGAACAGCTTACCCTTGATGAGTTTCTTGCTATTACAATCTTGTCCGGGACAACCATGTTGACGACAACATCTATTTCTGTTATCCCGTCAAGCATTTCCGCCTGCGGTGTTGTCCTCGGGAATCCGTCAAGGATGAATCCTTCTTGACAGTCGTCTTCTTCGAGCCTCGCTTTTAACATATTTATGACAACTTCATCAGGAACAAGCTTGCCGTCGTCCATATACTGCTTTGCTTCCTTTCCTATTTCAGTCTGTTCTTTGATGTTCTTCCTGAACAGGTCTCCTGTTGATATGTGGGGAATCCCGAATTTTGGGGCGACTCTTGAAGCCGCTGTCCCCTTCCCCGAACCGGGAGGGCCTAAGAATATTATTTTCATTAATTAATCACCTCAATTTGAAAGAAGATAAGTAAAGAAAGATATAAATGTTTTCTTTCTTACATGAGAGACTCCCTGTTCTGCGGATAAGGCGTTGTTGTTCTTATGTCATCCGAACTAAGGACAAACTGTGTCACTCTATTAAGCCCGATTCCGCAACCAGAATGCTGAACGTTCCCGTTTTCCTTCATGTATTCAAGGTACCAGCCAAAATCTTTTATTGAGCCCCCTCTCTTTTCAAGCTGCCTTAGCATCGGAGATTCGGCGAGCCTTCTGTGGACAGATTCAAATACATGCTCTCTTTCGGCTGCTCCTACCGATTCTCCTACTCCCGGCATAAGAAGGTCCGTACTGTTGACAACTTTTGGGTCATGAGCGTTCTCTTTCATATTGAAGAACTTGATTGCCTTTGGATAGTGTGATATGAAGACAGGACCGCCGAAATGTTCTGTCAGGAATTTCTCATGATTGCTTTTCAGGTCGTCTCCCCATTTCACTTCATGGTCTTTCAGAAGCTTTACAGCGTCTGTATATGTTATCTTGTGGAATTCTTTTGGAAAGTCTTTAAGATGTTTTGTGTCTATTCCAAGAATTTGAAATTCTTTCGATGCTCCGTCTCTTGCTGTCGTCACCATTGAATGTACAAGTCCCTCTATATGGTTCATCAGCCCTTCAAGATCTGTCGGAAGCTCAATCTCTATGAGTGTGAATTCTGTAAGATGCCTCCCGTCGACGCTCGGTTCGGCCCTGTAGCTTGAGCCTATGCAGTAAACATTGCCAAGCAACGGTATCAGCGATTCAAGATATAACTGCCCGGTTTGGCTCAGGTACGCGGTTTCGCCGAAGAAGTCCAATCCGAACAGCGTATCTATATTCTCGCATGCCCCCGTCGCCCTTGTAAGGTGTGGGACCGTGACTTCTACAAAATTGTTCTCCTCAAGATATTTCCTTGCTCCCCTCAGAAGCTCAGATTCGATCTTTGTGACTGCACCAATTTCAGGCATCCTCAGCAATTTGTGCCTGTCTTTGGTGGTTTTCAGCCTTTCCATAAAACACCCCCTGATTTCTTATTCACTAATAGTTGTATTCTTTATCCGCATTTCAGACAAAGAAATAGGTCTAGTGTTGTACAAAACTTTATTAGCCATATTTACAATCCATTACCATGGTACTCGACAGGGATACAATAAAGAAGATAACAGATTTCGTTTATACAAAGCCGCGCACCATTCAGGAAATATCAGTGCTTCTTGATGTTAACTGGAGGACGGCAGAAAGGTACGTGGAAAGGATTTCTGAAGAGACGGGAAGCATATCTGCCAGAACATTCCGAAAAGGAACGAGAGGAGCTCTCAAAATCGTCTTCTGGAATAATCTTGAGCGCATACATTCTTCCGAACTGCAGGAAAGGATATTCAGAAGGATAGAAAGCGGAGGCAAGAAGACGGACTTCTCGCCCTTTGATATATATCAATATATAAGCGATGACAAGAGGCGGGCTGTTTTATATCAAACGAAGAGAGGCAGTGAGAAGGAGAGAATAAAGGATTACCTGAGAACAACCAGAAACCAGATCCTGAGTTTCTCGGGAAGCGTTTCATGGATTAACTCCAAAGAGAAGGACGAGAAGCTTATTGATGTGGTCAGGGCTATGGCGGAAAATAATATATCTGTGAAAATAATTTCAAGAGTCACTGTGGATAGTATGAAGAACGTCAGGAGCCTTCTTGCAATAAACGATGAAATAGGAAAGAAGGTTATAGAGATAAGACATGCTAAGCAGCCTTTGAGGGGTTTTGTGATAGACAGTGATATTGCAAGGTTCAGGGAAGTCATTAACCCCTTTGAAATAGAAGACAGCGAAATAAGCAAGGACCTGCTACTATTCTACGAGATTTACGATAAAGAATGGATTGAATGGCTGCAGAAGATATTCTGGCATATCTTCCGGACCGCTATTCCCGCAGAGAAAAGAATAAAGGATTTAGACAGTATAAGGAATATCTATACAGTCTAATCGTAATACTCCAGACCAAGATGAGTAATAAGCTCTTCTCCTTTCAAATGCCTCAGCATGTTCTTAAGCTTCATGTGCTGTATGAAAAGGTCATGCTCCGGATAAATATTTTCTGCATGAAGCGGACTTTTGAAATAGAACGATAACCATTCCTGTATGCCTTTCAGGCCTGCTCTCTGTGCAAGATCCATGAACAGTGCAAGGTCGAGGACTATAGGCGCGGCCAGTATGCTATCTTTGCAGAGGAAGTTCACCTTTATCTGCATGTTGTAGCCGAGCCATCCGAATATATCGATATGGTCCCATCCTTCCTTGTCGTCGCCTTTCGGCGGATAATAGTTAATCCTGACCTTGTGGTACATGTCCCTGTAGAGGTCCGGATATTTATCCGGCTGAAATATATAATCCAGACATCCCCTTTTGCTGACTTCCTTGCTCTTAAATGAGCCTGCATCATCGAGGACAAGACCATCCCTGTTTCCCAGAATGTTCGTGGAGAACCAACCCCTGACCCCAATCATTCTTGATTTTAATCCTGGGGCGAGTATCGTCTTCATAAGAGTCTGGCCGGTCTTGAAATCCTTTCCCGAAATAGGAACGCCTTTTTTATTTGACAACTCGGCCAATGCAGGTATGTCAACGGCTGAATGCGGGGCCCCATGAGCGAAAGGAACGCCTTCCATTATCGACGCGTATGCATATATCATTGAAGGCGATATTGTCGCGTCGTTTTTTTCCAGTCCTTTTTCGAAAGCTTCTATTGTTTCATGTACGGATCCGTTCTCCTGGTAAGTCTCAGTGCTACCGCACCAGACTGTTACCATTCTGTCCAGATTCTTCTCTTTTTTGAAATTGCGTATGTCTTCCCTCAGCTGCTCAGCCAGTTCCTTCTTTGTTTTTCCTTTTTTGACATTCGGACCTTCTATATTCTTGACATACTGATGATCAAAGACGGCCTTCATCGGTTTTATCGTCTTCATAAAATCCCTGACCCTTTCCAAATCCTCATGGCTCAATACGCCTGCTTTCTTTGCAGCCTCATACGCATTGTCCTCAAATATATCCCACGCTGCAAATTCTATATCGTCAAGATTGGCTAAGGGAACAAAATCCTTTATCATGGGAGTCCTGTTCTCGTCCCTTCTCCCCAGCCTTATAGTCTGCATCTGAGTAACGCTTCCGTAAGGTTTTGATAGTCCCTTTCTTACCATCTCCACTCCTGCTATAAAAGTTGTTGAGACAGCCCCAAGACCGGGAATCAAAATACCCAGCTTCCCTTTTGCCGGCTTAATTTCAACCATGATATCATCCTCCACTATTTTACAGATGTAAAACTTATTTATATAAAATATAGAAAGGATGTTTATATATTTTACATATGTAAAATAATCTTATGCCGGAGAAACTTATCAGGAGGCTCGTAGAACTGAATACAAAGGACTGCCTCTGGATTTACATACTCAGCATACTGTCAGAAAAACCTGTACATGCTTACAGTATAAGGAATATTATAGAAATGAGATTCGGCTTCAGGCCCGGAAACGTCACTGCTTACAGAGTCCTTTATTACCTGACTACCAAAGGGTATGTAAACAATAAGGCGGAAGGGAGAAGAAAAATTTACTCGATTACACCTTCAGGAAAAAAGGAACTTTCCAATGCAATCGGTTTTTACAAAAAACAGATAAGTATTCTCGGGGAATGACTTTTGTTCAATATATATAAGCATCCTTCCACCAATTATATTCTATGAAAGAGTCAATAATGATAGTCATTGCGGCAATAGTCGTGCTTGTGATTGCTTTGGTCCTCCTGACCATTTTCGGCCAGGGGATGAATCCCGTAGGCAGTTTTTCCAATCAGGCCAATCTTTGCAGGGCAAGCGGTGCAAGCTCATGCCAGCTCACAGGCGGTCTACCTCCGGGATGGTCATCAACACGATACAAAGTAAACAAGGACGGGGTAGAAGTCGAGGAAAGCTGTGCGCAGATGATAAACGTTGATGTTTGCTCTGACCTGTCATAAAAACTTATCCTTCTTTTTATTCATTTTAATCAATAATATATTATGCTATATGCATTAGGATTCATTGGATTGCTTTCGGCTTTATTGCTCACTTTGGGTTGGTTTATAGGCGGAATGACAGGACTGGAAGTTGCTCTGCTTCTTATAGTAGCTATATTGCTTCTGGCAAACGTATTTCCAGAAAAAGTTATGATCAGGATTTACAAAGCAAAGAAATATGAAAACGGAGAAATAGATAAAATCCTGGAAAAGCTTTGCTTCGAGGCACAGGTAGAAAAGCCAAGAGTGTTTATTATCGATAACCGTGTCCCCAATTCGCTTATCGTCGGAAGGAGCAAGTCTCATTTCACGATAATAATAACAAAAGGTATATTCGATCTTAGTAAAGACGAAATAGAAGGAGTTCTTTCCCACCAGATAGGACATGCCCACAGGGGCGACATGATATTGATGAGTTCCGTGGCTGTCGTTGCGTATATTATTTCATATATAGGGCAGAAGGCGTACTGGGCATTCTATCTGGAAAACGAAGGCGGCGCCGAAAAATCCTTTGGTATATTTCTTATGACAATATTCGCTCCCCCGGCCATGCTAATAACAAGGACATTCCTTACAAACAGGACTGAATACAGGGCAGACAAGACGGGGGCGACGATTACACACAAACCAATGGATATAGCATCCGCCATCCAGAAAATAGAAGCCATCTCAAAGCATGAGAGAATACACGGGCCGGCAGCCACATCACATTTATGGATTGTCAATCCTTTCAGAGAGGATAAATTGGCAAATGCTTTCTATTCGCATCCGCCCATCGAAAACCGTATGCATATGCTCGAGTCTGCGGCTAACAGAAGCACGATGGAGCGGGAATTTGTAGAGCCATCTATAGGGTTCTAGCTTTAATTATTATATAAAAGTTGAAACCCATATACCTTTTCATGATTGATATCCGGGTTCTGGGTTCCGGAAGAGAGGTCGGCCGCTCAGCCATACTTCTTGACACCGGTTCCGAAAAATTCATGTTTGATTACGGCATAGAGGTTCAGGACGGCAATGTCCCTGTAGCGCCTCCGCTCACACTGGACGGCGTCTTCATATCACATGCACATCTTGACCATTCAGGACTCACACCGCAGTTATATTCAATGGGTTACGAGGGACTGACGTTCATGACATCTGCAACGAAAAATATTTCTTATGAGCTTCTCAAAGACTCTTTGCATGTCCAGAAGAAGAAAGGAGTGAAGCCGTATTATCTGCCTGTACACATCAATCAGATGGAAGAGAATACAGAAACGCTGGAGAACGGTGAGAGCGTCAAAATAGGAAAGTCCAAGGTAAGTTTCGAGTCTGCGGGACATATTCCAGGGAGCTCCCAGGTGATGCTGGAATCACATAAAAATAAAATACTTTATACGGGGGATGTCAAATTCATTGACACCAAACTCATGAAAGGCGCGGAAAAGAATTTCGAGAATATAAACACTATAATATCGGAGTCAACTTATTCTTACGCAGAACACCCGGATAGAAAGGGTTTAGAGGACAGACTCCGGACAGTCGCACAGGATACGCTATATAATGATGGAATCCTTCTGCTTCCGGCATTTGCTGTCGGGAGAACACAGGAACTTCTACTGATACTTAAGGATATGGGATTTCCTATCATAATGGATGGTATGGGCATAACGATAACGGAAAAGACTTTGATGCATCCGGAAACTATCAGGAGCCCGGGAG
Source organism: Candidatus Aenigmatarchaeota archaeon (assembly GCA_016932735.1). Lineage (GTDB taxonomy): Archaea > Aenigmatarchaeota > Aenigmatarchaeia > QMZP01 > QMZT01 > JAADIF01. Next base: position 101,279 of record JAFGCI010000002.1, read on the forward strand.
CTCTGGCAGAGGCTTTTGGCGCTGCAGGAAAGGCCAGACGCGATTCGCAGAGGGCGTCAGTCATGCAAAAGCCCTGCATCATTATAACCACGTCAGGCATGATGAATGGCGGTCCAATCGGATATTATATGAAGCACCTTCACAAGAGGAAAGAGTGTTCGATAGTCCAGACGGGGTTCCAGGTCGAGGGAACTGTAGGTAGGATATTCAAGGACACAGGAAGATATGTAAATGACGGCATTGATGTCAGGTCTCATATGAATTTTGAATTCCTTGACTTTTCGGCTCACACCGATAAAAATCATCTGATTGATTTCTACAAAAAGCTGAATCCGGAAAAAATAATTCTTGTACACGGGGAATTCACAGAGGACTTTGCAAGAGAACTTAAAGAAGAGCATGGATTTGATGCATTTGCCCCGAGCAACGGGGAGACAATATCGGTTTGAATCATTGCCCGAGTTTGCTAACATATTTTTCTTTTCTTCCCCCGGATAATTTCTTGTACAACACTATATTTGATATCACAATCAGGACAATCACGAAATAGAAAAGCATGTACATGTTGTCCGTCTCAGATGCCTTGTCGGGAGTTTGCGCGGAGATGACCTGGCCCGTCGGCACTATGGAAATGCTGTCCCTTCTTACGTTGATATCGAATACCTTTTCCTCTTTCTTATCAAGATAGTTCAGTGTTATCTTCATAAGGAACTTTCCTTCACTAAGTTCATTGGTCTCGAGATAGCCCGGTATTATCTGGACGCCTCCCGCCGGGACTTCTACATGTTCGCTTGAATATTTTGAATAAAGGTTTCCCTGTTCATCCATTATGGTGAATGAAGCATAAACATCATCTATTAGTTCGTTCCACATGTTCTGCGCTATTATTTCAAACTTGGCTATGCCGCCAAGCCTGAAATTCTCTGCCGAGATATTAAATATCTCTATTATCGGGTTGCCGACAGTGAATCTCTTTTCATCTCTTGCAAAGCTCTGCCCGTAAATGACTTCAGATACTGCAAGCATGTTTCCCTGAGTATCGGGAGTCCATCCTATTGAAATGAGTTCAGTGCCCTTCGATTTGACCGCTGTTCTGTCGCCTTTAAGCGATGCTATTTTTGCGTTAAGCGGAGACAGGACGTTTATCAGTGAATCTGTAAGTATGTCATCGGTTCCCAGATTATTGATTTCAATGCCAAAGAAGGACTCTTTTCCGACCCTGAAGTTGGGAGCAATCAGTCTTATCTCTGCATACTCGCCGGGGTATGGGACGAATACTTTCAGGACTGAATAGACAACGACCTTTGCAGCAATCTGGGTTCCTCTTGCTTCTCCCGATGCTATCTTTGTATTAATAAGTATCCTGGCTTCATGCGGGCCGGGCTTTCCGATATCATCTGGAAGCTTAAATGTGTATGTCACTTTCATGAAATCCATATCCTTCGCCATGTCGAATTCGGGTGTGTCAATGGTGACAAAGTCCGCAAGCTCTCCGTCAACAGAAAGGAATACAGAAACATCTTTATGCTCGCTGTTCACTATTTTCAATGAAATCGTTTTCTCCATTCCCGGACTGAAAGCATGCTCGGATATTGCCGGAGCTATACCGAGAGCAGAGGCATTAATTGATGTTATAAGGACTAACAAAACCGCCATTATCCCTGAGGCCAAAAAGATTTTACGCGAGTCCAACATATACAGTCACGTCTGACGTCTTGGTGGTCGCAGGCTCATCCTGCGGAACGGATATTGAAATGTCTATTTCAGCTTTGTCGTTTCCATCGGTATGGTTGAAGTATGCGATAAGTGTTTTTGCAGTAAGTGAAAGCGGCTCCCATGAAGTCTGGGAAAGACCGGAATCGAATGAGCTCCATCCTGAATATGTATCAAGCTTGAACTGGTAGTAAGTCGTATCAAGAGGAGCTGAATCGGATTGCCATAAAGCAGTTGCGTTGATTGTAACGTTGGCTTCCGTATTGCCTATATTCTCTATTATGAAAGGCGGCGGAGAGCCTCCTGTTGTGTCGTATTGCTGTGTCGGAACTACATTACCGAAGTTTACCTGCGTTACGGTCAGATTAACATCAACATAGGTGACCAGTGTAAAGTTCCATATGTCTGACCACTGGCCGTACTCATAGCTGTCGTTTGCACGGACGCACCAATAATAAGTTGCAAAGCTCATTTCCGTCGGGTACTGATAATAGTTATTACTTATACCTGTTACGTTTTCGAATGGTGTTGAACAGTCGTCATTTAATGATATCATTAACTGATAAGTCACTGCATCTGACTCGTCGTCTGACACAGCTGTCCAGTTGAATTTTGGGGTTCTGTTAGTGAATGTATCGTCCCCCTCTTCAGGATATGACAATGGTACCTGCGGAGGTGCTGTGTTCTCTAAGTTGCTCTGCTCTCCGGATGAGCCCATGTTCCCCGTCGTGTCGTTTGCATAGACAGTGTAAGTGTACAGGACACCATCGGTAGTCGTCTTGTTCTTGTAACAGGATACGGATGTTCCGGAACCGACCATTGTCATCGACTCGTTTGCTCCGTTCCAGTTAAGTACGCATGAATGTATGTTACTTGTTGTATCAGCTGCCGTTACATTGATATACATATAATTATTAGTTTGCCTTACCCCGTCAGATGGTGTCGGGGAGACGTAAGTCACAGTCGGTGCCCCGGCATCTCCGTAAAGCCGGATACCGTACGGGGCCGTCCCTTCAAGCATGGTCATGTTTCTCTGCCAGACGTCATCGACGTAAACTCCATATTTCTTTGTTGTATCAGCACTGTCATCTTTTGTCATGTTAATTATTACCATTCCGTCCGAGCCCGTGAGCCCATAATTTATAAGAGTTGTCCCGTCCTTGAGGGATATGTTTATGTCCTGCATCGGCTCCCCGTCTCCATCAGTGACATTGAATGGGAAGAATCTATTAAGATTGGATCCAGTATCCCAGCCATCAATTGGTGTTGTAAAGTTGACATAACCATGAATTACCTGATTCTCCGCTGCTCCATACAATCTAAGATCATCAACCATTGAATAAGGCTGTGTGAAATTGGCAATTACATTATCTGCGATTCTTGAATAATCACCCGATGACATAGTTGTATTCTCGACTGTAACAACTGAATCTTCATATGCCCAGAATCTATATGTTATAGTTGAATCCGTCAACCAGCAATTGGCTGTATCATAAGATCTCCATTCATAAATATCACAACTATCGAAAGTTGCATTAGCTGTATTGAATATATATGGTCTCAAAAGATCGAAATTAACATTTGTTAATGTCAGATTGTTCGGCGTACTTGATGTTGTTATTATTGTTTTACTGAATGAACTCTCTGGCGGATGGATATCATTAATTGTTACACTTGAACCAGATTGCACTGCATAATAATAGAAACTATAAAATGTTGAATCCGTGACTGTTGAATTATCATTATTATAATTGTAATGATAGAAGTTTCCAATGTCGGAATTGTCCAAATAAAGCGTTCCGCCGTTATTCAGAACGAGTATTCCATTATCGTTTGTATCAACGTTGGTCATATTAAGAACAAAATCTCCGTCTGTTGAAGATATATTCAAATCGATATCGCTTGTTGTATCAGTTAGTCCGTCAATTTCAACTTTGTTTGAGTTTTCGATATAAATGTAAAAATTTGTAGTATATGTATCAAACATTTCTGTTTTTGAATCCTGCCTTGCGTACATGTAATAGACGTTTGAATCGTTTATGACTGTCTCTCCATCATTAAAGGATTGGAATCTAGCCCTGTTTTTAAATGTTGTATTATCTATTGTAGCGTTCTCGTAATTGAAGACGTAGTAATAATTATTATCTTCAGTTTCTGTAAATGATGTACCATTATCTGTTGTCAGATTCCCATAGTTATAGAAATCATATAATGAATCGGTTGTCATTGACATATCAAATGTTACATTATCAAGTACAAGGTGACCACTTGAACTTATATCAACATCTCCATTTGTAATTGTGATTTGTTGATCTCTACAAACTACAAGCGTGTCAATATCCCATTGCCCTGAACCGGGAGGACTGCATGCGTAGCATTCATTATTCAGGCAGTGTTCGCCTGATCCGCATTCTGAATCAGTCAGACAGTCGTACCAAGTTCCGGAATTGCAGTAGTCATTGTCGCCGTCAGTGTCAACATCCGCAGGTGATGTACCGCTTGTATAGCATGAATTTGAATGGACGCAATTTGTTGAAACGGAACAGCATGCATCGGTGGTTGACGGCGAGCTGTCTATAGACGAGTCGTAATCCGAGTCGAAATCATATTCATCCGCATCATCGCCGCAGCATGTTGATACAGAAACGTTTCCGCCTATGCCATATTCCTTCCCGCTGTCCCCGCCCGTCTGATCAGAAACGCATCCGCATGTATTCGCATCGGCGTCTCCGTCTGTCGTATATGCACAAGACGCACTTACATAACCGCTTGTCCCATCACATGTACTCGGGACCAGTTCATCTGCTGATCCGTCTCCGCCGCATACAGCTTCGCAGTTCCCGTCATCGCCTATATTTCCTGAATCGCATGCATCGCAATAGTTGTCGTCATCATCGCAACGTTTTGTGCCTGCAGAGAATGATCCATCCGCAACAGAATCACAATAATATCCGTTTTCTGCCGGGTCATCGCAAACTGCCGATTCAGTTCCAAATACCGATGATGAAGTTATTGATGCAGTGACATCAGATGCATAATCAGTATAACATGTTCCATGAGATGATCCGCCACAAACACCGTTTACAGAGTATCCGCCAGCAAGTGTATTTGAATCACACTCATCACCATAATCCGCTGCAGTATCAACACAACCATAAAGATAGTCAGATCCTTCATGACTTGCTTCTGTTTCATCACAGCTCCAACCAGTACCGGTTTGCAATGTACAGATACCGTCTGCATTATATGCATATGAACCATCATCTGAACACTGAACTCCATCATAAGTATCTGAACATGCTGATGCACATTCGCCGTCTATGCAAAGATTTGACGGGCAGTCGTTTCCGTATGTACAGTTTCCTTCTATCTGGATTCCGTATGGAGCAGTTCCTTCAAGCATCGTGATTGTTCTTTTAAGAACATTGTCAAGATAGACGTTATATGTTTTACCCGTGTCAAGATTATCATCATTTGTCATATTGACTATTGCAATACCGTCTGAGTCTGTTAATCCGTAATTAAGAAGAGTGGATCCGTCTTTAATGGATATGTTTCTTCCTTCCATTGCAAGTCCGCCGCTCGTGACATTGAAGGGGAAGAATCTGTTAAGATTCGAACCAGAATCCCATGAATCTATTGGATCCGTGAAATTTACATAACCGTCAATTACCGGATATTCCGCAGAACCCAGCAAATGCAAATCGTCTACCATTGAATAAGGCTGTGTGAAGTTGACGACAGCATTATCGTATATTCTTGAATAGCTTGAAGAGGCTATAACTGAATTGATTATCTCGGATACACTATCCTCGTATAAGATCATCCTGTATGTGACTGTCGAGTTAGCGAATCTCACTGTAGACGTATCATAGCTGTTCCATTGGTATACCGTACAGTTGTCTACTGTTATGTTGCCGGAGCCGTATGTCTGTATATAGAATAAATCAACATCGACGTTTGTGAAAGTGATATTGTTAGGCGATGAAGACTCGGATATCAGGGTTTTTGTTAAGGTTGATATAGGCGGGTTTATATCATCTACATAAGCGTTTGAACTTGATTGAACAGCATAATAATAAAACCTGTAAAGATCCGTATCGGTTATTGTGGAGTTATCATCATTATAGTTGTAATGATAGAAGTTTCCGATATCGCTGTTTGTCAGAGTCACTGTTCCCCCGACATTGTAGATTCCAATGCCATCGTTGTTTGTATCTACATTGCTCAGATTAAGAACAAAATTCCCGTTAGTTGATATTATGTCTTTAGTAATAGAACTTGAACTGTCATCTAGACTGTCTATTGTTATGACGTTTCCGCCTTCAACATAAATAAGTGGATAGCGTATTAAAGAATCGTATATCTCTGTTTTACTATTCTCTCTGATATAAGTATAATACACATCAGAGCCATTCTTTATTATAGTCTGCCCATAATCATCCGGTCTCAGCCTTCCATCATCGGTAAATGATGTATTATCAATAGTCGCATTGCCTCTTTGGTAAATGTAATAATATGCGTCATCCCCTTCTTCTCCCATAGATGTTTCGTTTCCGGTTGTGAAATTTCCTCCTTCATATACAATGAAAGAATATGAATTGGAACTTGTTCCCATTGACATCCGGAATGTCACATTATCAAATATAAGATGCGCCCCGTCACTTACATTTACATCTCCGTTTAAGATGGTCACTTCCTGGTCACGGCACACGACAATGCCACTTATATCCCAGTCCCCGGAGCCGGGAGGACTGCATGCGTAGCATTCGTTATTCAGGCAGTGTTCACCTGATCCGCATTCTGAGTCTGTACTACAGTCATACCATGTGCCCGCGTTGCAGTAATCATTATCCCCGTCCGAATCAGCATCGTAAGTAACGTTGCCTGAATCAACGCAGATATCGTTGTCTGCGCATTTGTTTGATTGGTTGCAACACACTTCTGTGCTGTCATCTGAGCTGTCCATTGTCGAGTCAAATGTTGAGTATGTATAATATTCGTCACTATCATCACCGCAGCATTCGTCTGTTATCTTGTCATCATATTCTCCTACACTGTCCTCTCCCGCAGTCGTCCATGGACCTGCAACACCTCCATAGGTTTCACCATCACAACCTCCTTCAGGCATTCCTGAAACCCAGTAATCCGGATCTCTCCATTGCTGGTTATTGTCACATTTCAGTGTTCCGTAGCTTCCGCCAAAATCAACTTGTGCCCATATAGATGTACAGGAACCGTCATTCACACATTTTCCTGCTGCATCACAACACGCTTCATCTCCTGTGTCAGCTGGTATTCCAGGGCAGTCATTTCCAGTGCAGCCATTTCCGGTTACCGGTTGCTCGTAACTTGAATACTCGCCGGCGTCATCGCCACAGCAAAAACCATTCGATGCTGTTCCGTCACCGCATGATACTCCATCGGTGCATCCGTTGCTGTCCGTTTCGATGTCTCCACCAGTATTTGTCATCCATGTAAATCCTCCGGTGGAAGCACACACACTTGAATCAGCGTCCCTGTCATAACCCTGGCACGCCGGACTTGATGCAACAATACATTGACTGTATGCAGGACAGCCATAATATGAGGAACCACCTGCTTTGTTATCATAGACATAGAGAGCATTCTGCTCGTCCGCAAATATATCTACAGAAGCACCTGTATCATATTCACATTTTGTATTTTCCTCGCCATCGTATAAAGTATTGTATGGTGTATAACAGTGGTTATCGTCCGCGGAACCCGCACCATCGTTATCGCAATAGCCGGATGTACATGCATCATCTTCTTCTGTCTCAGTTCCTGCATTTGTTACCCCCACACATGTTGAGCCGTCGGAAAGGTCTGACTGGCATAAAGCGCTTGAATTGCAGAAAAATCCTGAGTTGCAGTCAGAGTTTTGTGTGCATGTATTCACACACTGATTGCTACTGCAATAATATCCTGAACCGGTATCACATTCTGTGTCATCACAGCAATCTGAATATGCCCCGCCGTCAGTGCAGGAATTTCCCGAGCAAGTCGCCCTTATCCAGTCACCGGAGCAACATATTTTTGTCTCTCCGCTGAGTGTATCTGTTCCCCTGTTCGCAATGCAATCGCCTGTTGTGATGCTTGCAGGTGCACCCACCTCCAAATCAAGGCAGCCACTACTTAGGCAATTCACGTTAGTTGCAGAATCGCATGCAAGGTTTGTGCTTGTATTATAATCTGCAAACGTATTGTCATCTACATAAACATCGTTGTCTTCGCAGAGATCCTCGCAGCCGTCACAGCTTCCATAACTGCAGCCGGTATCTGCGTTAGTGTCTGCATATCCATCAGCGCAGTCTACATAATTACATAAGCTACTCGTACATGTCGGGTCTGTACCGTCAACGTTTGACAGTGCTTCGCAGTCATTGCTGCAGCCACCACACGCATTATCAGATTGTGTAGTATCAATACAGTATCCCCAACTTGCAAATATTCCATTAGCACAGTATGTCGTTCCTGAATAGCATGACGCCTGACAATCAGAATCGGCTGTATCGCCGGATCCCCCGCAATTGTTCACTGCACCATCGTCACCGCAGGTAGGACCCGGTTCCACGCCACAGCCGCCGTTTGTGCTGCTGTGCATATTATAGTCGTTTGTAGAATATGCAGTACCATCATATGAGCATTCATCACCACAAACTCCTGTATCACAATCGCCATCGTTATCAGAATCGTCATTGCATGTTCCGCTCATACAAACGCCGGGACCGCAGTCATTTCCATATGTACAGGATTCGGCCGGGTCTCTTCTGCATTGACCTGTTGTCGCAGATGAATTTCCTGCACAAAGGGCGTTGTAGCCCGAATAACAGCTCATTGTATTTCCGGAGTCGGAGCACATTGCATCACTGTCGCTGTCAATGACATATGAATCGCCGCAGGCAACGCCTAAAGAAACTTGCGCATCACAGAATCCTGTGCTGTTGCAATAATATCCGGAGGAACAATCCGAATGAGCCGTGCATGCTAAAGTGCACTGGCAGCCTGAACTGCATTTTCCGTTGCAATCCGAATCGTCGTCGCAGTTGTCCGTTCCGTCATCGCCGTTGCAGCAGGAATATGTTGAAGACCAAGACTGAGCAACACAATTGCCTCCGGAATCTATGCACGCAGTCTCAGATGTATCCCTGTCGATTGATACACAAGTTGAATTGCACCATGTTCCTGAAGTCGGGCAATAGTCCTGTGCAGTTTGTTCATCACAGACAGATGAAGCACCGCACCCGGATTCGCATGTTCCGTCTGCTCCGGATGATGACGGGTGGTTGGTCTCTGTGTTGTTTGAATAACAAAGCCTGCATTTCTGGTCTGACTGGTCGCACCTGTACTTGTTTGTTCCGGCGACATCTCCTGCGCTCCATGAGGAGTCGCTGTTGTCGTCGCAATATTCGGTGTCGTCAGCGTCGCATACGACAGCCTCTGTTCCGCACTGATTCGGGTTATTGGATGGACCAGATGACCATTGTGTACAGCAATTGTTTGTGTCGGTTATGCAGATTCCGTTCGATGAATAAGATGTTCCGCCATTGGAGTCGCAAGTGTTCTTTTCCGGACAGTACTGGCAGTCGTTCTCGTAGTAGGTTCCGCCATAGCAGACTTCAGAGCCGTCGTAATCGCAGTCGTATGTAGCGCCGTCGTTGACCTGGACACAGACGCCGTTGGATGTCCCGTCAACACCGGGGTCGCAGTCATCAGGAGTCTGTGCATCCGCTGCAGAACATCCGCACGTATCTCCGGAATCTGTCAGCGACAGGCCGTCATTGTCGCTGTCTACTATACCATCCGAATCTGTGCATATCCAGAACGGTCCGTAATGGGCAGTGTCTGCATCGGCGTCCCAGTTTGCACCGTAGTCTACTGACAGAATGTTGAAGTACCAGTTGCTTCCGTCGGATAATGATGTAGATGTCTTCGTCTGGACAGATTCCTCAACATCTTTCGTGTCTGTTGTAATATCGGTTGCCCCTGAAGTGAAAGATGTGTCGTAACCGTCAAGACCTGTTGTTACTGTTTCCGTCTCTATTTTATGCATCTCACAATTATCTATCCAAGTATTGCCTGCAGAATTCTGGGTATAAGCGAGAAGCCTTATATTATCTCCCGGTGTTGAGGATGCTGTAAATATTACATGGGCGAGCGTCCAGTCATTGGTTCCTGTCAGTTCCGTATAGTCAAGAGTTGTTCCATTCTGTTCTCTTGTCATTCTGAACTGACCTCCAGAAAGTTCTGTCTTTACCATACAGGTAAGTCGGTATGTTGCAGATGATTCTAAATCAGTTCCTACTTTGAAATCTGCCCCATAGTATCTATAGCAGTCTGACCATGTACCGCATCCCGGACCATTGAACACATATTGCTGCAGAGATGACGTTCCTGAATATTTTTCGGTTGTATTGAAATACTGGTATGTCCCGAAATTATTAGATACTCTATTTCCAGATAACCAATATCCCTGCTCGGTTCCTTTTTCATATTTTCCGTCATGAAGCATGTCATTCTCATTGCCTTCACTATCAAACGATTTCAAATAATAGAAATAATCATCACCTGTATCGGTTGCATCAGACCATGTTGCATCAACTGTTGCATCGTTGGACCATGTACTAAGAGTATGGGAAGAAGATCCAAGTCCTGATGCTGCATCAGGTGCAGTGTAATCTTTTGCATCGGAATCTGTGAAATTGTTATCATTTATCAATACAGTTACTTTGACATTATCAAATTCTCCTGCTGCACCTGCGCATCCTGCTCCGAGATATACTGAGCTTACAGGATCTATAGTACTTGAGTTTACATATTCCCACAGGAATTTATCCTGTGAATATGCTTTTATAGTTCCGTTAGTTGCTGAATATACAAACTTAACATGATAGAAGTTGTTCGCCGTGAATCCTGCATTTACATTATGGAACCATGTTCCTTCTGCCCATATACCCACATTAGATGCTGAAGTTCTTGCAAGCCAGAAACCATCTACAAGGAAACCAACATAACCAGATGACTCATTTATATCGGCCTCAAGTATAAGATCTGAATATGTACCTCCCAAAGATGTGGAAACACTTCTTCCACAAGCGTCGGCTGAAATCGCCAGCTCTTCATCACTTACACTCCAAGTACCTGAATTTACTGTCCATGTCGGATCGCTTGTATAGTCATCATCACTGAAATCATCATAAATTCCGTCGACTGGATAGTAAGTTCCCGTCGATGTATCGGACCTGTATAAACCGTGTCTTATCAGACCTCCCTGCATGTCGTTTATTATTTCTTCTTCTGAAAGAGTGTAATTATAGATGCGGACCTCGTCAATTAGACCGTCGAAATAGCGTCCTGTCGGTGACGTTCCACCGTCAGTAGCTCCTATAACAACGTCATATGAATTGGATGTCACGTTCAGGTCAGTTCCTGTTCCTGAGCCCCGATAAACACCGTCGACATATATGTATACAGCCATAGCAGAGGCGTCCCATACGCCCGTAAGATAATGCCATTCGGTATCCCCAATGTTGTAATAAGTCGATGAACAGTCTCCGTACGGGTCGCCGTCGCAAACATAGAAATACAGATTTCCATTATTATTCCACATCTTCCATCCGTTTGTTCCGTAAGAGCCTGAATTTCCTGTTGCGGAAACAATGACCTCTCTGTATGCGGAAAGATTATCAAATTTAGCCCACACAGATACCGTGAAATTGTTAGACAGTGAATCCAAGTATGGTATATCGCCAATCCAGATGGCCTCGGAAGCCGCGTTGCCATCAAAATTAAGCGCTCCTCCGTTTCCCGTATTTCCGTCTACCCAATCAGCGCTGTCAAAATTATACAGCGTGCCATCACTTCCCTGCGTGCTCCAGTCATCTGTTGATGATGTCCCGGTTCCTTCTTCAAACGGCATGTATAACAGGAGTCCCGTCTCATTCTCTCCAAAGTCTGCATCAATCCTATTGTTAGCATCGTTCTGTGCAGTTAATGTGAGGTTCGGTGAAGCGGGTCCTGTTCTGTCTGCAGAAATGTTACATGTATTTGCTGACCATGAGCTGTAATGGCTCCCGCCGTCTGTCAGCCTGACCCTGTAGCAGGTATAATTATTCGCATTCAATGCATCGTCATTATATGAAGTCGAGGTTCCTGTATAGACCGTCGTGGTGTTTTCCCTCTGGACTTCGTAGTCGTACCCGCTCGGCTTTGTTCCTGACCATGCAGGTATCAATGCTCCTAGCTCTGAGTTCAATGCGTAAGTGGTGTTCACTGTTACTGAGTCCATTGATGGTGTTGGAAGGGTCGTACAGTCGTTAGCAACGCAATAAAGGCCGGTTCCGCACTGGCTGTCTGTATTGCAGTCGTCCCACGTTCCTGAATTACAGTAATCGTTATCTCCATCAGAGTCGGCATCCCTTCCCGTATTTCCTGTATCGACGCATGTAGAATCATCGAGGCAGTCTGTCGCCGCGAGGCAGCAGCCGTCATCTGATGTCGATGACGAATATCCGTTATCCATTGTTGAGTTGGCTACTCTCGTTCTCCTGTTTTCAGTCCCGTCGTCACAACATGTTGTAGCTGATGTTTCGCCTCCAAGATTCCAGTAACTCGGGCTCGTTCCCTTTGTGCAATTGCATGTATTTTCATTCGAGTCGCCGTCGCTGAAGTAATAGCATGTAGAGTTTATGTATCCGCTTGAGCCGTCGCATGCACTTGAAGTCTTTTCATCAGCTGAATCAGAGACAACTGAAGTTGCAGATTTCTCGCAGTATGAGGTCTCCTGTCCATCGAAATATGTGCTGTATGGAGTGAAGCACCAGTTGTCGTCTGAGGAACCGACTCCGTCGTTGTCGCAGTATCCGGAGGTGCATGCACCGTCCTGTTCAGAACCTGAAGATACGTATGTAGCCCCCACGCATGTTACGCCGTTTGATAATTTAGCCTGGCATTTTGCAGTCGAGTTGCAGAAGTATCCGGAATCGCAGTCAGAGTTCTGCGTGCACCCGCAGTCATAGTCCATCGAGTCTGTCAGCTTGTCGCAGTCGTTGTCATAGCCATCCGTGCAGTTCGTTTCAGATGGTATCGCACCTGAACTGTTCCATATCCAGCTTCCCGTATTTGTCCTGTAGCACGTCGAGTTGGAAGTCTCGTCCTCGTTCGTGACTAGGTCATAGAATCCTCTGCAGCTGTATGTTACGCTGCACGTGACAGACTGAACATTGCAGCATCCGGATGTTGAGCATGAAGATGTGCATGATGTCGCGTTGACCTCGGATTCTGCCATCGTTCCGTCTCCGCCGGAGTTGTCATCGTATGTATCACAATCGGTTGTTGTGAAGTCCCATCCGTCGGAGTCGGCTGCACAAAGGTCTGTTCCATCATGGTAGCAGTTGTCTGACGAAATATGATAACAGTAACCTGCTCCATTATTCCAGTTTGTGTAGGAATCACATGTAACTGCCGACGTGACGAGCTCTCCTGTCTCGCAGCTTGCTGCAGAACCGGATGCTGTACAACCTTCACTGTAATAGCACCTAGCAGAAGACGAACCACCTGAAGTGACGGTTCCGGCATCATAGCAAGTGTCCCTGTTGAAGTCTGCTCCTCCCGAATCTCCCCATCCGTATGTAGAATCGCAGGAGTCGCCAGATTGGTAATAACAATAATCTGTATCATCATCATAACACCAGTCGTCTGTTCCTGTCCTGCTTGAAGAGTCGCAGACGGACCATGTTACAGCGCCATAAATTGTTGTATCTGCCGAACATGAGCTGTAACAGCAGCTTGTCGTGGAATACGAGCCTAATGCAATTTCATCGCAGGCTGATACTGCACCGCAGACTTCTTCGCAGTTACCGTCATCACCGAGGTTGTTTGCATCATCGCATGCGTCACAGTCTGTATCATCATCATCGCATCTCTGTGTTCCGGGACTCCATGACCCATCGGAAACGTCATCGCAGTAGTATCCGTTGTAGCCAGATCCGCAGACGGTTGCTTCAATACTTGATGTTGTACCGTTTGATGGAGAGCTTGCATCGTTGTTCGGATCGGATGCCCATGCAGTCAGACATATCTGATGAAGATCGTTTCCGCCTCCACCACAAACGCCTTCTACTATATAACCTATTCCGCTGGTTCCAATGTCATCGTCGCATGGGTCGGCAAATGCTGCCAGAGCGCAGTCATCGACAAGCTGGGGAACAGAAGTTTCATTAGCAACTTCATCTGTATCACAATAGTATACAGAATCGTTGTATACACAAACTCCGCCTGAAGTTCCGTCATAAGCCGATGAGCCATCAGAACATTTGTTTACTGCCGATGTATAGCCACTGCAGCTTGCCCTGCAAGTCCCTTCTATACAAAGACCTGATACACAGTCATCGCCCGCAGAGCATCCAAAACAGCTTGTCGGGATATTATCCGTCCATGTATTTGTTGATGTATCGCAGTAATTGTCTCCAACATAATCACAGTTTACTGATTCTGTATCGACTGAACCTGTCATTGATACCTGTGAACCACAGTCATAGAGCTGACCGTTCTCACAAAGTACGGATGATGATTCTCCGTCATCGGCTAAGACTGCCGAATTATAACAACAAGATCTTCCGGCACCCGAAGACTGTTCAAAATCTTCACCGGAATCATCACCACAGCAGTCGGAATATGTTCCGGTTCCGTCAGTTAGCCACGTACCACTTACTGCAGTGCATGCAGTTGATGACGAGTCTGCTGTGATCCATGTTCCGCTGGAGCAGTATTCAAGATCGGCTCCGTCACCGCCGCCAGTGTTTCTTGTGCTTGCTGTATTATAGCAGCCAGAGTTGGTTGTATCAGGATCGCCGCTCACTGTATTTCCCTGATTTGGTGCATCATCGACACAATCTGTTGAGGCATCACAACACCAGTAGGAATCGCTTCCATCTGTCGCACCGGTCTCATTTCTTCTCCATCCAAACTGCCATTCCCTTATATAATCTCCGGAAGAATACAGCCACAATTGCATGAAACCGTCTGATGCTCCTAATATATTTTTTCCAACAGTGGTTCCGTATGTTCCTGAACCGAAATTAATCCAGACCCAGTTGGTTGAACATGTGGTGCTTGTAACGAAACCTTGCCCCATGTCGCCTATGGTTCCTCTGGTGCCTGCCCCGTTCCTGTATTGTATATCCGGAGAGTAATCAGCCCCCCCGCATGGGTCAAAGTTATAAACAAAGCAAAGGTCCGTCTCTGATGTTGTATAATTATATTGTGCTGTTACGGGGCTGTCTCCGCTGAACTGCCACCAGTTTTCATCAGCCGCGTATGAAAGAGCCCTGTTATATTTTATAGTTAGATTGAAGCTGTCGGTAGCTGAAGCTTCTGTTCCCCTGTTAAATGTCTTTGCCGGCTCGCATCTGTACTGGGTTCCCATATAGACGTTTCCTGATTCAATATCCCCGTCTCCGGTTGGCGAGTTTATTGCATTGCCGTCGGCGGTGTATAACTGGCAGAAGTCGTCATCGGCTGCAGTGCATTCACTATGGGCATCGCAGCATCCGCCATTGGTTCCGTCCCTGCAGGACTGGTATGTAGAACAATCCGCCGCTGTGCATGTGGTGCATGTTCCTGATGAGCAGTACTGGCCATTTGAACAGTCGCTTACACCCCAGTCACCGGATGTGCAAAGCCATCTTGTGCCGTCTTCGTCATTATCGCCTGTTTCATAACAGTCCGGGCCGGCGCTTCCTGTTGTATATGCGGCTGCATTGTGGGCGCATGAAGTTGATGATGTTATGCACCAGCACTGGTCACCGGAATCACAGTTCCCGTCCTGGTTACCACTATCATAGTCATCTCTACAGTATCCGGATGAACAGACTCCATCAGATTCAGAAGAACTGTCAGATTGAGTTATTGTAAAGTCGCATGTCCCGCTCTGTGATTTCTGGGCTGTACATGTTCCGCCAGTCGCGCAGTAATAACCGGATGGGCAGTCCGAGTTCTGGCTGCACGAATTTATGCAGTCGTTTGATGAACAGTAATAGCCTGTGGGACAGTGTGCATCTGAATTGCAGTCCACCCAAACTCCGCTGTTACAGTAATCGGAATCCCCATCGTTGTCAAGGTCGAACGTCGAGCCGCTTGTTTTGATGCAGTCTGCCGGCGTGCAGTCATTCATGTTGTCGTCGTAGTCATGATCTACGAGGCACGAACCGGCAACAACGCAAATATCCACTCCATCTGTCGCTCCTCCGGTGCATATCGCCCCTGTCGATGAGTCGCACATCCCTGTGCTCACGAAAGTTGTTGCATAGTTTGTGTCCTGTACGCATCTGTTGCTACTGCATCCTGCGTTGTTATCACACTCCGGGTATCCGTCCTTTCTTGTGTAATGGCAATCATTCGAGGTGCATGCTTCATCGCAATCTGTTGTGCTTGCGCATGCATTACTGGATTCACTGTATGCATACTCTCCAGCAGGATCGCAGTCCCCTGTGTCATAACAATCATACCATGTTCCCGACAGGCAATATTCGTCGTCTCCGTTGCTGTCGGCGTCATGCGCATGCGTTCCAGTGTCGTAGCATGTGCTTGAGTCCACGCAGTCTGTGCTTGCAGAACAGCACGCGTCATCTCCCGAATCTGTTGTGCATGAATAAGGATTCGGGCTTATGCTTCCGTCGGTGTTGTCGCATACCTTTGTTCTTCTGTTCTCGCTTCCGTCGTCCTCACAGCATGCAGTCGAGGCCGTTTCACCGCCTATCGACCAGTATCCGGTTCCCTGGCATGCCTCGCACCAATCCTGATCATCGTCAGGGTCGAATGTCGTTGTTGATGTGTTTGATACCGAGTGTATGTTTGTATAAGTGCTGTCAACGGCGGTGCAATAGACAATGTTGGATGTGCCGTCGCATGACGGGCTGTTTATGTTGCATGTCTGTTCTGCCGCAGCCCCGCCGGTATACTGGCAATAGTCTCCTGAAGTGTCCGGAGTCGCGTCATTGAGTTCGCATGTTACCTGTATGTCTCTTGTGTGATATGAACAATACCTGACATCAAATCCTGGAGTTAGCGTATTAGTCGAATTCGTCAGGGTTTCGTTTTCCAGATATATCTCGTCTATCCATGTGACTCCTAAAACGGCTGAATTTCCTAACGTTTCGTAGTATTCCCTGAATTCCTGAAGGAGCTGCGTGTATCCGCAGAAGCCTTGAGTATCCACTGAAGCCGTGTATTGATTATTGCTTGTGAATGCATAATTGCTTTCCAAAACGCTGTCTGGGATAACCGTTGTATAAGTGTCAGGTATTGGGTTATAGCCGTACCAGAAGTTAGCGGCGCCTTCATTTTCATATGTTATCTGTTCGCTTTCATTGCCGAAGCTGTAATCCCCCAGACATCTCATGTAAAAATAGAAGTCGTCGTCGTCGTCTCCGGCGCCGTTCAGGTAGTTCTCTATCGACAATGTGCCGCCATAACCTCCTGTGACTGTGAATTTAGTGCAGCTTTCACCTATCGAACAAGGCGTTGTCGTCCATGAAGTTCCTGAACAGTAAACCGTCTTGTCTGCCAAATCCACGGAGCTGTAAGTTCCGCATTGCTGGTGATAAAATGCAGAATTATCTGATGCAGAATAAACTCTGTCCCTTAATCCACATGATGTTGGGAATGTTACCGTTAAATTCACATAATCTGTTCCCGAGTCTATATCCTGATAAACATAATGAAGCATCCAAGTTGCATCCCAGGAGCTATGCGGCCTTATTACCGTTGATGAGCCGGAATCAGAAGATGCCGCATGATAATAACTAAGTGGATATATCTTTGACTGGCTTTCCAATATATTATTCTGCGGGTAGCTTGTATCATACCTGTCCGTTACGGTTCCTGTATATGTTACAATGTCTCCTGTCTGTATTCCGGACATGCTTGTTATATTGTCGGTTATGTCTTCGTATTCGTTTATTACAATAGTGCATTCGCTAGTCGTGTTAAGTCCTGCTGTGGTAGTGTAATTTATACAAACTTCTGTTTTTGTCCCAAGATTTATTCCCTGAGTATCCTCATAATAAGTCCTTAAGTAGTTACCATTGTTATATGGGGCCCGGGAATATATTATAAGCGGATTTGACCCCGAAACACAATCCCTGTAAGAATCATCATAATAGTTTGTTGCAGATGTGGGCTCCAAGTCGCCGTAATCTTTAATTATGCCGTCGGAGCATGTTCCGAATGATGCTGCACTGCATCCGGTAAATGCGTCGTCGTCTGTACAGTATTTCACCCTGAAATCTCCCACGCCGTTGGTTGCAGGGGTTGTTATCTGGGCGACGTTTGCATGCGTTGTTGCATCCATGTAATAAAGCGTTGTATCAATATACATGGGCCAGTCCCTGTAGTGCGAAGGATGGCCATCATAAATATATGCTGCAACCTGTGCCGTAATGTTTACTTCAACAACTTGGCTGCTATAACAGCCTTCATTCCTTCCGTCAGAATCCAAATCTCCTCTGGTGTCTGAACAGCTGAGTGAGCAGCTGCTTGATTCATCGTAATCTCCCCATTCATCAGTGTCGCAGTCTGTTCCTCCATTTACCCTGTCGTCTCCGGAAGTGCCGCATTTGTCTGCAGGGCATGATACGCAATCATTGCCGCTACAGTATTCGCCTGCTCCGCATTGATCAGATGTGCTGCAGTCGTACCAAGTTCCGGACAGGCAGTAATCATTATCCCCGTCAGAGTCGGCATCGTAAGTAACGTTTCCTGTCGGAACGCACGTCGAGCCGTCGCCGGATACGCAGTCTGTTGATGTATCGCAGCAGGCATCGTCAGATGATGTGCAGTCGCCGCTATCAGGGAAGCTTGAATGAGCTGTGCAGTATTTGTAGTTCTCCCCGTTGTCATCACCGCAGCAGCCGCACTGGCCTTTCGAAGTATACTCACCGAATGAAGAGGACTCTCCAGAGTATGTCCCGCCCTGGCTGTCAAGACAGTTTGCGTTGTCAGGTGAGCTTCTTGTATATGGCTTCCCGCAGATTGCTCCCGTTGTGTTGGAGCACCATGTATTCATGTATCCTGACTGGTCGCATTCCAACCATTTTCCAACTCCTGCACTGTTATAGCAAACAGACTTGTTGTCGTTGCCTCCCGAGTTCAGGTTCCCGTATTGTGCATACCCCTGTGATGATGTAGATGTATAACAATACTCGTTTGCGACGCAATCCGACGCTGCATTACAGCAGGCGTTCTGATTGTCATCAAATGCTATTGGAGAACTATATGTCTCTTCCGTGTTATAGTTCTCATTAACATCGTCTCCGCAGCAGAATCCATTCGACGCTGTTCCGTCACCGCATGATACTCCATCGGTGCATCCGGTGCTGTCTGTTTCGATGTCTCCTGTAGTTATTGTTGTCCATGTCCCGAAGGTACTGCAGACACCCGAAGTTGCATCACCGTCGTATGCAGCACAAGCAGGGCTTGATGCAACCAGACAGCTTGAATACGCAGGACAACCATAATATGAGGAACCGCTTCCGGTGTTATCGTAACTATATGCAACCGATTGTTCATCAGAGAAAATGTCTACCTGTGCATCTCCAGTACTGTACTCACATTTGGTTGCTTCTTGCCCGTCATAGTAAGTGCTTGAAGGAGTAAAGCACCAGTTGTCGTCCGAGGAACCCACACCATCGTTATCGCAGTATCCGGATGTGCATGCCCCGTCTTCTTCCGAACCTGTCCCTGCAAATGTTGCTCCGACACAGGTAGCTCCGTCTGATAGTTTTGTCTGGCATATAGAGCTTGAATTGCAGTAATAACCGGATGGGCAGTCCGAGTTCTGGCTGCACGAATTTATGCAGTCGTTTGATGAACAGTAATATCCGGATTGACATTGTGTAGATGTGCTGCAGTCATACCATGTTCCGGACAGGCAGTAATCGTTGTCGCCGTCATTATCCACATCTATTGCGGTGGATCCTGTTGCAACATATTCTCCTGTTACAACAGTACCGTCATAATTGCTATCATATGTGCAGCCACCGCTTGTTACACACATGTCAACATCTTCAGCTCCGTCACATATTGCACCGCTTGATGTATCACATGCACTCGATGAATTTGTTGTGGTTGTTATCTGGAAACAATCACCACTAATACAGACTGCATCCGCATCACAGTCTGTATATCCGTTATTTATCTGGACAAGACAGTTCCCGCTTGAGCATGTGCCCGTACATTTCGCTGCGGTGCATGTTTCGGTTGTTTCAACCGTTGCTGAATCCGCTGCTGTCTCACAGCATGTTGCATCACAGGATGAATATGCACATGATGATGAACACTTCTCATCAGCTACGGCAGATTGTACCCAGCTTGTTGAATCTGATGCAAGATCAGCACATGTATTTTCGTTTTGTTCATCGCATTGCGATGCAGAAGAACAATCACCCGTATCGTCACCACTGTAACCGTATTCACAAAGCCCATAACCGTAACCTGAACCCGGGTCGTCCTGAACACTATTTGAATCACAGGCGACACAAACATTGTAATCTGTGTCACACGTTAGTCCTGAACAGCAGTCCCCGTTATCCGAGCAGGAGCCTCCTGCATTTGAGCAGCATGGGCAATCCGAATCTTCGTTGCCAACTTCACAATCTATGTAAGTATCGCAGTCGTTGTCATATCCATCAGAGCACGAAGTTTCAGTTGATTCTGCAGAAGACCCGAATGCCCATGCGCCTGCATTTGTCCTGTAGCAGATGTTGTTCGGGGTTTCGTCTTCATTTGTGATAAGCGTATGGAAGTAGTCGCATTCATATGTCACGCTGCATGTTATTGACTGGACATTGCAGCATCCTGAACCGGAGCATGATGATGTGCATGCAGTCGAGTTCGTTTCGGATTCTGCAAGTGTCCCGTCTCCTCCGGAAGTGTCGTCGGAAGAATCGCAGTCATATGATGAATAGTCCCAGCCGTCATTGTCATTTGCGCACCCATCGCTCGAATAATAGCATACATCCGATGCTGAATTTGCACAGGCCATCGCGCCGTTGGCCCATGCACCCCATGTGCATGTGGATATCGATGTCGAATCTTGGGAAGATATTCCCACGCAGCTTGAACTGCTGCAGTCGTCTGTCCTTATTCCTCCGTCGCTCTGCGCATCATAATAGCAGTAACTTCCTGAAACGGTTCCGCGGACAGGGCAATATCCACCATTCGTTCTTCCGGTCGATGAACAGATATCGCAATAGTCGTCTCTTATTGCTGTGGAAGAGTGCGTGCAACCACTTCCTCCGCATCCCCTTGTATGATAGCAAAGCGGAACTTCATCTGGGTTTGTCGGGTGAGAAGTATCGCAGGAGCCGTCGGTTCCGTCGTCGTCATAACAATATGAATAGCATGACTCGTAAGTCGAGCCGTCCCATGAATTGTCGCATGTAATGGAATAATAACACCTGTCTTCAGATGTTGCCAACTGATAACCGCTTGCACATGTGGTACATGTCGTGCTTCCTACAGTCGTGTCGGAGTTGGTGGTGCATGATGTACACCAGTAACATGTTTGACTTGTTATATAGTCGTATGATTCTGCCTGTTCGTCGCAACCAGTTGGCGCTCCGCATACCGCTTCGCAATAACCGTCCTCACCGAAATTGCCGGAACTGCAGGGATCGCAGACGTTGTCGTTGTCATCGCACCTCTGGGTTCCAGGCGAGAACGATGCGTCCCCTATATAGTCACAATAGTCTCCGTTCTCTCCGGCATCATTGCATACATCAGTCTCTGTTCCGAATACCGAGGATGATGTTATTGATGTTGTTCCATCAGACGCATAATTTGTATAACATGTTCCGTGTGATGAACCGCCGCATAAGCCGTTTGCTGAGTATCCGCCTGCCAAAGAACCCGAATCGCATGTATCACCGTAATCGGCTCCTGTGTCAACACAGTCATAAAGGTAGTATGTCGCATTATAAGAAGAAAGCGTCTCATCGCAACTCCATCCCGTCCCGGACTGGTATGTGCAGATTCCGTCTGCATCATAGTTGTATATTCCGTCGTCTGAACACTGGTCGCCGTTATAGGATTCTGAACATGCAGCTACGCATTCTCCTTCTATGCATAATCCTGTAGCAATACAGTCTCCGCCGTTGTAGCATGTCAAATCTTCCTCTGTTCCGTAAGTTACTATATCGCCATGATTCTGGGCAATCTGGTATGAAAGGTTTATCCAGTCCGCGGAACGGCGGACTTTTGAAATCCGGACCTCATCTATTGTTCCATTGAAATAGCCAAGCTCGTCTATCATATAACCTATATACAGGTCGGTTCTGCCGTTTGCGATATAATCAGCGATGGTTGAATATGTAGTATCATTCACCTCGGTGCCGTTAAGATACAGTTCCTGATGGTCAGGCTCGAATGTAAATACAAGATAATACCATTGCCCGGTATTAAGCGTGGGTGTGTAGTATATTTGATTTTGATATGTCGATGAATATTCAGTTCCCATGCTGACTTCCCCTCTGAATGTCGTATCATCAGCACTGCTATCTGTTCCCATATATAGTTTATACGACATATCCTTTGATGTGGACTTATCTACGATTGCTGTTCTATCCCACGATACAGTATCCATATTGAACCATGCGGAAATTGTCAGTTCGCCTGTCAAAGGAGTCAGGCTGTTATCATCGGTTACAACTAATCTGTCGTTGCTTCCGTCAAAATTATTCGCACCTGCGATTATTCCCTGATAATCCTGCGTCGAGCCTTCGTTTGCCGCATCATTACCATATCCGGTTGAATCGTAATGCGTTCCCGATGTCTCGTTGAGATGCTGGACCATAACATAATCGTTCCAGACACCCGTCATGTTCTCCCCGGAATTCATTGTCGAGTTTCCGTAATAGACAGATATGACGGTATCTCCCGGAGGGAGGGTCGGAATCCTCACCCATGCATGGGCTCTGCTTGAAGCTGTATAATTCTCCATTTCGAAGTCTGCGAGAGAACCGCCACTGCTGCATCCCTCATCAACGAATCTTATATCGCCGAAATCCGCCTGCATATCCGAATCGTATGTAAGGTTTATGTATGCGGGAAAGTTGGTCAATGTATCCGAGCCGGGATTGGTTATCGTTATATTCTTGCATTTGACGAGGTAGGGGGTGTACCATCTTTCCGTCAGTGTCAATGTATAATTCGAATCCGCGAACTGGCATGTCGTGGAATTGCATGCATAGCAGTTCCATACATAATAGCCGTTGGGAATGCTTTCACTGAAGCTGACAATGCTGTTGTTTGTTGCAGTTGAATTGGTTGTCCGGAGCGCCCATGAGCCTGTGAAATTCCCGTAAAGGGATATACTGACTAATGAACCGAGAAGATTCGACTTGCATTGGAACTGGTGTCCGCCTTCTGTATGGCTGCTGTCATCTGCAGGCGACACAAGCGAAACTCCGTAAATGTCAAGATATTCCGTATCGGAATATGCAGCACCCTCATAGGTCATGTTGGCCCAGAAGGGTATGTTGTCGCCGATATAGTTTGCTATCAGGTCGTATCCAAAGTACCCCGTCGCATTGCTCTGCAGTATTATAAGGCTGTCATAATCAAGCTCGCTAGCTGCCGGTGTTGAAGAGCCGGAAAGGCTGACATATTCGACTCTTATCCTACCGTCTCCGCCTGTTCCGTTGCCCTGATACTGGATGCCGGGCCATCCCTGCGCAAACACCTTGTTGGTTCCAAGGTTTGCATAATAGCTCTTGATGAGTATGCTTCCTCCGGCGCCTGAGCCTCCCTCTTGTCCAGATCCTCCCTGAAGTCCCACCGTGCCGTTGGCCTGGATGTATCCATCAACCGTCAGGTTGTATGCGGCAATAAATATGATTCCTCCGCCGTATCCTCCTCCGCCTCCATAACGTCCCGCACCATCATTGTCATGTCCGCCCGCTCCGCCTCCGCCGCCTAGATATAATTTGCTCAAATCAGCGACTCCGTAGCTGAAGCCGCCGTAGCCGTGCCTTTCCTCATTGCATGCATAAGGCCATGTTCCTCCTTTAGTGCCGTCGGTTCCGTAACCACCGCCACCGCCACCGCCCTGACATGTATCTACACCATTGCCTCCATCAACATATCCGCCGCCTCCGGCTCCCTCGGAACCTGTCTGGCTTTTTGTGTCAAGTCCTCCGAATGTTCCCTCGCCTACATTCTTCCACTGGTCAGCACAGGTTCCTGACACAGTGGCGTTGGTGGCTCCCTTGTAACCTGTACCCGTGACGTTTACCATACCGCCCGACTGTATATGAACTTCTCTTCCCCTGAAAGCTACTATTCCTCCTCTTTGTCCGTCCCATCTGTTTGCAGATATCTTTCCGCCTGATAATACGGTCAAGTTGAGGTAATTTGGAACTTTTACAACCTGGCTTACATTAATTCCTCCAATTTCATAGCTGTTTTCGAGGGGCTCCGTGAATGTCAGCGTCCCGCTGCCCTTGCTCTCTACATATTTGAATTCGTAAGTTCCTGCGTTGACGCCCGTCATCTGTATAATCAGCGCCTCATCGCCTATATCAAAAGCTCCGGATGTGGCGAGATATATCGTTGTTTCGCCAGCCGCCATATCAGAAGTCGGTATTACGTAATCGTTGACTACCATCGTTGATGAAATGATAATATTGCCATCATTGCCCGTTCCGAACAATGTATTATTAGTCAGTTCTGTCCCGTTCTGATAAAGGCTTACATACTGCGCATCCAGGGGGCTGTTGTCGTTGGTTACATAACCGTAAGCCAAGATATCGTCGCCCCAATTGGCTGTGGAAACATTCAGATTCAGGTTGATATGCGGTTCCGCATTAAGGGTGTAATTATTAGGCGCAAAATCGCATACCCCCAAGATATCACATGCGTAGCAGTTCCATATGTATGTGGCCTCATTCAAATCGACTGTGAAGTTGACATTGTCCCCGTTTGTCGCTGTGCTGTTGGTCTGGTTGAGAGCCCAAGAACCGGTGAAGTTTCCGTATAAGGATACATTGCTCAGGGTATTTGCCATATCAGCATTGCATATGAATTCCATGGTGGTCGGCTCTACCTGCGCCATGTCCCCGGGAGAAATAAGAACTATTCCCGACTTCTCTTCTTCATCATAATAGAGGCATGTCTGCGGATAACTTGTTGCGTAAGGGCGCACTGAAACGTCGTCTATCTGAACGGCGTGCTCTGGCCTTAATCCGTATATGGTGAAATGAGGAGCAGTTCCAAGCGATGAGTAGCTTATGCGCGAGGTGGTGCCTTCATAGATATTCACGGTATTGGCTTTTCTTAAGAATGTATTGCTGAACCAGCCGCAGCAGCTTCCCGAGTATCCTGTCCAGCTTCCATCGTACTTGAGGGAATCACTGCCTCCGACATATTGCCTTAAGTCATACTCTGTAGTTCCGTAGCCCTGGCTGAGATACCAGTAGTCGGTTGTGTTTGTCATCTGGAAAATACCGTTCATTCCATAATATTGAGCAAAACCGTATCTGTAGGTAAAGTTAATGTCATCCGCCTTGAACTCCTGCGGATAATAATGCCACCCAGGGTCATTGTTGGGCTGGTTTGACTTCATATAACCTGCGCTGCATGTGGGCTCATATTCATCCCAGTACCAGTCGGAGCAGTCGTTGTCGCTGAAGTCGTCGCGGAAAAGGTAGCATATGTCGTTTGTCGAGTCATACTCCCAGCACACTTCATCATATCCGGGGTCTCCTGCGTCAGAGTTTCCATAATAGATATATAATGGGTGCGTAGTGCTTGCGGAGAGATTTATCAGGACCCATATATCGGTTTCCGTATCATTGCAGTCGGAGCCGTTCGACCATTCGAACTCCGTGGTCTGGTTGGCTATCCTCAGGTCGCTGCAGTCCGGCTGAAGCTTGCCTTCGGCAACCAAGGTCTGGGTATCCAGTTCTATAAGCTGCGGCCAGTAGTACAATGTCTTTCCCGAAGTCTCAGTTATGTTGACGGGCATCCTGTATTTGAATGAATCGTTCCACCAGTCGTCGGCTATTCCGTTGATGGTGAAATTCCCCGGCGCGAACCGGCAATCGTCTGTAGAGTTGCATGCATAGCAGTTCCAGATGTAAGTGAAATCTTCGCCGACGCTTTTCGAAAATGAGACTTCTTCACCATTGCCTGCCGTGCTGTTCGTAATCTGCCTTGCCCAGGTTCCGGTGAAATTCCCATACAGGGATATGTTGCTTAACGTTCCGGAAAGGTTTGCCTTGCACCAGAAATCAACATACCCTTCCGGCATTCTGGCGTTATCCGATGGTGCGAGAAGTTCCACGATGCCGTCCTGCTCTGCTCCGACATAGACAAAGTCAGCCTGATTGGCAACGACCTGATATGACATATTAATCCAGTCGGCGGTTCTTGTCGTGTTTGAAATTCTAAGCTCGTCTATGATGCCGTCAAAATAATTCTGATCCCCCGCTGCATATCTTCCCAGATAACAGCTGGAAGTTATGCTTGAAGGAGCGCTGGCTGATCCGGTTGCATTTTGCTCTCCGTCAACATATGCGTAATAAGTTGAACCTGACCATGACAAAACGTAATGATGCATCTCATCCGGCGGGACTGTGTATCCGACATCTATTGTAGCGCTGCTGCCAAGGCCCACACCTAAGACCCCGCTCGATTCATATAAATAAATCCTGTTGTTATCGCTTCCTGACCTGTGGCAGAAGAAATAACCTCTTCCACTACCGTCAGCTGCATCCATATTTCCCCATAATTCTACTGTTCCCGCGCCTGTCAGCATTCCTGAAGTTCCGAAACTCACGTTGTTTTTTAATGTATCGTCAAAATCATCGGCACCGTCTATCTTCCCGGCAGCGCTGCCCTGAATGTTAACGCTCTTTGCTATTTCATCATTTCCATATTGTGTGGAATCGTAATGCGTTCCAGACGTCTCGTTAAGATGCTGGACGACCACATAATCCTTGTTCCAGACTCCTTCGGGGCTGGAAGCGGAGCTTGCTCCGCTGTTCCCGTAATAAACGGATATTGTCGTTCCCGTTGAAGGTATTGACGGAACCTCTACCCATACATCCGCATAGGACGACGAATAGTATTTCTCAACTTCGTAATCAAGCTCTGTTCCCTCATCATTGCACTTCATGTCAACGAATCTTATGTCACCAAAATCTGACTTCATATCGGAATCGTAGGTGATATTAACATAGATAGGGAAGTTAGCCAGTGTTGTTGTGCCTGCATTAGTGATGTCAATGTCCCTGCATTTAGAATATGAGGAATCCCACCACGTGCCGGGTTTGCTTTCTTCGGAACCGAAACTCACAAAGTCATCCTGGTTTTTTACCATCTGATAGCTCTGGTTTATCCAGTCTACCGTCCTGGCTGTGCTTGAAATCCTTACTTCGTCGACGATGTCGTTCGCAAAAGGACGCCCGCTGAAATCTATTTCATTCCCTATCACTATCCTGTCTGGATACGTATCCCATGTGTAGGAAGTGCTGCTCGTTTTCTGGACGCCGTCGAAAACAACTCTCGTGGTTGTCCCATCGTAAGTTATGGCTGCGTGATGCCAGTTCCCGTCCTGATATGCCGCACTGCTTTGTCCTGTGTTCCAGTCAGATGAATATCCCAAAACGTAGATGAATGTGCTGCCGACGCACAATTCGAGCTGGAAGTTTTTTCCGGTCCTGTCGTCTCCGAAACCTCCCAGAGATTCATAATTGCAGGTAAGGTCATCTATATTGAACCAGGCGGAGAATGTTTTACTGACGGCGCCGTCGGGAAGGTTGCTTGGGTATTCCTGATAAAGATAATTGGCGCCGCCTCCATGTTTTGCACCTCCGCCTATTACGCCTGAAACGTCTATATCAAAGCCGTTGTTTATTAGGTTATTGTTATTGGTTGTCGAGTCGTAAAGGTCTCCTGCGCTTTCTGAAAGATGATTCACTGACTTATAATAAGAGTCCCATACCCCCGTCTTATTCTCAGCAGTAGATGCATATGAATTGCCATAATAGACCGATATTGTTGTTCCTGCAGAAGTTAGGGACGGTATTCTGACCCATGTGTGAGCGTTTCCGGAGGCAGTGTAATTCTCGATTTCGTAATCCATCAGAGAGCCTCCGCCGTTGCAGCTCGCATTGACAAACCTTACATCGTCAAAATCTGACTGCATTTCAGATTCATAAGAAAGGTTTATGTAAGCGGGGAAGTTTGTGAAGGTTGAAGCGCCTTCATTGCTTATTGTTATGTTTTTGCATCTTCTGAAACTCGAATCCCACCACAAGGTTCCCAGAGTTTCATATGCGGTTTCATTTTCTTCTTCGCTCTGGTTGAGGACGTATGTGTAAGGCTCCATTGTCTTTATGCTGCTGAGGGCATTGAATGCGTTTATTCTGGAGATGTTTATGTAATGGGTTTCGTTGATTTGATATTGGACGGGAAGGCCGGTTGATGCAAGCCTGTATTTCATTTCAGTCTGGTTTAATGTCTGATTCTCGAGCAGAAGGGCCGCAGTAGACGATACAAACGGAACGGAGAATGAAGTTCCGGACACTGAGACTGTTTGACCGTTTATTGTCATAGTCTCTATGCCCTCTCCTGTTGAGAGGACGTCGGTCCAATAATTAATATTCGCGAATGATGACGGAAGGTCTGACTTATCTGTCGATGAGACGCTGATAACATTTGATGCGCAGGCGGGTGCCTTCATTGATGTGGAATAGTCGTTTCCTGTTGCAGCTATCACTATTGAATTCCCGGATGCAATATTTGCAAGGTCTGAGACGGGATTGGAATCGCAGTAGCCGTCGTAAAGTCCTGAACCGATTGAGAACGAGATTATTGAAGCGTTCTGGTCCATGCAGTACTGGATTCCGGCGAGGACGTCTGATTCGTAACCGATTCCATTCTGGTCTATGACCTTGACTGAGATTATGGATGCTCCGGGAGAGGATTGACCGATTATGTAGGAGACCTGAGTTCCGTGTCCGTGGTCGTCCATCGGGTCATCGTCATCGTTTATGAAATCATATCCGTGGGAATATGAGCTGATTGTATTGTAGTCTGTTCCCGTATCTAATATGCATATAAAAACTCCTGAGCCCGAAAGATTGTATGGAGAGGACTGGATTTCATCAATTTTCATTATCTGTATAGATTCGTTTGTCAGGAGAGAGACGGGCTGGTCTTCGTAAACCATTTCCACTTCAGGGTCTTCTAATTGCATTGAAAGGTCTTCAAGTGTGAGGAATTCTTCTTTCTTGTATTTGTCCTTTAGTTTTGTTTCGTCCTTTTCTTTCTGGGCTTCTATGACTTGTTTTTCTTTTAGCTTTTCAAGCTCTTCCTTTGTCTTTATTTCAACTGACTTGTAACCGTCTTTTGTTTTTATTATGAAGCGCTTTTTTCCTTCGCTGATTGCGTTCTTGGTCTGGTCTGTAAGCTTTGTTGACTGCTCAATTAATAATTGGTAATCGATTGTGATATTGGTTTCGTTGAGAATCATGCAGGTTTCATTGTCGTCTATCAATCCGTTGCAGTCATCATCAAGATAATTGCATATTTCTTCAATTGGATATACGGCCCCCTCGCATTCCGACCAGTTGTTGGTTCCGTTAATGTTTACACATATCTGTATTCCGAATTCGCAGGCGCCTTCGTCGGTAAGGCCGCATGAAGTGGTCACTCCCTCCTCGCATATCTGTTCGCATGCATCTTCGTCTATGATTCCGTTGCAGTTGTTGTCCATCTGGTCGCAGAGCTCCTCCGCTCCGGGATGAACTAATGGATTGTTCGGATTGCAATCAAGATAATCCGGATAGTTGTCCTTGTCCGAATCAATGTGCTGTTTTGTTATGGTTATGATTGATGAATTGGAATGGATAACCGTTCCGTCTGAAA
Organism: Candidatus Aenigmatarchaeota archaeon; assembly: GCA_016932735.1. GTDB lineage: Archaea > Aenigmatarchaeota > Aenigmatarchaeia > QMZP01 > QMZT01 > JAADIF01. Next base: position 130,943 of record JAFGCI010000002.1, read on the forward strand.
TTATCTGTACAGTGAATTCGAAAGTCCCTTCCTCTATTTCAAAGTTAAAGTTAGAAGGGTTAAACTGAACCGTCTTGAACTGTCCTGTCATGTATTCGTGTCCGAAGCCTTCCTGTTCAAGACAATAGTCCGAAAGGACAGTGATTGTCTGGTTTTCTGTTTCCAGTGTTATGATCTCGCTGGCATCGACCAATTCTGCCGCGAATGTCATCGACTGTTCATCGAATTCAGGATAGATATCATGGATTGAGAGAGTCGATGGACTGGATTTTGATATCGTGACAGAGAATGATGTAGCGTCTATAAGAAACGGCTCTGATAATGTTGTGGCTCTTTGCTCAGTTGTCTGATTAATTGTCTGATTGATCTCAACTGTGATATTATATGGGATTGTCTGATTAATGGTCTCGTTTACTGTCACATTCATGGTCTGGTTTGTGGTGATTTCCTGGATTATTGTATGATTGATAGTCTGGTTTATTTCCTGGATTATTTCACGAGTAATCTCTTCAGTGACTTCTTCTGTTATCTCCTGAGTTATGTTTTCTGTGGTGTTTGTTTCATTATTAAAAATTGGAACCGTTATGTTCCTTGTTATTTTTCTGGTCACGTTCTCTGTGATATTGATTGTCTGATTGATTGTTACGTTGATTGGAATGATGGCAGATATGTTCTCCGTGACGTTGACTGTCACGTTTCTGGTTACATTGATGAATGTGACATTGTAAAGGGTAATAGTCTCGTTCGTTGTCTGGTTTATCTCTTCGGTCGTGTTTACGTAAGTAACGTTTATTGTATGGTTGTATATGGAAACATTGAGGAGTACATTGACGTCAGGGCATTCCTTTCCCTTTCCTACAAGACCGAATCCTTCATCGTTTGTGGAAACCCAGTCCTCATCTTTGAGCTTTTCATAAAGATTCAGTGAAGAGCCATGGTCACCGAGAATAGCTACAATCTCTGTATCGTAGGGAAGAAGTTCTCCTTCATAGAAATCAATTGTTATGAAGGGCAACTGCTCTGCAGCTTCCTGTTGCAGGATACCCAAAGAAATCATTCCGGTGAGTATAGGCTCATTGGTTGCATAAAGCAGAACCAAAAGTAGCACTATTACAACTCCTGCCTGGGCCCATCTTCTAACTCCCCCTTCCAATGGAGCACCTTGTCCCTGATAACTAATAATTGGAGTTTAATAGATTAATAGTTACGCAATATTCCACATCAACCACTTCCGGCGACGCAGGACATAGTTACTGTGTTATAGTTAATAAAGAAGTTGAAAATTCGTTTTATGGTATGCATGCAGCTTTTCTTAGGAATTTCACCTGCTTCTTAATAAATATTTAACTCTGAAACAATTAATACATATCCTGTTCCCAGTTCCCCGCTTTATAATGCAGACAGGGCATAGATGATAACATATGATAGAGATAGACGGTTCAGTTGGAGAAGGTGGGGGCCAGATTATAAGGACAGCAAGTGCTCTATCAATCTTAACCGGAAAGCCATTTCATATTTTTAATATAAGAAAAGGACGCCAGAATCCCGGTTTAAGAACCCAGCATCTCAAAAGCCTTCTTGCCTGCACAGAATTATGCGAGGCGAAAATAGAGAATGCGAGAATAGGCTCCAAGGATGTTATTTTTGAACCGGGAGATTTCATCGATGGCTATACGTTGAATATCAGTATAGAAACAGCAGGTTCTATAGGTTTGTCTCTTCAGATGATGACTCCTGCAATCATCAAATCAAAAAGCAAATTCAGGGTTAATTTTGAAGGAGGTGCTGTTTTTGGTAAATATGCACCGCCTCTGCAATATATACAGCAGGTGCTGCTGCCTATATTAAGAAAAATGGGATATGATATTTCAATAGACGTCATAAGATATGGATTTTATCCTTCCGGCGGTGCAAAGGTTATAGCAATTTTTGACCCACCCAAATCTCATCTGAAGCCAATTGAAATGGATACAATACCTTCAATCGAGACTATAAAAGGTGTTTCGGTCGCAACGAGGGAGCTCAGGAATGCCAAAGTGGCGGAAAGAACAAGAATGGGTGCGAATGGATTGTTGGAAGAAAACGGATTCAAATCGGAAATAAAGACGGTTTATTGCGAAGCAAACAATACAGGATGCGGATTAGTTCTTTCAGCAAAGGCTTTTCCAATTGTCGGTATAGGGTCGGATGGTCTCGGCTCTCCGGGGCTCAAGGCGGAGTTCCTCGGAAAATATACAGCGAATACCATCGTGGATTACATTAAAAAGGGTTGTCCTGTCGACCCGCACCTGTCAGACCAACTTCTTATATTCATGGCTCTTGCAAAAGGCACATCGATTATAAAAACCCCGACATTAACCGAACATGCAAAAACTAATATGGATATAATAAATAAATTCGTGGATTGCGAATTTGTTATCGAAGAAGATGATAACGGTTATATAATCTCATGTAATGGTTTCACATTATGAAACTTCTATAAATTTTTATACTCTTTATCACAGTATTCTCTAAATATTTTCTGCAAATGTTTTAACTTTTCAGGATTTCTGATTTCAAGCCTTTTGTTGTCAACATGACTTATCGGCATAATTCCTAAAGTTGTTCCGCTAAGTATTAGAAAATCATAGTTTTTGATTTCTTTAAGTGATATTTTTTGTTTTTTTATTTTCATAATCTGGGGAGCAATTTCAAGAATTATTTTCCTTGTAACCCCTTCAAGAACATTATCATCTGGTGGTGCTATTAAAGTATCTCCTTTAACGGCAAAGAAACTTGTCCTGGTTCCTTCAGCTATGTTGCCGTTTCTGTCAATAAGCAAGGCATCAACTGCCCCCTTTCCGGATGCTTCCCTGTACGCGATAAAATTCAGAAGCAAGCTCTTTGTTTTAGCCGTCGGGAAAAGTCTTTCTCCTTGAAATGTGATCACCTTTACACCTTTGCTGTAGAATTTCTTTGGATAAAATGTAAGTCCCACAGGAAACAGAAACAGAATAGTTTCTGTATCCATATCGGGACCTATCAAAAGTAGACGGACTAAAGCGTTTTCGATATTATTTTTTTTGATTAGAATTCTCATCCATTCAAGTATAATTTTTTTGGAGAATCCATGCTTTATTCCTATCTTTTTAGCGGACTGGAAAAGCTTTTCTATCTCCAGTTCTGGTATAAACATATTTCCATTAACAACCTTGATATTGGAATAAACAACGAAATCGAAGAAGAATGATTTGTTATAAACTGATATGTTAGCGTCTTCTTTCCTTATGAGTTCTCCGTTTTTTATGGCGAATCCTGCTTCCATAAGCATCTAAATCAGGAACAGATTTAAATATTAACTACATCTCTTTATGTAAGATGATGAGCTCAGTCTTAGATGATGTAAAGATGATTATGACGGGCAAGCTGATAAAATATTAGAGAGCTAGTTCTGAGAATAATTAATAGATAAATTAAAAATAAAGGGGTTTGCGGATTTATCCGCAAGATGCAGCCGTTCCCGAATCGGTTGTCGACCACCCTAAACCGGATGATGGGTTTTCGCTCGAAAGCGTCTGGGAACATTCTGCCGGTGGATTTTCAAACGCACAGCAAAGATATGTCTTGACTGTTTCCGGGTCTCTTGGATATACCTGAACAACCTTTCCGTTAATTACGATGGTAGGAGAACCCTGTACTCCATATTCGTTGCACTCAGCTTCATTGATTTTGTAAAGCGGGTAGTAACCGCTTGCCCACGATGATTTATCCTCATAATATTTTGTTATTTCAAATTCTTCATCGGCAACTGCCACGCAGGCGCTCAATGCCGCTGTATCCAGTCCAATCTGAACTGCGCATCCGTCATGATTTCCGTTGCCTACAAAGCATCTGAGATATTGCCAGAACTTTTCTGGCTGGTCTTTCTGAATGCAGTACTGGTATGTATTGTAGTCTATTTCTTCCTTTCCGTGCATTGCGTAATTGACGAATTTTATTTCAATATCCGCTTTGTCGCCGAACAGTTCTGCAACCGGGATTACGCCTTTCTGCATCTGAAGTCCGAAAGGACACAGGGCCATTACGAATACTTCCATTTTGGGCTTTGTCGTTTTTACTATGTCTGCATCTCCACAGATGCTTCCTGTAATAGCATCTCCTGCTCCTAAAATATTTTCGTCTTCTTCAGCCGGCTCAAACTTTGTCACATTGGTGACGGTTATTTCAAATGTAAGCGTCTTTCCGGCGAGCTCGTGATTGAAATCAAGCCACATATATGTATCGTTTGCCTCTGTTATTGTTGCATAGCCATAGAGCGTCTGTACCTGTGCTCCGATTGTAGGAGTCAGGGATATTGAGATTTTATCGCCCATTACATCAGCAACGCCGCTTCCGTAAGGATATTCCAACACGGTTCCTTGGGTAACGAGCTGCTCAATGAATACGGTATTCTCCTCTATGTTAAGTACTTTAACGGACCATTTCATGTCAGGAAGTTTGTACTCCTTGCCTGTTTCCGCTTCTTCGTTAAATGTATATGTAAACTCTTCTTTCGAGATATTTACAATCTTATCGAATTCCTGTGTAAGTGGAATTGGAATAACCATGGTCGGATCAATTTCGCCGTATGCCTTTTCCGGAGGTATTGTTATTGTTTTGGAGGATCCTTCAGTCATGCCTTTTACGCCTTCCTCGAAACCTTCAATTACCTGTCCGGTTCCGACGACGAAAGGTATCTCACCTTCGTCAAAGACCGTTCCGTCTTGCAGGGTTCCTTTGTATTTGATTGTAACAGCATCTCCTTCTTTTATACCGTCGGATGCTGTTCCTTCTGGAACCGTCACGGGAGCAGGCATAAAAATCAAAGCAATTGCAGCTGCAACTACGATGATTATTAGAACAGTGCCCAGAATCATTCCTGTCTTTGGCATCTTTTTGTCCTTGGAAGTGTTCTTTACATTTTCCTTCTTTTCTTCCTTTGGTTTCTGATGTTTTTTATGGTGTGGGGATTCTTTCTTTACGGGCCCAACTGTCTCTTTTGGAGCCTCGGCCTTTTGTTCCTCTTTTGTGTTTTCTTCAGTTATTGGCTTTTCTTCTTTTGGCTCTTCAGCCTTGTCTGCCATCGAGTATCACCTCAAAAATTGTATCTATATTCTACAAATATAAGTTTGTTATAATTGGTGTGATGCTTAAAAAGCATTAGGTAATAAAGTTCTTATTCACTAAGCATCTTATCCAATTCTCTTTTTGCGTTTTTTATTATTGGCTCGCCATGTCCTGGAAGAAGAATATCAAAATCAAGTTCCATTATTCTGTTTATTGATTCTTCCAGATGCTCTTCGTTTCCGCCCGGCCTGTCCGTCCTTCCGACTCCATCAGAGAATATCGTGTCGCCGCTGAACAGTATCTTTTTCTTTTCATCAAGAAGGCATATGGAACCGGGCGTATGCCCGGGAGTGTGGAACACCTTAAGCCCTGAAATAATATCCCCCTCTTTAAGCTTCTGGGATATTTTCTTAGGCCTTGCCTTTCCGTCAAAGAATCCTGCATTGACCATCTTCTCATCAGCCTTCTCGACTGCGTCGGCATCTGCTTCATGGATAGCTATTTTTGCTTTCGGGAAGTAGCCGTCACCTCCCGTATGGTCGAAGTGGCAATGTGTATTGACAACGAGCTCTATATCGTTCATGCCTATTTTCAGCTGTTTCAGAATGTCCATCAGCCGGACAAAATTAAAACCTGTTCCCGTATCAATAACGGTTTTTCCAAATAAATATATATTAGAGTCCAGACCGGATAGGTGTATCATCTTTACACCCCCGATTTCGCGAAGAGTTTCACCTGCCATATTTTATAGTGGTCTGCAAAAGAATAAATATTCCTATTACACGGGAAAATCTTATAATTGGCAATCAATATATTATAACCATGAATAATTTTTGTATACCTTTCGGACCCCAGCATCCGGGACTTGTTGAACCTATACATGTGAAGCTTGAAGTGGAAGGCGAGAATGTCGTCGGCTACGACATCAAATTCGGATACAGCCACAGAGGCATTGAGAAGGCCTTGGAGAACAGGCATTGGATAAAAGGCATTTTCCTTGCGGAGAGAGTGTGCGGAATATGCAGCCACTGCCATACGCTTGCAATAACGCAGGGTATAGAAACCCTTGCCGAAATAAAACCGACAGAGAGGTCAGAATACATAAGGGTCGTGATGGCGGAACTGGAGAGGCTGCACTCACATATGCTTACTCTTGGTGTTTGTTTTTATGAAATCGGATTCCAGACTGTCTTTCAGTATATGTTCAGGGACAGGGAAATTCCAATGGAGCTTCTGGAACTGATATCAGGAAACCGCGTCAACTATGGCATGAACATACCGGGAGGCGTTAGGAGAGACATAGAGCCGCACAAATCGAAAGCTATACTCCAGAAACTGAGCAAGCTGGAAAGCAGGTTTGATTATTATATTAAATTGCTGGAAAAGGATACGCTGGTTAAGAAAAGGACGCAGAATGTCGGCATCCTCAGTAAGAAGGATGCGATACATCTGGGAGCTACCGGCCCTGTCAGGAGGGCGAGCGGAATCAGCACGGACTTCAGAAAAACCGGCTACGGCGCATACGGAAACCTGAGTTTCTATGCAGTCATTGAAAAGGGCTGCGATGTCCATTCAAGGCTGATGGTCAGGACAAAGGAATGCATAGCGTCAATAAGATTAATCAGAGAAGCTCTTAGGAATATGCCCGATGGTGAGATAAACAGAAAAATGCCCCCTATGATGAATATAGAGAAAGGCAGGGAAACGTTATCAAGAGTCGAGGCACAGAGAGGGGAGCTCATTTACTATCTCAGGTCAGATGGCATGATGCCTTACAGGATAAAGATAAAGACGCCAACTTATGCAAACTATCTGCCGCTTGGCGAAATGCTCAAAGGTTCTGTCATTTCTGACGTTCCGATAACAGTTGCCTCACTAGATCCCTGTATCACATGTGCGGACAGGGTAACCGTTGTGAAGGACGGTAAGGAAAGCATTGTAAGTAAAGATGACCTTAAGAAGATGTGATTTTATGCTGCCCGAAATATTTTCTGTTCTGATTTTTCCCGGCCTTCTGTCAGCAATAATTATTGGCTTGCTGTACGAAGGCATCGGCAGAAAGATAACTGCGAGGATGCAGCACAGAAGAGGACCTCCCATATACCAGCCCTTCTTTGACTGGATAAAAACCATGACCAAAGAAAACATCACGCCAAAAGCCGGAAATTCCTTCCTCATGACTTTGTGTCCGATAGTCTCTTTTGCAGCAGCCGTTTCAGCTATTATTTTTGTTCCCGTGACAGGATTTTCAATAGGTTTTGAAGGCAATGTATTCGTCTTCCTTTATTTCCTCCTTATATCTGTGGTTTTTCTTGCAGTCGCGGGATTCGCAACCGGAAGCCCTTTCGGTGTTATCGGTTCCATGAGAGAGGTAATGCAGATAATTGCATATGAGCTGCCTTTCATAATTTCGGTGATAACATTGGGCTTCATCTCTGGATTCCAGATTGTGGCTTTCTCCGCTTTTTATCTGCCTTTCACCGTTTTTGGTTTCATGCTGGGAATATTGGGAAAGCTCGGCCTTCCTCCATTCCACATACCTGAAGCGGAGCAGGAGATTGTCGAAGGCCCCATGACAGAGTACACTGGACCGAGGCTTGGCATGTTTCAGCTTTCTCATGCAGCGCTGGTTTGGGTCCTGATTTCGTCTGCGGTTGTCATGATTTTCGGCGGCGGAAATATAATCGAGTTTTTCATAAAATCGCTTCTGATACTTATAGTACTGATGTTCATTAAGAACGTGTTTTCAAGGGCAAAGATAAATCAGGCCTTCAAGTTCTACTGGCTTGTTGTCATGCCTCTTGTACTGATTGACTTAGTCAGGGTATTGACAGGTTTCATGGTGGGTTAATGGGTGTAAAATCTGAAGTGATTCACAGGCTGTTTTCAAAGCCTGTAACTACTAAATATCCTGCTGTCAAGGCAGACCTGCAGGAAGGCCTCAGGGGAAAGGTAGAATGGCACAAGAAGTCCTGCATCTGGTGCAGGATGTGTGAAATCAATTGTCCCGCCAATGCAATAAAGATTGACAAGGAGAACAGGGTCTGGTCGATTGATTCCGGAAAATGCATCTTCTGCGGACGATGTGAAGAAGTCTGCCCGACAAAACCCAAATCAGTTACGCTAAGCAAAAAAGTCGAGACTGGGACAACTGACAGGGAAAGCCTCAAAGATGTTTATCATGGTGAAAATGATCAGGATGCCAAATAAAGAATTATCTGGAAAAATAAGAGAATTTACAGAGGAAATTATTGAGGACTTGAAATGGGGGCACATTGAATTATCATTAGAATCACTAAGAATTAATGCTGGTAAAATCACCAAAGAGGCCGGTATTTATTGCATGATTGATATTGATACAGAAAGCGTACTGCGCATTGGAAAGGCTACTAATAAGAATGGGATTCATGGCAGATGGATCGACTATAAAAATAGTCATATACATGCAATAAAGAGGGATCTTCCACAAAAAGACAAAGGAAGGGGATTGTATGAATCATTTTTTCGAGTAGTTAAAGACAGAAAAGTTTATCTTCTATGGGCCGCGACTCGCAAAGATTTGGCTGTTCCAATTGAAGAGCTATTAATAACTTTATTCGTCCCGGTATTTGAGGAATATAAAAGTGAATGGCGAAAAATAAAAAACAAGAAAGAGTTTAACCATAATACAGTTATAGAAAGCTGTTTCGAGAAAAGGAGAAATGACCAGAAAACAATAGAATTGGACAGCGTTAAAATAAAATACAAGCTTCTTTTACTATCTTAGCCCCCAAAGAAACCGCCTGTGGAAGAGAAGAAATAACTTCCTCGCTGATTCTCCCGTCAAATTCCGTGTTCTTAATCTGAATTCCTATCAAAAATACGCCTTTCATATTCAGAGCCTTGAAGAATATGCTCAGTGGAGTGTTATGTGTTGACATGGAAAAGTCCAATATGTCTTCATTTTTTATGACCTTTACGTCTCCCGGACTTCCACTGAAACTCGCCGCATCAAAAATCATCAGGATGTCCGGTCCGAACTTATCGATCTTTCCTATGTAGTTTTCCGGAACGTTTGTATTTATCAGAAGGGTCTTATGCTCTTCGCTAATCTGCTTTTCAAACTCTTCCGCTGCAAGAAGGCCTATTCCGTCATCGGACTTCATTTCGTTTCCTATCCCGAGAACCGCGACTTTCATACTGCTTATTTCAATTCGCTCAATAAAAGTATGGCTCTTCTGCGGACAATACTTAAAAACATTAGAACTATATCAATCTTATGTCAGACGAAGTGACCGGTTCGGGGGGATTCCAGTCTCAGAGGCGCCTTCCATATACAGACAAAAGGATCGATGAGCTGACCCAGGACGATATAAAGGTCAGAGTCGCAGGAGCTGTTATTGAGAAGAGCGGCGATGTTCTGATAATCGACGACGGTACCGGACAGGTCAAGATAATGACTGAAAGCCCCGGGGAATTTGATATAAATAATATCATCAGGGTTTTTGGAAGAGTAATCCCCGTAGAGGGCGGCATTGAAATATCGGGAGAAATACTGCAGGATATGTCAGATGTCAATATGGATCTTTACAAAAAGGCTCATGATATAGAAAAGGCCTTAGGCGTCTGATTGTAGTGAAGGACATAACAAATTAGAATCTGGACGTTCACTATATCTCAACGGCTAATTGCCGGTGATTATAAAAGGAAAGGAGTGATTGTATGTTCAAGATAACGATGGGAGATGCAGATTTGCTGAAAAATTCGATACAGATAGTGGCTGACATAGTCGATGAGGGTGTTTTCAAGTTTGATTCAAACGGAATGAGTCTGCTTTCCCCGGACAGGACTATGGTCGCTGTAATAGATTTCAAGATACTTGCAACGGCTTTTGAAAAATATTCTGTTGAAAAGCCGGAATCTCTGGGAGTCAGCTTAACGCAGTTGGTTTCAATAATAAAGAAGGCCAAAAGCGGGAGCAAAATAACATTGAAATCGGATGATAAGAACAAGCTGGAAATCACTCTTGAAGACGGAGGAAAAAGAAGGTTTGAGCTTCCAATCCTCGACATATCAACGGAGAAGCCTCCTATAGACCAGCTCGAATTCAAGACAAAGGCTCATTTATTGTCCGGTGTTCTGGAAGACAGCGTCAGCGATGCTGATATTGTAGATGACTCGATAGTCTTTGAGACAGAGCCCGGAAAGTTCAGGGCATGGTCAAAAGGCGATACGATATCTTCCGATATGGAAATAAAAGAAGGTGAAGATGGCCTGATGAAGCTCGAGACCACCGAAAAGTCCAAGGCAAGATATCCGCTCGAGTATCTGAAGAAGATGATAAAGGCTTCAAAACTCGCGGACAACTGCATACTTGAATTGTCGAACGATTATCCAATGAGGCTGAGCTACAAAATAATAGACAAAATGAGCATGAGTTTTGTCCTTGCGCCAAGGGTCGAATAAACCCTACTTCAATTTTAAGAGCTTTTCTGCGTGGACTGTTAACTCGTTGAACAACTTTTCTATTTTCTTCGAGTTGTTTCCATCCGAATTTTCCATTATCCAGAGCTTTCCATGGTTGTGCTTTTTTATCTGGTCCTTTATTTTCTGCTTCTTTTCTTTTGAAGTATATTGACTGGACAGCCTTCTTTTTATCTGTTCATCAGAGAGTTTTCTTTTCTTCATTCTTTCTTTCTGGATTTTCTTGTTTGCCGTAACAAGAATGGTATTATTGTTGCACAGATATATCATTTCCGATTCCGCCAATAAAGCCGCATTAAACAATATTATTCCTTTCTTTCCATGCAATTCTTTTTTCAAACGGACGAGCATTGGCTTCTTCATTATGGAGTTCAGTTTTTTTAGTTTTTCTTTATCTGAAAAGACTATTTCCCCCAGAGCCTTTCTGCTTATGAAGCCGTTCTTCAGTTTTACCTTTGAACCGAAATTCTCTATTATCTCTTTCCGGACGCTTTCGTATGAAGGGTCTTTCAGTTCTTCAAGAATCTGGTGACCTATATGGTCAAGTTCAATGTGATGAACAGGTATCCCTCTCTTTGTGCCAATCTCTCTCAGTTTTTCGCAAACAAAGGTTTTTCCTGTTCCCATCTCTCCTGTCACGCCAATAATAAACTGATTAGAAGTTCTGGCTTCCATGAACTGCTTGACGTGAAGGGGCACGAATTCATTTATCAGTCCCTGCTCTTTCTGGAGCGATTTAACTGTACTTGAACTGATATGTGCAAGTTCTTTCTTCGCAGGAATAATGAATGTTTCAATTCCAAGCTTCTGGCTCTCTCCAAGACTGTGTAACAATACCTCATAATCAAAATCTGTGTTGTTTCTTATGCCTTTTATAATAACGGGAATTTTATTTTCATATGCAAAATCAACCAGAAGTCCTGTAAATGAAATGACTCTGACGTTTTTCAGGTTTGACAGGGCCCTTTTTGCCATTTCGGTCCTTTCTTCAAGAGTGAACATGTAATCCTTGTCGGGATTCTGTCCAATTCCCACAACAACCTCATCAAATATCTTTGAAGCTCTCCTGACTATATCTATATGCCCGTATGTAATAGGGTCTCCTGAAAAGGCATATATTGCTTTTTTCATATGTCTCTCTTATTATGAGAAGGGTTAAATATATTCCTGTTTCAATTATATTGAAAGGCGTAAATGATGCCTTTCAATGTATTTCCTGACATTTTCAAATATAATTTGTCAGGAACATATAACAAAGAGCGTGATTACGTGCTGGATTCTTTGATTTTCGGTGTTTTACAGGGAATATTCGAATGGCTTCCAATATCCAGCCAGGGCAACCTTGTCCTTGTCATGGTCGGTTTAATGGGAATGGATCCGGGAAATGCTCTCAATTTTGCTATTTTCCTTCATACAGGGACTCTTCTTTCTGTAATAGTCTATTTCAGGGAAGATGTTATCAGGATTCTGAAAAGTCTCAGAACTTACAAACGTGGTTATTCTGACGAGAATAACAGCCTTCTCACATTTCTTATAATATCAACTATCATAACGGGGGCTCTTGGATTTATCCTTTACAAATCTATCCAGACTGTTGCTTTTACTGGTGAAGCTTTCCTTGGTTTGGTTGGATTAGCCCTGATTATTACAGGAATACTTCAGAAGATTTCAGAGAAAGGCAAAGTGAAATTCACAAAGCCCAATTTCAAAGATTCTGTCCTTATGGGCATCCTGCAAGGTCTTGCTATAGTTCCCGGAATATCGCGTTCAGGAATAACAGTTTCAGCATTTCTCTTAAGAAAATATGAACCAAAGGAAGCTCTTCGCTTGTCATTCTTAATGAGCATTCCAGCCGTTCTTGGAGCTGAAATCGGATTGGCCCTTATGGGCTCACTGCCGGAAATATCGATTAGTGAAGCTTTAACTGGTGTGCTAACATCTTTCATTGTTGGACTAATAGCAATTCATCTTCTGATTAAATTAACAGGAAAAATTAAGTTCTGGTTATTCTGTATATTAATCGGTATTCTGGCTCTGGTCCCCTTTCTTGGATTTCTTTTCTGAATCGCCGTTAGGTATTTTCTCAAGGACTATCTTATTGGTCATCCCGTAAGGGTATTTGCTTATTATTTTTGAATTTTCCAGTCCCAGTATTTTTATTTGAAGCGGTCTCTTGAAGCATTCTGGGCATTTATTCTAGAAGCAGCCATCAATAAATACTGCAATTTTTTTTGCTATATATTTGTTTCTAAGTAAATTCTTTTCCAGTATCCAGGGATAAGATTAGAATTTTATGTCAATAAAATTCCAATAGTACACGAATAATTTTCGGTTTTTCCCTTAACAAACCGGAAATGAATTAATATCGAAAGGTTAATTCTATACAATGGACGAGAAGATAACAATAGACAGAAAAGTATTCAGATCTCTTGCATCAGATACTAAAATAGACATCCTGAAAAGTCTGGACGTAAAGAGAAAGATATTGTCCGAACTCTCTACCGAACTCGGGATGTCTGTATCGACAGTCAAAGAACATCTCGACGGGCTCGTCAAGGCCGACCTAATAAAGCAGGTCGATGACGGCCACAAATGGAAGTATTACGAGCTGACAAAAACAGGAAACGATATTCTCCATCCCGGCTCAAACAAATTCATGTTCATTCTGTCAGCAGCACTGCTTTCGATGGCCGCTGTTTTGTATGACCTTTTCAGGCCACTCACACAAATTTTCGGGGAAAGCCAGTCATTCGGCACCGGAAATTCTGAGATGATGCTCAAATCGGCACCACAAATGAACGATATGATAGCAGAATCTTCAAGAGATGCAGCATCTTCAATGGTTCCTGAATCTTTGATTTCCTCTGTTCCGTGGCTCCACATAGGTCTGATAATAATCATTGCAATCATGATAGGCGGGTGCTTAGCCTATCTTTTTCTAAATAGACGTCTTAAAGTGACTTCTATTTAAGTTTCTTAAATAATTTTAATAATAAATTACGAGGTGAATGAAATGTTATTATCTACTACTGAAACTATTGCAGGTAAGACTGTTAAAGAGACTTTAGGCATTGTCAGAGGGAACACAGTACGCGCAAAATGGATTGGAAAGGACTTCGTTGCAAGCCTAAGAAATCTTGTCGGCGGCGAGGTCAAGGAATACACGGAAATGATGACTGAGGCAAGGGAAGAGGCGCTTAGAAGAATGGAAGACGAAGCCAAAAAATTAAAAGCAGATGCAGTTGTAAGTGTCCGTTTCACGACCTCACAGACAACGGCTGGAGCAGCGGAATTTCTTGTTTTTGGAACTGCAGTGAAGTTTGCAGGATCGGCGACTCCCATGGAGAAGGTCTCTAAAAAGAAGAAATAATCATGATAAGGAAAAAATGCCCCGAATGCGACTCGACCAACCTTGTATTAGACACGGGAGCACACAGGGGAAAATACAAATGCAATGACTGCGGATATTTCGGAGCTTTCGTGATTGAAGAGGACGAATAGAATTAACATATATCCAAAACTGATTTATCCATTCTAATATTTTCTATACATGTTCTGTAGAAGGTTATATTGCTAATAAGATTTTCAATTGATAGAATTCTATCTGGCAGGTATGAATTTATTAAGGTTGATTCAATTTCCGAACTAATATTGGAAGGCGTTGTATAATCTATTGCCTGTTCCAGAATCCTATTTATTTGAACAATTTTCCAATACTCATGAATTATGTCCCTTTTCAGTTCCACATATCGAATGTCTTTATTTAATGTACTTTCTCTTAGATTCTCATAGGGAAAGCTCGTGATTTTAATACCAAAGTCCGAAAAGGATTCATTTCCAATTCTCTGGTTCATTCTATCTTTTGTATAATTAAGCTCAATCAATAAGCTGTCCAGAGATGCCAAATGTGCATTTATCTTATTTTCATGTTCGATATTTTGTTGCATATCGAGTTGATAATATACAGCAAAAAATGCTATCATTAATCCTATGATGGTAAAAAGGGTGGCGAGTATAGTGATTTCATTGGCTATTTTCTGTTCATTTTCTTTTGTGTGCCCTATGAATTTTTCATAAAGGATGTGACTCCTGAAGAAACAATAAATTACAGTTATTAGGACAATGACATATATAACAGGTAAGTAGAAAGGTTCGACTAATTTTTCTTTTGGGTTTATTAAAATTAAAAAAAGCAATAGAAAAAACAAACAAAAACCTAATAAATCCCAATTAGTCCTCATAATTAGCTATTTTTCCACTAACTTATAAGCTTTTTAAAGCAATCTCTCCATCTATTTCTCATGAGAGTAGAACACGAAAGGCATTACACGCCTGTATTTCCTATTTAACTTCTTCTCTAGTTTCAGTTATAATATAATTTAGAATTCTAGAGGTGCTTTATGACTAAATTAAATGATTACGTAAAGAATTACGATATAAGGGGCGATATGACCCTTAACGAACTGACATCCCAGATGATGGACGCCGGCTTCCAGGCAACCAATATCGGAAGGGCCATAGAGACTATAAAGGCCATGAAAGAGGAGAAGGAGATAACGGTAATTCTCAGTTTCACTGCAAATATGATGGCGACAGGTCTTCGAAGCATTTTTGCAAAAATGGTTAAGGAAAAATTCGTTGATGTCGTCATCACAACGGGAGGTTCAATCGACCATGATATCATACTTTCCCATGACAAATACGGCCTTGGCGACTTTAACATGAACGATGTCGAACTCCATAAAAAAGGATTAAATAGGCTAGGAAATACTCTTATCCCGACAGACAGATATGTCCTTCTGGAAGAAAAGATAAAGCCTATATTTGAGGATGTCTACAAGAAGAACAAAACCACAAACCCGAGCGACCTCATAAATGAAATCGGGAAAACATTGAAAGATGATAATTCAGTCCTTAAGTGGGCATCAAAAAATGACATTCCCATTTTTTGTCCTGGTATAACCGATTCTTCAATCGGACTTCAGATGTTCTTCTACAAGCAGGATCATCCCGACTTCGTTGTTGATGTGACGGGTGATATGAAAAAGCTTGCAAATATTGTCCTCCTATCCAAAAAGACCGGAGGAATAATTCTCGGCGGAGGAGTCTCAAAGCATCATGCAATCGGAGTGAATGTTGTCCGCGGAGGTCTCGATTATGCTATCTATGTGACGACCGCAGAACAATGGGACGGAAGCCTTTCCGGTGCGAGAACAAATGAAGCAGTTTCCTGGGGAAAGATTCAGGAGAAGGCTCGACCAGTAACAGTTCATGGTGACGCTACAATTGTCTTCCCGTTAATAATGTCGAGGTTTTTCTGATGTATTTAGCAATCATATCTTCAGTCCTAATAGGTTTTCTTGCTAAATTCACGGATCTCATAGTAGATGATGGGCTCAATATAAACAAATACATCGGGTACTCGGGAAGCGTTGTTTACGGATTTCTCCTGGCATTCCTTATGTATTCATATCCTGCACTTACGCCACTATGCCTTGCGGTTTCAATATCTGTAATCATGACAGGAAAGATTGATGCACCCACACATTCGCTTGCAATAGCAAGCATGATTTTTTTCATTGCGTTTTTCGGTCTGCCTCAAGTTAATTTCCTGTTTCTGGTCACTTTCTTAGTCGCAGGAACTATTGATGAAATCGGAAATGATTATATTGATAAAAGAAAGAAAAAGAGATATGCAAAAATATTCTTTCAGAACAGGCTCACTTTGGAGTTTACAGTCTTTATAATTTCCCTGATAACCGGAGAATGGATATTATGGATTTCAATGGCTTCTTTCGATGTCGCATATATTCTTACGGGGAAAATCAAATAAAATGCGAAAAGGATTGTTGTTCATTATATATTAACTAGATCCGGTTTTTTTTGAGGTTTATCCAATCTTAGTGTTCCTTCATCTTTCATTTCGAATTTGCTTTTCTTCAATAATTTTTCCATTGTCATTCCTGAACGAAATTCTTTTTCTGAGATATCATTATCTTCGTTTTCATCAATTGCGGAGCCCAGACATTCCCATTTACCGTTTTTCTGACTTCTGACTTCAAAACCAAATACTTTATATTCTGTCGCAATCACATTTTCATCCAGAATAGCTATCCTTTGAGGACAGCTATATGACATTGTCGCTCTTTTTGCTTCGGAATTGGAGCAATAAGATATCTTTCCCGGAACAATTTTACCTCCAATATTAAGATTAACAGGATAAAACTCCCTGTTGAATGGGGATACATTATACCAATCCATAAATCCGCTATAAAACTTTTCAAAATTCTTCTTTTTGACAGAACTTATGTGGGTATTGATTCCTGTAAGGGCTATTGATAGTAGTAAAGGAATACCTAAATATAACATCTTGGTTTTCATGGGGGCTCGCCTGATGGAAGTATACAAATTCTTGCCATAGTGATTTATCTGCCTAATGCAATTGCTTTTCATCATATTTCTTTAATAAATATCTTTATATTATTAACTATAGAGTGGTATTAAACATATAATATATCATAAAGTTATTCCCTTTATTTAAAATTTATTTTCAATCCTATTTATACGGTGGTGGGTTTGTCTGAGTTTACAGAAGAGGAAAAGAAGCTTTTGAGTCCCTTTTTCACTAATATGGACAGCCATGTCTTTGTTTTGAGGAACCTTCCGGAAGTCGTCAAGGGAGCATTATTTTCCAGATACAGCCGTTCTCCTGACAGCCTGAGAAGAATCCTTTTAGAAGAGTTCATAAACAAGCCCGAGATGGGTTTCAAGGATATCGTCTGTCCCCAGGAAGATAACCAGATCATTGCGACACAGAAAGCTGAGAAGTTCTACGATCGCGTCCTTGTCGGATACGGAGACGATTCTGTCGCGGAGCTTGGCGGAGCTCACATTGCGGTTGAAGACATTTCCATTATAGCGACAAAGGTAATCGAAGATTCGAGGATTGGGCTTTCGCCATTGGAAAAATCGACACGTTATGTCCTGTTCAATGAGAAGGTAGACGGAAAATACAGATATTACAGGGAACCTCAGATAATGCAGTCTGCTGAGTTCAGGGACGTTTATGTGAAAACCTGTGACATGCTATTTGATGTTTATACAGAGCTAATCAGGCCTTTGCAATCATATCTTGTTAAGAAATATCCAAGAAATTCCGACGTAAGCGAACGCGCATATGAAAACACAATAAAGGCGAAGACATGTGATTTGTTAAGGAATCTTCTGCCTGCATCGACGCTTACTAATGTCGGGTTGTTTGGAAACGGTAGAGCATTTGAATATCTGCTCATGAAGATGAGCACAGATAAGCTTACCGAGATAAGACATCTTGCGGAAAAGATGCAGTTTGAGTTATCAAAAGTGGTCCCATCTTTTGTAAAAAGGGTTTATAATGAGCATGGAGATGATTTCAGGAAATTCGTCAGGAGCACAGAATCCGAACTCAAAACAATACCGGTTAAAATAGATTCAGACCAGAACAAAAAACATTACGACCTTGAACTAGCCTATTATGATGAAGATGCAATCGACAAGGTCGTTGCTTTCATTCTTTATGAGATGACGGGAAAGCCTCTCTCAGACATCAAGGAGTCAGTTGAAAAAATGCCACATCTTCAGAAGTCTGATATAATCGGTGCTTATCTTAAGAAAAGGAGCAACAGGCGCCACAAACCTGGGAGAGCTTTTGAGAATGTATCATACACGTTTGACATCCTTGCCAACTTCGGAGCTTTCCGCGACCTTCAGAGACACAGGATTCTGACCCAGCTTAAACAGCCGTTGACCACAGATTATGGCTATGATATTCCCAAAGAAATAACAGATTCAGGACTTGCTGATGATTATGTAGTAGCAATGGAAAAGGCGAAAGAAACTTTTGATAAGATAAGGGAAAAGTATCCAAAGGAAGCTCAGTATGTTGTTCCTTTGGGATACAAGATAAGATGGTATTTCACACTTAACCTGAGGGAGTTATACCATCTCTGCGAGCTGAGAAGCGGCCGGCAGGGCCACATTGATTACAGAAGGATTGCACAGGACATGTATGTCCTCGTGAAAGCTGTCCATCCTCTTCTGGTCAAGCATATGAATTTCATCGACCTGCAGGATTACGACTTGGAGAGGCTGGATGCCGAAAAGCGTATAGATAAGAAAATTGAAATCTTAAAGAAGAAATGGAATGATTAAAGAGGTTTGAATATGTTTAATGACAGTCTGGAAAAGTCAGATGTTGATGTATTTAATGCTATTGTTTCTGAAGATAACAGAACAGCAGAGGGTTTGGAACTGATACCGTCAGAGAATTTCCCCTCAAAATCTGTTCTTCAGGCGCTTGGTTCCGTGATGAACAACAAGTATGCTGAAGGCTATCCATTCTTTCGGAAGAAAGACGGGACAGTTGAATGGGACAAGACAGGACGTTATTACGGTGGCAACAGGTATATTGACGTAGTCGAGAAACTTGCTATAGAAAGAGCCAAAAAACTTTTCGGGGCAGAGCATGTCAATGTTCAGCCTTATTCAGGAAGCCCGGCGAACATCGAGGTTTATTTTGCACTGCTTGTATTCGGCGACAGGATAATGGGAATGAGCCTTGACCACGGCGGCCACCTGACTCACGGCCATCCAGTCAACTTCTCTGGTAGAGCTTACAATTTCGTCCAGTACGGAGTTGATGAAGAATCCAATTTACTGGATTATGATAATATTAGGAAAATGGCTGAAAGGGAGCAGCCGAAACTCATTCTTTCTGGTGCAACCGCTTATCCGAGAACTATTGACTTCAGGGAATTCGCTGATATAGCAAAGGACGTGGGAGCAATTTCAATGTCCGATATTGCTCACATAGCAGGCCTTATCGTCGGGGATGCGCATCCATCACCGTTCCCGTTCACTGATGTAGTAACCACAACGACGCATAAGACTTTAAGAGGTCCCCGGGGAGCTATGATAATGTGTAAGAAGGATTTCGCCCAAAAAATCGACAAGGCCGTCTTCCCTGGTATGCAGGGCGGTCCTCATGAACATGCAATAGCTGCAAAGGCAGTCGCATTCAATGAAGCTTTGCAACCCGGATTTAAAGATTATGCAAGACAGATTGTAAAGAACGCAAAGGCTCTGGCAGATGGATTGATGAGCCACGGATTCAAGCTCGTGACAGACGGAACTGACAACCATCTTATTCTTGTAGATCTTCGAAACAAGAACATAACAGGCAAGGAAGCTGAAGCGGCCCTTGACGAGGCAGGAATTACTGTAAACAAAAACACGATTCCATATGATACGGGAACGCCATGGAATCCTTCCGGAATCCGCCTCGGGACGCCTGCAATTACAACGCGTGGGATGAAGGAATCGGAAATGAAGACTGTCGCGGAACTCATTTCAAAGGCAATAGATGTCGCAGACGATGATTCTCTGCTCGAGAAGGTAAGAGGGAATGTCAGAGAGCTTTCAGAGAGATTCCCGATTTATTCATGACTTTTTCTTTTCTCTTGATTTAAGATAAGTTATTGTACCAGCAAACTCTTCATCTGTAAAGGGTTTTGGAATAGAATAATCCACACCTTCAAAAAAATTCATTCCGATAATAGGTACTTCTTTATCCTTAGTTCTTATGACAATCGGAGTATTCTGATCTGGTTTTCCTTTGCCGCAAAAAATACCAGAATATCCACTTAAATCTCCAGGTATTTGAGATTCGTTCATGATTTTGTCACTCTGATACCCTTCCGTTAAAAGCCTCATTTGTATCTCTTCAGCTATTATTGATTCGCTTTCAATAATCAGGATCTTTTTATATGAGGGCGGTTTTCTGTAATTACTCATAATATAACCTTATCACTTTCCAGTCGTTATAATACTAAAATTAGATATAAAAAGTTATCGGTCATATCGATAGTTGTCAGTCTGCTTCTTGTTATAATCAGATTATTCCACCAATCACAACATGGAGCCCTTCCACGATGAACTGGACGCCCCATGAGAGTGTTATCAGCCCCATTATAGTAGAAAGCATCTGGATTGCTGTTTTTCCTATATACTTATTCACTTTCTCTGATGAGAGGAAAAGAACTGCTGTTGCAATCAAGACAAGAGCCGCCGCAGTTCCGGTTTCAATGACTCCATAATCTTTGACCGTTATAATAAGTGCCGTTATTGTTGCAGGTCCCGTGAGTAAGGGTGTCGCTATTATCGCAGCTACTGCCCTCTCTGGATTGTTCTTCATGTCCGACGTATAGACGAGCGGAGTTCCAAGAGCCATCCTTATCCCGAGTATTGCAAGTATTATTCCACCCGCAACCCTGAATTCGTCTATAGTCGTGTTGAAAAGGAGCAGCAGATTGTTGCCGAATAGTATTACAAAGATTGCCAGCAAAGAAGCCAGTAGAACGGCATAAAGAGCCATCTTTCTTCTTTCCTTGGTTTTCATGGAAGATGAAGCCGTCATAAAGACTGAAAAGCTTGCCAGCGGATCAACTATTACAAGGAACAGAACGAACAGTTGTGGCAGCATCTCGAACATAGGCTTCGGATATCTAATTGTTTTTCTTATTTAAATCCCATTTCCGGCCCGCATAATTTAAATCTGACGTCCCAACACCTCTTATGAAAAAAATCATAATCGTTCCGACTTCTCATATAGCGGAGCAGTCCATCCGGAGGATTAAAGAAGTTGTTGAAAAAGAGAAGCCCGACTGTATCGCGGTCGAACTGGATGCGATAAGATATAAGGCGATGAAAGAAGAGCAGAAAGGCTCTTCAATCACGGCAATAAAGAATATGGGCTTTGCGACTTATCTCATATTCTTTCTCCTGAAATACATACAGAAAAAGCTTGGCGGAATGGTCGGAATAATGCCGGGGGCTGACATGCTCTCTGCAGTCGATTCCGCCAGAGAGAATAATATAAATGTAGCCTTCATCGACCTCGACATACGGGTTACAGCCTATAAGTTCAAGACAGATCTTCCTTTAAGAGAGAAGATGAGAATGATAAAATACGTTCTTGCAACATCATTCACGATAACCGTGGGAAAACATATCCCTTTCAGAAAGACCGATAAGAGCATTGACCTTAGAAAAGTTCCCGAGAAGGATTTCATAAAAGAGGCAATGAAAATCTTCAGGGAGCAGTTCCCTCATTTATACAGAATACTTCTTGATGACAGGAACGATTTCATGGCAAAGAACATCCTTTCGTTGATAACGAAATTCGATACTCTGGTCGTTGTAATCGGCGCCGGCCACGAAGAGGGAATAAAAGAAATATTAACAGAAAAGATGAATAATATTCCTTCGCATTGATAATTTTCGTATTGTTAAAATCAAATCGACCTCCTTGGTCGCGAATGCGACATGCAGAACAAGTGAAGCGATAGCAAAAAGGAAAAAACAATGTCTAACGGGTAACTTCCATCTGTTTTATTTCTTCGAACATCTTTTTCGCTTTGTTATCCTTTTCAAAATGATCTCTTACAGGTTTTACAAGTTCGTTCACATAGAAAGCAGTTGCATTCTTCAGATCGAGCGGATGTATATCACCTTTTGCGAACGCTGCAGAAAGCTCATCATATGATGCGAATTCTACAGTCCCGCCGAACTTCTCGGGACGCTCGATTTTGAACTCCTTGAATTTTTCGAATATTATATATCTGCAATATTCAAGAATCGGGTTTTCTTCCAACTGCTTCTCCGGACAGTAAGCCTTCTTTATTTTTCTCTTGATATCCTCTTCAGTATCGTTCATAAAAATCGCGGAATCCGGGTTGGATTTTGACATCTTCATTGCTATCGCTTTTTCAACTGTGTCCGTCTCTCCTGTAGGCGGTTCTCCGAGACCCATGAGCATGTGATGGCTGACTATGACCGGCTTCCAGTAGCCGAGTTTCGGTCCGAGTTCCCTTGCAAGCATATTGACCTTCCTCTGGTCCATCCCAAGCTGGCAGATATCCGCTTCAAGTTCGAATATGTCGGCGGCCTGCATGCACGGGTATAAAATCTGTGAAGCCTGCTGGACTTCTCCTTCCTTTCTTCCCATAATCTGTCCGCATCTCAGTATTCGCTGGACGGTCGAATTCCTTGCCATCTCCATGACCTTCTTCCAGTAGCTGTCATTCCTGAGGATTTCGGATGCCCAGATGAACTCGACGTTGTCAAGGTCCATGCCGCAAGCTCTCCAGACCTCAACGAAATACTTTCCGACCTTCTGAATCTTTTCGAGGTCTCCGCCCATCTTATTGTTGGCCCAGCCGTGCCAGTCGGCTACGAACATCTTGAATTTGCAGCCCGATTTTGTCATTTTGTTCACGTTTATTGCGCGGAGAAGTCCCTGGGCTATATGAATCTTTCCGCTCGGCTCAAAGCCGTCATAAGCTATCGGGTTTTTCTTGTCCTGAAGGAGAGACATAAGGTCTTCTTCCGTGATTATCTCCTCTCCGACTTCCTTTATAAGATTGAACCTGTCATCAACATTCATTAAAATCACCATGAGCCCTGATTAATATTAGTTAGTGGCACCTAATTTATTGCTTATGTATTTTCTTTAAATACAAAAACTCTTTTTATTTTGAAGCCAATAATAATATTGTATAGTAGGTTAGATGATATATTATGCCCTCGTTTTTTGATGAGAAGATAAAAGCCCTTCGGAAAGATGCAGAAAAAAGGGAAGGTGAAAAGAGGATTCCTTATACAGATGCTTATCTTGATGTTGGTGGAGGCATTGGAGGTCCCGGAGGGAAAGTCGGGGAAAATCTGCTGGTATATAGAGAAGGCCTTCTTGGTGAGGACAACATGAAAGGCGAGTATGTAGTCGGAAAAACCGAGATGGACCAGGTATGCGTCATCAATCCCGACTGCCTCCCGGGGCAGGCGGAGATAATCTATCTGATATTCCTTTATCGTCTCGTCAAATGGCATTTTATCCCCCTCAAGGCGGATGAGTGGATGGAGATGAACCCGATACATGTGCCGCCGTTCTTTACGATGCTTGCCACAAAAGAGAAACTTGAACAGCACATAAAACAGGGTCTGAATCAGGTAACTCAGGCAAACGCTGATTACGAACTCTTCAAGAGTGACCTGAGAAAATATGATGAAATACTGAGATATTTCTATGACAGCGAAAAAAAGGATAAGGACGGCAAGAAAAGCAATGAGCATGTTCTCCGGAGCCTTTTTGTCGACAGGGTCGACGCCCATACGGGCGAAGGATACTCAATGATATCCATGGCAAGGAGATGGCCGACCATTATCACTGATTTCATAAGGCTGAAATCAGAGGATGCTGATGATGTGGATAAGCTCAGGGAATCCCTTAAGATATCTCTGGCCGAAGCAACCGTGCTCGTGACCAAGAACAGGATATATGATCACTGGAAAACATATTTCTTTGATGACCTGATGGACAGGTATGCAAGAATCAAAAACCTTATGGAATCGCAGGAAAAACAGCTGAATGAATATTCCAACTGGCTGAAGCCTTATATAAACAGGTACAAGCGCATAAGGGAAAGATCTGAGGTGAACACATCATTCTTCCTTGACAATGCACAGGTCTTTGGATATACGCCTTTCAGCGGCCTCAGGGCGAGGATGTGGTATTACAGGGGATTCGAGCCTGAGGATATGGGAAAGTCTTTTGAAGAGATAAAGGATCCTATTGACAACTTTGTCCTTAGGTGGGCAAGACAGCTTGAAAAATATTATGGAATATCATTTGTAAGGGAGTATGGGACTAAAGATGACAAAGACGACGAATATGACTATGATAACCTGAAGAGAGCCATTAAGAAGTATTTTGAGGGATTATCCAAGTCGAAGGACTATACTCACGAGATGGTCAAATACTCCACAGTCTTCGACAAGAGATACAAATACTTCGCTTTTTACGATGTCTATTATGAAGCCGATTATATGAAAGGTTCACAGGGGCCCCTTGAGATGGAGGATATATACTATCATATCTTCCCCTACGTAGTCTCTGCCAACGTTCTTCTTGTCCTTCATCTTGAGCTTGCGGCAAAGAACCTCAGGTTTGAAAGGTATGTGAATAAGCTTATAGGTACAAGGGAAACCGAGGCTGAGCTTAAGAAGGAGATGGAAGATGTCTTCAAGGACATGAAAAAAGACGATAAAAAAATAGAGAAGGAATGGAAAGAGAAGAAAAAGAAACAGGAAAAGAAGGAAGGCAATATAATCAAGAGATGGCGCAAGAAGTATAGGGTATGGTGTATTGAAAAAGGCAAAGGCTATAAGACAATAGACCATATAGCGAAATTCCTGAGAAAGAAAGGGCCTTATGAAAGGATGGTAAAAGAGAGGTTCTCCAAGGAATACGCTACACCTTTGGGAAAGCAGACAATTTATATTTACGATCTTCTGAAAGAGACATGTTACAAGATGAGCGGTGTCGCTCCCTGAGGGTTAATTATGGGAAAGCTTCGCGTAGGTGTAACAACTGGTATATATATGGCGGCTCATGCAGAGGAGCTCGCAACGGTCGTCAGGAAGATTGGCTATGCATTCACGCGCGGGACTGATGCAATAGAGCTTGCAGGCGATGTTCCCCATGAGGTAAACCATACCGACGGCAAGGAAATACGCAGAATTGCAGAGCATCAGGGTCTGACACTAACTTTTCATGGCTCACTTACAACTCCTATGACAGTTTCAGAAAGAAGCGACTGGAGGGATGCACATAATCATATGGAAAAATCCGTCAAATCTGCTGTTTTTGCAGGATGTGAATACTGCCTTTTCCATGCATGCCAGCATTATTGGTTTGAACTGTTGTCTTATACAAGCGGAAAGCTTGAGATTCTCATGTGTGATTTTGACGGAAGGCCTCTTTCCGAGATACTTTACTATGATAAATCTGGAATGCTTCAGGACTGGTGGATAGAGCATTCATGGAATACCGAATACCAGTATAATGTTCTCATGCTTTCAGATGAAGAGAGAAACGAGGTATCTGCAAGAATCAACGCAGAATACGGGTCTGACTGGACCGAAAGGGAGATAACAGAGAGGCTGAGAGCGAATCCAAAAATAATGGAGAAAATTATTAATATATTTTTGAAAGACGAACTTGAAGGCCGCAGGAAGGCCGGAATGTCCGAAGCGGATATACAAAAGAATCTTCCTGAGATCAGGAGAAGCGTGGAAAAATACATAAGGGAAGAGCGTCTTTACAACATCATCCAGCAGCACAGCAAAGTATACAATGCCATACAAAAGGATTATGAAGATATAAGGCATCAGGTAAGTGAAAAAGCCGGAATAGAATCCGCTAAAAATCAGAAGAAGGCAATAAAGAAGATGGCAAAGGACAAGATGAACAGCGGGACTCCCACAAACAGGGCTCCGAGAAAATGGAATGTGGAGAACAGAGGTAAATATACAGATGCATACAACCTTCTTGCGCACTGGCTATTCTTCAACAAGGACCCAATGTGGGAGGCCTTTGTCAGTGTATATCAGGACACTCTCAAAAGATACAAATACAAGCCTGAAGACCCCGGATGGCTTGACTTTGCTCTCAATATGGCGGAAGAGAAAAATGAGAGGGATTTCAAGGAATTTTATTATGGTGTTGTAGGAGCCCGTGTTGTTCAGGGCCATATGGAAAGACTTTTTAGATGGATGAAAAGTTCAGAGCCCGGCGGGCTTCTTCATGAGCTTAATCAGCATCCAGACCGTGACGTACTGATAAAAATCGCAAAGAAAATGAGAATAACAATCGAGATTCCTGATTCAAGGGATCCGAAGTATGCGGGCCTTTTCATTTTATGGAGGCCCAAACAACTATATGCTCTTGTCAAGACACTTAGAAAATACGTTGACCAGGACATTTACATAACGTGGGATTTTGAGCACCTTGCTGGACAGGGAGTCGACCCGATACAGGAGATGGAAGAGACAATCGATGTTCTCGGTCTGAAGGACATCGGAAAATACACACTCTCTGTGCATTGCAACAAGCCCAACCCACTTCATGGTCACGTGCCGATAGAGCTTGGTGACGAAGAGGTATATCGTCTTCTGTGGAACTGCAGAAGGACCGGCATGGGTAAAGAGAGCCATGACGTTATCCTTTTTTTTGAAAGAGGGGGCGGTCAGGATCCCTTCAAGCAGTCTGTTGATGCTCTTAAGCTGATGGCTCAGGAACTTGAGAAAGATACACATTATGATAAACTGCCTTCATACGTCTATGGATTGAAAATGACCGCCGGCGATGAAGAGAGGCAAAAACAAATAGTGTTACAGCACAGGTTTGAACTCGTCAAGGAACTGATGCAGGTCCCTGAGGAGGAATGGGGCTGGCTTTCCGGAGTCGCTACAAGAAAAGGCAAGACTAAAGAGTGGAAGAGAAACGAACTCGGGGCCACTTAAACCTTTTCTTTTTTAAAATTCTGAAACCAAGAATTAACAATGAAAACCGTAATTTTGACCCATTCTGACTGTGATGGAATATGCGCCGGGGCAATAGCTCTCTCCAGATTCCCCCACGCAGAGGTTTTTTTCACGAGGCCCGCTTCATTCGCAAAAGACCTTAGGGAGTGTGTGGGCGAGGAGATAATAATATGTGACATAGCCTTCAATCAGACAGATAAGGAAGAAATCATGCATATAATCAAGGAAAAGCCTTCAAAGATAATTTATTTTGATCATCATCCGATGGGTCCGGATGTCAGGGAATTCCTCGAAAAACACGTAACTCTTGAACATAATCTCAAGATGAGCGCTTCAGAACTGATATACAAATATTATCAGAAAGAGATTCCTGAAGAACGTGTATGGATTGCAATTTATGGAGCTATAGGGGACTACTGTGAAAACACGCAATTCGTAAAGGATGTTGAGAAGGACTGGGATATAAGGGCTCTTTATTTCGAGGTGTCAACGCTTGTAATGGGTATCAAGACTCCCCATTTTGAGCATTATGACAAGAAGAGGATTATTGTCAGGGAAATGTCAAAGGGAAACAACCCTTCGGACATACCGGGGCTTGTTTTTGAGGCTAAAGAAGCTGTGAAAAGGGAGTTCGAGCTTTATGATATAGTAAAAAACCGGGCAGAGAAGTTTGATAATGTCGGAGTTGTCAGCGACCTTGAAGGTTTCGGTTTCAGGGGGCCAGCGGCTCTTTTTGCTGCGACTGCTACCAATTCATTACTTGGGATATCTGTTTATGACAGAACCAATCATCTCGACATAACAGTCAGAACCAGAAATTACAAGATAGACCTGAACATACTTCTTGCCGAAGCAGGCGTGACTGTGGGCGGTAACGGCGGAGGCCATCCGGAAGCCGGCGGAGCCCGCATACCAATGAACAAGCTCAAAGATTTCATAAATTTCATCAACAAGGAAATAGGCATGATGAAAGAGAACCAGGAATTATGAGCGCCGAGGGCAGGATTTTCAAAGGGAATCTGTTATCTGTTCACATAGGCTAACAATGATATCCGTACATGCTTTGCATATACGGCGTGCACTCCTATGCGACTTGTTTCGTTTCACTCTTCTTCCAATTGAGTGCTTCTTTGCAGAAGCGCCAGCTCTCGGAAAGAAGGCCTCATTTGAACCTGCAAGGGTACTAGACCCACCGGATATCTTTTGGACCGCTGTAACTCTTCATCTTCCGCCAAATCAGAGTCAAGCCATAAAATCATCGCAACCCGAAGGCTGCTCTTTATATCCAGCGCTCAAGTCCGGCCCAGTAACCAGGTTTTGGTACCTCGGCTTTGTATTGTCTTATATTAGGACAATTAATTTAAAAGAATTGACAATTCAGACTCATTTTCCATATTTACCCGATGCGTAGTCTTTTCCAAGCTCTGCGTAATTACGGGCATTATCCATGATATGCTCGATTTCTTCTTTAGTGACTTCCCTTTTAATCTTTCCCGGAACGCCCATAACAAGCGAATTGTCCGGGATATCTTCATTTTCCTTAACAAGGGCGCCTGCGGCAATTATGCAATTGTTTCCTATCTTCGCTCCGTCAAGAAGTATTGCTCCCATTCCTATCATTGTATTGTTTCCGATAGAAGAGCAGTGAACAATCGCTCCGTGGCCTATGGTCACGTTATTGCCGATGTCTAGTTCGTAATCGGCATGAATGATGCAATTATCCTGTATGTTCGAGAAATCACCTATTATTACCTTTCCCGTTTCTGTCCTTATTACGGCATTGAACCAGACAGAAACGTCTTTTCCCAGTTTTACATTTCCGAGAATTCTGGCAGAATTGGCTATAAAAAGGGGGACCGGCTTCATTTTTTTGCCTTTTTCTTGTCCCTTTTTACCTGATCCTTTAGTTTAGGGACTTTCATAACAAAACCGCACTTTTCGCATTTGACGTTGAAAGGCCTTTTCCATTCCTGCTCTATCTTGCCTTTATGACCGCATTCGGCACATATATATTCTCCATGCACCGTGTTCTCGTCAGCAGGTACATATGCCTTGACCTGACCGGTCAGCTCAGTTTTCTTGTTCTCGACTTTTCTGTTGCAGACAAACTTGTATTTTCCTGTAATTTTACCCATAAATATCACCGTTTAAACTATGAGTATCTTCCTTAAAAATAAATCGATAAAGCAATATAGTTATTACAATCCTTTCTTCTCTTTGATATTGTTTATCGTTTCGGAAAGAGACCTCAGAGTTCCGATGAGCGGTGTCAGCGAATCCCTCATCGCATTCTCCATAGACTGCATCTTGCCGTTCATGTCATTCATTGAGCCCTTATAGCTGTCTATCTTGTTGTCTATGTGTTTCAGTTCGTCCTCTCTTTCAGAGCGCATCTGCCTTATCATGTTCTCCAGAGCCACTATCTTGTTATTGGTTTCCAGGAATTTGGTGTCAATTGCAATCAGTTTCGATTTCATGTCGTGCCATTTCTCTTCTATTATGACTTCAACGAGCTCTTCTATCTGTTTTTTGCTCACTTTTCTCTCGTGGTCCGGCTGTTCAAGGGAAGGCAGTGGTCTCGGCTCCGGTCTTTGCTGATATTCTCTTGGAGTGGGTACTGAATCCTCAAACTGGCTTCCTGTAGGGATATCGAAATCATTCCCAGAACTAACAGGCCTGTTGAAATCATCACCAAATGAAGGCTCTTCCATAGCAGCTGAAGGCTCCTGAAATGTTGGTCTGCTGAAAGGCTGCCTTGCCGGTCTCATTTCCTCAAATCCGCCTCCGCCAGCCCTGAAGGGATGTTCAAGTTCCATTCCGGGTGGCGGCTGGAAAGAATCTCCTCTGGGCATTGGCTCAGGGCCTGAATCAAATCTTTGGCCTCCGAAAGGCGAACCCATATCAGGTCCTGTTGAAGCGGCATTTCTCAGGGCACCTTTCATTCCCTGATCAATTTCCGGTATTGAATAGCCCTGTTTCTTCAGGGCATTGACAATCTCGGGCTCAGAAAATCCTCTTGAAGAGAGGGCATTAACCTCGTCAACGGGGACTCTCATCTGTCCCTGGGAGGGCATTCCGCCTCCCCTCGCGGGAGCCTTCTTTTTTCCACCAATACCGAACATAATTATAACCTTGTAATATTTTATTCTGCCTCAATAAAAAACTTTTCAGGGCGCATTATCCCTTTTCTTCCCTGATTATCTTTTTTACATCATCTTTCGTGGTGAACTGCGATTCCAGGGGATTGAATATGTTGAGCATGCTTTCGAGTTCTTCTACCTTTGTTTTTGTCGCCAGGAATTTCATCTGCTTCATTACCTCCTTAACGGTTTCCTCAATTTGCATCAGTTTTGTTTCCTGACTATCGAGTTTATTTTTTAAATCGGCTAAATCCTTTTCTATATTCTTTTTATTCGACATCATATCCTGTTCTATTGCAATTGCCCTGTTAGTGGCCGATTCGTATGCCCTCTCCAGATCCCTCAGTCTTTTTGTATTGTCATTGACACGGTTTATAAGTTCTGATAAAACCCTGTGTGATTTATCTTCTTGTTCCTTACCAAAAACAGGCATACACCCACCATTTAAATTATGTCTGCGTTTATTAATAAATCAAACATCGGGGCATTGCCTTCAGAATGATATCTTTTCCAGAATATATTAATTCGGTCGCAATCAATATTATAAAATGGCAATCGATTTTTCAATACTCATTTTAATAGGCGCTATACTCATTACATCAACAGGTTTTCTCTACATAGTCAGATTGCTTAAGCAGCCTTCAATACTTGCATACGTAATAGCTGGTATTGTCCTTGGTCCTGTAGGACTTAAGTTAATAACAGGCCAGAATGAGATAATGGCTCTTGGAGAGTTGGGAGTCGCTTTCCTTCTTTTTGGAATAGGTCTGGAAATAGATTTCCGTGCATTAAAAGATGTCGGTTTAGCTGCGGTGACAGGGGGTGTTGCCCAGATATTGCTGATGTTTGGCGGGGGCATAGCAATTGCTCTCGGTCTGGGTCTCGGATGGACAATATCGCTCTATGTCGGTCTTCTCCTCACATTCAGCAGTACCATGATTGTAACAAAAACCCTGATGGACAGGGATGAGATTAAATCCATCCATGGCAGGGTTATGCTGGGTATACTGGTTCTTCAGGATATAGTTGCTATAACAGCACTCTCTCTCATGGCAGATATAGGGAACCCTTCGATGATCACTATTATATTTTTCGTTGCAAAGGGCATCGGTTTATTTTCAATTGGTATAATACTCAACAAATATATTTTCAGCAGGATTTTTGATTACGCGGCCAAATCCCATGATATCCTGTTTTTGACGGCCCTGGCTACATTATTCGGTTTTATAGGCCTCGCTTATTATCTGGGTTTCTCTATGGCGATAGGCGCCTTTATAGCCGGTCTCGCAATGGCTAACTTCCCTTACAACATTGAAATATCGGGAGAAGCGTCCGCCCTCCGGAATTTCTTTTCAATAATATTCTTTGCTACTCTGGGGATGCAGCTCGATTTTATGTCACTTGCAAATGTTCTTCCTCTCTTTGTGTGGTGTCTTGCCGGCCTGATGCTCTTCAAGCCTGTTATTTTGTATATAATTTATAATATGATGGGCTACGGAAAGAGGGTTGCCACGTCCATAGGTATGGGTCTCGGGCAGGGAAGTGAGTTCTCCTTCATCATAGCTGCCCAGGCGTTGTTTTTAGGTCATATAATGCATGACATGTATTCAATGTTCATAACGCTCATTGTAGTGTCAATGGTTGCAACACCATATATGATGAAGTCCAAAAACAGGGTATATCATATCATTTCCGGCATGAACAAGAAAATAAAGATTTCACCGATCTCTAAAAATCTCATAGAGGGTATGGAAAACGAGCCAAAGAAACTTATGAAGGATCACGTTGTCCTCTTCGGATGTCACAGAATGGGCGAAAATGTTTTAAAATACCTGAGTTCCGTATGCAAGGATTTTATAGTTATAGATCAGGATCCACAAATACTAAAAAAGCTTAAAGGCCGCGGAGTTTTCTGCATCTATGGAGATGCTGAAAATGGGGAGGTCCTGAAAAAGGCCAATGTAAAACAGGCAAAGATTGTTATATCAACAATCCCCGATATATACGCCTCCTCTTTCATTATATCAAGAACCAAGAGAGACAACAACAAAGTTAAAATGATAGCAAGAGCGCACTCAAAGGATGAGGCTATTAACCTGTACAAGGCAGGCTGTGATTTTGTTTTGGTTCCGGAATTTGTAACCGCAAACGAGATAGTCAAATTCGTAAGTCAGTTCCTTGAAAACGGGAAATGATTATATGCAGGATTTAAAGAAAATTGTCATCGATTTTGAAAAACACTCAAAGATTAAGAAATATCATGACCAGCATTTCATGGTGGATAAAGAAATAATTGAGCTGATGGTGGAGGCAGCACATTTATCAAAAAAAGATTTTGTTCTTGAAATCGGATCTGGGTTGGGGTTTCTGACAGCGCGCCTCTGCGAAAAAGCAAAAAGGGTCGTAGCAATTGAAAAGGATGAGATTTTGGTAGCATATCTTAATAAAAAAATGAAAAGCAGAAATCTGGAATTCGTTCATTTGGAGGGCATCGATTATATCAGAAAAAATAGGAACAAATTCAATAAGATTGTATCCAACATACCTTATTCTATATCGGAGCCTCTGGTTATGGAGCTTATACATAATGATTTCGATATATGCATATTGACTGTCCCTAAAAATTTTGCAGATGTTTTGATTCAGCCCATTGATTCTGAAACAGCGACAAAGTTATCTATGATTGGCCAGTCATTTTTTATTGTCAGAAAAATCCGTGATCTGTATAAATCTGCCTTTTATCCAGAGCCGAGAAAAGATTCCTCGGTAATAGAGATGAAACCAATTAAAGATTACAAAAGCAGGAAAAGAGAATTCTTAATAAGAGAGCTGGTTCTTCAGGGAAAGAAAAAGTTAAAGAATGCGTTGATGGAGGCATTCATAAACTATGACAAGAAATACGGAAAATCGCTTTTTACTAAAAGAACTTCCAAAGAAATCGTTAAAAAAATGAATTTGGAAGCAATTAAAAATAAGACGTTCAATGAACTGGATAAGAGTGATATCAAAAGAATTCTGGATTCGATCTGATTAAATCCGTCCCGTTCCTGCAAAGGCTTCTTCATCCGGGTATACACGTATTCCTTTTTCAGTTATCCTGTATGGGTGAAGCTTAAGCGAATGATCGGAACCTCGCGACTTCCAGACCTGCATGCTCCTAGTGAACGCTGACTGGAATCTTTCATAATACATGACTATAACTGAATCGGCAACGAACTCCTCTACGCCGTATCTAGAAATTCCTTTGTTCTCACCAGGAAGCATTTCTGATACTATAAGTGTCGTGCAGTCAAGCTTCCTGAGTATAAGCGACAGATTGAATATCATCCTTCTGAGTTCCACAGGGTCCCTCAGATAAAGCCCAAGTGCCGAAATGGAATCAATGACAACCCTTTTTGCATTGATGTCGCGGACGGAATTTGATATTATGTCAAAAACATCCTCGACATGATAAGGATCGTATTTTATGAAGTTGAACTTTCCTTCTTTTTGAGGAGTGTCCAGATCCCATCCAAAAGAAGATACATTGGTTTTTATGGACTCCGGCTGTTCCTCGAAAGAGAGATAAACGCCATTCTGCTTGAACTCGGCGAGACCTGCATTTATGAACTGTGATGATAGTATTGTCTTTCCTGCTCCGGAAGTTCCTGAAACAAGTATCAGCTGATTTTTTATGAATCCGCCGTTGGTTATCTCATCGAGACCGGGTATTCCTGTATGAATCCTTTCAACCATGATATCACTGTGTATATTTATAATTAATTGATGTCGGTTAAATAAATGATAACCGTCGACAATTGGCTCATTTAAACCATCCTTCAAGACTCTTCTGTGAACTAGCTGATTTAGTTCCAATCAGGCGCTTTTTGGTTGCTTCTGTCCTTTCTTCGGAAAAATCATGGTCAAGAAGAAATTCTGTCAATCCTTCCCAGTCAGGCTCCGTTTTTTCGATTGCAACATCATTTGCCTCCGGATTTTTGAAAAAATTGAAAATATCATTGAAATCAACGTCAAACTCCCATTCTATGCTTTCCAATAATCTTTCCCGTGTCGGTTTTTCTTTGACCAGTTTAAGGGCCGTTTTGGGTCCTATCCCTTTAACGCCTTTTGGATTAAAATCTGTTCCGACCAGTATCCCGAGCATAATCAGCTGGTCCTGTGAAATTCCGGCCATTTCCAGAACTTTCTGAAGCTCTATGATTTCCGGTTTGATGTATGTAAAAGAAAGCTTTCCCGGCACTTTTCTCTTTCCCCCTATGCTTAGGTTTTTGACGAGCCTGTCTGCTCCAAACAAAAGGGAGTCCCAGTCCTGAGAGCCGGACGCCCATGCAATTCCCTCGTTTATCATATAGGCTGCCTGGGCCTCGCCTTCCGACGGGGCCTGAACGACCTGTATTCCCATCAATATCAGGAGTTTCTTGGCTTCTTCTACCATATCCTTGTCAAGCTTAACCGCCGCCTGAGCATAAAGCCTTATTTTCTCAACATCACCCTCTTCCCGAGCGATTTTCAGTTTTTCGGCTGCTTCCTGCCTCATCTTTATCCTGCTTTCCTGAGTCTTCTTCTTGAATTCCGGATGTTTTCCGTCAAAGACGAAAACAGGCTTTATCCCGTTTTCCATTAGTTTGGTTGTCCTGTAGAAGAGACCCGACAGATGGGAAGTCACTCTCCCTTTCGAGTCCCTGAGAGGCTCTCCAGTAAACCTGTCATGGATGCTGGAAAGAAACTGGTATATTATGTTCAAAGAATCCATTGCTATTATCTTTCCGCTAAGCTGTCCAATCTCAATTTCCTGCGGCTCAACGAGACCGGCTATATTTACTCCCACAAAAAACA
Source organism: Candidatus Aenigmatarchaeota archaeon (assembly GCA_016932735.1). Lineage (GTDB taxonomy): Archaea > Aenigmatarchaeota > Aenigmatarchaeia > QMZP01 > QMZT01 > JAADIF01. The sequence continues at coordinate 165,886 of JAFGCI010000002.1, forward strand.
CCTACATATTGTGTATTACCAAAACAGCCTTCTTTCCATCGCTCAAGAAGGCTTTGAAAAGACTTAGTGCTCTGTCTTTTCCCTCTTCAAAAAATAATACTTTCTTCCGCTTCGCCAGAATTTGAAGGCCTTCCTGCACTTCGACGAAATCCTCAAGTCCCTTAAGAATTATCATCACTTCCGGCTTCCTTTTCATAAGCCTTTCAAAGAAATCTTCATCAAAAACGCGGAATTTCTCAATCTCTTCAAACTTGTCGTCCCACCACGCTATGATATCAGAATAGTATATTTTTCCATTTATCTTCACTTCGCCGAAATCCACAGAATCTATCTTTACCATGGTTATAGATTGTGACTTTGGTTTTTTAACTTATTCCGACCCGAATTCAGCAAGGTCCGTATAAACAGGTCCCTGAGGAGTCAGAACGCTTTTTTTAAGGATGAACCGATCAATTTTGAAGGGCTCTGATTCGAATTTTGTTTTGATTTCGCTGACTTTTCTTATGAATTCCTCTTTATCCCCGATGAATTTAACCCTTCCCAGAGTTATGTGGGGCTGGAAAAGACTGTCCTTTTCGAGACCAATAAAATCCAATGAAGACTCTATTTTTTCATGTAGGTCATTTATCTGGTTGGCCGGAGACAGTCCCATCCACACAACTCTTATATGACCTCGGAGAGGAAAAACGCCGAAATCAGAAACAGATGTCAGAAAGGGTTTGAATTTAACTGTGGATAAACAACGCTTAATTTCTTCAATATCCTTTTCATCGGTTTCCCCGATGAATTTCATCGTAAGATGAAGGTTCTCCTTTTCCACCCATTTTATTTTATCTTCATCGCTTTTCAGGGATTCCTGAAAATCCTCCAATCTCTCCTTAAGGCTTTCAGGAATATTGCAGGCTATGAAAATTCTCATAGATTCACCAAATAAATAAGTAGCCCGGTCAGGAATTTCGGCTCTGCTGAAATCGCCTGCTATCAGCAGTGTGTTCGAACCTGAGTCTCCGGGTATCTTTCATCGCAACGCTTTTCAGCGTTTTTGCTCAGCGCTTTAGTCTCGATGACCAAAGCCCGAAATGCTTGGCCACTACACCACCGGGCTATTCATATCTGCTGTGAATAGATATGGTCTGCATTAAATTTAAATCTGAAACGGCGTCTATTTATTCATGATAAAGCTCCCTCAGGATATGATGAAAGGGGAAGTCTATGATGAAAAAATTAGTGGAATAGAGCTTATACAGACCCACATTTCATGGGTATTTCTTACAGGTGAATTTGCATATAAAGTGAAAAAGCCTGTCAATTTCGGGTTCCTCGATTTCTCAACTCTCGAACAGAGGAAAAAATTCTGCAGAAGGGAGTTTGAAGTTAACTCGAAATTCAGCCCCCAGCTCTATCTGGACGTCCTGCCGATAACTGGAAATGAGAAAGGAATAAGAATCAACGGCGATGGAGAAACAGTTGAATACTGCATAAAAATGAAGCAGATTCCTCAGGAAAACCTGATGACAAAACTTCTGGAAGGAGGAAAGATAGGAAAGAAGGATATAGATAGGATTATTGATGTTATGCTGCGGTATTATAAACAAGCGGAAAGCGGCCCCGACGTTGAAAAGAACGCGACTTTTGAAATAACCGAATTCAACTGGGATGAGAATTTTAGTCAGACGGAAGACTTCCGCGATATCACGATAAAAGAGAAGGATTTCAATTTCATAAAGCGAAAAACTGAGGACTTCATGAGAAAGAACAAAAGCCTTTTTGAAAAAAGGATAAAAGACAGAAGAGTTAAATGGTGCCATGGGGACCTTCACTCAGGCAACATTTTCATTGAGAATGGCAATGTCTTCATCTTTGATGCAATAGAGTTCAATGAGAGATTTGCCTGCTCTGATATTGCAAATGACGTGGCTTTTCTTGCGATGGACCTAGATTATAGAGGTTTTCCCGAACTGGGGGAATATCTTGTCCGAAAGTACGTTGAAAGATCCGGAGACCCGGAAATCATGAAACTAATAGACTTCTACAAATGCTACCGGGCGTATGTCAGAGGAAAGGTATTTTCTTTCAGGCTGAACGATGAAAGCATTCAGGATGCCGAGAAGGATACCGCAACCATCGAGGCGCGAAAATATTTTGAGCTTTCCGGAAAGTATGCAGAAAAGCTTTAGACCGTCATTGTTATATGAACATCTTATAGTTAATTATTAATTAGGTCTTTTCATGAAAAAAGCTTTCATCCTGTCAATGGATGCTATAATTGCGGCGAGCATAATAACGGTCGTAGTCATCTTTATGACATCACTTTCTTTCAGCTATTCGTCTCCGGAAATTTCTTACAAAAGACTTTATTCATCCGGAAAAGATGCAATAGCTGTGATGGAGAATGCAAAGGTCTCTTCAATTTACGATATGCTCGATTCGGACTACATAACAGACTGCGCAATAACTGCAAGCGAGATGAACCGGACAATAGTAGATATGGTGGGTTATTTCTGGTCTCAGGGGCAGAGCGAATGCGCTGAGAACCTGACAAGATTTATTTATGAAAATGCTTTCCCCGGTACCAGAATTGGTTTTGGTGTCTTCATTGATAACAGCCTTATATATAACACAACAATGCTCTCTCCTGATTACATCTCAAGAGTTTCTACAGTTGTTTCGGGCTACGAAAAAGAAAAGGTTGTCCGCGGTTTTATATCCAAAGTGTATCTCGCAAAGATAAGCAAGACTTCAACAATTTACAGCTATTTCGGAGGTTATGTAGGTGATGGAAACATAACAAAAACCATTACATTGCCTTCTGATGTAAACATAACAGAGTGTTATTTTGAAGCGGATACAGGGAATAACTTTACTCTTTATATAAACGGTCATAATTCAGGCAACTATTTTCCGAAAACTTCTAATATGAGCGCGGACAGATTCATCATATGCAACACTTCATACCAGTACGATTTCTGCCAGAACATAACTGAAGGGCAGAATGTTTTTGAAGTGAATTTTACAACAATCAATGATAATTATATTGGCGGCGGTTATTTCCGGATAAAGTACAAGACTTCTGAGTTTCTGGAAAGTGAATTACAATCAGGGGATACTGTTTCCAAAAGGCAGTATCTTCCAGGTATAAGGGGTCTGATTAACCTCTACTCATCGTTCTATGTTCCGGGAACAATAAATAACATGAGCGTGTATCTAAGATATAAAAATAACCTAAGCATTAATGAGGAAGGCATTCCTGTTTATTTTGTCATAGGAAATCGGGAGGTATATAGAGAGAATAGTACAGGCTTTTTTAATGTAACAATAAATGACAGCGTGCTTTCAGGCCATCTCAACTATTCAAACACGAGCGGAACGACAATACCCATCCGCTTCGGAACGGAGACCTTTCTTTTCTCTTTCGGTATCGGGAGAAGCGACTCTGTCCTTATAACAGACAGAAGCGGAAGCATGGACGGGTGTGATGTTGATACAACTGCATGCATTCACACAGACTGCAGCGGGGATACAGGATGCCAGAACAGAAGACTCGAAATCGCCAAAGACGTTGATAAGGTTTTTGTGGATACAATGTTAAATGTTTCGGGAAACAGGGTAGGTCTTAACGGATATGGAACTTGCACCTGCAGCGCTTATCCGATATCGAATGATTCAACCGCACTTACAAGCCGGATAGACACATATGATTATGACTGCGGCTGCACATGCATTTCATGTGGCCTGATAAAAGCCATGCAGAGTATTATAACAGAAGGCATTGAGATAAGCGTTGTCTCCAGAGAATCCGGCTGGCTGTACAATACAAGCTATCCATTGAATGAACCGGATTTGGATGAGAACGGAAGTACATGGTATAACAGGACATACAACGATACAGGTTGGGGGAGCGGAGAAGCAATAATGGGGTTTGAAAATAGTCCGTATTCGCCTTCTGTAAACGAAGATATCGGAAACAATAATGGAAATTATTATTTCAGGAAACATTTCAACATAACAGACGTATCCGACATCGGCAGTGCAGAAGTTTTTGTTCTTGCGGATGACGCAGCTGAAATTTACCTTAACGGCAACCTGATATTCAACGACACCTTCAACCATCTGGCTGAGTACTGGAATCGGGGAGGTGTGTTGTTTGAAGACGATTTCGAATCCGGAAACCTGGATAAATGGGTAATTGACAGCAACAACGATGGAGGTGTAGCTGCAATAGACAACGAGCCGTATGAAGGCTCTTACAACGCGAAATTCTACGGTGACGGCTCGTCACCGAACAACATATGGGTAAGAAAGGATATCAACGTCTCAGGGAGAGACAACATATCGTTCACTTACATGTGGGCGACTGAAGATCTTGAAAACGGCTACCAGGGTTATCTTGACATTTATGACGGCTCATGGCACAATGCTGTCAAAGGGTATGCACTCAATAATGGCAGAACACAGAACCCCGATTATACCACAACAAGTTATCAATATGCGTGGGAAGATATTGATCTGGATGATTATGCAAAGACAGGGAATTTAAGCATCCGTTTCAGGTGCACGGCAAGGTATGCTGAAAGATATGACACGTTTCTTATCGATGACGTAATGGTCAGGGAACATGTATACATAAATACATCTTACTTCAGAAATGGTGACAATGTGATTGCGGTCAAACTGAGAAACGATGATTCAGACTCGGCCAAATTCGACCTGGAATTAAATTACACGCAGAACAGATACAAGGCAATAGCTGTAATGAGTGATGGGGGAGCCAATACAATAGTAAGCGGTGAGGACTGCCAGTACAGCTCCGGCTCTGAAAACCCTGCCAAGGCTCAGGTAATTGATTTTTCATGTGAAGCGAGGGACAGGTATGGTATTGTTATTTATGGTATTGCTTTTGGTGATGGCGCGTACCCGGACACTCTGAAGAAGGCCGCATGCTGGAACTGCTCATCAAATGACTGGATAGAAGGCGAAGGGGAGGATAATTGCTCTAGATTTTTCCAAAGCAGCAATGCGGAGGAACTGGTTTCCATATATAATAGCATAGCCAGCGATATCGCAAACGCGACATATAAAGCCCAGACCATTCAGGCTGCGGGTAATATTTCACTGGACAATATCCTTTATCCGGATTCGTATCTGGAGTTCAATTATACTCCTTATTCAAGACAGCTTTCGTATGGCGAGATAACTATAAACTACGAGTCAAAAACGTTGGGAGAGTGTTCCGGCCAGAGCCTTATAACAGATAACAGTACAGGAACAAAGGAGGGCTGGTTCTCAATACCGCCAAATTCCACTATTCTTGAAGCGAAGGTCACATCTTATTCTTCCAACTACTGGACAGACAGATTATGGGTCAACAGCTCAAACACTCCTAACCAGAACTGGACAAGGGCATACTGGCTGGGAAATTTCTCAGATGATTATGAAACGCTTGGAGACCCGTACACAATAAACATACCAGTCGAATATCTTTCATCAGGAGGGAACAACTCTGTCAGGATAGGAACAGGTCTTGTACCCGAAAACGGGACGGGAGCATCTCCTGATGACAGGACAATATTCGCAATATCAATAGGAGGTATAGGCCTCGTCGGATACAGTGGTGTTTTCCCGAAACTCAACGGAACCACTGTAACAATTTGGTCTGATCTGGACGGGGATAACATAGCAGATAAATCATTCGTGGTGGAAGTTGGTCCGAATCCGTCAGATGTTTTTGACCCGATGAATGATTCTATAGATGACGCATTCATGAGGCTTATCGACAAACTCAACTTCATATATGATTCCAATCCGGATGGTTATGGGAACGGGACAGCATCAAATCCTTATGACGGCGTCAACCAGACCAATCCGATTGACATAGAAATAACATCTGATATCAGTTTCAATTCAAATTACATTTCGAACGTTCCATCTCTGTGGGGACCCGCGATTCTGGAGGTAAGGACATGGATATAAAATTCTTTTTATGTTTCTTTTTTGTATTTGCTTTGCTGATTAATAGTTCAAATGCCCTTATTTGCGGCATTTATTTTACCGACAGCAATTCTCCTGAATGTCAATTAATAGATGATTATATATCTGAGCAGACAGATTTACCAGCAGACCTCACTCTTATAATATATGATCTTGCAGATTCAGTAAATGCTAACATAGGAAATGATTTTCTAAACCAGTATTTTTTATCCGAATCTTACAGTTTTCCGGTAAATGCTCCCTTTATCCTTTTCAGCGAAGACCATCATCTTGCAGGCATTGATGAAATAAAAGAATGTCTTTCCCTTAAAATGAAAACATTTATGGAGTATGGGGGAAATCCATGTCCGGTTTTGGTATATCCTCCTGATAATGATCCTTCAGGAGATGGCGGGAGCGGAACTCCTCCGACAGACAGCGGTGATATTCCGGGCAATCCCGAAATAAGAGTAATTGAAACAGAAAACCCGAAAGATGTTGACACCTATACAGAAAGCACAACAAGTTCCGGGAAGAGCGTAAACGAAGAAGAAATAAAATCTTCAGAGGATGCAATAAACAAAAAAATCAGGGAAGCCGGAATAGAGGAATTAGAGAAAAGTTTTATTGAGCAACTTCCTTATATCTATATAGTTATTCTGGCAGTAGTTGTTTTCGTTGCTTTTGTAATCTACATCAAGAAATCAAAATAGTTCACTTGTTTAATTTCCTGTATAATGTAACCAGCAGGTTCGTTTTGACTGCCGAAATCATCGCCCAGCCAACCATGAAAACTAGACCGCATATTATTAGCAGAAGAGAGTTCTGCATAATATAAAACAGCATCTCTGTCTCTATCATATTTGTTGTAAAGAACTGGATAACGGCACCTGAAAACAATATCAATGTAGGTATAATCGCGATTAGGGCAATAAAGAAACTGGTGACTGTTATGAACAACAATGAAAGGAGCACATGCATCCACCTCTTTCTGAAGATATCTATCGATTTGCTCAAAGATTCCGCAATGTTTTTCTTATCAACAATGACCGCAGGCAAAGCAAACATCAGTAAAAGTGTCGCTATTATTGTCAGTATGTCCCCAGTTATATCTCCCATCATTCCTACAAGTGTGGTCGCTAAACCGACAATTATTGCTGTTATCAGAAAAACCGGATAAATTTTCTTCGATCCTGTCCAGCACTTCCCGAAATCCTTTGGTTTCGGATTCAGAACCTGTTTCATAACAGCGGCGTCGATGTAAACTTTGACCAGATACCATACTAGGAAAAGCAAAAGTAACGGAGCTATAGCAGAAGCAAATTCCGGTGAAGGGATCGTTCCGGTCTCCAGTGATAAAGAATACTCCATGACCAGACTTGAATTAAGAAAGATGTAACAGAGACCCAATGCGGTGGCAGTTACATCTGCTATGAAATAAGGCAGAAATCTTTTGGGGCTGACTCCAAATATTAAAGCTTCCTTGATTATCTTGCCCCACCCGATGCTTATCCAGCCCATCAAATCACTATAATTTATTATCACGCCTTAGTATAAATAGCATATTTGAAATTCCATTTAAAAAACGTTCTTTCAATACTATACTGTGATTATCATGAAGACCCCTATATGTGAAATGTGCCTTCATAGCGACACTCTCTGTCCGGAATGCAAAGAAAAGGTAAATTCTGGAAAGGTCACTGCATGCGATATAAGAATAGCCAGGAACCTTTTTAGCATTTCAAGGGAGGTCAAAGATCTGGACAATGTGGAGATTATTAAATGTATGGAATCTCCAAATCTGATTGTCGTTATCTGCAAGGAGGGCGATGCGGGCAAGATAGTCGGAAGCAACGGCATAATTGTCAAGAAGCTTGCATCGATACTTCAGAAACAGATACGCGTTGTCGAGGAACCCAAGGACAAGGAAGACATGATAAAGAAACTACTTCACCCTGTACCCGTTCTCGGAATCAATATTTTATATACTCCTCACGGAGAAATGTTAAAAGTGATAATACCGAAAAACAAAAGGCCTCCGGCATCAGACGAACATATGAGCGACATAATGAAAAAGATATATGATCAGGATATGGTTGTTGTCCCTGAAGAATGAGCTGATTCTATGGCATCCAAGAAGCGTATAATAGTGATAGATAAAGAAAAATGCAAATCCGATAAATGCCCTTACCAGTGCATGAAAGTCTGCCCTGTCAACAGGACGGGAGATGAATGTATAACAATAGATCCCCTGACGAAAATGCCGGTCTTCAGCGAGATAATGTGCATAAGCTGCGGGCTTTGCGTCAACAGGTGCGCAAAGATTGAGCATAACGCAATATCGCTTGTCAATCTTCCTGAAGAGCTTGACGAAGACCCGATTCACAGATACGGGTCCAATGCATTCGCCCTTTACGGGCTTCCACTGCCGAAAGCTGGTTCTGTGACCGGCCTCATCGGACAGAACGGAATCGGAAAGTCAACAATAATGAACCTGCTCACAGGTTCTGTAAGACCGAATCTCGGTGTCTTCACAAGGGAATCTTCATGGGATGAAATCATAGAAAGATTCAAAGGGACTGAACTTCAGAACTATCTCGAAAAACTTAGGGACTCCAAAATAAGAAGTTCTTTCAAGCCTCAGAATGTTGATAAGATTCCAAAGGTTATGAAAGGAAAGATTTCCGGCCTGATTGAGAAGTTTCCTTCGAAAGAGAAGGCAGAAGAGCTGCTGAAGACTTTCGATATAGAAAGCATCAAAGACAAAAAAACGGACGAGCTTTCCGGCGGAGAGCTTCAGCTCCTTGCAATCATAGCAACGCTTTCAAGGGAAGCCGATTTTTATTTTTTCGATGAGCCTTCAAGCTATCTTGATGTGAAGCAGAGGCTTCTGATGGCTCAGGAAGTAAGAAAGGCCGCTGAGAATGCTGTCGTTCTAGTAGTGGAGCATGACCTTGCCGTCCTCGACTATCTTAGCGATTTCATACACATAACATATGGGCAGCCGGCAGTCTTCGGAGTTGTTTCAAAGCCTTATGGTGTTCGTGTCGGGATAAACACGTACCTAGACGGCTTCATAAAAGAGGAGAATATGAGATTCCGCTCAAAGCCAATAACATTCCCCAAGATTGCGATAGAATCTGAGAAGAGGAAGAAATTTCTTGATTTTCCTGATTTTGAGAAAAATTTTGAAGGATTCTCCATGAAAACGGAATCGGGGAGCCTTCATCAGGGCGAGATAATAGGAATTGTCGGGCCGAACGGAATCGGGAAGACGACTTTCATAAAGATGCTGGCAGGGAAACTCAAACCAGATAACGAGCCTGAGAATTTCATAAAAGACCTCAATCTCTCTTACAAGCCGCAAAGGATAGTCCTTGAAAAAGACGAGAACTTCATGACAGTCCATGAATTTTTGGAGAAGACCATAAAGGACAATGTATATGAAACCGAGTTCAAGAACATGGCAAGAAGCCTTGGTGTTGAGAAGAACCTTGAAAAGATGATGAATGTCTTATCCGGCGGAGAGCTTCAATCGGTCTTTATCCTGCGAGCCATCTGGCAGGAGCATAACCTCATATTATTTGATGAGCCTTCGGCATTCCTTGATGTCGAGCAGAGGCTTCTGGTCGCAAAGATAATAAAAGACCACATAACAAAAACCGAGGTTTCCGGCTTTGTCGTAGACCATGACTTACAGTTTCTTGATGCGGTCGCTGACAGGATAATGGTTTTCGACGGGAAAAGCGGAGTTTTGGGGGAAGGCTACAAGCCCATGAGCCTTCATGCCGGCATGAACAAGTTCCTGAAAATTGTCAACGTGACGTTCCGACGCGATCCTCAGACAGGACGCGCCCGCGCAAACAAGAAGGATTCCCAGAAGGACCAGGAACAGAAAGCCAGCGGGAAGTATTATTATATGGGATGATTTTTGAATCTAAATTAAGAAGTAATATTATCATTCTTTTTTTCTAATATATTTATCAGAAAAATCATTAAATTTCATGATGTCTTTATAATAATGCTTCTTTATGTCATCCATATTTCCGTCTAAGTCATCACATGTTACAAAAAGGCATTTGTTCTTTTTTGCCAAGATAATATGTAATAAATCTTGTACGTTCTTTTTTAATGGAAAATTCATTGATAAAACAGTCAAATGTTTTAAATCGACATTATTATTTTCTATTATTTTTAATCCCAATATATGATCCAGACCTCCCCATAAGTATGCTATTTTTCTAACAGGAAAATTCTTTTCCTTCTGTAATTTTCTGAAAATTTCAGCCATAACCATTGATGAAGAATAATAGACTACACAGTTTTCTCTTTTTATCTTTAACAACTTATCAATTCTGCTATCTTTTTTTATCTTTACACAATAAACCAAATTTTTTTCTCTGATAGGAATTACAGTAGATATATCTGATTCTATTTTAAATGCTATCTTATTCGTTTTACATTTCTGGTCGACATGTTCTGATTTCTTAAAACCTTCATCCACTTCTTTTAATAGAAAATTGTAAAATACATTGGTATCCAGATAAATTTTTTTGATGTCCATTCTTACATCCCGCCGCCCATTCCAAACTGCTTCATCATCCTTGCAAGCGGACCTCTTTTTAATCCTTTTCCGCCGCCCGCCATCTTCATTACTTTTTTTACCTGTTTGAAGTTTTTTATCAGTTCCTTTATGTCGCTTTCAGAAGTTCCGGAGCCTTTTGCAATTCTTGCGATCCGCGTGTTTTTGATGATATCCGGATCTTCCTTCTCGGGCTCTGTCATGCTGTCGATTATGTATTTCCATTTCTTCATCTTCTCTTCCTGGACATCCATGAATCCTGCAGGCATCTTTTTCATCATGCCGCTTCCCGAAAGCCCGGGAATCATGTCCATCATTTTCGATAGGGAGCCCATCCCCTGCATAGATTTCAGCTGTTCATAAAATTCATTCAGTGTGAATTTCCCTTCCATTATCTTTTTGGCGGCTTTCTCATCAAAGCCTGCGGATTTTGCCTTATCGATGAGACCCTGTATGTCACCATAACCGATTAACTTTGAAATGAACCTCTTCGGGTCATATTGTTCAAGGTCTGACGATTTCTCTCCGACTCCGATGAACTTGACCTTTGCGCCGGATGCTGATGCAGCTGCCAATGCTCCGCCGGCTTTTGCTGTCCCGTCCATCTTTGAAATAATTATTCCTGTGATTCCGACAAGCTTGTTGAATTCCTCCGCCTGTTTCCTTGCAGCCTGACCGATATCGGCTGGTATGACCAGCAGGACCTCGTCGGGCTTTATGATTTCACCGAGATTCTTCAGCTCCTTCGCAAGCTCTGCGTCCAATGCATCGCGGCCTGCAGAATCAAAAATCATGACCTCCTCTTTGGATTCTTTCAGAGCCTTTTTTGCGGTGGCCTCTGCCGTCTTTTCATCAGCGTAAACAGGAACGTCTATTTTTGCCGCAATCTGTCTTAACTGGTCGCGTGCTGCCGGCCTGTGGACATCACATCCGATAAGAGCGGGTCCCATTCCCCTCGTTTTGAACCATTTGGCAAGCTTTCCTGCGTGAGTTGTCTTTCCGGATGCGAAGAGACCTATAAGCAGGATTTTTTGCGGTTTCAGAGAGAATGTTCCGGGCTCTTCGCCCAAAAAAGAAACGAGCTCATCATAAAGTATCCTTATGAAATATTCCTTTAATGTCAGTCCTGTGGGCGGTTTTTCTTTCAGTATTTTTTCTTTTATCCTGCTGGAGAGCTCAAAAACCAGTTTAACGTCCACGTCGCTCTGGAGAAGGACCCGCTGAAGGTCGCGGATGACCATCTCCACCGCTTCCTTATCGACAACGCCAAGGCCTGCTATTCTCTTGAACGTGTTCTTCAGGCCAGAGCCTAATCCGTCTAAGACCATACAATCATTTTATAGTATTATATTTAAAACAGAAACCGCTTACTTTCTCGCCCTGCTTTCAACTTCGAATGAGGCAACGCCCTGGTTTTTCTCTATTTCCTTTGATATTCTCTGGCTCTCGGCCTCAAGGGAAGACTGAATTTCCTTGAAATTCTTCCCGGATTTGGATATCGTGTATTTAGGAGCTGAAATGTATTTGACTTCAAACCCCGATTTCTGGGAAGCGAGAAGCACCTTCTTTATTATTTCGACACCTTCTTCTTTGTATGTTATGAGGTTAAGCTCTGACTTGAGTATATAGACTTTCTCCGAATAGTTCCTTTTGACCAAATCAATAACAGCGTCTGACCATTTCTTTTCCAGTTCGCTTCTTTTCCTGAAAAGGTCTTCATTTTTGAATGCAATATCAAGTGCCTTGGAAACGGATCCAAAGCTTTCCTGCAATGGGTATCCTATATTATCCTGAATCTTTTCAAAGTCTATATGCATGTTTTTTGCGAGAATTTCAAGCATTTTCAGGGATTTCTGCTCTCTTTTGAATTCGTTCATCTTTCTTGATGCCTGTTCGTCAGAGACGCGTTTTGCAGAAAGAGATATGTGATTCCCGTCTATTTTCATTATTGTGCATACAAGATACTGGTTCTCTTTGAGAAATTCCCTTATGTTTCTGACCCATCTTCTGGCGACTTCAGAAACATGTATCATTCCGGTCAGGTTTTCATATTCGACGAGTTTTGCGAAAGCCGAGTTGGGGTTTATCGTAGTTATTCTGCAAACAACCAATTCGTTGAATTCCGGCTTCCCTGATTTTTTCACTCGGCAACACCGATAATTTTATCCTTATCGATTCTGGCCTTTCCGCCCGACGGCTGCGCGATGACCTCATCGCAAACGAGGCATTTCACAACCGTAGTTGGTTTTTCAAATACCACCTGTTCATTGTGGCATTTCTTGCATTTCACTTTAAGGAATTTTGATGTCATAATTATCACTTATGTCAATTCAAACTTCTTGACCTTGAAACCGCTTCTTGTGGAAGCCTTTCCACATTCCTTGCATGTATATCTGAGGTCAAGCCTTTTTGTCGGCTTTCCTTCTCCCTTGGGATTCGGTCTGGGGAACGAGCCGTAACCTTCCAGTTTTCTCTTGAATCTTCTCTGCGCCTGGCAGTTTGGATGCGCCTTACCCCTGCCCTTTTTCTTTGCCTGCTTTACTGTATGTTCTGTGTGTTTGTTACATTTCGGGCAGAGCATTTTCTTTGATTTGGGGAATTTCATGATTATCACCATTAACTATACATAAAGTATGTTAATAGTCATTGAGCCTTAAATTTATAAGCTTTCCCAAGAAATGGTGTTTTCAGGCATCTTTTCCGGATGCAGCAGACCTTATAATAACGCCTTTCTTGATTTTTTCTATGACTTTCGCATTTTCGGTGGGTACAGTGGCTATATCTCCCTTTTTGAAAGGTCCATACGGCTTAAGGTCTGTTCCCATGAACTCATGCATATCGTCTATAAAATCAACAACGCTGTCTGTTGGCTCTTCGTTCGGTTTTTCATTATTAATCGGCTGTTCTGGGGTGGGTGTTTCCGGCACCTCTTCTGATGGTGGTATTTGATTTGGTTTTGATGGAGCCAGTTTATGAGCCATTTCATCTCTGAATCCGGCAATATTATTAACAATTTCCCTGAAAAGCATTTCTTCGCTCTCAATCAGGTTCTGAGGCTCAACATCGCTTCTTACAAAATCTAGAGCGGCGTTGACTATCTTTCTTTCGCGCAGTTCAAATATGGATTCCAGACGCCTCTTGGCCGTTTCCAGCTCATCAGAGCTTTCGCCCTCAGAGACTGCCCTTTTCTTGCTCCCTATGTAAGCTTTAATCTCTTCAAAAAAACTGTCCGGTAATTTAGCTGGTATGGTTGAATTCTTCTTCTCTTCTTCGTAAATCTTTCTTATTCCTTCGAAAGTTATCATAAGTACCTGATTATAATAGAATATCTGTAATTTAAGAAGTATGCTCAGAAGTCCATATCGGTCGGATAGCTGCTCTTTATTTTCCTCTTCCTCTTCTTTGGCTTCTTCTGTTTCTCTATGAATGTCTTGAGGACGTATGTTGCGGGATTCCTGTACTTCTCGCACTCATCAGGCTCGCATGCACCGACATCCATGTACCAACCATCTTTCCCGCAGTTAGGCGGCAGGACATCCGGCTTTCTTCTGTGATTCCTTATATGCATGACTATGGTATTTCTCGGAAGAGGCGGCGTATTCATTGAATTCCATAAATGGAGCCTGTTTTCGATGACGTCCCAATCCCATTTAACCGACCTGAGAAAAGATGTGAGAATGAACATTGCCCTTTTTCTGCCGTCGCTCATTCCTTTCAGGATGTTATGGATGCATGCAGGGAAATAATCCTCCTGTATCGCTCCTTCTATTTCATAGTCAATGACATTTCCGCTCCTGATCTCTTCGTCCTTTCTCTTTTCTTTCAATTCAAGAGCTCTGGAAAACAATGATTCGGCCTCGTTTTTCCTATGCCTGTCCATAAAGCCCATATCAGTCCTCACGTTTTCCGGCTTCGCCCATTCCTTATCGAACTTATCTATATCATCTATACAGAAAGGCACCGATACGAGCATTGATTTCATATTGAGGGAATAAGGCATCCTGAAAAGGTGCCTCGGCGAAATCAGAATAGGGTCTATATCGACTATCTTCCAGGGATTTATCGTGCCGTCCTTATTCTTAATATCCTCAATTTTTATTCCGGCCGTCTTTGCCATCTCTTCCCAGGACCATCTTTTTTCCAGATTTGATATCAGTCTTTCCCTTGTGAACTCTCTAAGGTAATCGGCAACAGCCCTCGGAAGCTGCGGGAACCTGCTTTTTACGGGCTCGAAATTTATTTCCTTTGGGAATGATTCCCACGGGATTCCCATATGGAATCCGGTTCCGCCCGTGAATTTTATCGATATGTTTTCAATATCATGTTCATTCAGAGCCCACTTCAATGCTTTCGCCGCCTCTTTTCCGTGTTCAGTATCCTTGCAGTCGAGGTCAAGGATTATGTCCCAGCCTTCCCTGATATCATCATAATTATCCTGCCTGATGGACATTGGATTAGTCCATCTCTCTATGGAGCAATGGAATTCTATCGCGCCCTTCTTCACCATTTCGAGTATGTCCGAGGGGTTCTTTACCATGTCAGGCCTTGATGAAAATCCGCCTCCATCAAAAACTCCGGCAATTTCTCTTTTTCTGGCGGCTTTAACCATTGCTTCCCTTACATCGTCCCTGTAGTAATACCTGAAAACGGGATTAATTGCCATGGTTAAGAATGGAAAAGTTGAAATTTATACTAAACTGGTCACTTTGAGTCATCTGAAACCTATAGCCTTGTATGTAACTACGGACCTATAATTCCTGAGAACGTCCCCGGAGGAGGATTCGTGTAAGATTTCGATTGTATTCAGTCCCATTTCTTTTGCCGCGGACATAAGGACAGCGATTGGGGCGTATCCACAGACAGAAGCGTCCATGGTCTCAAGAACCGCGAAGAAATTCTTTATATCAAGTGAAAGTATGTTCTCGACGGCTTTGCTGTCCTTCTCTTTGGCCTCTTCGAGAGCAATGTAATGGGAGAAGTCGGAGCTTGCAACAATATTTATGTCCTTCTTCTTCGCTATTTCTGCAATCCTTTTTCCCAGTTCAATGCATTTCTCCAGCAAATTTGCTGAATAGTCTATATTGAGAATTGATATCGGCACAATGCTGAAACCCTTGAACTTCTTCTGAAGAAAGGGGAGCTGGACCTCTATTGAATGCTCATTGAGATGAGCCATGCTATCGTTATCTACGACACCCGTTTTTTCAAGGTGGAATGCGATATCATCATCAATCTTAATTTCGCCAAGAGGTGTCCTCCAGACGCCCTTGCACATCACCGAGAACTGCGCCCCGATACCCGTGTGATTTGGTCCCAGTATAATGAAAGTCTTTGCCCCCTTAAGGGAGTTTATTGCGGCAGCCGCCGTCTTTCCGGAATAGACATAACCGGCATGGGGGGACACAACCCCGATGTTTTTACCCGGCTTCGTCTCTTTAATAAAATTGTCAATCGTGGAAGAAAGTTTGCTTTTATCATCTTCATAAAATGCGCCAGCAACAGCCGGATATCTTATCTCTTCCATGTGCTTAATTTATATTACAGTGATTTAAATTTAGAGTAAATTAATTCATTTTTACGGGGTGATTTTTAATGAGGGTGCCAACAGGAATTCCAGGTCTTGATGAGCTTATTGAAGGCGGTTTTGAGGAAGGCAACATTACTCTCGTTACAGGCGGAACCGGAACCGGAAAATCCACTTTATGCATGCAGTTCATATATAACGGGATAACACAGTACAATGAAAAGGGAGTATATATCACGACTGAGGAGAACGTCCTGAACATCAAAAGGCAGTCTGCAAAGTTCAACTGGAATATCGAAGAGCTTGAAAAGGACGGATCGCTGAGGCTGATAGAAATGGAGCCCTTTGACATTGATACTATCTCGGACCGTCTCTCTGAAGTCGTTGAAAAGATGGATGCGAAAAGGATAGTAATCGATTCTGTAAGCATGTTTGAGATGTACATACATGACCCTTTCAAGATAAGGAAGACGTTGTTCAAGATCCTTCAGAGAATCCGTGAAATGAACCGCGTCTGCATTGTAACCGCCGAGATACCCGAGGACAGCAAAGGACTTTCCAGAGAGGGCGTAATAGAATTCATGGTAGACGGCGTAATACTCCTAAAATACCTGGGCATCGCGAAATACAAAAGGTCTCTTGCTATACGAAAGATGAGAATGACAGACCATTCATCGGACATACATCCCTTCGAGATAACACAACAGGGAATAGAGGTTTATTCGGTTTAGAATATCCTGTCGCATTTCTTCAGTTACGGTATTATTTTACATAATCAGAAAATGTTTAAACATATTACGAAAGCTTATTAATCTTTCGGAGAATTTTTCAAAATGGTTTATCATGTCAGGATAACTTTAAAAGGAGAATATGAAGATATCTTATCTTTGGATCTGACAAAATATTCATTGCTTAAAAAAATTGTTAATAAATATCACGATGGAAAGAAATTTACTGTTGGGGGTCATGTAATCAATCCACATAAAATAGAACAAATAAAAATAAATGAAACTGAAGAGACATCTTCACAAATTATCCCGCAAATTAAAGCTAGAAGAATGAAAAATAAAGTTATCGTTCCAATCAGCGATGAATGGTATGTGACTAAAGAGGGCATCGATGTCACGGATAAATTTATAAAAAATCCGCCAGGGAGAAAAAATATTGATGAAAATCTTGAAACTAAGATTCTGGAATATATAAACAGTACTGTGGAAAAAGATAATATTGATATTAGAAATCTAAGTTTTAATCATCTCAGAGAGCACTTTAAAGTAGACAAAAAAAGATTAGAAAATGTTTTGGGTCGGTTAGAAAGAGGAGATTTAATCTCCGAGAAGGAAAGTGGAATTAAAATATATATACCTTCAGAGGCCCAGTTAAAGCCTGAAGTTAGAAAATTAAAATTAAGAAGCCCATATTATTGGGTTTTATATTATTTTTTAGGACTGGGCATAATTTTCATACTTTCCAAATTAATTCCTTCGATTGAAACTCTCATTCTCAATTATCCAAGATTGACAAATTCGATTGATAATATAATAAGTATAGGTTTCATTTGGGGATTTTTCTGCCCTATTATGATAGGTCTTATCATAAATAAGGCGTATCAATATTTGTCTTCAATCATCATTGACAAAACTACATTTAATAAAATAAAATTTAACCGAGCTGCACTTCTAACAATAATCTTCTCCATGGGAGTGTCTTTGATAATATATATACTCCTAACGCAATATCTCGGCGAGCAAGTAAACAGCACAGGTATATCTGGTTTCGTTTTTGGAGGAGCAGTGGTAGGTGGTTTATTATGGCAATTCGTCTTCAGGGGGAAGGACTCCGCAGATTTAAATAAAAAAAGAGGTGTTTAATCATGAGTATGAATATAGAAGAAATATTTGCAACCGTTGTTGGTACAATTCTAACAGTTTATGTAGCTTTTGTAATTATATCTCAATTGTCTCAGAATACACCGGCTTTTGCCTATTATGGATGGGTACTGTTCTCGGCGTTGATTGTGGGCGTTGTAGCATTTTTCAAATATGGGCTTTTTAATAAATGAGTCGATAATAGCTTCTACATCTCTTCCGGCCCTTCAATCCCGAGAATCCACATGCCGTTGCCGAGGACCTGCTTTACTGCTTCAATGAGTCCGATGCGCGCTTTCTTAACGTCCTCATCGGCTTTTATTACGGGCACGAACTGGTAGAACTCGTTGAACTTCGATGCAAGCTCATAGACATAATTAGTTATGATAAGAGGCTTCAGTTCGCGTCCTGCATCTTCGACAATCTGCCCGAACTTTGAGAGATGCCGAAGAAGCGATATTTCCTTTTCGTCCTTCAGAAGCGATGCGTCTATCGTTCCCCCCGCTTCCGCTTTTCTTAATAATGAACAAATCCTTGCGTGCGTGTACTGGATATACGGGCCTGTCCTTCCCTGCATGTCAAGGGCTTCGTCCCAGTCGAACTTGATGGGCTTGACATTATCGATATTTAGCATTGTGAATTTCATCGCCCCGAATGCCACTATTCTTGCGATTTCATCCTTGTTCTCCAAATCAGGATTCCTTTTCTCTATCTCTTCTTTCGCGCGCTTTATCATCTCGTTTTTCAGGTCTTCATAGACTATGACGTTCCCGAGGCGGGACGCCATCTTGCCTTCTTTAAGGGTCACCAAACCGTATGAAATATGGATATTATCATCCGGCTTCGAGAACCCGGCAAGCTCGTAAACTTTGAAAAGCTGCTTGAAATATAATTCATGCTCAGATGCGACAACATAAAGGAATTTATCGACTTTATGATCCTTCTTTTTTATATGAAGAAGGCCCGCATCCTTGGCTGCATAAAGAGGCGTCCCGTCATTACGCATGAAAACCAGAACGCCAAGGTTGTATTTTTCGAGGTTTGCAATGTAAGCTCCGTCGCTTTCTTCCAGGATTCCTTTTTCAATAAGCTCTTTGACGACCTTCTTTCCTTCGGCGACAGTCTCGCTTTCCGGATACCATTTCTCAACGCTGACGCCTAGCTCATCCTTTATTTTCTTCAAATCGTCATAACATAGGTCACGTATATTTTTCCATAAATCCATAATAGAAGAATCCTTTCTGTCGACCAAACGGTTTATCTCGGCGACTTCCTCTTTGTATTCTTCCTTTTCTTCGGCCTTCTCGCATGCGCTTGCATAAATTTCCCCTGCCCATTTGCTGAAATCCTCCTTCGGGATTTCATCTTTATAGAATTTTTTGAAGTACCATAACCACTTTGCTACGTGCGTTCCGACGTCCCCGCTGAAATTGACCGTTATTGTCTTAAAACCGTTGAACAAAAGAATCCTGTTAATCGCTTCGCCGAAAACTGCGTTCTTAACATGACCTATATGAAACGACTTGAACGGATTCGCCTGAAAAACTTCAAGCAGATATGTCAGGCCGCCTTCGCCCTTTCCGTAATCGTTGCCGTCGTTCTTTATGGATTCCAGAATATTTTTACCTAGCTTTTCCCAGTCTGCGAAGAAATTCAGATAAGGACCAACAGGTTTCACTTCATCAATCATGCCACTTGGCCTTATTTTATCCGCAAGCTCTTTTGCAATATTGACCGGTGATTTTTTCATTTTCTTTGACAAAGTAAAACACGGAAAGGCAAAATCGCCCATCTTTTCATTTGGTGGTGTTTCTAAAGCTATATCTTTCTCATCTACTTCTTTCTTCAGAATATTCCTTACGGCTTTTTCAAGTTCGGCTGAAACCATATCAAAACCTTTGTAATTAAGATATATAATCACCGACACAATTAAATTTAATGTGTCGTTGAAATATAGTGAACGACCGGATTCTAAAAGATATACCCTTCACTATAAATTCATCTTCTTTTGAGTTTATCGTTCCACTGCAGCCAGACAATCCATATCAATATTACGAGAACTACCAGAAAGGCTTTCCAGAAATAATCATGCAAAGCCATCGCGAAATCATAACTTATGAATTGCTCTGTCCAGACGATGTAGAATATCCTTGCCAGATTTCCTATCCATAAGACTATGGAACCGGCAAACATTCCAAGAAATCTTCTTTTGACGGAGATTGCCGGGACCGCTATCATGAGAGCTATAAGAAGCCATATAGATTTCCATGGTGTGCAGTCCTCTGAAATTGCAAAAGTGAATTCATGTGTTTTACTAATAGTAATGAAGAAACCTTCCCTTGCCGGGCTGAAGCCGGCAATATTAAAAATCAGAAATGACTGTCCTGTTACAGCTTCCTGCAGCGGGTATAATGATATGCCAAAATGCAGAACCATGTATATAGGGAAGACGAGAATAATCATTTTGATTAGGAATATGAGAACAGAAAGCATTTCTTTCTGTTTTTTGGTCAGCTTCATACTTATTATTTGTCTGCCCTGTTTTTAATGAAGATTAATTGGATTGGGGCTGATTATATAATTCCTTGCTCTTCATTATTGCTTTTGTTTCCTCAAGGTCAATCTCTGTTTCTTTCGTCAGTCTGGCAACATCAACACGTCCCAGACGCTGTTCTTCCAGACTCCTTATATTAAGCTCTATCTGGTCCATTTTTTTAAGGACGTTGGTCCTCAGGGGCTCTTTTAACTTAAGGGCTTTCTCCCTTTCCCTGTCCCATTTTTTCCTGAGTTTTCTTATCTTTCTTCTATGTCCGAAAAGCCCTGAAAATAACAACCAATCACCGTCTTTTAACAGCTCCTTTAGTTATGACTTCTTTCACTTTTGGACCTTTCATGCCGGCAGATCTAAAGAGTTCATTCTCAAGGTATTCCCTGCTTTCGACATATATCTCCCTTGCTTTGTACTCAAATATAGAGAGGGCCAGAAGAACGGCAATCGTAAGTGTTATTGCCATGTTATTTGCATGAATTATCCCCATAACAAGCCCGAGCATGGAGAATCCGACCATTATTGAAACGACTAATGACAGACTATTCCATTCATTTACAAGTGTTGAATATTTCGTCATGAGAGCACTTTGTTCCTTAATGAAATCACCTCACTGTCCTTTATTTAAATTGGCATTATTATTAGTAATTGTGTTATTGGCAGTGTTCCTGTTATTATTGCTGTTAAATCTTCTAATGGGCCTTCCGCCGGTTGTATTGTGATTCGGAAGAAGCTCTACAAAATCGGCTGCATTCTGCAGGGCTTTTGAGAAGCCTGGTTTTGTTCCGACTGAAAAAAATATTTTACCCTGTCTCTTTATAGCCTGCACAGCCGGCAGGTAATCCGCGTCCCTTGATACTATACATACTATATCTATGTTTTCATCGTATGCCGCTTCAACAGCAGCAACGGCAACCGAAACATCAACATCAGCATCTATCTCCCCGGCAAGCATGACTCTTGTTTCCAGTCCTTCATTGCCTACGGCCTCAATTAGTTTTTCAGGAGCGTGCTGATTCAGGAAAACCTGACCCGTGATGACCCTTCCGTAATTCTTGACAATTCTCATAAGGTCGTCCAAATCGACTCCAAATTCTTTTCTAAGAATATTGGGCCCATCAACGAACATTGCGATGTTCCTGTCGGTGCCTTTTCTCACTTTTTTACCAAACAACATTGGTATCACCTATTCTATATTTTGTTAGAACTAGTATATTACTTAAACTATTTATTTGGTTAATAGAGGCAGAGAAAAGAATTTTATAGCATTTATGGCCGCAGCTTCCATTATTTCAGATTCTGAAACCTTTCTTATTTCCGCCATTTTTTTCGCTGTCAGCTTAATGTTCCACGGATAATTTCTCGGGTCTTCTTCTCTGTTTGGAGAAAGGAATGGAGCGTCCGTCTCAAGAGTGAACTGCTCGATCGGAACGTCTCTTGCAACCTTGCGTATGGTTTTTGAAAAGAGAAGACCGGTTGAAATTGATATATAATAACCTTCATCCGTTATCTCTTTTGCAAGCTCATTCTTTCCGGTAAAGCAATGAAAAATAACTTTCTTCATTCCGTGCTCCTTAACAATCTCAAAGCATTCCCTCTCGGCATCCCATGTATGAAGAAGCAGGGGAAGTTTGGTTTCCTTTGCGAGTTCTATGAACTCGAGAAATATTTCTTTCTGTTTCTCCCTTTTGGAAGAATCGGATTCCCAGTGGAAATCAAGTCCGACCTCGCCTATTCCGACAATCCTTTCCTTATTTTCCCTGATGAGGGCTATTACATCTTTGTAATTCTCTCCTCCGTCTGTCGGATGGAAGCCAAGCGTCGGGAAAAGGAATCCTTTGTATTTATCACAGAATTCAAGAGCTTCAATGCCCTCGTCAAGCCTTGCTGTTCCGACAATAACTGCTTTCATGCCTTCTTCGGCCGAACGCTTTGCGACCATGTCCTTATCATTCCCGAAATCCTCAAAACAAAGATGGGCATGAACGTCTATCATGCCTAAACATTGGAATCAAATGTATTTATAAGCCTTCACTTTCAAGAATAATTTATGTTTACCAGCACGACAACAACGGGAACGACAGGTTCTTGTTAGTCGGGAATATGCTGGGGCTTGTTTTGTTTTGATTTTCGCCCCAGCCAAAGCTATATAGTCCATAGGTTAAATAAAAATCAAAGGAGTGTGGGAAAATGAAGATACTAATGCTTCACTCGGATCACATCGAATGGGAGCCGAAGAAAAAAGCAATAAAATCTGCTGAAGAAGTTGAGAAAGGCGTCAGCAGGATGGAGGAAGCTCTGGTCGTGTTCTCGGCCGTTGAGAAGGTCGATGAGCCAAATCCGCAGAGCTGTGTAGAAAAGACTGTTGAAAGCATTGTAAAAAATACTGAACAGCTTAAAGTTGAGAATATTGTAGTATATCCTTATGCTCACCTATCATCTTCATTATCAAACCCGGCAGTAGCTCTCGAAGTTCTTAAAGGAATTGAGAAAGCGCTAAAAGAAAAGGGATTCAATGTCAAGAGAGCTCCGTTTGGCTGGTACAAGGCCTTCGAAGTGAAGTGTAAAGGCCATCCGCTCTCGGAACTTAGCAGGGAAATACTTCCTGAAGGTGTAAAGAAAGAAGAGAAATCATCAGTTCCCGAAGAGGTTTACGACCCTAAAAAACTTCTGAGAGAAGTCTCGAAATCGAAACTTGACAGGGAGCTTCTAAAGGATAATGACCATCGCATAATCGGCCAGAAAATGGACTTATTCAGTTTTAGTGATGTCGCTCCTGGAATGGTCTTCTGGCACAACAACGGACTTATTATTTACAACGAGCTAGTCGATTTCTGGAGAGAAGAGCACAGAAAAGCGGGTTATCAGGAAATATCAACCCCAATGATTCTTGATAAGAAACTATGGCAGATATCGGGCCACTGGGAAAAGTACAGGGACAACATCTTCCTCACAAAATATGAAGGAAGAGAATTTGCAGTGAAGCCAATGAACTGCCCAGGCGGAATGATGGTATACAAGTCAAGCCGCAAATCATACAGGGACCTTCCGCTCCGTGTCGGAGAGCTTGGAGTCGTTCATCGTCAGGAGTTATCAGGAGTCCTGACTGGTCTATTCCGCGTCATAAAATTCACTCAGGATGATGCACATATATTCTGCACAGAAGAGCAGCTTGAGGATGAAATCAAGGCAATCATGAACCTGACCGACAGCTTCTACAGAAAATTCGGTTTCGATTATCACATGGAACTGTCAACCCGTCCTGAAAAAAGGATAGGCGACGATGCTCTTTGGGATAAGGCTGAAGGCATACTCAAAAATGTGCTTGATTCGACTGGATCCAAATTCAAGGTCAATGAAGGGGACGGTGCATTCTACGGACCTAAAATAGATTTCCATATAAAGGATTCTCTTGGAAGGACATGGCAGTGCGCAACTGTGCAGCTCGATTTCGCGATGCCCGAAAGATTCGAACTGGAATACACCGGCGATGACAATGCACAGCATAGGCCGGTAATGCTTCACCGGGTCGTCTATGGGTCGCTTGAAAGATTTATCGGCATCCTTTTAGAACACCTGAACGGAAACCTTCCGATATGGCTTTCACCGGTCCAGGCAAGGGTCATCTCATTCACCGAAAGAAACGAGGAATTGGCAAAAAAAATACAGAAGATGCTTTCAGATAATGGCATAAGAACTGATATAGACATAGGAAGCAACACTGTCGAATACAAGGTTCGCGATGCCGAGATACAGAGGATTCCTTACATAATCGTAATGGGCGATAAGGAAGAAGAGAAAGGAACAATAGCGCTACGAACCCGTGGACAGAAGAAGGTTGAGTTCGGCATGAAACCGGAGGACTTCCTAAAGAAGATAACAGAAGAGATTAAGGAGAGGAAATAATTCCTCCTTTCTTTTATGAATACTCACCTTTAGTCACATACTCGCTTTTCTGTGTGTACTCGCTCTTCTCCGAGTATTCGCTGTCAAGAGACATTCCGATGTTAAAATTTATTCCATATTTTTCATCAACAACTTCGTCCTCATAATCTTCGTGTTTGTCTATCTGGACTTCGATGGGTGAATAGTCCTCAACCTCTGCTGGTTCCTGCGAGAGCAGGCGTGCAGAAAATCTCCAGACTTCTTCGCCTGTTTTCCCGTCAATACAGTATAAATGACAATCTTCAGAACCATAATAGACCTTTCCTTTATAGAAAAGGCCGGTAACCCAGAAAGAGCCCTCGGCTTTGAATTCCCATTTCTTTTTTCCTTTATGATCCAGACAATACACTCTTCCTGCCGATGAACCTATGAATATTGAATCTTCTCTGATTATTGGCTGTGAAGCGCCGAAACCCGATGCTGTCGGAACTCCGTGCTCGCTCTGGAATCGCCAGATTTCCTTTCCACTTATTTTATCAAGGGCGTACAGGTTGAAATCGCGAGATGCGACCAGTAAAACATTTCCAATTATTGAAGGGACTGCTGAATCTCCTCCGCCTGATTTGAACCTCCATACCTCTTGACCTGTATTAACTGAAACTGCGTAAAGAAAATTATCCTGAGAACCGAAGTAGATTATATCGTTTTCTATCAGCGGATTATCGAGAAACGATACATTTCCCCCCGTCTTGAATCTCCAGATTTCTTGTCCAGTCTTCTTGTCAAGACAATATAAGTAGCCATCATAGCTTCCGAAAAGAATTTTTTTACCTAATATTCCGGGCTTTGAATTGATTATATCCCCTGTCCTGAATCTCCATAAAATTTCTCCATTCTCTGATTTAAGTGCATACATATAGCTGTCTCTTGAACCACAATAAACAATACCGTCAGAATAAGTACATCCGCTTGTAATCTTGTCACCAGTCCTGAATTTCCAAAGAAGTTTACTGGATTCTATACTGACTGCATAGATGCATTGGTCATAACTCCCGAAATATATGACACCGTTATTAATCTCAGGACTTATGTTTATCAGCCCCCCGTCAGTTCCGAATTCCCAGACTTTCTTTCCCGTTTCCGGCTCAATTCCATAGACGAAGAAATCGTTAGAGCACGTAAAAAGAGTGCCATCATGAAGTATTATAGGACTTCCGAAGGCTCCTCCCTGTTTGTACGTCCATACCCTTCTGAAAAGACCGCCTTCTTTCTTCTTAATTGTCATTAATTCCGTTGCAAAGTCGTCAAAATCCATATCAATCTCTGATTTTTGAATTGTGAGTAAACTCTATAAACATATGCAAATAATCTCTGGGTTTATTATAGGCAGGGGGCTAATTATATATTTATGAAATAACTCCCCCTTAAAGGGGGAGTAAAACGTAAATTATATAAAGCATAATATTATACTATGAATCGAAGGGATCTGGAACGGCATCTCG
This sequence comes from Candidatus Aenigmatarchaeota archaeon, assembly GCA_016932735.1. GTDB lineage: Archaea > Aenigmatarchaeota > Aenigmatarchaeia > QMZP01 > QMZT01 > JAADIF01. Next base: position 191,762 of record JAFGCI010000002.1, read on the forward strand.
AGGATGTCGGCCTGACGAAATCAGAAGCAAAAGTATACCTAGCCCTCCTTGAACTAGGAGCTTCCACCACGGGTCCTCTTGTGACCTTGTCGAAAACGGCCGACTCCAAGATTTACGTCGTTCTGGAAAAGTTAGTAAGCAAAGGAATGGCAAGCTCGTTCAAACGGGGGGGAGTGCGGCTTTTCAAGGCCGCACCACCCAACCAAATTCTAAGTTATCTTAAGGAAAAGAAGTCTTCTATCGAGAAGCAGGAACAAATGATGACTTCTGTTCTTCCGTTTCTGAGCTCTCTTGCCGGGAGCCGTGAAGAGGAGAAAGAATCAGCTGTCTTCTCCGGGCCAAAAGGTATGAAAGCCGCTTTCGCTGATGTCATAGATAGTCTGGATGGAGGAGAAACTGTCTGCATACTGGGAGTTCATTCATTCGGCGAGAAGTTCAAGAGGCTCGGAATAAATTTCCACAGGAACCGTTCTGAGAAAGGCATCAAAGTCAGGTTCCTTGTGAATCATAACGCAACAAATATAGCAGATGAGTTCCTAAAATATCAGCCAGCGACAGTCAGGCTCATGGACGAAAGCATCTTCACTTTAGCGATATTTCTCATCTACAAGAACAAGGTCATAATAAGCCTTGCCGACGAGATGACAATGTTTATGATAAAGAGCCAGAGAGCGAAGGATTCGTTCCAGTCATATTTTGAAAAAATATGGAAGCTGTCAAAACCTTACAGAAAGAAGAAATAACTACTTGTAATTGGATTCGGATGCATATTCACTTTTATGGATGTACTCGCTTTTTGTTCTGTAGAAATCCTCGAACACTTCAATTGTTTTCCTTTCAATGTATTTCTCTTCTTTATCGTCTATTTCTTCCTTCCTCTCGATTTCCAGTTCTATTGGTGTTTCTTCTTCGACGGTCTCGGGAGACTGAATTTTCGTGCTTGTCACGAATCTCCATATTTCTTTACCATTGTCGCCATCTAATGCATAGACATGACAGTCCCATGAACCGAAAATGACCATGTTTTTATAAAGAGAAGCCCCGCACCAAACTGGACCGTCTGTACGGAACTGCCATATTTCCTTCATGGAATCCTTATCGACCGCATAGAAATTTCCTCTGGATGAACCAAAATAAATTTTATTTTTATAGACAAAACGGGAGACATCTCCGGATTCTTTTTCTATCGTAAATCTGTTCACCTCTTTATGGGAATTGATATCTATCGCGTGGATAGTTCCGTGTTTTGGGTCATTTGTAGCTATGAAAAGCGTTTTCTCATGAAGGAATGGGACTTCCGTTGCTCCGTGACTCATGCGAAACCTCCAGAGCTCGCTACCGCTTTTCGAATCAGCCGCATAAACAAATCCGTCATAGGAGTGAAAATATATTACGCCGTCTTTTATTGGAAAACTGTGATTTAACGTGTTCAATATCGCTCCTCCTGTTTTGAACCTCCATATTTCTTCACCGTTATCGGCGTCAATTGCATAAAGATATCCATCGTGACTTCCTATGTAGCAAATCCCTCCGTTCACGACGGGACTTGACATTATTATACGACTCGTCTTGAATCTCCAGACTTCCTTTCCTTTCATATCGAGGCAATAAACATAGTTATCCAGGGAACCGAAACAAATCCTGTCTTCATGAACACATGCAGAAGCGGATATCTTGTCTCCTGTTTTGAATTTCCAGATTAGTTTCCCTGCATCTTTATCAAGCGCATAAAGATGCCCGTCATAATTTCCTATGAAGAGCATATTTCCCGCAAAAACTGCTGAACCGTTGGAAAAACTCCCATCACCCTTAAACTTCCATTTTGCTTTTCCGGTCTCAGCATCAATGCAATAGAAATAGTTGTCATCGGAACCTATGTATATTCTGCCACCGGAGATGGAGGGTGTACTTGCTATGCTTCCTCCGAATCCATGAATCCATACAATACTGTGGAGTTTTTTGGGGTTCTTTCTGATGTCCATTGTAACAACATTATCAAAATCCATTATTTAGAATTCGATAAAAGATTAAAATTGTTTGATTATTCTTTCAATTTCGTCCAGACTTCCTTTAATTAGTATTATTTTATCCTTTGATTTCAAACCTCTTACTATCTCTATATCGGTTTTGAATAATTTTCTCATTCCTTTTATGATTTCTTTATTTGCCTTTCCTTCAACGGGAGAGGACGAAACTTCTATTAAAAATTTTTCTTTATCCTTTTTTATGGAAAAGGAATTACAGTTGGTTTTAATTCTAGCTTCAATCAAGATTCCGTCAAGTGTTTTTTGGTAAGTCATAAAAAGAAAAAGTTTTCAGGATTTATAACAGTTCCTTTGCGAGTCTTATCATGCCGGGCTTTTTCATCATTATCGTTGCGAGCTTCTTTAATGCGGAGCCTCTTGTGAATTCGACAAGGTCATCTCCGGATAGCTCTTCTGCCAAGAAGTTCAGCTCCTCGTCCTTTAATTTCTCCGCGACCTTTCTTAACTTTTCGACATTCTTCATCTTGCTTCCGCGAAGGTCCCACCACATCTTGTTGTACTTGGAAAGATATTTTGCTGAGATGTCCTTATTGAGGAGAGCGTCCACCACTACTTCTCCCGCAAGCTTTCCTCCGATATATGCTTCAGCAATCCCGCCTCCATGTATCGGATTCGTATGGTGCGCTGCATCACCGGCGACTATCAGATTGTCTGCGACCATGTTCTCAAGAAGCCCGCCAACCGGGACTCCTCCTGTATTATACTCTATAATCGAGCCGTCCTTGAGTTCAGGCCTCGATTCTATGAATCTCATAAGATAATCCATCGCGCACATGCTTTCCTTTCCGTAAGGGTGCCTTATACCTATTCCAACATTTGCGACATCATCTCCTTTCGGGAAAATCCAGATGTAACCTCCGGGTGCGATATCATTTCCAAAATATAATTCAATTCTGTCGGGGTCAATCTTTATATTAGACATCTCGAGCTGGGCGCCCTGTGCAATGTCGTTCAATTTCATTGTTGTGTTGAGGCCCATAATCCTCGCTATCTTTGTCTCGACGCCGTCGCATGCTATAATCATCTTTGCTCTTGTTTTGTATGGAGTGCCAGCATAATTTATTGAGACGTCGACTTTGCCGTCATCTGCTCTGACGAGACCGGTCACTTCAGCTTTCGCTACAATCCTCGCACCAACCTTTGAAGCCTGGTATGCAAGTTCCTTGTCGAAGACCTTCCTTTCAATGACCCATCCCTCGGGTCCGTCATAATTAATCCTGACAAACCTTCCGTTTGGCGCGTAACATGTAGCGCCGATGATTTCCCTTGTCACCCACTTGGAATTGAATTCCACTCCCATCCTTCCCAGGGAGTTCTTTCCAAGGCCTTCGCCGCACCTTTTAGGGGAGCCTATCTCCTGCCTTTTTTCAAGGACAAGAACGGATAAATCGTGTTCAGCACATATCTTTCCCGCAGCGGTTCCTGCAGGGCCTGCGCCCACGACGACGACGTCATATTCAGCATCAAACATAAGAATCACAATCTATTTTTCGTCTTTTTTAAGCGATAAAGCATGCACGGGGCAGAACTTTACACAGGTGCTACAATTTATGCATTTCTTGTCACATTCAATCCCGTGCTCGGTAAGCGTCAGGGCACTTACCGGACATACGGATACACATCCACCGCATCTTGCGCATTTATCCCTGTTTACAGTAATCATAAATCCACCAGTAGTTATCATTAGTAGTATGAACTTTTAATTGTTATTAAAAGTTATAAAAAGGTTTTATTTCTTCTTTCCCTTTCTGCTGAAGGCATAGTGTATTATCTTCCATCCTCCCCTTATGAGGAAATATATGAAATACAGAGCGATAGCGGTGATTACAAACCATAATACAGAGTCTATTGTCACCGGAATATTCATATTAAAAATATAATTCGCAACGAAAGGGAATATGGCGGCTATGACCGCTATTATTATAGTTTTTACAATAATCTTGAAGACTTTGAACGCGAGAATAATGAATATCACAAATATTATAAGGACTAGAAGAAGGCTTCCTCCGCTACCGAACAAACCTCCCATTTGGTCAAGCATATTTATTATTTGGACCGCCCTAATTTAAGCATGAGTAAGGACTATGAAAATGAATTAGCAGAGCAGACAAAAATCTGGTCAGATAAGATAAAGACGGAGATGCAGGGAATAAAGCTCCTTAACAGGGATAAGAGAACATTCCTCGAGAATGTCCAGGCATATATACAGGACTCCGAATACTTCGTTGAGCAGGGCGACCTTGTCCGTGCGTTCGAAGCCATAATATGGGCATGGAGCTGGCTGGAAATCGGAAAGGAAGAAAAAATTCTGGGCTAACCAAGTACAACAGCCGCATAGAAAAGCATAACAACTAGTACTATCGATCCCATCATAAGGCCTGACGTGAGGGAGAGTCTTATTATCTCCTCTTTTCTTTTCAGTGTGTGCATATACGTGGATTAATTGGCGGATTACCCTTATATACTAACGCTGTTCCAGCGTTTCACAGGCCTGCCGATTCAAGCGCATTGGAACATATGCATTTTCTTTCGAACGGTATCCTTATTATGACATCCTTTATTATCTTTTCGGTCTTCTCGGAATTCTGTTTCATGACTTTGACGACTTCCTGCGCATCCACAGGCTTGTCAGCCCACACGTCATAGTCTGTTATCGTTGCAATCAGGCCGAAACATATCTCTTTCTCTCTGGAAAGTATCGCTTCAGGAATCGCTGTCATTCCTATTATATCGCCATATTTCCTGAACATTTCCGATTCTGCACGCGTCGAGAATCTCGGGCCGGCAACTCTGATATATGTTCCTTTATCATGGTATGCTATACCTAGTGACTCGGCGCTCTTCATAAATAGGTAATTTATGTCAGGACAAAGGGGGTCTGCAAGAGAGACGTGCCTGACTTCCGGACCATCATAAAATGTAATTACATCCTTTCCCATGTCGATGAACTGGTTCACAAAAACTATGTCTCCGGGCTTATATTCTTCCTTGAGAGAGCCGACTGCGGCGGTGGCTATTATTCTTTTAACCCCCAATTTATGAAGAGCCCAGATATTAGCGCGAAAGTTTATCATGTGCGGCGGTATCGTATGCTCCTTTCCATGTCTTGGCAGAAGTGCTATCTTCTTCCCGCCGTAATTGCCTATCTTTATTTTGTCGGAAGGCTTGCCGTAAGGAGTGTCCATATAAACCGTCTCCAGCTCCTCTATGAAATCGTAACCATAAACTCCCGTTCCGCCAATAATTCCTATCTCGGCTTTCATAAAAACACCTCATTTATATAACAACTCTTTAATAATACATTATTCTAAAATCTTTTAAAAGATACAAGGCGACAGGATGGCAAAAACAGAGAATCTCCTTATACTTAATGTAGACAGGGACAATGACCTGGGAGAGAAGGCTAAGGTGAAAGGTCCTCTCATAGGAAGGCATAAGCTGTTGGATGCAGCCTTAGCTCTTGGAGTCGCCGATCCGGAGGACAGCGACTGCAATGCAATATTCCAGACAGTCAAGATTGCGGATGATTTGAAGAGCAAATACACCACGGAATCCGCAATAATAACCGGCTCTCGGAATGTTGGTATAGAGAGCGATAGGGAAATACAAAAACAGCTCACATCAATATTAAAAAATTATAAGGCTGACTATGTGGTTCTTGTGGTCGATGGCAGCGAGGATGAGTCTGTGATCCCTATAATACAGTCTAAGGTTCCTATACTTTCTGTTAAGACCGTCATAGTCAAGCAGTCCCACAATCTCGAATCCAGTTACTTCAAGATAAGGGAATTCCTGAGCAATACTATGGAAGACCCGAAGATGTCAAAGATAATATTCGGTCTTCCGGCTGCGGCCCTTATATTGTATGCACTGTTCGATTACAATGGATGGAGATTAATATTGGGTCTTCTGGGCACGTATTTTTTCATCAAGGGCTTCAAGCTTGAGGATATTGTACTGAATGCTTTTGATGAGTTCCGGGAATCCCTTTTCAGAAGAAAGATATCCTTCTTCACTTATGTCGTGGCCTTCCTCATCTTCGGGCTGGCGGCTTACCGCGGATATACAGAAATGAATAACTGGATTAATGTGGGCCTTTTTGAAGGTGTCGGCGCTTTCCTTGCGGCTTCCGTCTATGTAATATGGCTCGGAGTTTCGATAGCGACCATAGGAAGAATTCTCGGCAACAGAAAGCATAAAAGAAGCGGCCTCGTCTATATTCCAATGTTCACATTTGCGGTCGCTTTCGTCATACATAGTGCAAGTTCCATGCTAATGAAGCTCACATTTCCTTTTTATGATTTCATGCTCGCAATAATAGCGGGATTTGTAATAGCCATGCTAGCGTTGGTAATAGAGAAAAAGTGGAAATAGTTTCTTATATTATTTGGCAACAAAAAAAATCTTATGGAGAATTTTAGGATATTTCTTGACACAGAGACAACGGGGCTAAGCCCTCATAAGCACCAGATTCTTATAATTGGCATTGTTATTACAGACAATAAACTAAATCCTGTATTTGAAAAAGAATATCTTATCAGAAAAGAGTTATGGAGCGATGTTAATCCGGTGGCTTTAAGGATAAACAAAATAAATCTGACAACTCATAACATAAGGGCTTCATCTGAAAAGACTGTTTGCAAAAGAATAACAAGGGATATCAGGAAACATACAGGCTCTGCGACACAAAATAAAGTGATAGGCCATAATCTCGGGTTTGACATGAACTTTCTTGGTGCAATGTTTGAACGCCATGAAATAGATTTTCCATTCTCATACGAGTTTGAGGATACAATGTATATGGCGAAAGGTCTTATCGCTTCAGGTAATCTATGCACTCCAAATGCAAAACTAGGAACACTTTGTAAACATTTTGATTATAAGACAGGTTTTCATAATGCCCTAAATGATACAAAAGCAACAGTACATCTATACGAAAAATTAAATAAAATCAAATCCTAGAATTAATTTCTTTTGCAATTGATTCCATATTAGATTCATCTTGTTGTTTTTCGGTTTCACTGAGATTCTTAGACTCTAATCTTTTATCACCAATAAATCTTACGTAGGATCCGTCCGGTTTCACAATATAGAAAACATTTCCATTTCTTATTGTTCTTAATTTAGAGCCGAATGTATGAAGAGTTGCTCTATGACCATCAGGAAATTCAACTCCGTAAACAGTCTGTGAATTAGCGAATATTTCATTTTCCGGTTTAAAGTTAGATGCCTGTATATTATTCCAAAGAGAATTAAGATTATCTCCGGCATAAGATAATAAAGGAATAGCAGCTATCAAATAAGTGAGTGCCGTTTTTTTCATATCAATCAACATGAGATTATTTGATAAAAGACTTAAAAATTGGTATTATGCCAAGGGTGAAAATAAAAAAGCGCCTCGGCCGGGATTTCCAATTGGAACAGTTTGCTCAAGGGCAAACAGGAACACAAATCATCTGATCTTGACAAGCTGTTTACTCGCGTTGTCAAGACATTGCACTTTAGTGCACATGATTTCTTGTTTCCCACATTTTATGCGTGGGTTTCCAATATTTGAACCCGGGTCCAGAGAGTGACAGTCTCTGATGACTAGTCCTCAAGACGCACAAAATGTGCGTCAAGTGTTAGACCACTACACTACCGAAGCATTAATAGCTAATATATTAATGGCATATAAATAAAAACGTATAGAAATATATGGCGGCGTTCTACCCTTCCCCTGGAAAGAGTACAAAGTAGACCGCGGGAAAGCTTAACTTCTGTGTTCGAAATGGGAACAGGTGTTCCTTTCCGCTTTGGCCGCCTAGATTGTATATATGGAGCGTTTATTTTATAAACTTATGCTTCATTTTCATATCGTCAAAAGTCGAATTATAAATCGTTTTTTTGATTTAAAGGAAATTAAAAATCCAAAAAAACGTCAGATGACAAAAAAATGAAGAAAAATATTTATATGCATTGTTTCTTAATTTATAATTGATAGTATGACATCCGGGCCCATCGGCTGGAATATGAAGCATGATATGACGCTCAGATGCATCTATTCGGTATTCTCTGTATGTTGCATCCTTGCATAATCGGGGATGATTCTTTTTTCGTTCTTTTTTCCGCGGATGACCCGAATACCGACGCGCTAGAAGGGTCAAAAGGTAGAGGATTGCGGGGACATCAAGGACTAAGTTCCGGGAATGTGCTCCTTAGAAGATTTTTGCGTCCCTCTGATGTTTCCCCCGCGATCCAGCTTATAGAAGTATTCCAATTATTAGCTATTTTTTCATAATATTCTTAATAATATAAATAAATTTAATTTTTTTGTATAATAAAATTAGCGTAATATAGTAATGTTTATAAATATTGGCTGCAATAAATTAATTGATGGGTATGAAAATTCTTGGAATACCACTAATGGAAGTGTGGAGTGGCTCTGAGTCGGTTTATTCCCATCAGAAAAAGGAGTTCACCTGTATACATGCATCTTAGGAGGTGAATAACCCATAGTTCGAGAAAAGGAGGTAGAGGATTGCGGGGACATCAAGGACTAAGCCTAAATCTCTGCTACTTCGGGCAGAACCCGAAGAGAGAGGGTAAAGAGCGTAATCTTTGAAAATTTTGAGTCCCGCTGATGTTTCCCCGCGATCATCATAAAGCCGATAAGAAGCTATTTATTCCCTTACATTTATAAATATTTGCATAATTTCTGGTATCTTTATATCAATTAATATAAAAACAATCTCACATTAGTTGTTTATGGCTGAAGATTACGACAGAATACAGAATCTGGCAGATCAGAGAGGAATATTCTTCCCCGCGGCAGAAATTCACGGCTCGCTTGCCGGTTTCTGGGATTTCGGGCACACCGGCTCTAACATAAGGAGAAAGATAGTGGAGCTCTGGAGGCGTGATATAGTAAGAGGTCTTGGTTCCATCGAGATGGACGGATGCATCATACTTCCAAAGCAGGTTTTTCAGGCTTCAGGCCATTTGAAATCATTTGCGGATCCAGTTGTCCTCTGCACTAAATGCAAGAAGAGCTACAGGGCGGACAAGGTAGTAGAGGACGTCCTTAAAACGGAAATCCCTGAAGCTATGCCTTCCGAGAAGTTTGACGAGATGATAAAGGATAACAATATAAAATGCCCATCATGCAAAGGTTCTCTGGGCAAAACAGACAAATTCAATATGATGATAGGCGTCACAGCCGGCGTCGTTGCCGAAGGCTATAATGCTTATTTAAGACCTGAGACATGCCAGTCGATCTTTGCGAGTTTTATGAAGCTTGTGAAAACGTCAAGGGTCTCATTGCCACTTCCTATTTCCCAGGTGGGAAAATCCTTCAGGAATGAGATTTCACCGAGGCAATCCCTTCTAAGGAGCAGGGAATTCACGCAGATGGAAACCGAAATCTTTTTCAACCCTAAAAAAATTGATGAATGCCCTGATTTCGATTCTGTCAAAGACTACAAGCTTAAGATGAAACTCCTTAGCGAAAAGGACGTTAAAGACATGACAGTTGAAGAGGTCTATACAAAAAAGATAGTTTCGGGTAAATCTATTGCATATTATCTTGCAGTCTGCCAGAAGTTCTTTGAGCATTGTGGAATTCCTGTTGAGAAAATGCGATTCAGGGAGCTTGAAGATGATGCACGTGCTTTCTATTCTAAAGAGACATGGGATTTTGAGGTCCTGACATCGACAGGATGGCTCGAGCTCGTTGCAAACAACTACAGAACTGATTATGATTTGAAATCACACTCTGATGTCTCAGGAACTGACTTATCTATTACAGAAGATGAAGAGAAGTTCGTCCCCCATGTCTGGGAAATATCAATGGGTCTTGACAGGACGTTCTATGCGGTCTTTGAATCTGCTCTCGGAGAGCGCGACGGCAAACCGCTTCTTTCGCTTCCAAGATATCTTGCACCATATGATGCAGTGGTCCTCCCGCTTGTAAGAAAAGACGGAGTCGATGACAAAGCGAGAGGGGCGTTCAATTTGATAAAGCTGGACTTTGATGTCAAATATGACGAGAAGCAATCCATCGGAAAAAGGTATCTTATCTATGATGAACTCGGCGTTCCTCTCGCAGTAACGATAGATTATGATTCTCTTGAAAAGAACGACTGCACTATCCGCGACAGGGATACGGCAAAACAGAAAAGAGTCCAAATAAGCGAACTGCCTGAAATCCTTGCAAGAATGAAAAAAGGGGAAGATATATTCAATGATTAATGCCTGGTCTTTCTGATGCTTCTTCTCTTTTCCTTGTCCTTTTCGACCGCAGTAAGTATCTTGTCCATTGCTTTCTTTACACACAGAGAAACGTCCCAGTCGGTTTCATCTGCAATGAAGAGTCCTAGGTTCGTTCCGAGGCGGGCGCTCACCGTGTAGAGGGACTTTACCGAACCCTTGCTATGCTGTTCAATATGCATTACTGCGTATGTTACGTTGACCATCTTTTCCAGTTTCTCAAGGGTCTTTTTTGCAGTTTCTTTTATGTGCTCATATTCCATCGAATCTTCCGGTCTGTAGCCGCTCAGATTTATGAAACCTCCCTTCTCCGGTTTTCCGACCAGCTTCAGAATGTCCTTTGGTGTTATGATTCCCGTAAGCATTGAATTTCTTTCGACAAGAATACATGTCATCCCGCTATTAGAAAACTTTTTTATTATTTCTGAAAGGTCAGTGTCTTCACCGACAATCGTGATTTCCCTGTCCATGAAAGACTCGACTTTGATGCCTTCAAGACCTATCTTCTCGCCCATAATCTCGCCGGGCTTTTTCTTGCTTATTATCGTATTGAGCAGGTTCAGAGCATCAACAGTTCCGATAACCCTATTTTCCTCGTCCACAACAGGCGTCTTCGAGACATTAAGGTCCAGAAGAAGCTTCTTTACGCTTGTCAGATTGTCATCATTAGAGACAAAATATGGATTGCTCATAATGTCCCTTGCTGTTTTTCCCGAAAAGATATTCTTGTCAAGCAGGCGGAACATGCTCGCTTTGGACAGGGTTTTTATATCACCGTCCACCAAAAAAGGCATTTCTGAAAAATCCCCGGCAAGCATCATGCCCGCAAGTTCTTCATATGACCTTTCTACATCGGCCAGGTTGACCTTCCTTGACAGTGTATCTATCTTTACCTTGTCGGGGCTTGCAACGTCCTTTCTGAGAATATCTTTTGCATCAACGATTCCTGTGAATTCGCCGTTCTTTGTGACAATAATTTCCCTTTTACCGGAACTTTCCATTGCTGATATCGCCTTCGATAACGGGGTTTCAGAATCAATCAAAACAGCATCACTAAGCATTTTTTTAATGTCCATACAATAACACCTCTAAAGAAGATTTAGCGTTTCCATTATATTATCTATTCTATCCTTTTAATTCATATAACCTATATATTTGGCCTTTTGGAATAACTATATATGAAAGGAAAAGTCTGTCTCTTCTGTGTTTTGATGGTTTTGTTCACTTTCGGTTCTTTTGCGGTCGCTGGTGCCCTGCCAGAGCCCAGCATTACCATCTTTCCTAATGCATTATCGCCTAACTCTTCGTTCGTGATGATAGTCGACCCTATGACAACACTGGCACCGATAAGAATGGGCTGGGCCGTCTATAATCCGAATATGGATGGTAATTACATAATGGGACAGCTTCCGAAAGACAACGGCAAAGGCGTATGTTATTTTTCAAACACTGATGGGAATGCAACTTGCGGACCAACGCCTTTTATGGGAACGGGAAAGATGGAAATAGATATATTTGTAACAGCTACAAATTCACAAGGATTTCAGGAATATATCAACGGTTCAAGAATTGTGGAACTTGGTGACATAATAATCAATGGAGGTCCATATCTTGATGAAAATGTCAAGAACAAGGTGTTGCTCACTTATTATATGACACAGAGCCAGGCAGATGTCATTACATATTCTGTTTATGATAAAGATATGAAGACTGTAAGCGGACTTGATAACAGGGCTGCTATCTTCAATACGACCCCGACCCCCGGATTCTATGCAGGGCTCAGCCTGCCTCCCGGAATATATTTCATTTCATCAGTTGCCCAAAAAGGGCAGGACTATGGCGGCAAGATGGACAGAATAGTAGTTCCTGCAATAGATTTGCTGACATTGAGTTGCTGTGCGAACTCCTTCTATTTTGGCGAGATGGTCAATTTCACCGGATTTACGGCAGATGATAGTGTTGAGATAAAGGTCTACTATCCCAACGGAACCCTCCTCAAAGCGAGGACGGTAAATATATTTGGTGAGGAGTTTGAATATTCATTCCTTGCAGACCCTTCATGGCCTGAAGGAGACTACAATATAACGGCCGAAACAGATAATCTTCTAAGGTACAAGACTATATCTATGTCCCAGCTCGTTAAGGCAACGCCGTCCAAAATAGCAAAAATAATTTCATCCGGTTCGGACGTTTCGGAAGCAATCTCGCTTAAGAATAAAGGAAATAACGTGGCAATTGTAGAATATTCAGCATATGGCGGCGTTGATGAAACTGACGTTGCGCTGGACAAAACAGAAATAGACCCCGATGATACGGCTACTCTCAGCTTCAATATGAAAAGCGTCTCTTCCGACGTGACAGGATATATACTCGTTAAAAGCGGTGATAAGGAAACGAAGATACCTGTTGAAATAAAGATATCCGGTTCACAGACAGGCTGTCCGCCTTGCCCCCCCGCGCAAATTGAAGGATGCGGTAAATTCTCTTTATCGCCTGTTTCATGGTCATCAAACTATATTGTGGATGAAGAGGCAGCAGTGTCTTTAGCTATCAGTAATGATGACAATAAAACTATAAACGGCTTCTCATATGAATTTATTCCTGACTATTCCAGTGAGAATGAAGATATGAGTTATTCAAGCACGAGTCCTTCTTTTAATAGCCTAAGCATAGATTCCGGTGATTCTGAAACTGTCGTATTCAGTTTCACTCCGGACTATACCGGCACTTACACAGGAAAGCTGAAGATTTCCTCTTCTGCGGGAAGCGCCTATATCATTGTGAATCTTGAAGTTTTCAACGATGTAACAGAAGAAATTGAAACTGAGAAAGAGAATATCAAGCTATACGAAGATGAGCTTGCTTATGAAGTTTACAACGAACTCGAAAAATATGTCAGCAATGCTGAAAGCAAGGTCTCGTTAGGCGATATGGAAGGAGCCCGCACCGAACTTGAAAAGGCTAAGGCCGTGAGAAGCTTATTATCCAATTACGGAAGTTCGCTGGGAGGCTCCGGAAGCGACTGTCCGCCATGCAACTGTGCGTCCGGCGGAGGGGATATGACGATGATAATAGTCATAGTTGTAATAGTCATTGTCGTTCTCGGAGGCGTCGGCGCTGTCCTTTATCTCAGAGGAAAATCAGGCGGCGGGAATCCTCCGGAAGAAGCTTCCGAAGAGGGGTACACAGACGAGGGCTTCGACGAATATGAATAATATATTAAAGGGACAATAATTATTACATATGAAACTTTTTGCTTTTGTTACGGTATTTTTTATTTTGATTTCTATAGTATCGGTTTCGGCTATTGAGGACAACAATTACTTTTCAGTCAGCGAGAACGGCACATATTCCTGCATCTTCCTTAACCTTCCGCAGGATCTCGATATTAACAGGGTCGATGAGCCCCTTGTCTCAAAGATATTATCAGACAGGGAGAAAAGCCCATGGATAGACATAACCGATAATGAGGTTCTGATAAACCCAGGAATGCTAACAAGGACCCCTGTATGCTTTTATCATGAGGGTCAGAGAGAGGGCTCGTATTCTTTTTATGAGCTCAACGTCTCCTCAGATTATCTGGGCGTCAACAAGGGCGTAAAGGGAGGAATATGCATTACCAAGTATGAGGACATGGACGAATCAGATAATGCCAGTGCGACAACTAACATATGCGACCTTCTCAACAGCCAGGCTGATATATTCGATGCACAATTCCGGTACCCTTTCATTGAAGCAAGGCCGGGTGAAGTCATAAAGAATTCTGTATACGTAACTTCCTATGCTAAAATCAGGATAAGCTTCTCTATGGAAACGGACATGGACAACGACCTCAGCCAGTGGACTGAAACAGCGGACCCGAGAAGTCCTATGAACTCTAAAAGTTTCAGTATAAAGGCCCCTGATTATGAGGGCACTTATAACATGATACTTAGAGCTGAAATTGTCGGCTGCGGTCTGGATTTATGCAGGAGCACGACCATAGGAAGGGTCAAGGTCTCTGAAAATGCCACAAGAACCGGATTTGTGGCAAATGTCGTCCCGAAAAACCTTAATATAAAAGACGCATCAAACGTCTCCCTGAAGCTGCTTATAACCAACTATGAAGAGGAAATGGACTTTTCAATAAGCGTTTCATCGGAGCCGGGCATGAAGATGACTCCCGAGACTAAGAGTATCATAATTAAACAGAACAGCTTTGCATCAGTGGATTTTGTAGCTGAGCCTACTGCAGGCAGCGACACTCTTTATGAAATATCGTTCAATGTTCTTTCCGAGAACAATGAGGAACACGCTGCCACCGCCTACATATCCTTCGGGGAGCTTTTAACGGACGCGAAGAGGGAAGCTGAGCAGATAATAAACGATGCCCGTGAAAACGGCGACAAGGAAACCGAAACATTTGTCCTCGAAAGACTGAATGAATGGGAAGAGGAGAGGGAGAACTACGACTATGGCGAGGAACTTGGAAGTTATGAGGACTTCAAAAAGTCTCTGGACGAGGCCAAGAAAGGCAATATACCGGATAAAAACACAGGCGTAGACAAACCACTTAACAAAACAACAAAGGGTAATGATTCACCTCCGCCGGAGCCGGCAGAGTTCAACTGGCTTATAGTGATAATCCCCTTAATTATAATTATAGCAATTGTGGCATTTTTTATATACAAAAGAACACAAAATATCTCCGAAAAATATGAATATCCGGGCTTTGACGAGAAGGGGTTTGATGACGGGGATGTTTAATCTTATTCATCTTTTGTTGATTTCATTTCATACATCTCTTTTATCTTTGCGATAAACCTGTCTGCATAATCCTGACATAATGCAAGATGCATCTGCCTTGACTTCTGATAAAAAGAGTACCAGTAAATCCAGAAAAGAGCCTTTACGAGCCAGTTCGTCTTGTCGAATTTATGTTCAAGCATGGCCTCTACTTCCATCTTGAAATTGCCTTCATTTTTTGTCTTGTATTTGAATGCTACGACTCTTATAGCAAACCACATGTTTGTAAACCTGCTGAAGTCCTTCCTTGCAACTCTATGGGAAAAAAGCTGTATAGGGTCTCCTGTCCAGTCCCACATGAATCTCGGCTCTCCTGTCTTGGAAGTGCTTATCTCGAATATTTTCTTCAGAAGTGTGCCGGTCTTATTATAGAATTTTAATGGGTCAGGACCCTCATAATTTACTATCTTGAACTTCCTCGGTGCAAAGCAGTCGTCAACTATAGTCACTGATGCCATTTAATCAGCCGTTATTTATTGCTCTTATTTTCAGATGAATGGTGTACAACAGGATTTGGTTGGGGTTCACTGCCTGAATTCTCCTGCATTTCCCTGAATTCCTTCAGAACAGTTTTCATGAAATGACTTGTCACGTTCCTGCAGTCGACAAGGTACTGGACCCTTTTTTTATGATAAAAGGTCCTGTGCCAGAAGGTTCTTATCATCTCATAGAATAAAGACCTCTGCCATAACGTATCCTGCGGAAACTGTGTCCTCATAATAGATTTTATCTTTACAGAAGCCTTTCCCGTTTCCTCGCTTCCCTGCCCCTTCAGGTCTATTCTTAGGTAAAAAAATGAGAAATAATCGATATCCTTATGGACATACCATCTGACATTGAATTTCTCAGTGTTCCCGCTTTTGCCCCAAGTAAAGTCCTCTTCCTCTATTTCATTATCTAACACGCTGAAGCAGTTCTTCATTGCATCATAAACGGCGTGGTAAAGCTTCGGGACATTGGAACCGACAAGATTTATGGCGGGAACTTCCGGTTTGTCGGGGTAACAATCATCCTGAAATGTCATTTTTGTTCTTGCAAAAGACGCCATAAAATCACCATTTAATAACTATTTTATATATTTGCGAGACGGAATTATAAATGAGTTACATGTTGGTGTGGCTGCTGCTTAAGATTATTGGCATAGTTCTTGTCCTCCTGGGGGGCTTCTTCATATTCCTCGGACCTGGTGTATTGACGCATCAACCACAGGAACTTGGTATAGGGACGGTTATTGTTGGTGTTATAATGTTCCTTGTGGGGCTTTATCTTGTTCTGGCCTGAAAAGAGAAAATATAAGAAATAGGTATAAAATTAAGGGGTGTGCCGGTTTTCCGGCTTACTTCCTGAATGCGCCCGAAAGGACCGGCTCCGCCATATTCTTTACCGCATGCGGCGAGTTTGCCCAGAAAACGACATCCTGTGTTGCATGGACTTTCTTGCCGTCAGTCAGTGACATCATAAGATGGTCTGCGTCAATGACGAGGAGCCTGTGATCAGATTTTGCGTTTCTGACATCAGCAATCTGTGCGAATGCCTTTGAGGGTGTGTTGTCGCCCGTCGGAGCTGCAATCTGGAGCTTTATTCCTTTCTTCGTGAGCCTCTTCAGAACGTTGTAATGGTTTGAATAAAGCTCATTTAAACCTTCTTCGGTTGTCATTATCTTTATGTTCTTTTTGGCCTGCTTGAACAACGAATGCATATGCTGATTTATCGAATGACGACCCTTCAATGTTCCTGTCATTTCGAATGGCTGGACCATGTTGAACCCTTCCTTGTAAATTGTTTCCATCTCCTTCACTAAAGAAGAGTCTGAAAGCTTGTCAATCCTTGCCATCATTTCTTCGTGTTTGTTCGTAAGGTTTCCTTTGGTTCTTTCCAAAGCATCCTTTGGAGCCAAAGCGACGTACTTTATCGGCTTTGAAGGCTGTGCAACAACGAAGCCTTTCTCAGCAAGCGACTCGAGGATATCGTAAGAACGAGATCTTGGGACATTTGCAATCTGAGAAAGCTCACCGGCTGTCGATACGCCTTTTGCTAACAAAGCTATGAAAATCTTCCTCTCGTAGAGGTTCAGTCCGATGCTTTTCAGGGCATCCAGAACGTCTGTACTTGCTAACATTTTTTTCACCCCTTAATACTATAACTTTTAATTTTTTGTTAGATTTTTACTTTACCTCTTTAAAAAGGTTTTATACACAATGCAAATCTTTATATTGATAAATAGAATTATGCGGCAAAAGATTTATAAAGGTTTCGTGTGTTTTGTCACTTTTTGGTAACATTTTATGTATTTTTACGGCATTTTGTTAATTTATTATTTTATTATAGATAAAGCTATTTAGCCTCTTCTTTCCGGCCTCTTTGAGCATCAAAAAGCGATTTTATCCTTTCCGTCGTATCGCAGTCATCGGGAGACCTGTCACTCCTGACTCTGACCAGCCTCGGGAATCTTAGCGCATATCCTGAATCGTAGTTAGTTGATTTCTGGATTTCCTCATAAGCTACTTCCAGAATCACGTTAGGCTTAACAGAAACGGCGTTCTCCTTTTCCGATATAATGTCATCCTTTATCATATCTGTCAACTCTTTGAAAGTGAAGTCGTTCTTGTTAGCCTTCTTTTCCTTGATGCCGGTCCCCATCATTCCGCATTCCTTAAGATTGCCTTCGGAATCTACGCACGACAGGAGGAATGAACCGAACCATCCGGCTCTTTTTCCGGTGCCCCAGACGGCTCCTGTAATTACGAGGTCAAGAGTCTCCATTATCGGCTTCACCTTCAGCCATCCGCCGGCAACCCTTTTTCCGGGCTGATAAACAGCGTCCAAATTCTTCACCATGACGCCTTCCTGACCCATTTCAAGGGCTTTCTGGTAGAACTTCTGGGCTTCCTCAAGGTTTTCGGTCACGAGCTCCTCGGCAAGCTGGAACTTTCCTTTCTCTTCCCTTACAATCTTCACAAGGAGATTTCTTCTCTCCCTGAAGGGCTTATCAAACAGCATTTCGTCATCAAGATAAAGAATGTCAAACACGTTCACCTGAACAGGAATTTCTTCTGCCAATCTCTGTATATCATATTTCCTGTGTATTCTTTGCGACAGCCTCTGGAAAGGTATAGGCTTTCCTGACTTGGAATCAATGCCAAGATTCTCTCCTTCAATAACACAGGTTTTTGCTTTGACGTGCTTTTCGACCATCTCAACTATGTCCGGGAACATCTTCGTGACGTTCTCCATCCTTCTTGTATAGAGCCATACCTTCTCTCCGTCCTTATGTATCTGGAGGCGCATTCCGTCATATTTAACCTCAATAGCAGGTTTTCCGTATTCCTCTATTGCTTCTCTCAACGAAGGAGCCTTGTCTGCAAGAAGAACCTGTACAGGCCTCCCCAGTTTCACTTTTGCTTCTTTAAGGCCACTAATTCCCTTATTCCTGGCCAACAGGGCAACTTCGCTGTAGTCCGGGCTCAGGAACCATGCCCATTCAATATAATCGGTGATTTTCTTCGAGAGCTCATTCCCGATAGAATCGTCGTTGGTTATTATGAAATCAATCCCGCTTTCCTTTTTCCAAAGCTTCTCCTCATTGAATTTCTTCAGGTCTTCTACGATGACTTTGTTTCTCTTTTCCAGCTCTTCAAGGGAGAGCCAGTTTTTAGCGGAGATTGCTTCTCTTGCTTCTTTGTCAAAGATTATCTTCTTTTTGTCCGCCGACTTAAGGGTTTCAATAATCCTATCTCTCTTGGCGGGGTTGGTGAGCCATTCCACATCGGAGAACCATGCACTTGCAATCGAGTCTCTGACAACCCCCTCAGCAACTCCTATTCTCAGGTCTTCGGAAATCGTCCGTATTATGAATTTGGCCTCTTTCGGTGAAGCCGATGAAATGAGCTCCGAGATGAGCTTTGCCTTCCTGTCCGATGAGCCTGTTCCCCCGGTCTCCGCCAGTCTCCGGAAATTCTCGAATACCTTTTCCAGAGAAAGCTTCTTGGAGAAGAGGACCGTCTGTGTCTTCCTTCCTATGAATTTCTCGGCAACAAGACCCAAATCGCCTGTTTCCGAGAATTCCTTCATAACCTCTCTGTCCGAGATGCCGGACATGCTGGAAATTATCTTTGCCGCAGTCTTTGAGGCCAGTCCAATCTCCTTTTCAGACCATCTGGGAAATACCTTTCCCTGCAAAAGGAGGATTGACATCCTTATGTCTTCATCGTCGGCTTCCGTCAGGAAATCAGAAATAAGCGAGACTTTGTCCAGCCTTGACGGTGTATTTTCCAATTTTTCGTAGAGCTCGACAAGTTTTGAATAGTTCATGAATATTATTGGAAAAGAGCCTTTAAACTATTAACAAAATCAAAAAGAAATAGGAAAGGAAATATACTTATTTCTTCGGCTCTTCTGTTTTTGGTGCTTCCGTGCCACCGCCACTCTTTGTCATTCCCCAGAATGCTATTGCTATTATTGCGATGACAAAGACAGCTGTCCAGAAGTCGGAACTCATGCTTATGTATGGAATCGGTATGAGCCATCCAGCCCCGGAACCCATAAGAACCAAGATAAGGAAGAATACTATTAGCAATATTCCTCCATATTTGAACCAGTTGTTCTTTTCTGAAAGATCTTTGAATGGGTCAAATCCTATAAGTCCCGCAAGCAACAGGATGAACAGGATTCCCGAAGCCAGTACAAGGAATGTCCCGCCCATATTGGCAAAGAATGTTGAAATCATCGGGTTCCAGCTGCTGTAAAGCATCACGAAGAACGCGAGGATTATTGAAATCATGGCCTTTGCCGGTTTTGGGAATTTGGTCTTTACGCCTGGTACATTCTCGAATAAGCCGTATAAAATCGCAAGCGCAAGAAGGAACGGGAACAGATACTGGAAGAATCCCATACTCTGCATGTTATTGATTATCGCCTGAAAATTCATTGCCATAATAAATAATTGCCTTAGAACGCTTATAAATGTTGTTTTTGGCCCCAAAACGTATTATACAATCTATTTTATTTCTCTTTCCCGAGGACGTTGAAATCCATATAATGCCCGAGAAGGATTATGATAAAGAAAACGAACACGAATATGAAGAATATCCCTATGATGAGCCCGAATGCGTAACCGAAAGCTGTCGTCTGCAGGGTGAGCCAAAGGACTGCAAGCGAGACTGCTATAGAGAGAGCCCATCTAATGACCACGAAAACCTTTTTGCTCTTCTTCATTTTATCTTCAAAGAGCCATTTAAAGAAATAGACAGATATTACCAGAACCAGAAGGAACGGAAGGAAAATGGTAAAAAAGCCGATGTCCCATAATGCTTTGATGACATAATCAAAGGTGTTCATATGAATCATATCTACTGTGTTTTACCGCCGCCGCCTCCGATAGGGTCCTTGAAGTATGCGAAAAGAAGAATCAGAACAATCAGTCCTATGCCAAGAATTGCCATAAGACCCTCGTCTATATTGGAAACGAATGGAATGTCTATAAGAGCTGACTGATTGACATTTCCAAGGAAGACGAAGATAAGCATCAGGATGATTATGACAAGAGAGAAGTCGACCCCTTTGCCGCCCCCGACTTTTCCTATACCTGCAAAGACTGTCTTCTTAAGGAACATTATTGCGAAAATTATTATGAATGCTATTGTCGCGTATGGGATTATGGAATATATAAACTCGACCATGCCGTAATTGCTCATGGCAATTATTGCAACAGCCGCCGCTATGACGAAATTTACGCCTCTGTTTCCTTTGAATACATTTGCAACCTCAAGGGAGCCGTAAATGACCCCGAAAACGAATAAGAAGGGGATGATTGGACCCATGCTCGCGATGGAAGTGAAGTCTATCATGTGTATCACGTTCTATTTCCTTGCCAGGGCCTCTAATTTTCTTAAATCATTCTTATAGACCGCTCCTCTGGGATCATTATCTATCAATCCTCTTATCTGAGCCATTCTGGTGCTTATCGACTTGTTAAGTTCGTTTGCACCTCCAGGATTCCGCTGGACCCTCACTAAATCAACCTCAAGCTGAGCTATCTCACCCTTTATCCCGAGAGGATCTCCTTTAGCAAGGTTCATGACTTTGCCAAAACCAGTAGCATTTCCACCAAATCCCGGCATCTGCTTGCCACCACCTCCACCATTCGATTTCGATGTGTGATGGGTAATGACGTATATTGCACCCAAGAATATCAGAAGGTAAAGCCAGTAGGTGCTCATCCAGACGAAGTATTTGTAATAGCCGCTCATCAGTATGAATGCATAAATGGACACTGTTATAAGCATGTCAAGATCCTTTCTTCCCGTTCCGCGCTTGTTCATCAGTATCATGACGAACATGATAAGGAAAACTGTGGGGAAGAAGAACAAATGGAAAATGCCCTGCATGACGCCCTGATTCATTGCGCTGTCAACGGTCGCCTGATCTATCTTTAGAAACTCAGCAACGATATCTATAATGTCCATATAGAAATATTTGGGGAAGGTTGTTTAAATTTGGAAAAAGGATTAATTTAGATATTCAAAATCCTCTCTGATTCCGAATAAGGCGTTTGTTGTTTTCTGTGCCATGGTATTTGCAATTTCTATTACAGGATCATATTCAAGACCCTTGACACCATTTTGTTGTAAGGCTTCTATACCTCTTCCGGCAAGGTCCATCAATGGTGTGAAAATGCCTCTGTTTAGGATCGATTGAACCGCTCTAACGCCGATTCTTCCAAGTTCGTGGTTATAAGGATTTACTACGCCGAAAACGCCTTCCTTTGTAGGTATATCTATAACATCGATTCCAGTATAAGCTCCGTTTTTTGTTAATTTTGTTCTTTTTGATTTGCTTACAGAATACGCATCTTCGTTTCGCATGATACCTGATATCAGTCTTGATTTATCATGAAGTTTATCCGATGTGGAATAAGGAACCAATCTTTCCATTGCACCACTTGTCTGGTAAGACTGATCAAAATTTTTAACATCGACACCATGTACAAATTTACCTTTTTTAACGCCTTTAATACTTCCGCTGTTCTGATCATAAACAATATCATTAAAGTTTTTGACACGGTCTTCGTCTTTTCCAAAAAATCCGTAACCAAGAATTACGTCATTGCCTTCTGCTGTTCTATGAACATACATCTGCTGCCATGTGCCGGCACCACCAGAACGACCCATGCCGCTGTAGTCCGTAAGCAGATTTGTAACAGGGTTTTCCTGAAGAGCTATATCTACATAGGTTTCGACAAACTTCTCCCCCGCTCTTCTTAAAGTATTAGTAATTGCACCCATATTAACCACACACCACGATAACTATGAATAACTGATTATTACTATATAGTAATTAATTTGAGTATTTATAAACATTTGTCTTCTTTAATATATATATTTAAATTAAAAATAGGTTCTCTTGTTACTGTTTTTATTTTTGGACTTTAATTGTTCATCTGAGCAAGATTTAATGCATGATTGTAAAATTCATGCCCGGTTGAAGCTCCTCTCTGAAGATGGGCTTGGTAGGCTTCGTATGCTTCCGGGTCTGTTTTCATCATTTCGTACTGAGCCATCCTGTCGACATGAAGATGTTCTGCAAGCTGATTAGGTGAGTTGGGGTCTCTTTTTGAGAGTGCCTCGTATTTTTCATGTATTCCTATAGCTCTTCCGAGAGGAGTTCCTGCAAGGGCCCTATTCAGGTATATGTCAGCGCCGTTCTGGTCGTGGACGCTTCCATAAGTAGTAGCAAGAGCTCCTTCTCTAAGGTCTTTAACCGTTGAAGGGTCAACATAATGAGTTCTCATCTTCTGATAGAAGCTAGAATCAGGAACAGTGGAATCGTAGGATCCTGTTCCGAACAGCTCTGAAAGAGCCTGATATTTGATATCATTCATCTTCTCTTTCAACTTTGCTTGACCATATTGCAGAACTGTACCGAACATAAACCCACACCTTTTACTACTAAATAATTATTAATTTTAGTATATATAAGCTTAATGGTTGTTCTCTTGTTATCGATTATGACGTCTAGAACTGTTATTATATTAATAAATAGTTTTCACTTTATAGTTGTATTTTAGCTTTATAAACATTTCTATACTCCGCTACAGGTATTTTTTATTCAGGCTTCGCCTATATCATAATATGCGGGGGCAGATGTTCGTTATTACCATGGTTTTCATGCTGGGCTTTCTGGCTGTCATCCAGCATTCTCTTCTCATGTACTCTCAGTTCGACATGTCGGCTCCCTCAAGGGAGAGCCGGAACGTCCTAATGGACAATATAGAAGGCGTTATTGATGAGACTGTCCGTACGTCCTCTGCGTGCGGCAACGCCAAGAATGACCTTGAGAACAACTTTTACGAGGTCGTCGATTATATAAGGAAATCGTCCATAGAGGAGGGCACGATAGTCAATATGGACAGATCCAGAATCGATTGCGGGGCATGGGGCACCGAAAATCCTGTGCTGATAATATCGCCGGTAAGGATACTCAGAGGGGGGTATATAATCGAGAAGAACCTTGAAGGTCGCAGATAATGTTTATAAAACCTCAGAACTAACCAAATATCCCCATTTATGGTGGTTTTTATGGTTCGCAGGTTATTCAGTGGAAGGGAGATTCTGATATCTTTCTTGGCCATTAGCATGATATTCGCATATCCCGCCTTCCTAAGCGACCCTTCATCATTATTTATATACTTTGTAGTTCTTGGCGTAGCTTTCATAGGGCATGAATTGTCCCATAAATTCACTGCCATACGCCTTGGGTACTGGTCAGAATACCGAATGTGGAAAGAAGGCCTTTTAATGGCTTTGGTGTTCGCTCTTGCAACGGGTGGTTCAATCGTATTTGCAGCTCCCGGAGCAGTATATTTTGCGCTGCGCTCACCTTTTCAGAGGATGACTAAAAGGCATGTGGGTCTTATAGGCATTGCTGGCCCGCTCTTTAACGCTGTGGCGTTTTCAGCGTCGGCTGTTCTCTTCCTGGCGACAGGTTCTACTGTGTTCTATATTCTTATGATAGCAAACGCCTTCCTTGGATTGTTCAACATGCTTCCATTCGGACCGCTTGACGGCAGGAAAATAAGAATGTGGAACCAGAAAGCATGGATAGTCCTGTTCAGCTTTCTCGTAGTCGCTCTATTAGCAACAATTTAAGAATCAGAATTGTCTCTCTGTGACCTAAAATCTGCCCTTCTGGAGAGCCTTTCCTCGTTGCTTTTGGTCTTTTTCATCTCGTTTGTTATGTAGCCTGCGACAAGGTTGAGCGTCTTTTTTGACTTTATTTCCCTTGCTTCCCTGATGACAGACTTGTTCTTTGTAAAGTCGAGACTGTATTTGTCTTTGCTCTCCTTTATGAGCTCGTTCCCGAGCTTTTTGACCGGTGTGCTCTTTATTCTTCCCATAATTTAACCTTCAACAGAAATCTCTTTCCCGAGAGCCGTTCCCGGAAGCCCCTTCTCCATTACAGCCTTGACAGCCCCGCTGTTGCCGTGAACCTTTTTGACTTCGCCGTTGATTTTCTTTCCTGCAGGAGATGTCCAGACAATCTTCCTTCCAACAATCTTGGAGGCCGCATCCTTGGACTTGACTCCTGCAAGCTCGACAACTACATGATTTCCTTTCTTCGAGGTCTTGCCTCCGCAAAAGTTCACAACAACTGCTTTCATATCAAAACCTATCGGTTAAGAGTGTATAACTATATGGTGGGTTACTTTTAAAAGGTTTCTTGTATTTTGTGTTAGATTTATGTCAATTTAACGTTAGACAGGGAAAATTATGCTCGCTAAATCAAACTGGGCCGAAATTACATATAGTGCATAGCCCAAGACTGTAAGGATTATTGAATGTTTTGCCCCGGCTACAATTGATGCCTCTGCCATCTTGCCTGTGGCAAGTCCTGCGAATATCCCCTCTATCAGGATGAAATTCAGGAATGCAGCGGAATAAACGCTGCCCTGCATCTGCCTTTGTGCCTCGCTTGTCTCCTGAAATCCTCCCACATCCCCCATACCCGGAACAGTGACGTTAAGGGCAGGGATAAGGAAAGTCTGAAGAACAATGAGTATGAAAACAAAAACAAAATATATCAGGTACAATGTCATGACCTGGGACTGTACAGAAGCCGACCTTTCCTTCTTTATCTTGTTGATTTCAATAAGCGACTGGCTTATTGCTTTAAGGGTGTCAGCTATTTTACCGCCGACCCCATAGGTCTCGATTATAGTCGTTACCGACCTGGAAATGTTCCTGTTCTGAAGCTTCTTGGCAAATATCCTCAGAGCATCCTGGAATGGGACTCCCCACTCGACCTTGGCCGCCATCTCCTTTATGTAAGGGCTAAGATACCTGTAGTTCTTATCTGATATGCTGGCAAGCCCTATGGGAAGAGTCATTCCGGCATTTATCGATTCCGTAAGGTCTGCCATGAACATGATGAACATATCCTCCATCTCCCTGTTCCTCAGGTAACGGGAATAAAATATGAGGAAGGAGGGAACTATGGCAATGAGGCCTCCGACTATATCCACGAACGTTCCAAACGGCACTATTATAGGTGACAGGTACAGCGTATTGAATAGCACTATCAAAGCCCCAATCGAGACAAAAACCATCTCCTTTAAAAGTTCTTTCCTTAGCATATCTTACACATTCGGGTATGTTATATGGATGAAGGCTATGAATGCCACATTCAGTAATGGCAATACCAGCCATGTTATGACGAACATGAGGTCCTGAATGCTCATTCCCATGATTTCCCCGCCGATGATGCTCATCGTGGCCAACAATGAAATCATCATGAGCGGTGCCGCCACAAGAAGGACAGTATAAATATCAGCATATGTTGCCAGCGTTTTCACGTATTTCTCCCTCTTTATCCTGTAGTCGAATAATGCTTTTTCCGCCATTGAATTCAGGTAAGTGACAAGGTCTCCGCCGCTCTGGACAGTCGATACTATTCCGCTAAGAAGCGATTTGAAGTCAGTTGAGGGTGTTTTATTCTCAACATCCTTTATGGCATCGATATAGTTCATTCCGAAGGTCTTGATGTTCCTCATTATTGTCTTGGCGTCCTCAGACACCTCGCCGTATTCAGTAAAACTGGAAATGAGACCGAACATGAAATCTATCGGAATTCCTGCAGAAGCGACAGCCGACATATGTATTGTTGCAAAGGGGAGGTTGTTATCAATGGATTTTCTCCTGCTGTCTTCCCTTTCAATCGGATATATATAGAATAGTAACAGGGTCGTCGATGTTGTAAGGACGCACATGGAGAACAAAAACACGTAAAAATAAAGGGCCTCAATTATGAAAATCTGGCTCATTGCATATACTCCCAAAGCCGTTGCAAAAAGAACAAGAATGGCTGTCAGGGCTGACATCGATACCCATGCCTTGACAAGGATTCCCATGTTCGCGTTTCTCATGTGTTCCTGCAGATGGTCGAAAGTCTTCTTGTTCTTATCATAAGCCCATCCGAAGAATAGGACCGATATCCGCTTATATTTGGAAAAGAACAGATTAGCCATGTTAAATTATTGAAAATCGGCGAATATATAATTAGAAAATATTGCTTCTTTTAAAAACTATTATTCAAATTATTACTGCAGAGGCTGGATCGGGGGGCCAGGCGTACCCTGTTACTGCAAACCGTCTTTATGGCAGGATCGAGACCTTCGGGCGGCAGCAATCGTATATGGATGCCCGCTGATTTGACGTTGAGGCCCTGTCCTGCCGGATCGTTATCATGGTGAAACGGGTCAGGCCCTGACCGGAGCAGCCCTAAGCTATGGCATTGATGCTGGCGGGGTCGCAGGGAAGAGAAGAATCGGCGATCAGCTGAAATGTATGATACTGTCCACCGAGGGACCGCCTCTGCTTTCACAATTATGTTATTTGTTTTTGTGAAAGCTCTGCCCTGCTAATTGATTATATCGATTATTTTATCTACTCTCAGGTTTCACCTGTGGGATTACATATTAAATTGTATTTATCAACAAATTCTCCCATATTTAAAACAGGTATTATGATGGACAAAAAAATCATTGCTGTTGTGGTTTTTCTTATAATAGGGTTCTTCATGGGCTTCATGGCTAACTCAAAGACCACTGTTATTTATGAGGAGATAGATGCTCTCAGTTCATTGAGCTTCAGTTACGATAAGCCCATGAAAACAGCTTCCATAAGGGTTCCCGCCGTTGATGAGAACAAGGAAGGTCTGACAACCATCCTGAAGGTCGAAATAATCCCCGGGAAGGGCCGTATTTTAGCTAATATTGACAGGATGCTGTACGAGCCGGACACGCAGAATTCCGTGCGCATAGCCTATAATGTTGCCTCGGAAAGGATCGGGATTGACCTTTCCAACTATGACATAATTTACACTGTTGAAACCGATGCGACCGCTATAGAAGGCCCTTCAGCGGGAGCTGCTGTCGCTGCGGCCACGATTGCCGCTCTTCTGGGAAAGGGCATAAAAGAAGATGTCATGATAACAGGGGCAATAAACCATGACGGGACCATTGGTCCTGTCTCCAATGTAATGGAGAAGGCACATGCTGTTGCAGATATGGGCATCCATACGCTTCTTGTCCCGTTGACACAAGGATCAATGGATAAGTTCGAGACGACCAGATACTGCGAGGAGATTGGTAATTCCAGCATCTGCATGGATGAGGAAATCCCCCAGAAGTCAAGCCTTAGTGATTTAACCGGAATAGAAGTCATAGAAGTCGTTGATATTGATGATGCTCTGGAATACCTTCTGGAATGATTTATAATGGTTCAGGTTTCTTTGTCTGAAGATTTATTTTCATATTATCTGATATTGTCACAGTTCCTCCTCCCGGAACTTCTGTCAGGGTTCCTGATATAGTCACCGTCTGCCCGTCGGTTAGTGGAAGGTTTCTGAATATCGTTGTTGTGTCTGTAGTGATTATAATGTTCCCGCTTGAGCCGCTGAATCCTCCGGGATAAGAAGTTCCACTTACATCAACATTGAAATTCGCAGGGTTCGCCTCAAGCTTTACGCCCTGCGTTATTGTCTTGTACTTTACTTTAAGCGTGTAAGCGCCTGCTGAACCTGTTATCTCAGTACTGGAACTTCCGAAATCCGGCTCAAATCTTATCGAAGCAGAGTCACCTGCAACCATGTCGTTTGACGTGTTTTCAAGTTTTGCAAGCGATACGGATTGATAGTTTATAGACCAGTGCGGCGGATTCACAGTCAATATGGTTTCATATCCGGCTATGAACGAGTATTCGTTTCCCGTTGAAGGGTCTCTTACCATGACCATTTTCTCCCCTGTCATGGGTATGTAACTGCCAGCGATTCTCGGTATCGGTACGGGGTCCGGAACATCCGTCCATATTACCTGATAAACAGGGACTGAGAAGCCTTGAATCGGGTTGCAGCCGGAGATACAATCAACTGGTATTCCAGTAGTCATCCACATAGTGATGGTTTTACTGTTAGGCTCATAACCTCCTATAGTAATGTTGTTGACAGTTTGCACGGGCTGCGGTTTGAGCTTTTCAAGTGTGTCTTTTGTAGGCTCTGCGACATATGTACACTCAAAATCCATGATTTCTATGAATATGGGCCAACCGTTGGTATCAGTTTCAAACCACATGACAGCCTCAAATTCATTTCCTTCGTAATCTTTGAGCCCTATTGTTGTCTTTGCCCTTATCTTGTTGTAGCCCCCTGTTCCGTTCGGCTTCAGGACTACATTGTACCATTCGTTACTATGACGCAGGCCATCTGTTGTAATCGTCTTGCAGTTTATGAAGTTGTTTGTATCACACATAGCGTGTATTGCTGTCGTGAATTCCACTGTGGATGTGTTGGTAGCAGGATCGCGGTCGTATGTAGTGTTATCTACTTTGGGAAGAAGCCTTCTTTCAAGCCTTTCCCTGACGTAATCCTCCTCGCCGAAGCAGGCGGTCTGGAAAGACGTTCTTGTATCGTAGTTCTCCCATGATGTTATAGAGTAGCTTGCGTTGGCTTCTATTGTGAATGTCTTCTCCGGTCCGGTCATTTCGAATATGCCTTTATCAAAGTAGCAGAACACGGACCTCTGGTTATTGTCTTTTCTGAATCTCCATGTAGCCTCAACGCCCTGCGTCCCGTCCCCGACATCATATCTGTTCATGAATACGGGTTTGACTGAGCATTTTTCATTAAGGATTGCTATATCGGTTATATAGAAGGGAAGTTTGAGTGTGACCTCTGCTTCGTTTATCTCGGTTCTCTGCCTGGTGATGGTAAGGTTGAAGCCGACGAAGAATGGAGTTCCTGCAGGTATAGGCTGTTCCATCGTCCCTAAGTTGAGCTTCACGGGTCCGGTCGTCATTGTCGACTGCACAGAGCTTCTTGAGAATTTGCTGTCCCTTGAAAGCTCTCTCCATTTTTCATCGCTTATGAACTTTATCTGCATTGCGGAATCTGTCGAGTATCTGTATGTCTCCCTAACCCTGAAAGATATGTACCTGAGCGCATCGGCCCAGCCCTTGAGCCTGTCCATATCCATCTCATATATCTCCCTTGCTGTAACGGTGCCCATTTCATTCTTCGGGAGCTTGTTTGCGATGGAATCCATCTTGCCTTTAATCAGGATGGATTCTGTCGTTCCGGAGTAATCAAAGAATATTTTCTGAAGCATCGAACATGTCATTTCTCCTATTATGAAGACGGGCTGTATTTCTCCGCGTGCCATGTCAGTTGAAGCGGGAATGTAATCCCACTTGAAGAATTCTTTTCCTGTTTTCTTGTCGTTTTCAATAGGTTCCGGATTCCTCGAAATTATGACCCCGTTCTCATCCCTTAGAAGGAAGCCATCAAGAGTGCTCATTATCTCCAGACTTTCAAGGGTCGCGTCTCTTACACCCTTGTTGTTTAGCTCAAAACGGATGGTGAATGGAGCCCCTGGGTATATGACATCTGCCTGGAGTCCTGATATCTCCAGTCCGTACGCTCCGGTAGAGCCGTCGGGATTCTTTGCATACCCCCCGTCCATAATCTGGGTGGCAAATCCCATTGGATTTGTTACCATGGTGTATGAGGAGCCGAAAGTATTGGACAGCCCTCCGAACATATCTCCCAAAGGAGAGAGCGTATTTTGCATAGTATTTTCAACTGTAGGCCACCACTGTCCGAACATGGCCATTCCTATCGCATCCCCACCCGGTCCTGTGGTACCGAACAATATAAGAGCTACAACAAGTAGTATAGTTCCTATTTTCGGTATATCTTCAACCGCCGAGAAGAGTCCTGAAAGGAACGACATCCCCCATATCAGGTAGAATACCAGCATTGACGTCTGGCCGAGGCCCCATCCGGCCTCTCCGAATATTGTAAGTGTTCCCGTGACCATCAGGAATATCATGACCATTCCCACAAGGAATATTATCTTGTAGAACATATCCTCGCCGCCGGACCTGATAGCATCCGTCGCCTCGCCCCTTCTTATGGGAGGCACCGCAAGGAACAGTATCCCCATGAACATAAGAACCGTCGACTGGAAGAGATTGCCGAAAACCCATATAGAAAGGACAACGACTCCGAGGAACATCCTCATGAAGGATTTGATGAAATCGTCCGACCTTCCTTCCTTGAATTCGACCGGAAGGGCGCTGTAGCCGGCAAATCCCACTATAAGCATTATCAGTGCCGAGAACGGCAGGTTGGATGTATAAAGCGCATACATTCCAAGTACCAGTGCAACCAGCTGCATCTGTGCCTTCAGGATGGACGAAGTCCGTCCTTTCCAGAGCATCAGCTGCCTTCCCATTCCCGTGGTCACATACTCGCTTTCCGCCCCGGGAAGTATTATGGACAATGCATATACGCCCAGAGCTATTGAAACAAGCTGGGACTGTATGAAAGCCCCGAAAAGTATGCCGAATACGCCTGTGACGAAGGCTCCTCCTA
Source organism: Candidatus Aenigmatarchaeota archaeon (assembly GCA_016932735.1). Taxonomy (GTDB): domain Archaea; phylum Aenigmatarchaeota; class Aenigmatarchaeia; order QMZP01; family QMZT01; genus JAADIF01. The sequence goes on from JAFGCI010000002.1 coordinate 222,763, forward strand.
CCCTCGGCTTCACTGTGTTGGAGCCGCGCGCCATGTCCCAGAATCTTCCTGTCTTTGCGACGTTAGGAAGGCCTCCAAGGCCCTGAATTCCGTATGAGATTGGATTGGTTCCCCAGTGCTTCTTTATCTTTGGCGGGACGCTGCCTTCAGGGGCGTATCCCTGTCCGACTGCCCTATTATCGAACCTCCTTTTGGCTTTTGTTGCGAACCACTCGCTCCTGGCGGCATCATGCATGTCCATTCTTTGAAATACGTGGCCTGTCATGTATCCGATAGGCCTGTCAATGAACATTTTTACTGCTACGTCTATGGGGGTCAGAGCCTTATCTAACAATTCGCCAATTTTCTTACCAAACGCTCCGCCTGGCATTAGTCTACCTTCCTCTCCATAACGCTATCTATTAATTCTTGAATTTCATCCGATATAAGGGTTTTGGATTGAATTGGAAATTTAAGAGAAAGAGGCTGTTATAAGTTAAATAGGCAAAAGGCTTGTTAAAAACCGCCTAAAAATTTCCAATATGGTTCCTGGCAGACTTGGAATGAAATTAACAATAAGTCCTAGCGTAGCTGCCACCAATTCAGTCAGAATATCTTTTGTTACATCGAGTATGGGTGAGAGTATATTATCAATAACGGGTCTGAATGTTATTCTAATGACCTCCTTATTGGCGTCTATAACAATATTTGTCCAGTCCTTCGCAACCGGTGTTACATAATCGACGATTATTTTACTTCCCTCTCCTTTAACGACATGATATGTAGCCATTATCGGACCGTCCTGACCCTGGCCGTCAGACCCGCGCATCAATACTATATAGACCTCCATGCCTGAATCAAGTGCAGTGTTTATCCTGTCTATGTTCTTTTTCATGACCTCTCTTTCGACCCAGGGGAAACATTTTTCAAAAAGCTCCGCTCCGGTAATTGCCACCTTTCCAGTTCCTGAAATAGCTTTATCGACAACCACATTGCCTCCTTTCCACATACTATTCAGCGCCTGGTCAAGTCTTGGAGTTATCTTGGCCTTGAGAATGTATTCGGCCATCGGAACGTACAATTCGGTTACCTTCCTCATTGCCTCGTTGGGCTCGTTGCCTATCAGGGGGACGGGCTTATAATTATTGTCAAGAATAACCAGGTCTACCATTGAGTCGAAGAGCCATACCGGAAGCTCTGAGACAGTGGTGTTGGATCTTTTCATGTTGAGCCTCTTGTCAATGGTTGCCATTACAACAAGCCTTCTTAACTCCCAATCAGACATGCCTCCTATTGTTATAGTTTTGCCGTCGACCGTCGTTATAATGGTGCCTAAAGTCATCATTACATTGTTGCCGCCAGTGTTGCCGTTGGTCGTCGTAAGGCCAACGCCCCCTACGGCGCGCTTCTTATTGTCTTGATTAATGAATGTGACGTAAGAGTCGAAAAGCATTTCTTCCACGATTTCTATCTCAAAATTGAAGCTGAAATTCTCTGTGTTCAGGTGCGTCTCGAGTGCAGGGACAACTGTCGGGTCGCCGAGAAGGCTCCTGTCAGAGGGGAACCTTATATGGAGCTTGGTGATAGGTATCTCGAACATCTTGGTGTCCATAAGAGCTTTGCCTGTGCTTATCTCATCCTTCAGGATGTTCACAAGGAACAAGTTCCCGAAGTTGGAGTCCCTGTAGAAAAGCGTGTCATATCCTATCGTTTTCGTAAGGCCTACAGGACCTATGTGGGCAGAACCGCCCCTCCTCATCACATTTGCCCCGAAAAGCTCCGTGCCGTAGGCCCTGTAAAAGTCATTGGATAGGCAGCCTTCGGTCACTCCTATAGTTGAATGGAGTTCGGGTATATCTTCTGAAGATATCATCGAATAGCCAAGCAGGTTCGATGTCCCGTGCTCGGTGTCTATGTATATATCGGAATCGAGTATGTCCTGGTGGACTCCGCCCCATTCCGAATATCTGCATATACCGTTAATGTCTTTATACGAGACAGAGCATTCAACTGAGAAGCCCTGGGCTTCAAGACCATCTGCAATCGTCTGCGTATAGTATGGTTCCCCGCCCGTTATGTAATTCAACATTGAAATGTCCGATAACGCTGTCAGATTGCCGTCTCTGGGGAAATATAATAGCCCGCCTGATTCGAAGCTCAGCAGCCTGTTTATGTATGATGATGAATCGGAAACCGTTATCCCCGTAATCCTTCCGACCGGTATGTCTTCGTAGCCGGATTCGCCGAAATCCTCATATACAGGCTTCAGGTTCGTAAGGAATGTGGTTCCGCCGAAGTTCGCATAATATGAATCAAGAGGCATCCTGTATTCGGTCTTTTCAATTGTCGGGCTCCTGACGTAGTATATGCTGTAAGGTATGAAATTCGGAGCAGCTATGACTGTCAGGCTTCCATTGGTCTGGTTTTTCACCAGGTCCGCCATGCCGTTCTGCTCTATGAAGGAATCAAGCTGCCTTTTGACCTCTTTTGCATTATTCCAGACACTGTCTTCCCATTCTTTCCGGGCTTCAAAGGACACATCATGCTCTCCCTGAAGTGCGTTGCTCATTCTTTCAGCAGCCCTCATTATCTCCTTTGCCGGAAGGTCATAAACGAGATAAATGTCATTGAATTTCATGAGTTCGTTCAGGCAGAAATCCGTATCGTTGCAGGGATTCTTGAGCCCGTTCTCAATGGCCTCAAGCACTGCCTTCTGCATATCAATGTCAAGAACATTGTTTTTGGCCACTTTTTCGGAAAGCATCACGGCATACTCCCTCACGTCCTCGCCGGAAGCTCCCGCAGATTCGTTTATGCTCTCTATATAGGATTGTATACTCTTTACCAACCTCTTGCTGTACAGGTAATCCTGCATCGAGAGAAGAGGTTCCACATTTGCGAAAACAATTATTTCGTTTTTGAGGATCGCAAGAAGGGGCGCATTTATCGAATCGCCGCAGTAGGGCTCTGTTATCTTCCCGAAAGCTGTGTTTAAAGTGGAGTTGATGCAGTATCCATAATAAATGTCTGCCGGATTGACAAGTATCATCCTTCCGGTCTCGTTGGCCTTTGTAAGATACAGAAGCGTTTTCTGGAGTTCGTCTATTGAGCCGAAATATGTTTTATTCCCTTCGAATCCTTTATAGAGTTCTGAGAGATGCCCGTTCTTTCCTGCAAAATAGAGCATCTTGCCTTCAGTTTCATATCCTTCTATCGATTTCCTGAAAGACTCTGAAGAATCGTCTGTGAATATGAGGGGGGTGTTGATGAATGATGCAAAATGAGCTGCCAAAAGACCCATATCATAATCTACTGAGCTCGCGATTACAATGGAATCATATCCCCTGCCCTCCCATATGATTTTGTATTCGGATGGCGTCATGAAAGACACCATATCTCCATTGAGGCCAAGGCCTGTCTCTTTGTCCAGAAGCGCGAAGCCCAGGTTCTTCGGTATTTCCGAGTCTGAAATCACTACTATTTTTTCCGGCTTCACCGAGTCTATGGATAAGAGCTGCCTAAGGTATATCAGAGAGGATTCCATGTCGACATTATCGAATTCCCTATAATAAACAAGCCAGGGATTCTTCACTATATTGGTCAATGGGTTCTCTTTTCCATGATAAACAGCTATCGGTAGAAGGGACAGCGTATCTCTCCAGTCATTATTGTCAATTATATATACGGTTTTGTCCGAAAGATTTTCTATCTCAGCCATCTCTTCTATTCCGAAACCTTTCTCATAAAGGCACTTTATCTCATTCTTTCCATTGAAACACGAATAGTCTTTTCTGGGCTCGTTGAGATTAAATTCATCGCAGGAGAACCCTTTATAACGCGGGTCCTGATCATTGTCTATGAGCTCGCATATGTGAAGCAGACAGTCCTCTCCCGAGATATCAAATGCATGGCCTATTACTTCCAGGGCATCTTCAACCAGGCTCTTCATTCTCGAACCGGAGAAGTCGTCCAGAGCTCCGGAAGAAGCCTTCTGCATCTGCTTTGCTAATATATCGCATTCGTAGGAATAGAAATACCCTATATGCTCCTCGAAGTTATCCTCTGTTCCAACCTTCGCATATAATATGAAAGTATTATACATTGGCATTGCATCGTTCTTTAATCTCTCGACATATTTCCTCCTGCCATAATCTTTGAATGAATTGATATCAGGAAAGATCTCATCGGATGCTTCTACGTCGACTCTTATTCCTGTGTCCTGCTGAAAGCTGTCCACATTGTTCTCGATTACGTTTCTGAATGTTCCCAGAATATTGGTCTCATCAGTAACTTCAGCAGCGTTTGCCGAAGACGCAAGCAACAGAAAAAGGATTGAAAAAAGCGCAATAATAATTAAATGCGTCTTTCCTTTCATAGCGACCATGAATAATTATTGGAAGAGGTTCTTTTAATATAAACGGTGTCTGTCCTCACTGAAATCAGCGCCTGACCCTTTTTGAAAGATATCCGTTCCGGGCTTCATCGTGTGCATCCAGCCTTTCAAAAACGTGGCCTGTCATGTATCCGAGAGGACGGTATATGAATGTTTTTATGGCCACATCCAAAGGCGCCAGAAGATAATTTATCAGTTCCATCCATTACCAGCCTAATTTAAATTTGGGCTTGTTTTTATCTCCCTGCTTCGGTTTCTCCTCTTTCTTTTTTCCGCCGAACAGGCTCTTTATTTCGCCGACATATTTTGTTCCTTTCTCAACGGCGTTTTTGTACTGAAGGGCCTTCTTGTACAAGTCTTGAGCGGTTGTTCCCGGAGGGAGTCTGCCTTTCATGCTTTCATAAAACTCATTGACGCCTCTGCGCAGGGCTTCTTCAGTTGTTCCCGAGCCTATATCGATTCCTCTTTCTTTAAGAAAACTGAGAGTCTTTTTTGTCTCTTCGTCTACCGGTACTTCTTCATTTCCTAAGTTAAGCGATTCTAATGAGCCTGCATATCTTCGGGATTTCTTTTTCTTGGGCGGTATAACGCCCTTCGCCTTCTTTAGTTCCTCAAGCCCGTTTGTGAACTGCTTTTTCTCAGATGAATGACCGAATCCATAAGCTGCGGCCGTTGCCGAATCAGGCAGACTCGAATACAGCACTTCGCCGGATGAGGTCACGGTTCGCGTCATAATAGGAGGTCTGGCAGAACTGGTCCTGCTGCCCGTGCTCTGCCCCTCTGCATGCCCGTAAGCGAAAAGCGTGGCTAGCAATGTCAGATACAGTGCAGGATTTCTTCTATAGCCGCTCATGCATTAACCTCCATAATCATATTATATATAAAATGAATAAAAAATTAAAAATTATTAACTTTTTCGTCTTGTTTCTTCCAGTAATGTCATGTATTTTGTCTTGTATTCTTCTGCTTCCATTCTGGCTTTATCTCTCTCTCCAGTAAGGTTCCTTATTCTTGTTTTCTTTGTTTTCAGAATTGTTTCGTATCTTTCGGCTGATGGACGTGCTGAATTGCCGTCTAGGGGTCCTGAAGGAGCTGCTGTTGAAGCAGCTTTAATAACTGCTTCAGGCTGTACAGCTCCGGTTCCTGTATTGGCTATTTGCTGTGCCCTACCGTCCGTAGATACTGCTACTGAACTTCCAACCCTTGATTTAAGGTCTTCTTTGAAGCCTTTTTTACCATCTCTTGACGCCGAATAATTAGGCTTTCCTGCTTTTACTGCACCTTTGATAAAGTTGATTGCCCACGGTATGGCGAAGGGCGCGGCAGTATAAACCGCAAGTTTGGTTAAACCGATTGGCTCCCCAGATGCTGCCGCTTCTCTTATAGCCTGTTGATACATTAAAATCGGACCGCCATATCTGAGAACGGTTCCCCAGAACTTCTTCGATGCCCTGCCCTTTTCTACAACACCATTATAATTTGTTTTTGCTTTGACAGGCCATGGTATGGATTCATACCAGGCACGTTTGGCTCCTTCATGTACTCTTCTTTTCGTGCTGGTTTTTGCTAGTTTTGCTGAATCCGAAGCTTCAAAAGACGAATTTCCGTCATTATTATAAGTAAGAATTCCTTCTTCATACCTGCCTGTAGTGGCATTTTCTCTTGTAGCAAGGAACTCCTGCCTCTTTCCTCCTCTGCTTATATGGAATTCGCCGAAATTTCCTATCCCTGCTTCCTGCATTGCCCTGTATACAGCTGCAGGATTCTGTATCTTTGTAACATCAGTCAGATATTTCCCCATAAAATCGCCTCCAAATCACTAACAAGTATAAAATAACGATTATTTAGTAATAAAATATTGATTTTAGTATTTATAAAGGTTACTATTACCCGATGCATATCTCTTTCTGGAGAAAAAAGGACCATTTTCGCCTTAGATGACATGGGAATCTTTAAAGAGGCTACTGGACGGTTTTCTTGAGATTGGTATCATCGTAATTAAAGCTTTCTTCTAAAATTCTTTTGGCAACTTCCTCGTTTATAGCTTCCTTCGCCTTATCAACTACTCCTTCTACGAGTTCTTTCAGTGCTGGCTTTACAGTCGGGTCTCCGAGAATCATGTAATTCGATATCGAGTAATATTTATAATTTACAAGAGTCTGCCTTACCGCTCTGGCAAAACCTGACATGTTATTATAGGTCCATTTGGCATTCTTAAGGCTCTTTCCGAGGTCATATCCCTTGAGCATATTATAGAAAAGTTCCTCAAGAATGTCTTCCCTGCCTTGAATCGAGCTGAATGTGAATGAAAGGCTTACGGGAGCTATAAATCCTATGCCTCCTCTTCTTATCATATTGAGCCCGAAGAGGTCAGCTCCCGAAGATGAATAGTAGTCGTTATTAAGTAAAGTGCTTGTGAATCCTAAAGTTGAGGGGAGTTCCGGGAGTTCGCCTCCCTTTATTACGGGGTAGAATATGTTGTCTGAAGAAGCTCCGTGCTTATCCGCATAAAAGAATATGTCATAGCCGAGTATATCCGGCTCAATAGATTCCACATCAGCAATGCTGCACGCACCGCCTACTGAACCCTGCTGGCTTTCTGTTTCAATGTCGTCCCCCAAAAGGGATAGAATTTTTTTAATTGATTCCTGCCAGCGCTGCTTCAAAGTCTTGTCATTTATGAACTCGTAGGGTCCCCTGAAGCATCTTACATTGTAACCAGCCCTTTTTAATATAGGGGAAAACACTGAAACGTAATAATGCTCATATGGGGAGTTCGCCGTAAGCAATGTTATGTCATTTGCGACTCTTAGCTTGTTGGTGCCGGTGAAATAGTTCAGCCCGCCGTTCGAGAACGAAATCCTCCTGTTTATGTAGCTGGAGGTGTCGGATGTCGTGGCCCCGAAGATTCTTCCGACGGGAACGTCCTCTATGTATATTGTCGACCCGGGTAACCACGAATCGGATGATACGTAATAGGAATCCAGCGAAACTCTTATATCATAACCATTGAAGTCTTTCTGAAGTTTGCTTAAAGGTATCGCAGTGGGGCTTGCTATTATAGTGAGAAAACCGGTATCTGAGAAGTCTATTTTATCTTTGTTGTCTTTGACAAAATCCATGAGGTTTTCCTTGGTCTCCTTGGCTTTATCCCATATATCGTCTTCAGCTTTGTCCTTTGTTTTCTCGGTAATTGTCAGGCCGAGCGCGATCATCATACCGTCGGGCAGGTCTGGTGTGCATCCCCTTAGGCTGAAAGCCGGTTCTTTAAATGTTGGCACATATTTATAATCAGCAAAGTCCTCTATATCGGATTTTCCTTCTTTAAGTCTTACCAGGATATCGCCGCCCAATACAAACAATGCTTCATCCTCATTGGAATTGATGAGCAAAGGCCCCATAAGGAATTCCTTTCCGCCCGTATTCGCTTCCTCAAGGAAAGGCGGTATGCGCGCGCTCTGGGCTTTACTCTTTCCCATATCGAGTGTTATGATTTTATAGCCGCTGACTTCCTGCTCGTTCCCATTCGAAAGTCTTCTTGGCAATTCCCCCACTATCACGCCTTTATTGGCGTATATTATGTAAATCTTCCCGTTCTCATCGTAGGTGTAATAGAACCCGTTGTTTAGCCCATCGGTTAGCGTATAATGGCCTATCTCTGCGTCTTTTAGCCAGTCATCGTCCGGGACCGAGGGAGGATTTTTGTATTTGTAGGACACGAAATAGCAGGTATTTCCAATGTTGCACTTTGACGGTTTGAAATTGATTATTATGTCGCCTGTCTCTTCATAACGATAGAAGGAAATGGTCCTGGCCATGCCTACTCCTCCGCCCAGAATCCCCGTCTTTTTGTTTTTTGTGGTCACGACTTCTATATCAAAAAAACTGTTGGCATCGCTGTCTCCGCCCTGCTTTCCCATATACTCAGCGAAATTCGCATTGTCCTCTTTATTCAGGAAATCGGTCAGGCCGTTTCTATCTTTCATAAGAGTAAAGCTTTTGCCTTTTCCATCGAACATATCGAGCTTGAGAGCTCCTTTAATATCAGAATATATAATCCATACGTTGCCGAAGCCGTCAATAGCGATGGATTCGAACCCTTTCTTGTTCAATGTTCTTTTACTGTAGCCTTCTCCGAGCGCGATTTGTGGTGTTGAGAATTGATCTGCTGTTTCTTTATTCTGATTATTATCTATATCTCCAAAGAATCCTTCGGGAATTGTTATTTCTCCTAAAGTTCTAATGACTCTGCCACTACCATCAGTTGCTTCCAGTTTTCTAACTACGTATTCAAAAACTACTGTATTTTGTGATGAAGGTATCAAAGCAGGGTCGTCTAAATATTTTTTTGGAACCGTTTTTATACCCAGAGTCCTAATGACTCTGCCACTACCATCATTTGCTTCCAGTTTTCTAACTACGTATTCAACTTCTACCAAATCCCCACTGTCCAAATCCTCCTGGTCTATAGTCTGCACTGAAGACGACTGTTCATTCTGGGAATTCTCCCTTTCTGTGGGTCTGTCCAGAACAGTAAACTTTATCTCATATTGGTCTTGACCCTGGTCATTTTTTCCTGCATATCTCTCAACATAGAAATACGTCCATTCCTTCTCAGGCGACTGGATTATCCCTGTCCTTTCCGAAGAGGAATATGACGGAAGAGATATACTGTCCAGATATTTCTTCTTTTCATAATCGTATACTTCTATCATATTATCTTTCCTGATGAAAAGCCTGTGGTTGTTGACTATGTACATATCGGGCATATCTTCCTGGTATCCGGCAGCGCATTTCTCTCCCCGATTCAATGTCGCGGCGGGTTCCGTTTCAGAGAAAGTTATTATCTCGTCAAGCATTGAAGCCAGAAGAGGCGCATTTATCGAATCCCCGCAGAATGGTTTTTCAATGTTTCCGAAGGTCGTTCTCAGGCCGAACTTCTCACAAAACTCGGGTTTTATATCATTCGGATTTACTAGTATGATTTTATTAGGCATCCCGATTATCTGTATCAATTCTTTTTGAAGGGTGGAAAAATCGTTTATGTAATCAGTAATAGTTGCAGAACCCATATCTTGTATTTTTTGCTTCAGGTTTTTCGCCTTCGGACCCAGCAGATATACCTGCTTTCCCTGTATATCGTATTTGTCTTGAATATCTTCAATATTGTCTGTGAAAATAAGAGGCGCGTTTTTTATTGAAGCAAGATGGGCTGCAAGAAGCCCCATCTTGTAATCGTTAGGGTCGGAGATTACAACCGTGTCATATTGGTCATCTTTGGCTTTCCAGAGGATGTGATAATCGGAGGGGCTGATATGCTTTATTCCGACTTTCTTGTTCTCTATAAGCTCTCCTATTCCTATTGATTTGTCGTTCAATGCCAGTTCCAGATTCTTTGGCACTGCTCCCTCGCTGGCTATTATTATACCTTTCGGGCTTATGCTGTCTATAGAAAATAATTGCTTCAGATAAATCATGATGGATTCGAAGTCTATTTTGTCGCCTTCCCTGTGGTAGACAATCCATGGATTATGTACCGGAATCGTCTGTTGCCCGGCTGTCTTCCTGTATGTGGCTATCGGAAGGAGTGAAAGCGCGGCTCTCCAGTCATTGTCATCGACAATGAATACTGTTCTTCCGTTGACAAAACCGTCATTATCTGTCATTTCTTCGGAAACATAAGCACCTGCATAAAGGCATTTTATTATAGTCGCCCCTTTCCTGCATTCATGGGGTTTTTTCGGATTTCCTGTATCCATGGGATCGCATCTGAATCCTTCATATCTGGAGTCTTCATCATTCGATATGAGCTCGCATACATTCAGGATGCATTCCCTTCCTGCTATGTCAAGGGTGAACTCCACATTTTCTATAACAGAATTAACAATGGCCAGAATCTGAGCAGATGACAGCCTGCCCGATGATGATAAGACCGCTTTTCCTGTTATATCAAGAAACTGTTCCATAGTGACAATAGGAGCACTGAAAGGTGTAAACGGGCTGCTCCCCGAATCTGATGAAGGACTTGATGCGGAACTTCCGGAAGAACTTGACGTCCCTTTGGATGCGAGTCCCGTCATCTGGCCAGCGAAAATGCTGCAGTCATATGAATGGAAATAACCGACTTTCCAGCTGGCTCCGACTTTTGCATATAGAATAAGTACATTGAATTCTGGAATTCCTTCCTTATTCATGGAGTTGTCAAGATACACTTCCCTTCCAAAGTTGGAGAACTCTTCGTCCGTATCAAATGTTAGCATTTCGGTCACGTAGAGTTTCACTATCACGCCCCTGCTCTCAAAAAGTTTTCCGGCTTCGCTTGTCACCTGGTCTGCGACATTACCCAACTGGCCGTTCTCATCATAGACATAGCCAGAAATTTTCTGATCAGGGGAACATTCTATCTTCCTGTTATCTTTTTTGACCTGTTCATATGTATAACGAGGAGCATACCTGTTCGAGCAGAAACCGCCTATATCCGCGCAATTGCTTCCTTCCTTTATCTGGACTGAGTCAGGGAGGCAGCAGACCTCCTGTCCCGGACAACTCAGGCCAGTCACAAAATGGTATGTTTCAGAATATGCAGAGCAGGAAATGAACAATATAGATAGAAAAAGCGATAAGAAAATCAAATGATGTTTAGTGTATAACGAAGCATGCATAATGATATTTGGGGATTTATAGTTAAATTGGTTATACAAATCAGGAGATGGTCCCATTACTTTCAAAAAGGAAAGCATCGATGATTTTTTCACTTTCGTCAGAAATTGTAACCTGAACCATTACCGGTACAAATTCATAATTCTTGGCTTTTATTAAGAATTCCTTTTCAGAGCCTTTTGAAAGAGTGAATAATTCATCTGAGACTTCATTTTCCGTTTCATCAAAAACTCCTGCATCGCCCCATGGGAGGGAGTCCGTACTGATCTTTACTCTTATATCTGTATCGGGGAGCCCGTTAAGAGTTATAGTCCCAAGTACATAATCTTCGCCTTTCAGAAAGATGTCAATAAATTCACCTTTGGGCTCTTTCAGGACTTTAATTACATATCCCGATATCTCTATTATCGGTTCGTCTTCGGCTGGCCCGGATTCTGCCGTTTTTTCAGAAACCGGATAAAAAATAACAATTAATAAAATAACGAAAATAAGAACCGTGGCAAATAAAAACGATTTATACTTCATATCAATCAGCTGAAGGTTGCCCCGGAACTTGCTCCATAGTTTATTGTCTTTTTGTCAGATGGGGTATTTGAATTCTGTATTTCAATTTTCACTGGTACGATGTTGGATCCAGTGAAAATTACAGTATATGTCTCTTGCTGTCCCGAGTTAATTGTTTGTTGGGAAGTAACTTTGCTGCCTCTCAAGTAAACTGCATACTCGTTGCTTGGAATAGCCAATATGGTGAACTGAAGAGCACCGCCGTCAGCCTTTACAACGAAGGTTCCGAAATCCGGATTGGCTAATAATTGAGCGTCGGTCTTTTCGTTATGAAACGGAGTAAGGATTTGGATTTTACCGTTGTATGTGACAGTTGCAGGTGATGTCGCAGCACTGCAATCGTCTCCCATACTCACACCTCTGGCTGTTTTGCACGTGCCAAAGTTTTTGGTGACACATGCATTTGTATTCCAATATTTCTGCGCTGCTGTATTAGCTTCATTTCCATTCATGGAATCTGCCCATGCATCACCGAATCTGGCTTTCACCACGCAGCAAACACCGGACTTGCATAACCCGGTTACATAACAACTAGCAAAATTACATGCGGGAGCCTGTGATGATGTATACGTTGGCTGTGCAGCAGGCGCAGTCTCTTTTTCAAAAGTAACGTTTATGTCCTGGCATGTCGATTCAACTTTATTATTTCTGTCTACAGAAGTGCTTCCGCAAACCTTCACTATACCATCGTCTTTTGCATATGGGTGGGTTCCTAAAAAGATCTTTATGCTTGAGCCTTGGCTGTATTGGGTTGCAATATCAGCATCTTTACTTGGAGCCGTTTTTATCCAATCTTTTGTTACACTATCGACTAAGAAATGGGTTATACCGCCACCGGCTGCTGATATTATAACATAAAAATTCGGTTCTCTAGCTTTTAAATCTACAGTCTTCACGGATAGCGTCATTGACGGCATGTCTACTCCCGCCGGCGTTCCGGTAGTTGCTGGTTTTTCTTTGATTGTAATAGTTAATTGTGACGGATCTGTGGATGAATCTGTATCTGCTATATTTATTGTACATGTGCCTTTGCTTTTTCCTTTAACTTTTACTATCCCAGGACTTTTTTGAAGAACATTAAATGTTTCTGGAGTGAGCATTTCCACAGTTCCTGTCATATCACATGTCTTTGAAACTCTTACTGAAATGTCTCCGGCTTTACTTTCAATTTTGATTTCCTTGATTGCGTCTATTTCTGCATCTATATTTCCGTCGTTACCCGTCTCTACCCAAATAGCAGTCAAGCTGTCTGATATTCCTGAACCCCTGTCTCCGGCACAATTATTGTAGTATGTACCAACATTAAGCTTCTCGCTGACTTTGCCTTTATCATTCTCGAGATATATCCAAATCTGTTTTCCGTTTAAATCTCCCTGTTTGACTCTTCCGGATTGATCAATAAACATGTCAGGTAAATGCTGCCGGAATGTTAGTTGTGCAGTTCCTGTGTATTTGCCGCCTCTCATTTCAGTAAGTTGCGGCACTACCTTCCTGTTTAATTCCTCGGCTAATACATTTTCTCCATCTTTAACAACAAGATAAGCAAACCTATACTCTTTGTCTCCTCTTCTTACCTCCTTGAAATATACTGTTATTGCAGCGTCATTGGGTCCGCATAAACCTCTATTTGTTGTATATATCTGTCCTCCGCTTCCACCTCCCAAATCGGCAGCCGCATCCTCGACTGCCTGATAAAGCTGCTCGGCTTTCTGGGCAGTGGCTTCGAGGTTGGCCACGCAGCTTGCAAGCGACTGCATGACGTTTATTCCCTGATAAGCCGCGTTGACCTCGCCGACAGGCTGCGCCTGCTCGACCTGCCTCTGTATATTCTCAAAGCATGCCTGAAGCTGAAGGAAATCAAGATATATCTGCGCAACGAGTATCAGGATTCTCCAGTTCTTCAAGAGGACTCCGCAAACATCACCAAATGCACTTGCTGTGCCTTCAAGGACGTCTTCTCCAATTACATCCGCTACGCCTCCGCCTAGTCTTTGTATGATTTCTCCGAGGAGTCTTGCAATAAGGCAGGAAAGTCCCCAAGTTGCTCCTTTCTTGAAATGGCCGAAAAGGTCATTTTTTGGATCCGTATCCAGGACTCCTCTGAGAGCGCTGTCCCTGTCAAGGAATTTGACTAACAGATAAATGACTCCAGCCAAAGATATCATTGCAACTGCAAAGCTGCCCCAATCAAACTTGGAACCATCAGCAAAAAATATCTTTTCCTGAATCTCTGGCTGATATGAGAAATCATTCAGGCCCGATGTCGATGTATGTGCTTCAGATAAATAATCTATAGTTCGTATATCATTTATCTGTTCCATAAGAACTTCATTGTCAGCCCATGCAACTTGACCACCGGTTCCTGCGGGTGGGTTTGTAGGTTCAGGACTGTCAATCTTGTTCTCAATCCCGTCTATCGCCACATCAGAAACATAGCAGACTATGCAGAAGCCTGTTACCCACATAACCTTCCTTATTATGCTCATGAACAGGTCTGTTAGTTTCTTTGCGTCCTCGAGCTGTTTCTCCCAGTTGAGGAGCGCGCTTGTCTTTATTCTCTTTATGTACGTGACGCCGGGCAGTCCCTGGACCTCGAGCTTAGAGACACCCTTGCCGTTGCCGTACGTGAACGTCATCATCACTTGAGGCTGTCCGAGCCTGTAGGGCGGCTCGACAACCTCGACTGCGGATGTCCTTTGAGTGTCGTTCAGAGGCTTCCCCTGGACAGTCTGCGGAAGTATGACATTGCAGAAGTATTCCCTCTCATACTCTATGCTGCCTGCGGGAAGCTGCGCTGACTGCTGGGTGCAGCTTACCTGCGCGTTGAGCTCATCTTCGCCTCCGGTAAGGACGGCTGTAGTTGATGAGAATGTGAATCCTGTCGGCAGCGGCTTGCTATGAATATCATGGACAGTCACTGTGAAATTGGTCGGGTTTCCTCCCATGAGATAGCATCTGCCGTCGTACTGCTGGACCTGGCACTGCTTGGGCCATACAGGAGATGTCGCCTGCGCCTCAAGATTG